>NZ_LCYG01000037.1 GCF_001017175.1 Microvirga vignae | reverse complement strand
TGCGGAATTTTGCTGCTCGGGCCGAGAGACCGGAACTTCGATCGCTCCGCTCGCCGACCAAAGGAGCTTTGTCCAGCACTCCGGAGCATTGCCGTTTATTTCCACATAGCCGGTCCGGAAACCACGGAGACAATCCCTCCTCAAAGCCGTACTATTCATAAGGGAATCCGCGTCCGGGATATGGCCGGGAGAAGCTCATGACAGCTCGATTGCGGCGCTTGCAATTCCCTGACACCTTGCTCAAGCAGGCGGGTGAGGTCTGGTTCGAGCATTCCGACGAGAGCCTCTTCATCATCGCGGTCGAGCCGGACCGTTTCGTCTTTGAACTCCTCAATCCAGCCCATGAGAGACGCACGGGCCTCGGGAGCTCTAACGTGTCCGGCAGGACACCGCATGAATGCTTGCCGCCCGCGGTCGCGGATGCAGTGACGGAACATTACCGCTCTTGCGTGGAAGCGGGCGCGGCCATCCGGTACTACGAGACCCTGGACCTGCCCGCTGGGGTCAAGCACTGGCACACCGTTCTCACCCCGGTCCGGGACGACTCCGGGCGGATCTACCGAATCCTCGGGAGCGCCCGCGACGTAACCGTAGAGCACGAGGCACTGAGACGGGAGGAAGATACCCAACGGCTCGTTCAGCAGATGATCGAGGCCTCGCCTGACATCCTTTACGTTCATGATCTGATCACTCACCGCAATGTCTTCATCACCGGGCGGGTACGGGAGATCCTGGGCTGGTCCAGCGACGAGATCGCGGCAATGGATGCGGAGGTCTTGGGCACTCTCATCCATCCTGAGGATCTCCCGGCCGTGAGCGATCACCTCGCACGGCTCAGGGGCCTTTCCGATGAGGCGGTCGCCGAGGTGGAGTACCGAATGCGGCGGCCCGACGGCCGCTATGTCTGGCTTCGCAGCCGGGAAAAGGTCTTCCGGCGCGAGGTCGACGGGTTCGTAACTCGGGTTTTCGGGGCCGCGACCTGCATCCAGCCCTACAAGGAGAGCCAAGCCGAGTTGATCTCCGCCACAGGCCTGCTGCACGCGACCCTTGATTCCCTCACGGCCCAGATCGCGGTCTTGGATGCAGTCGGGCGGATCATTGCCGTGAACCAAGCGTGGCGCCAGTTTGCCGAGCAAAACGCCCTAACCTCATGGGCCAATCCCACCGGAGCCCCTTATCTTGAAGTCTACCGGGCTGGCGCCGAATCCGAAGCCGACTCGGCTGCTGTGGCCGAGGGGATCGAGTCGCTGCTGGCCGGCACCCGATCAGATTTCCGGATGCCGTACATCTGCGGGAGCCGCAGATTCCTGCTGCGGGCGAACCGGTTCGAGCACGAAGGGGCTGTGCATGCGGTGGTGGCCCACGAGGACGTCACGGAACTCGCCAGTGTGCGCCGGGAGCTCGACGCGACAGCAGAACGGCTCCTCAGATCCCAGGAGGAGGAGCGGCGCCGGATCGGGGCGGAGCTGCATGACTCCACGACACAGCACCTTGCGGCTGCGGGGCTTGGCCTCGCTCAAATTCAGCTGTTGGTGCCTAATGATCCAGACCTCGCCGCGGTACTCGAGCGAACAACGGCCTCGCTGGCCGAAGCCCAGCGCGAAATCCGGGCCTTTTCGTACCTGCTCTTTCCGCCCAGCCTTGACCGGGACGGGCTGGCATCAACCTTGCGGCACTTCGTTCAGGGCTTTGCTCGGCGCACCGGCCTGAACCTCGCCTGGAAGGTTGACAATGCAGCGGACGGGGCAGCCCCTCCCGTACAGCGGGCCATTCTCAGGGTCGTTCAGGAGGCCCTCACGAATGTCCACCGCCATGCCCGGGCGACCCGGGTATCCGTGACGATCCAGGTGGATGGGCCGAGCCTGAAGCTCAGGGTTGCCGACAACGGCGTTGGTCTCCCGGGGACCAAGGATGATGCCCTCCCGGAACTGGGGGTTGGCATTCCCGGCATGCGGACCCGGGTACTGCAGTTCGGCGGGAACCTGTCGATCACGAGCGGCCAGCGGGGCACGACGGTGCGGGCCTCGATACCGCTGCACCCGGCGATCGAAGATGGTGCAGGCGATACATGCTTCTGAGGCGGATCTCAGGGTTTACCGCAATGGCGCGGTGGCACCATCAGGCTAATCTGGGCATGACGCCCTCTTTCCGCGAGGTCCCGCCATGACTCGCATCCTCATTGCCGATGACCATGATGTGCTCAGAACCGGGCTGCGTGCCTTGCTCGAGACAAGGCCGGGCTGGAAAGTGGTCGCGGAAGCACGGGACGGCTTGGAGGCTCTCAGGGCCGCCGAGGCGAACAAACCCGATATTTTGGTGCTCGACTACGCCATGCCTGTCATGAACGGGGTCGAGGTTGCCCGACAGCTCCGGGCCCGGCCCCGGCGGCCCGAGATCCTGATCTTCACGATGCACGATGATGATTCAGTTCTCAGGGAGGCGGTGCTGGCGGGGGTGCGCGGCTTTCTCCTCAAGTCGGATGCTCAGGGTCATCTCCTCGAGGCCATCGAGACGCTGGCCCGGCATGAGGCCTACATCTCGGGCCAAGTCTCCGGAACCCTGCTCGATGCGCTTCTCAAGCCCGGGAAGCTACGGGACGGCAGCCCGCTGACGGTTCGGGAACGCATGGTCGTCCAGCTCATCGCGGAGGGTCGAACGAACCGGGAGATCTGCCCGCTTCTGAACGTCGGCATCAAGACGGTCGAGACCCACCGCGCGTCCGCCATGCGCAAGATCGGCGCCACGAGCACGGCCGATATCGTCCGCTACGCCATCCGCCACCACATGGTCGAGGTCTGAGTCGGCGTCTCAGCCTTTCCCTGAGATCGGGCCGGGGTCTTCCCTAATGGTGTCCGAACTATCTTGGGTTCACCATGACGAATCGAAGCACACGTCTCGGGTGCCAAGATGCCGATCGTTCGCTCGATATCTCTTTGTGAAACGGAGTGCTCGTCCGCGACATCCGGTCCTGTTCCGGGCCGGTCACACAGCTGCGCGGGCGGCGATGGAAGGCCAACATCTTCCCAGGAGACCATCATGAGCCTCGATGATGCTGTCGACTTCCGGTTTCACAACCATTTACCCTGCGAGAATTTGCGGCTGGACCACCGGTGGGACGCCCTGGCGGCCGAACACATCGTCATGCTGCGCCCGAAGCCGTACGACTTCAGCCTGCACGGCGGTCGGCACTACCTCGCGCTGCTGAACGCCCATCGCAAGGATGGGGAGACCACCGCGGACGATCTCCCACGCTCCACTCTCAGGGACATCCGGGGCAAGTTGACTTTCGTCCCGGCCGGCTGCCGTCTGCAGGGCTGGTCCCTGCCGGGAACCATGCCGATCGCCTTCACGTCTGCCTATCTCGATCCGGCGATTTGCTCGCACCTGGATGCTGAACAGACCCAGCTCTACCCGATGCTGCATTTCGAGCATCCATTGCTGGCCCAGCTGATGCTGCAGCTCGACCGGATCCTGGCGCAACCGGAAATGTATTCGCGTATATATGTCGAATCATTCGCCATCCTTCTGCTGTCGGAGATCATGGCGTTCCAGGCGAAGTACCCAGCGCAGGGGAGGCGTACAGGGCGGAGCTTTGCGAGGGGAGGGCTCGCGGGCTGGCAACTCAAGGCCGTGTGCGACTATATCGAGGCGAACCTCCACCAGGACGTCTCCCTGGCCGAGCTGGCGGCGATCGCGAGGCTCAGTCCGTACCACTTCTGCCGGGCGTTCAAGGAAGCCCTCAGCGAGCCGCCGCACCGTTACCAGATGAGCCGCCGCATCGAGCGGGCCAAGACATTGCTGGCTGATCCCTCGCTGTCGGTCACCGATGTCGCGGCCGCAGTCGGGTATGGCAGCCTGAGCCAGTTCTCGGCCCTGTTCCGGCAGGTCACCGGCCACTCGCCCAGGGACTACCGGCGGAAGATGATCTAGAGTTTGGCTCAGGAGTGAACGAGGCCCATCATGGCTGCCGCAGGACCTTCGGTCGTCGAAACGCGCCGGGAGCAGGCGTTTCCCACCCTTGAACAGGCCGAGATCGATCGATTGCGCCGGTTTGGCGAGGTCCGCCGCTACCAGTCCGGCGAGACCCTGGTTCGGATCGGCGAGGTCGGGCGGGGCCTCGCGGTGGTTCTGGCCGGTCGGGTGGAGATCACTCAGAACAACTCTGGAAAGCGTGAGCTGATCACGACGTATGAGGCTGGGGCGTTCATGGGCGAGATCGCCCAGCTCTCGGGCCGGCCCGCCCTGGCGGAGGCCACGGCCATCGAGCCGGTGGAGGCCCTGATCATCCCACCCGAGAAGCTCAGGGCCGTGCTGATCGCGGAAGCGGAACTCGGCGAGCGGATCATGCGGGCGCTGATCCTGCGCCGCATGGGGCTGCTCGAACGGGGCACCGGAGGGCCGGTGATCGTCGGCCCCGGGGACCACGGCGACGTGCTGCGGCTGGACGGCTTCCTATCCCGCAGCGGTCACCCTCACCAGAGCCTGGATCCAGGCGGCGATCCGGAGGCGCGGGCGCTCGTCGAGCGGTTCGGCGTCGATCCCGGCGAACTGCCGATCGTTCTGTGTCCGGACGGACGGCTGCTGCGCAACCCGAGCGAGGACGAGTTAGCCCGTTGCCTCGGCATGGTAGGCGCACTCGATCCGGACCGGGTCTATGATGTTGCCGTCATAGGCGCGGGACCCGCGGGCCTCGCCACCGCGGTGTATGCCGCCTCGGAAGGGCTCTCGGTCCTGGTACTCGACTGCCACGCCTTTGGCGGCCAAGCCGGCGCCTCCATGCGGATAGAGAACTATCTCGGGTTCCCAACCGGCATCACCGGCATGGCCCTGATGGCCCGCGCCTATGTCCAGGCACAGAAGTTCGGAGCCGAGATGGCGATGCCAGACGAGGCCGTCGGCATCGAGGGTGAAGGTACCTCGGGTGGCGGCCCTTACGTGGTAAGCCTGCTCAATAACGAACGTGTTCGTGCCCGGTCGGTCGTGATCGCCACGGGCGCCCGTTACCGGCGGCTCGAGGTGCCGGACCTGGAGCGGTTCGAAGGCTCGTGCGTGCATTATTGGGCGTCGCCCCTGGAAGGAAGACTGTGTGGCGGGCAGGAGGTTGCCGTCGTCGGCGCCGGCAATTCGGCTGGCCAGGCAGCGGTCTATCTTGCCAGCCGGGCGGCGAAGGTCTGGCTGCTGGTGCGGGGGCGGGATCTTGGGGCCAGCATGTCGCGCTATCTCATCAACCGGATCGAAGGTCTCGCCAATGTGGAGATCATCACCCAAGCCCAGGTCACCGGCCTTGAGGGGCAGAACCACCTGGAGGCGGTCCGTTGGCACCTGGCATCGGGCGAAGAGGTTCGCCAGCCAATGCGGCACCTGTTCCTGTTCATCGGTGCCTCGCCCAACACGAAATGGCTGGACCCGGCGCGTGTGGCGCTGGACCCGAAAGGCTTTGTTCTGACCGGGAGCGATGTGGCCGCTGGCCGACGGCTTCTCGAGACGAGCCTTGATGGCGTCTTCGCTATCGGGGACGTCCGTGCCGGCTCGGTAAAGCGTGTGGCCGCGGCGGTGGGCGAGGGGGCGCAGGTGGTGGCCCAACTCCACTCGTTTCTAGCGAAGGACACAGTGCTGGCGGGAGCCCGCGGCGAGACCCCACAGCCGGCATCGGCAGTTTCCGCAAGATCCGACAAGTCTCCGCAATTCTAAGACAGTCTCAATCTGGGCGTCCCTGGGCACAGGGCTCATGATGACGCCCTGGGAGGTCCACCATGACAGCTTCCACATTTCTGTTCGCGACCGGGATCGAGAACAGCTATCCCACCATCAACGGCGGCCGGACCCGCATCGACGAGATGGAGAAGTGCGGCCACTACACCCTCTGGAAAACCGACTTCGACCTCCTCGATGAGATCGGCAGCCGCTATCTCCGCTACGGTCCGCCCATCCACACGACATGGCTCGGACCGGGACGCTACGACTGGGACTTCTCGGATCTCACCTTTGGCGAACTCAATCGTCGCAATGTCGTGCCGATCGTCGACCTGTGCCATTTCGGGGTTCCCGACTGGATCGGCGACTTCCAGAACCCTGACTTTCCCGAGCTCTTTGCCGGGTATGCGCAGGCTTTTGCCGAGCGCTTTCCCTGGGTTCAGCTCTACACGCCAGTCAACGAGATGTTCGTCTGCGCCGCGTTCTCAGCGGCCTATGGCTGGTGGAACGAGCAGCTTGCGAGCGACCAGGCCTTCGTCACCGCCCTCAAGCACATCGTCAAGGCCAATGTGCTGGCCATGGGGATGATCCTCGACGTCCGCGCCGACGCCATCTTCATCCAGAGCGAGTCCTCGGAGCACTTCCACCCCGACTGCCCGAATGCGATCCCGTTCGCCGAGTTCTACAACGCCCGCCGCTTTCTTCCGCTCGACCTCAACTACAGCCGGCGAGTGGACTCGGACATGTTCATCTATCTCATGGACAATGGGATGAGCCGGGAAGAATACGAGTTCTTCATGCGGGCCAATCTCAAGCGCCACTGCATCATGGGCAACGACTACTACGTGACCAACGAGCATCTCGTCTCCGCCAACGGACATTCCAGCGCCTCCGACGAGGTCTTCGGCTATGCCGAGATCACCCGACAGTACCACGACCGCTACAGGCTGCCGGTCATGCACACGGAGACGAACGTCAAAGAAGGCCCAAGTGGTGACGAGGCGGTCAAGTGGCTCTGGAAGGAGTGGTCCAACGTCCTGCGCGTGCGCAATTCCGGCGTTCCGATGATTGGCTTCACGTGGTACTCGCTCACCGATCAGGTCGACTGGGACACCGCCCTGCGGGAGGAGAACGGCACCGTCAACCCGCTCGGCCTGTATGATCTGGACCGCAACATCCGGGCGGTCGGGCGGAGTTACCGGCAGCTGATCCACGACTGGTGCCAGGTCCTGCCGGCCCAGAGCATCTGTCTGCAGCTGCCGATCACGGAGCCACGGGACTTCGACGAGCCGTTCGCTCGACGTGCGCGGACGTCCATGAAGTGGATCTGCGAGAGAACACCGAGCGAGCCCCTCATGCCCAGCTAGCGTCAATGGCAGTCGCAACACAGGTGGAGTGAGCGCTGCATCGCCGCCGTGATGCTGCTCACGGCTACGGCTCGATACCATTGATGATAGCCTCGAAATGATCTTGGATAACCTTCCTTGAAGGACGATCTCTCAACGATCACCGCTCCGTCCATTCTAAAGGATGCGTTGGCGGAAGAAACCACCGGCGAATAATGCATCGTAGTATGGGTCTTTCCTCGTAACGAGGCTGGAAGACTTCAACTGAGGGCATTGTAAGCCAAGCTTTGCACATTCCGCCGCTGAGCCGCACGGGGCTGCGACTGGCGAGCCGCGCGGCTCGGAATCGGTCTATCGTGCGAAGTCTGTGAGCTTGCGCAGTTGTTCAAGGAGATGGCCCTTTCGCAACGGCTTGTCGAACACGACCGCGAAGAGTTCGTGATGATCCCGGGCAATTGTCCCCTGCGCTCCGCTCATCAGCACGATCGGCAGATCGCGGTACTCTGGTGTCGCCTTGAGGGCCTGCGCCAGCTCAAGGCCTGTCATCAGAGGCATCATGAAGTCCGTGATCACCAGCGACGGGCGCTCTGCCTGGATCATCGCTAAGGCTTGGCCGCCATGTGGCGCCTGCGCAACCTCTTACCTTTATCCTCCAGCAGGCATATGACCATCGAGGCGACGAGGAGCTCATCATCGACTGCCGGGACCTTTGTCAGAATGCCGGGGCCTCGTTCGACATCTGATCTTACGAGCGGGGGCGGTGGAATGAGCCACGAGCACTTCGCCAGGTTCTGCAACATCGTCAGCAACCTGCTGTTGCTGAGGCCGACAGAGTTGCGGGCGACGCTCAATCGGATCCTGGCCGTCTCGAGATTGACGATAAGGCATTCGATCCGCGCCTCTACACCATAGGCTTCGATCAGACTGATCGGCGCCTGGACGAACATCATAACCATGTTCGGCAAGGCGAGGCGGAGCAGAATAGGTCCGACAGGGCCTTCAGCCGACGCGTCCGGGAGTCCGCTACGCTGCCTGACGGGCGAGGCGCAGAGCAGCATCCCGGCCGGATTGCAGGATTGCTTCAGAAAGGGCCTGATCCGTCGTAATACGGGCGAGCTGCAGCGTCCCGATCATCAGGGCGAATATCGCATAGGCCGTTTCACGCGCCTTCCCCTCCGGCACGGTTGGAGGCAATTCGGATCCGATGATCGCAGCCATTTCGTCCACCGCATGAGCCATGACATCGCGGGTGTCAGGATCGTTGCGGGCGACCTCGGGCGCAAGAGCCGCGACGGAGCAGCCTGCCTCCGGCCGGTCGCGGTGGGTAGGCCGCAGATACCGCCGCACAATGGCCTCAAGCCCGTCCTCGCCGCGCTCCCGGGCGGCTTTCGCTTCCTTCGCCCAGATCTCGCGGCTGTGCGCGTGAGCTTCGGCAAGAGCCTCGCGGACGAGATCGTCCTTCGATTTGAAATGGGCGTAGAAGCCGCCGTGGGTGAGACCCGCGTCGGCCATCAGGCCGGCCACGCCGGTGCCCTCAATGCCGTTGGCTCGGAACCGCGCGGCGGCCACATCCACCACCCGCTTGTGCGTCTGCTCCTTGTGGCCCTTCCCGTAACGCATGCTTTGCCTCCACCGGCCTGACCTTTACATGATGTCTATCATATTATATGTCAACCATCATATGAAGGAGACTCCCATGGCGTCGTACGATCCGGTTGTCATCGTTTCCGCTGTCCGCACTGCGCTCGGACGGTTCCAGGGCGGCCTTTCCGGCGTCAGCGCCCCGGCTCTCGGCAGTCATGTCATTCGCGCGGCGCTGGAGCGTGCCGGTCTCGAAGGCGCGAAAGTGAACGAGGTTCTCATGGGCTGCGTCTTGCCGGCGGGGCAGGGGCAGGCGCCTGCCCGGCAGGCAGCTCGCGGAGCGGGTCTGCCCGACGCGGTCGGCGCAACGACGATCAACAAGGTGTGCGGCTCCGGCATGAAGGCCACCATGCTGGCCCATGATCTGATCCTGGCCGGTTCGGCCGAGATCGCAGTCTCTGGCGGCATGGAGTCCATGTCGAACGCGCCGTACCTCCTCGCGAAGGCGCGTGGCGGCTACCGGGTCGGTCACGACCGGCTCATCGACCACATGATGCTGGACGGCCTGGAGGACGCCTACGAGGGTGGACGGCCGATGGGCGACTTCGGCGAGGCGACGGCCGGTGCGTACCGGTTCAGCCGGGCCGATCAGGACGACTACGCCGTCGAGACGCTCACCCGTGCCCGCAAGGCGGTCGAGGAGGGTGAATTCGCCAACGAGATCGCTCCCGTTCTCATTGCGGGCAGGAACGGGGCGACAGTCGTTGATATGGACGAGAACCCTCTCAAGGTCTCGCCGGAGAAGATTCCCTCTCTCAGGCCTGCCTTTCGGCCAGACGGTACCATCACGGCGGCAAGTTCCTCTGCCAACGCGGACGGCGCTGCGGCGCTCCTCCTCATGCGTCGCTCCGTAGCGGAGCGCGAGGGTGTGCAGATCCTGGCCGAGATCAAGGGGCATGCCACCCACTCCCAGGATCCCGCCTGGTTCACCACGGCGCCGATCCCGGCAATCCGCAAACTCCTGGACAAGGTGGGCTGGAGCGTAGGGGACGTGGACCTGTTCGAGATCAACGAGGCCTTTGCGGTCGTCGCCATGGCGGCGCAGCAGGACCTCGGCATCCCCCGTGACGTGCTCAATGTGAACGGCGGCGCCTGCGCACTGGGGCATCCTATCGGCGCGACCGGCGCCCGTCTCATTGTCACCCTGCTGCATGCGCTGGAGCGCCGGGGATTGTCCCGCGGGGTCGCCTCCCTGTGCATCGGCGGCGGCGAGGCCACGGCCATCGCCGTCGAGCGCCCGGCCTGAGCGGCCGGCTCATCTACCTGGCTGCATGCCCTCCTACATCGAAGGAACGAGAACATATGAGCCGTGGACAAGGAACGGCGCTGATCACCGGCGCCTCGGCCGGCATCGGGGCGGTCTATGCGGACCGTCTCGCCCGGCGTGGACACAACTTGGTCCTCGTCGCCCGTAACGAGGCGAAGCTCAATGCCCTTGCCGCCCGGCTGACGGTTGAGACCGGCGTTACCATCGAAGTGCTGCGGGCCGACCTCACTGATGAGGCCGACACCAGCAGGGTGGAGGCGCGGCTTCAGGCCGACGACATCACCATGCTGGTCAACAACGCTGGCGTTGCGGTGGCCGGGCCGACGATCGAGATGGATCCTGAGCGCCTTGAGGCGATGATCCGGCTCAACGTGGTGGTGGCGACGCGTCTCGCGCGGGCCGTCGCGCCTGGTCTGGCGCAGCGCGGCAAAGGCGACATCATCAACATCGCCTCGGTTGTTGCCCTCAGGGGCGACCAGCCGGCCATTAGCGTCGGCTATGGCGCCAGCAAGGCTTACGTCCTTGCTCTCAGTGAAGGCCTCGACAGCGAACTCGCCCCCTACAGTGTCCGCGTGCAGGCGGTACTGCCCGGAGCGACGCGTACCGACCTGTGGGAGAAGGGTGGGCTCGATATCAACGCCCTTCCTCAGGAGATCGTCATGGAGACCGGCGATATGGTTGATGCGGCGCTTGCTGGGCTCGACCAGGGTGAGCGTGTCACAATCCCGGCACTACCGGATAACGCCGACTGGAGCGCCTTCAAGGTGGCGCGGGCGGTACTTCACCCGAACCTGTCTCATCGCCAACCGGCCCGACGCTACCGCCGGAACTCCGAAGGACCCTCGGTGCCCTGAGCTCCATAATCCCGTGCGGAAGCGGCCAAATCGCTCCCTGGCAGGCTTGAGGCTGCGACCGATGCATCCTGTATCCTGGGCGCTTGATAAGCGCCCGCTACGCAGCTGATCAACGGCATCGGAACATCGGATAGGTTCCATCTTGGTCAGCTTCGATCTGCAAATCGGACGTTTGGTGATCATCAGCGATGACGGACCGGTCTTGCCACCGTCTATCCGGCTCGCTCCAGCCTCTGCGCCATCGCTTGGCCGGATGCTGGGTTGCCCCACTTCCATGAGCCGAACCGTCCGCCATCGAGGCCGTCGTGGCGAAGGTCGCCTGATCCTGCTTCCTCGACCCGCCCTGCGTGGACTTGAGCCCTTGAGGCGGGCGTTCCCGATCCCAGCCCGGAGGGCCGCGAAGCCCCTCCAGGAGATCCGCCGTGACCACCATGACTGGACTGTCCTTCATCCACCGCTTCAAGCCAGCTTCCGAGTCCGAGCGGCCGCCGCTCCTGCTGCTGCACGGCACTGGCGGTAACGAGGACGACCTGCTGCCGCTCGGGCGCATGCTCTCCCCGAACTCCGCTCATGTGTCGCCGCGCGGCAAGGTGCTGGAAGGCGGCATGCCACGCTTCTTCCGCCGCCTGGCGGACGGCGTCTTCGACGAGGATGACGTGAGCTGCCGCGCCCATGAGCTGGCCGATTTCATCGCCGAAGCGCGCGAGGCCTATGGCCTGGCCGCGCCCGTGGCGGTGGGCTTCTCGAACGGCGCCAACATCGCCGCGGCCGTGCTCCAGCTGCGGCCGCAGGCGCTGTCCGGGGCGGTTTTGATCCGGGCGATGGTGCCGCTGCAGGAGCCGCCTTCCGTTGACTTGGCGGAGAAACCGGTCCTCATCCTCTCGGGCGCCTACGACCCCGTCGTGCCGGCCGACAACGCCAAACGCCTCGCTTCCCTGCTGCGGAGTGCCGGGGCGGCGGTGCAGCATCAGATGCTCCCGGCCGGGCACGGCCTGTCCCAGGCCGATGCGGGCCTCGCGAAGGCCTGGATCCAGGGTCTCTGATCATCCCGGCAGCGCGGGTCTGGAGGGTGCGCCCCGCCCAGGAAGGACATCCGGTCTATCTACGGCCTGCAAGTGCGGCTCATGTGCCCGCTGGCCTGTTGCCGGATGCGAGTGCGTGTTCCGCAGGCTATATGACAGCGACTTGCCGGCCGCGATGCTTTAGGTCAGGACTGTCAGCGACGGCTCCGGATCCCAGATAGATTACATGAGCCAGGAACTTCACCGTCAGGAGCCGATCGCGGCGTCCACCGGCCGCGCCGCGCCACCAGAGATCGCTCTCTCCGAGGAGGATCGCGAAGCCTTGCGGCAGGCCGTCCTCGCGCTTGAGGGGCCGAGCTACGTGGCCCGTCTGTCGGCTCTCGCGGGGCGGCCGATCGAGCTGCTTGGGCAGGCTCTTCCCCAGGTGGCGTCCAACATGATCTCGAAGGCAACGCAGGCGGCGCTCACCCGCGCGCTTCGGTATGCGCTCCGGACGATCCCGAATGAGGGCAGCGATCCCGAAACCCGCGTCCACAAGATGCTCGCGATCCTGTCGGGTGCCATGGGTGGCGCGCTGGGAGCGTCGGCGGTCCTGGTGGAGCTCCCGATCTCGACCACGATTATGCTGCGGTCTATTGCCCGGATCGCCCGGAGCGAGGGCGAGGATCTTCAGGATTCCGAAACGGCATTGGCCTGTCTCCAGGTCTTCGCCCTGGGCGGGCGCACCGGCTCCGACAACCTGCACGAGGCCGGCTACTTCGCCGTGCGAGCCGCGATGGCGAAGTCCGTCACCCGCGCCCTGCAGCAGATAGCCGGGCGCGGTGTTGTCGACGAGAGTGCGTCGGCCATCGTGCGCCTGCTGGCCCAGATCGGATCCCGCTTCGGCGTGGTGGTCTCGCAGAAGGTCGCCGCCCAAGCCATACCAGTGCTCGGGGCGATCGGCGGCGCGGCCGTCAACGCCGCCTTCGTCGATCACTTTCAGACACTGGCCCGGGGGCACTTCACCGTGCGCCGTCTGGAGCGGACCTATGGCAAGGGAACCATTCGGCGGGAGTACGAGCTTATACGATCGTCGGAAGGACTGTGATCACTCGATCATTCGCCTATTCTGCACGGGCAATCCCTATGGCCGCAATCGGCACGGGGCCGACCTAAACCGAACTTCCGGAAGACTGAGCTGAAGGTCTCCAATCGGCCATTGTCGGTCGTTTGTCTTGCGACGGCTCGAGGCCCGACTCCGGACCTTGGTTCGTGGCGGTCGGTCAGAACACGAGATTGTCGCCAACGCGTCAGCCTTTCAGGTATCGCGCCACGCTCAAGCGTCCGGCACTCTCGGGCGATCGCCCAAGGACCAAGTTCATCTCCTTCCGGCGAGAGCCGCCACGATGGCATCGAGCCCGTCCGTCAGGGCGGCTGGCCCAGGCTGGAGGATCAGGGGCGACTTGATCTCGATGATGCGTCCGTTCCGTACCGCAGGGATCCCGTCCCAGCCGGGCCTTTGGCGGATCCGGTCCGGCACAACCTTCTTCCCGCACCAAGACGCGAGGATGACGTCTGGCGCCGCTGCGATCACCGCCTCCGGGGTGACGATGCGGTCCCTGGCTGCCTGAGCATTCCGGAGCTCCGTGAAGACATCGTCGCCGCCCGCGATCCCAATCAGTTCGGAGACCCATCCGATCCCGCTGATCAGCGGATCGTCCCATTCCTCGAAATAGACCCGTGGCCTCGGGCCGTCGGCGAGCTGTTCCGAGATCGTGCGGATCCGCTCCTCGTAGTGTTGCGTCAGAGCCTCGGCCTTGTCGGGAACGCCGACGAGGGCGCCCAGAGTGCGGATCATCGCCAGGATGCCCGCCACGCCTCGCTGGTTGAAGGCATGCACGGCAATGCCGGCGCGGATCAGATCGGCTGCGATCTCCGCCTGGAGATCGGAGAAGGTGAGAACAAGGTCAGGCCCGAGCGCGAGGATGGCCGGGATGTCGGCCGAGGTGAAGGCCGAGACCCGGGGCTTTTCCCGCCGGACCTGCGGCGGCCGCACGGCGTAGCCGGAGACGCCCACGATGCGATCCTGCTGGCCCAGCAGGTAGAGGGTCTCGACTGTCTCCTCCGTGAGGCAGACGATCCGGGATGGCGGAAAGCGATTCACTCGACCTCCTCAGGAGCAAGGGAACAGCAGGCGGATAGCTGGCGCGGTCGATCTTAAAGCTATGCTCAAAGCGGAGCCATCACCTCGCATCCATCACCCGGAATAATGTGCACAGCTCTCTTCCACACAGACTGAACGATGGGAGCTGTCACCTTCAGACATATCTCCGAAGTCCGCTTATGGAATTTATGTGGAGGTCCGACGGGGCAGCAACACGGCTTGCATATGACTTGCATATGACACGATCCCATAGAAGGACCGCATCCCATAAGGCCCGTTAGTGCAATTGCGCAGCCTCGCTTGAACAAGACCGGACCTGATCCGTTGGCCTGTATCACCAGCCGATCCGAACCCATAGGCGCTGGTGGCTGAGAGAGACGTGCGCTCCCGCCTGCGAAGCCGAGGAGCGCCATCATGGCGAATGCTCCGAAGACACCGGTGACGCGCGCCGAGTATGACGCACAGGTCATCCAGAACTCCCGTGAGGTGCTGGCGCAGTCATACCGGGTGCTCAGGGAAACCGATGCCCTTGTGGCATCACAGCACCCGCGACCTGCCGAGCCAAGCCCGAACCCGAAGCCCTTCAGGAAGGGCAAACAGCTGTACGGCTGAGGCTTGTTGCCATTCCAAGGCTCGCCTGAAAACCGCGATGTTCGGTTCACGCTTTTCCTGAAACAGGAGCGCCGTAAGCTCCGCGCTCGTCAAGCATCATTGCTGGCGGACGATCTGACCGACTGCGCGCAGCAACTCCTCCTCTCGGAATGGCTTCTCCAGGTGCGCTGCTCCCTTGAGAGCATCCGGGACGGTCGAACTGTCGTAGCCGGTGGAGTAGACGAACGGCACGTTGCGCCGGTGGAGCGCTTCCGCGACCATGAGGCCGCTCTCGCCACGCAGATTGATATCCAATACAGCGCAGGTGAGGCTCTCGTTATCGGCCAGTGGCAAAGCCTTCGCCAGGCTGGGCACCGGGCCGACGACTTCGGCGCCGCATCCTTCGAGAGCCCGGCAGAGATCGTCGGCGATATAGTATTCGTCCTCGACCAGGAGGACCCGGCAGCCGGTCAGGTCAGGCTTGTCAGCTCTCACGTCGCTGGTTGCGCTCATCACCCTTGGCCTCCGTGCCGGATCGGCGCCTTTGCCGCGCGGCGTCGAACGCGGCGTTCTGATCGTTGAGAGGCACCTCGATGATGCAGCGCACGCCGCCGGGCGTGAACTCCAGCTCCGTCTCTGCATCCAGTTCATAACGAAGGATCCGCTCGATAAGTTCGGAGCCGAAGCCCCGTCGCCGGGGTGCCACGCCTGCAATGCGCACACCGCTCTCCCGCCACTCCAGCTTGAGACTGCGGTTCCCGTCGGCTCCGTCGATCCTCCAGATCACGTCAATGTGGCCGCTGTCCTCGGACAGGGCACCGTATTTGAGAGCATTGGTTGCCAACTCGTGGACGGCCAGTCCGATGGAATCGGCCGTCTTGGACCGCAGGCGCACGGGCGGCCCGTCGACATGAGCCTTTTCGTCATCTCGGACCGTAAGGGAGAGCAATTCCTCTCGTATGAGTTCCTCCAGATCGACCCCGGCATCGGGAACTCGGGTTGCCATGGCTTGGGTGCGGGCAAAGGCTTCGATGCGCCCTTCGAGGTGCATGGCATAATCCTCGACCGTCTCGCTTGTCGCCGCCGTTCGCCTGGTGATCGACCGTACCACGGCCAAGGTGTTGCGGACCCGGTGCTGCAACTCTGCCAGAAGCATCTTGGTGTTGCGCTCGCTCGCGCGAAGCGCCTCCTCGGCCTGCTTGCGATCGGAGATATCAATGCAGGCGACCGAGCCGCCCACGATACTCCCTCCAGCATCCCGGATCGGGCTGACGCTGGTCAGGGCCCAGACGATGGATCCATCCGGCCGAACATACCGGGTATCGACGACGAATGGCTCGCCGGTGGCATGCAGACGCTCGAGCAGAGCCGCATTCCGTTCGGCATCTTCGGGATGGATGATCTCCCTCAAGGGCCTGCCGATGAGCACCTCGGAGCCGCGCGCCATTATGGCGCAGTAGCGGTCATTGACGTAGGTAAGGGCACCGTCGCGCGTCTCGGCGATACCGATGGTGGCCTGGGTGACGATGGCCCGGAACCGCTCCTCACTCTCCCGTAGCGCCTGCTGGGCCCGGGTGAGCGGGGTCATGTCGGTAAATGTGATGACCGTGCCGCCGATGTAGTTGTCGACGCTGCGATAAGGCAGAACGCGGACCATGTACCGCGTGCCGGTCGTCGGGTCCGTAACCTCCCGGTCGACGCTCCCCAGGGACCGGGCCACACGCCGGGCATCCTCTTGGAGCTCGTCATAGCTGACGCGCGCCTTGATGTGGGCAATCGGGCGGCCGATGTCGGTCTCGACCAAGTGGAAGATCTCGGCCACGGCGGGGGTGTAGTTCATCACCCGCAGGTCGTTGTCGAGGAAGATCGTAGCGATCTGAGTGCTTTCCAGCAGGTTCTTCAGGTCGCTGTTGGAGCGCCCGAGTTCCTGAACACGATGGGCGAGTTCACCATTGACGGTAGTCAGCTCCTCGTTGACGGACTGCAATTCCTCCTTGGAGGTTTCGAGCTCCTCGTTGGCCGATTGGAGCTCTTCGTTGAGGGACTGGTACTCCTCGTTCGAGGATTTCAGTTCCTCATTCGTGCTTTCTAGCTCCTCAATGGTAGCCTGAAGCCGCTCCCGGGTGATCCTCAGTTCCGCTTCGAGCCGCTGCACGTGCTCGTTCTGGAGGGATGAGGCGCCCGATGTCTCGCGGACTTCCTCCTGCGGGCGCGCCGCGCTGTCCTTGAAGATCACGACGAACCCGGCTGGCGAGGTCGGCTGATCCTGCATGGGCTCGACCACGATGTCGACCACCTTGCGCTTGCCGTTGGTGTCCATCACGAGCCCGTCGACCTGCACGGTCTGGTGTTCCTCCGCCGCTCTGGCCAGAGCAGCACGCAGATCGAGACGAAGGCCGCTATGCACGAGGTTGAGAAGGTTGAGCGTCGCGGCCCCTCCCGCTGGCTCGATGTAACGTCCGGCCTGGCCGGAGAAGTGCAGAACGTCGAAATTCCCATCCGTGATGACATAGGCGGGAGCGTAGCGCTCAGCGATGCTCTCGGCTTTTTGGGGCAGGCTGCCGTCCACCATGCGAGGCCGCACGATCGCAGGGCTCTCCGCTGGCCGCCGATCCACTGACGTGAACGGAAAATCGGGAAGAACCCGCATGGCGGTTTCAAGGCGCTGGAAGATGCGAAAGCCGCGATCGATCGGGGCGAAGAGCCTTGCATGGCGCGAGATGTTCTCGGAGTTGCCGAGGAACAGATAGCCGCCCGGTCTCAAGGCGAAATGGAAGAGCGGGATGACCCGGTCCTGGAGATCGGCGTTGAGATAGATCAGCAGGTTGCGGCAGGAGATCATGTCGAGCCGCGAGAAGGGCGCGTCCTTGATGACGCTGTGCTGCGAGAAGATGCACATCTCCCGCAACTCCTTCACCACGCAATAGGTGTTGCCCTCCTTGGCGAACCAGCGCGCCAGCCGCTCAGGCGCGACGTCCGTCGCGATGGCTTCCGTGTACCGGCCGGTGCGGGCCGCGGCGAGGGCTCGGCCATCGATGTCGGTCGCGAAGATCTGGACATGCGGCACAGCGTCGAGCTTGGCCATATGCTCGCGCAGGAGGATGCCGATGGAATAGGCCTCCTCGCCCGTGGAGCAGCCGAGCACCCAGATCCGAAGACTGTCGCTGCGGGTCTTGCCCTCAAAGAGCTTGGGGATGACCTGGGCCTCGAGAAGCTCGAACTCACGCCTGTCGCGGAAGAACTGAGTGACACCGATCAGAAGGTCGTTGAAAAGGTTTTGCGCCTCGTCTGCCTGCGCCCGCAGCACATCCACGTAGGCCTCGATGGTCTCGGCCTGCACGACCTGCATGCGGCGCTGGACACGCCGGAAGAACGTGTTGGGCTTGTAGCCGTGGAAATCATGACCGGTCTTGTTGCGCAGGATCGTGGCGATGCTGGTCAGTGCGGCGGACACCTCGGCTGTCTCGGCCGCATGGTCCGCCGCCTCCTGGTAACGAACCAGATGCCGTGCGTAGAGACGAATGCGGTGGGGCAGTTGGTCGGAAGGGAGCACGAAGTCGGCCAGGGCCGCAGGGTGGGCGCTGGCGGCAAGCCCTTCGAGGGAGACTTCTTCGGTTGCTTCCGCAAGGGTGAGACCGCCGGCCTCCTTGATCGCCGTGAAGCCCAGAGTGCCGTCACCGTCCGTACCGGCAAGAATGACGCCGATGACGTTCTTCTCCTGATTCTGGGCGACCGAAATGAAAAAGCTGTCGATGGTTCCACGCTCACCAGGAGCCTCCTGGGCATTCCTGCTCCGGAAGTGCCCATCTTCCATGGTCAGGATCGTGTTAGGCGCAGACCAGTAGAGCTTGCCCGCCTCTAAGGGCGTGCCACTGGCCGCCAGGGTGAGTTCTCGCCCCCGCTCCGCCAGAGCTTGCTTGAAGCGCTCGTCGTCCAACGCTTCCCGATGCTGGAAGACCAGGACGGCAGCCATGTCGTCCTCCAGACTCAGGGCGGACAGGAGGTGCTCTGCGGTTTGGCCGTGAGCCCCGGAGGCACCAATCGCAACGATCAGATTCCGACCAGCCTCTTCCGAACCGGCCCGCTGAGAAACCTCGGATGGTATCGTCTTGTTGCTCTTCTTGATGGCCAATGCTGAAAATCCCCATTCAGGAGACGGTTTGCCACAGGAGAGAAGATTGCACCACCTCTCCAAGGGGCCTCAAGACCGCACTCAATCACCCGGGCCTGGATCCTGCCCGCCCTCGTCCATCTGCGATCCGAGGGGCTCCATCGACTGCAGCACCGCCCTGCGGAGGGTGTCGGCATATTGCCGGTACTCGACGGCTCGCTCCTTGTATATTTCGGCGACAGCCCTGCGGCCGCTCCGCCGACCATCCTCCGCCATGCGGGAAACAAGTTCGGCCCGCTCCTCGATCACGCGCAAGGCAACCCGCAGCGCCTCGTCGACGGCGCTCTCCTGCTCCTTGGCTAGAACATCGGCCGTGAACGTATGCCCGACCTGACACCGGAAGCGGAGAGGCTTGGCTTCCTTGACCATCGACAGGCTGCCCCCGCAGGAAGGGCAGGTCAGGGCTGCCGGATCGGCAAATTTGCGGACGACCTCGCTATCCACGCGCTCTCCGGCGGCGATGTCCACCTCCAGGCGGATGTCCGGTGGAACCGGAACTCCGGGCCCGGCCGCCTCCCGGGCAAGTTCCGACAGGACGTCGCCGATTCGGGCGCTGGGGACCGAGAGGTCGGCCGTGACGGCCTCCAGGGCACTGCGCGGCATCTCATCCGCAATGGCGTCGGCCGGATCCTGCACGACTGCAACTCCTCCGCAGCGCTTGACCGCCTCAAGGCCGGAGGCACCGTCATTGAGAAGACCGCTCAGGACGACGCCGATGACCCGGGGTCCGTACGCGGCTGCCGCCGACCGGAACAGAGGGTCGATGGCAGGGCGTGCCATGTTCTCCCGCGGGCCGCGACCGAGCCGGATATGTCCCTTGGTCAGGATGAGATGGTGATCGGGAACCGCCAGGTAGACATTGCCAGGTTCGATGTGCATTCCATCGGCCGCCGCATGAACCGGCAGAGGACCGGCTGCGGACGCCACCGTCGAGAGAATGCCGATGCTGCGGGCGGGGATGTGCAGCACGATGAATACGGCTGCCGGCAGATCCGGGGGAAGAGCGCCCAGAATTGTCTTGAGAGGAGCTGTTGCTCCCGAAGAGCCCCCGATGACGATAATGTCGCGATTGCTCATAAGCGGTCCTCGGCATGCTCCGGATATGGAATGAACAACAGGTTCGGGCGAGGGTTCCTTCAATGATAGGCAGCGGCAGCAATTCCTGAAAAGACTGAGGAGGGAACTCAGGCAAGCGGAAAGCGTCAGGATATCGGGAGCTTGATCGTGGCTTCCAAAGCCCGGTGCTTGCGGCCATGCCAGATCCTGCCCTTGAGAGAGAGCACCTTGCCAAGGCTGAGTGCGATATCGCTGAAGGTGAAAGACGCATCACCAGCCAGATGCTTCTCATCGAGAGAATGCGTCGGGACGGCCACGATACGTCCGAGGCGGAAAAGCTCTTGCGGACCTTGCGGGAAACCCTTGCCGCATGGCAGGCACACCGGGAGGCAATCCTGCTCGAGCTGGAGCGGCACAATGCGCTGCGCTCTCGTTGATGGAGCGCGATGACGATCTTCTATGGCATCAGAACGGCAGAGGTGGATTGCTGGAAGGTGGTTAGGTCCTGGTGGGGACGGTGGGCCATAAACAAGCCAAAGGGCCTGGAGGCGGGACAATGAGATCTTCACTGCATGAACAGTCTCAGGCAAACGCGCTGCTTCGGAAGCTGAGCAGCGTGGCCGACCTGTCGGACGAGGAGAAGCAGGCGGTCCTGGACCTGCCCATGAACGTGAAAGTGGTCGATGCGGACACGGACATCGTCCGGGACGGGGAGCGCCCCTCCGTTTGTGCCCTGATCCTCAGCGGCTTTGTATGCCGCTACAAGATCCTGCCCGACGGCAAGCGGCAGATCATGGGCTTCTACATCCCGGGCGATATTCCGGATCTGCAAAGTCTCCATTTGCACGTTATGGACAACAGCGTCGGAGCCCTAGTGGGTAGCAGCATAGCATCGATCCCGCACCAGAACCTGCGGGACGTGCTGCGGCGCTATCCCAACCTGGGCGACATCCTCTGGCGCGATGCTCTGATCGATGCGGCCATCTTCCGCGAGTGGATGATCGGGTTGGGCCGCCGATCGGCCTATCAGCGCATGGCCCATGTCCTTTGTGAGCTTCAGATCCGATTGAAGGCCGTCAGGCTTGCCAGGGAAAATGGCTGTGATGTGCCGGTGACCCAGAATGAGTTCGCGGATGCCCTGGGGCTTTCGACAGTCCATGTGAACCGTGTCCTCCAGGATCTCAGGAAGGACGGCCTGATCGTGCTGCGGGGCAGCACGTTGGAGATCCCGGACTTCGGGGCTCTCCAAGCCGCCGGCGAGTTCGACCCCACCTATCTTCACCTGAGGAGGTGAGAAGCCGGCAAAGATCCAGTCCTCCTGGTTTTGTAGGTGCAGGTTCCCCAGATAGGAGCGACACCACGACTTCGCGTTGTTAGAGAAACCTGAGAAGCTTTCGCACTTGGCTGCGCCGGATTCCCAGAACCCGCGCACATCAGCCAGTAGCCCGGGCCGAGCTTGGTAATCAAAGACCTGGGAGGAGACCGCTTGTGGCACATCACAGACGTTGCATCTTGGTCAGCTTGTGAGCGGTAAGCCGACGTTTGTGAAGAGCAGGGAGCTTCCGAGTTTGACCCCATGCAGACGTTTGCGCATTAGTGCCTTGCCTCTACACTTGAGGGTTAGAGACACAGCGGGCACAGTTCGAGTAGATTGTTCCAGCAGTGTTTGAACACGCGAAGGCGCTTCGAGCATACGATAGTGTGTGTTGGTTGAGTGTGCAGTTCGTCAGAGCCGAATACTTATTTCGATAATTGATCATGACGGGCATACGGGGGGTGACGACTTGATCGAGGTCACCCCATGCGACACACGATCCCTTCCGGCGAGCGAAGCCTCAGCACCCTCCTGACACTCTCGCACCACGTTGCCTCATCACGAAAGCGGGGCCAGCAATGGGCGGCACTCGCCGTCCCTCTGATGCTGACCGTAGGCTGTCCCCAGCATGCCACGGCGGCCACGATCCAAGTCACGACAACCCAGCAAGGGATCACCAACGGCCAGTGCTCGCTGCAGGAGGCCATCTACTCGGCAGAGATCAACTGGAACATCGCGATCAGCGCAACTTCCCCGGACACTTACTACGCCACCGGGTGCGTCGCAGGCAGTGGGGATAGTGACACCATTGAGTTGCTTCCGGGGGCCGTCTTTGTGTTTGACCATTTCTGGGACGGGGACGCCTACAACCCCTATGGCCCGACAGCCACCCCGATCATTACCTCGAAGATCATCATCGAAGGCAATGGTTCAACGCTGCTGTGGATGGATCTCTTTTCCCCCGGCAACTCGCGTCTGTTCGCGGTCGGCGCCCGCTATGTTGACGATGATCCCTGGCGCACCGGCGATCTGACCCTCAGAAACGTCTACGTCAAAGGCTTCCACATCAAAGGCGGAGATGGCGGCAATAGCGGTGGGGGTGGTGGCCTGGGAGCGGGTGGAGCGATTTACGTCGGTGAGGGTTCCTCCCTCACGGTCGAAAGCAGCACGTTCGAGAACAACGGAGCGGTCGGGGGTAACGGAGGCGGCTATGCGGACGCATCCGGCGGCGGGGGAGGCGGAGGGCTGTCGGGAAACGGCGGTAACGGATGCTATAACGCGGGCGGCGGCGGTGGCGGTTCGCGTGGCAATGGTGGTCAAGGTGGCAGTATTTCTGGGTACTGCCTATACGCCGGCAGTGGCGGTGGCGGTGGCGGGACGGTTTTTGGGGGCGGCGATGGCACCTTCGGCTATGGCGCGACTGGCGGCCTCGGTGCTTATCGCTGCGGCGGAAGTGGTGGAAGTACTGGGCACGACGGCCACCACGAAACCTGTCCCGGCGGTGGTGGTGGCGGCGGCGGAGGTATAGATTACTTTTTCTGCTCCTTCTGGCAGAGCTGTGGGGGCGATGGTGCCCCGGGTAGCTATGGCGGTGGCGGGGGCGCTGGCAAGAGCGGCGGTGGTGATGGTGGTTTCGGTGGCGGTGGTGGCGCCGCGAGCGTCGATGATTTCAGTTTAGAAGGTGGGGACGGCGGCTTTGGCGGCGGCGGCGGAGTTGCAGCGTTTTGCCAGGTGCTGTGGGGCTGTTCGGCTGAGCCCGGCACAGGCGGTCCCTTTGGCGGCCGCGCCGGTCAGTGGGAGGGCGGCGGCGGCGGCGCACTGGGCGGCGCCATCTTCAACCACAACGGCACCGTCCGGGTAAACAACAGCACCTTCTTCAACAACTACGTGACCCGAGGCAACGCGGGGGGAGGATCGGCCGCTAACGGGGCCGATGCCGGCGGCGCGATCTTCTCCTTGGACAATGTCCTGGAGGTCACCCACTCGACCTTCAGCGGCAACCAGAGCACCGGCTCCGGCGCGGCCATCGTGGTCTATGCGAGCAAGGAAGACGAAGGCGGTCCGGGCGGGGGTGGCGCGCCGGTCACATTTATTCTGAACAACACGATCATTTCCAACAATGGTGCCAATGAATGTTTCTACACCCACAACATGCATGTGAAAGGCGCCGGCAACCTGATCATGAGCAATGGCTCCGGGACGGGGCAGTTTTCCGCCTGTCCTGGCGTGGTGACGACGAGCGATCCTCAGCTGCAGCCCCTGCAGCTGAATAGCCCGGGCAAGACGCCGACCATGGCAATTTTCCGCAACAGCCCTGCGGCCAACATGGCCGACCCTCCCACCTCGCTGCCGACCGACCAACGAGGGGTCTCACGCCCGCAGGGGGCAGGGCCTGAGATTGGAGCATACGAAGTCATAGGGGATTGAGACGCCGATCCTGAACGACGTCGATCCACTCTGGACCAAGCCACCTGTCTGATCGGCATTCGCGTTGGCGGCAGTCGTTGACTGCACCAAGGCCGAAGTCTTTGAAGGCTCACGGTCTGTCCAGCGATGCACAAAGTTCATCACTTACCCGCTGCCAATCCGTGCAAGTTCCGGTAACGGCACTGAGCGGAAGTAAACCGAATCTCCGGACCTGCAGGGTGAGCGGACCTTTACACGGCCACGCTGAAGGGCTGTTTTCGACCCAGAGCGGACATGTTGGACTAGTGGGAGACAGGATCAAGACGCCCTGCATACCAGCGAGCCAGAACGGCGCAGACGATCAGCTGAATCTGGTGGAATAGCATAACCGGCAGGATAATCGCACCGACCATGGCGGCCGGAAAGAGAATGCTCGCGATCGGAACGCCGCTGCCAAGACTTTTCTTAGATCCACAGAACACGATGGCGATTTCGTCCTGGCGCGAAAAACCCAGCAATCGGCTTGCACCTGTCATGATCACGAGAACGAGGGCGAGAAGGACGCAGCTGAGAAGCAAAAGAATAATCAGATCTCGTGGGCTCAGCTGGTGCCATAACCCGTTCACGACGGCCTCACCAAAGGCGTAGTACACGACGAGCAAGATGGCTCCGCGATCCACGAAGCCGGTGAGTTTCCGATGACGCTCGGCCCATCCTCCAATCCACGATCGCGCAAAGTGCCCTGCAACGAATGGAACGAGTATCTGAGCTACGACGGAACCAATGGAACTCAATGGGATAGTGCCTCCCGTATGCATGAAAAAGCTCATGAGCAGAGGCGTTAGGAACACTCCCAGCATGTTCGATGCAGAGGCACTGCATATGGCAGCAGCCACGTTGCCGTTCGCAAGCGATGTGAACGTGATCGAGGATTGGATCGTGGACGGCAGGAGGCACAGATAGAGCACACCCAAAGCGATTCCGGGTGCCAGGACCGATTCCAGACCTCGGCTCAATACCAAGCCGAGAATTGGGAACAGAATGAAGGTGGCGGCGAACACCGTCAGATGGAGGCGCCAGTGAATGGCGCCTTTGATGATCGTGTCCCGCGAAAGGCGGGCTCCCTGGAGGAAAAACAAAACCGCTATCGAAGACGAGATGATGATCTTGAGGAGCGGGATAGCCGCCCCGGTCGCAGGAAGAGAGGTTCCTACAGCCGCTGTGGCGAGCAGTGCGATGGTGAAATGATCGGGCCGCAGGTTGGAGAGAAATCGCATCAAATTTGTGCTCTGGGGCGTGGCCGAAATCAGCGGCGGAAGAAGCGTGCATCCTGAATGCGGCGCAGCGAGAGCAGGGGCGAGTCTCCCGGCAGCTCCAACTGGCCGACGCGGATTTCCTCCCCCTTCCTGATGGAGGTCGCCAACCTGCAATCTGCAGCTAGATAGAACGGTGCCGGCGCCTCGGAAGTCAGCGGCCCAGCGGGCCTGAATTCGGCCGTGACGCCGGAAATCGTGTGGTGGTGTCCTCCCATGGTCAGCAGCGTTCCTGCAGGAAGGTCTTCCGTTGCAACCGCAATCAATTCGTAGCGCGGCTGGTAGTCGTCGCCGTAGCCGGAGACGCGATGAATGGTGGCGTCGAGAATGCTGGTAGCGGCCTCAAGACCCAGGAGATGACGGGGCAGATACGCCATCGCGGTTTCCCCGGTCCGGCTGACAATATGTCCCTTCTGGGCCAGCATGTCCCAGCTCCTGGCATCCTCGCACCGGATCACGACAAAGACGCCACCCGCAAAACTGATCTCATCGGGCCTGCGCAGGCAGTGGAACACATCAAGGCGCCGTGCACCTGTGAGAATGCCGCCCGATCGCCGCTCTGAAAAGATCGTCGGTACTTCGTTGGTTCTGGCGAGCGGAGCATGAAGATCCATGCGGTCGGGCTGCAGGCCGGTGGCGTTCGCGACAACCAGGAGTTCGCACAGGTCCGGAACGGCTCGCTGCGGAAAGGCCGCGAGGGCTGCATGTCGTGCGCTCAAGATATCGTCCACGGCGCGCGTCCCCAGCTCCCAATACGGTGTGAGGTTGATGTCTCCCGCGACGCGCCCGTTGCTGCTCACTTGGCACAAGGTGGGATCGAAGACGAAGTCATACTCGCTCGATTTTCCTGCGGCGACGATATCGAAACCCATCACCTCCGCCCATGTGGCGAGACCGATGAGCAGGCTCGGCTGATCGCCGTCCACGGTCGTGACGATCTTGCTCTGGTCTGCCGCAAGCGCCTTGAGCCCCGGTCCAACCACGCTATCGAGCTCCTTCGTCACGAGCGCAAGATGCTTTCCGGCCTCGATGGCGATGAGGGCGTGACGGGCTGCCGCAATGGGCTGTCCGGTTGCCTCGACGACAACATCGATCGGGAGTTCGACCACGACGGCGAGATCGCCCGCTGCGATGTAGTCTCCCCGGTCCCAGGCGGCTTTTGCGTCGCTTTGCGATGTGCAGATTTGAACGTTGCGCGGCTCGATACCTGCAGCTTTCAGACCTGATGCGGCGCTCTCAGCCGTCAGATCGACGGCAATCCGTGCGTTCATCAGCGGAACGCGCTGGGCCTGGGCGAGGAAGCTCTGTCCGAACCCGCCTGTGCCGACGACGCAGGTCTCCACGGGCTGGTCGGCCTTTGAGTAATAGGTGTGATAGTTCATGGCGCGTTCCTCCTGCCCCAAGCGCAAGGCGCCGTCGGCGTGGTTCTAGTGTGTGGGCAAACCTGAAAGGGTTGCTCGAGGGGCTTCACCGAAGCATCGACCAGGCCTTCAGGAAGAAGTCCGGAGCTCCGAAATTGCCGGATTTGAGTGCGAGCGCGAGATCGGCGCCCGCAAGAGAGCGCGTCCATGGAACGCCCGGATCGATCTCGGGACCGATCGTGAGTGCGTCAACGGAGAGAGCCTTGACGACGGCTCCCGACGTCTCGCCTCCGGCGACGATCAGGCGTGTGAAGCCGAGTTCCGGAAGAGCTTGAGCGATCTCGGCAAGAGTCGCCTCGACGATCTCGCCCGCGTTCATGCGACCGAGCCTGCGTTGGACGTCCTGCACATCGTCCGGCGAGGCGGTGGAATAGATCAGGACCGGCCCGTTCGCAGGCTGGGCGGCCAGCCATGCGAGAGCCGTTTGCGACGTGACCTTGCCCGACGCCAGGTCCATGGGGTCGAGGCGGAGGGCCGGTATCCCGCGTTCGATGGCGATCTCGACCTGCCGTCTCGTCGCACTCGAGCACGAACCCGCCAGAATGATTTCACGCCCGGCAGGAGCATCGAAGCCTTCGTCACGGGGCGAGAGAGCCGAAGCACCGCTCGCCCGGTAAGCGGCAGGAAGGCCCATGGCGACGCCCGATCCGCCAGTGATGAGAGGCAGGTCGGCTGCCGCGAGACCGATCGCCCGCAGGTGGTCGTCGGTCAGTGCGTCGACGATGACGATCTGATGTCCCGCGGCTTTCTCCCGCTCGAAGGCCGAGCGGATCGCATCCGGACCTGCCTCGATATCCTCGAAGGTCACGAGACCGACCGAAAGTTTGGTCTGCCGTTGAAGAACCCGGACGAGATTGGAATCCTGCATCGGCGTCAGCGGATGGTCCTTCATGCTGCTCTCGTGCAGCGGCACGCCGTTGACGAACAGGTGGCCTTTGTAGACCGTGCGGCCATTGGCCGGAAAAGCAGGGCAGGCGAGGGTGAAGTCGCTGCCCGTGAAGGCGAGAAGCGCCTCGGTCACCGGCCCGATATTGCCTTCGTCCGTGGAGTCGAAGGTGGAACAGTATTTGAAGAACAGATTGCGTGCGCCGACTTTCAGCAGGGCTTCGGCGGCTGCCAATGACTGCTCGATTGCCTCCTGCGCGGGGATGGTTCTGGACTTGAGAGCCACGACGACGGCATCCGCGTCCGACAAATTGAGATCGGGGTCCGGGACGCCGATTGTCTGAACCGTGCGGAGGCCCTCGCGAGACAGCATGAGGGCAAGATCCGTTGCCCCGGTCAGATCATCCGCAATACATCCGAGCTTCATGGCTTCGTTCCAGTCTGATTGACGGTGACGTGATCGTCCGACCAGGCTGAGAGCCAGCTCAGACCATCCTCTGTTCTCCCTCGCGGCTTGTACTCCGCTCCAATCCAGCCGGCGTACCCGAGGCCGTCGAGGGTTCGGCATATGTCGAGATAGTTGATTTCACCTCCGTCCGGTTCGGCGCGCGTTGGCACCGCTGCGATCTGCACGTGTCCGATGAGCTCGAGATAGGTCCTCAGCCGCTGCGTCAGATCGCCCTGCATGATCTGCGTGTGATAGCAGTCGAACATGATCCTGACATTGCCGCGGCCGACCTGCTCGATGATCGATGCGGCCTGCTCGACGCGATGAAGGAAATAGCCCGGCTTGTCCCGATGATTGATGGGCTCGATCAAGATGGCCAGCCCGGCCTGTGCGGCCTTGTCGGCCGCGACACGCAGATTGCCGATAAATGTGCGCTCGGCTGCGAACTCGTCTGCCGGGACAATTCCGGCCATACAGTGAACGGCGGAAGCGCCAATCGCGGATCCATAGGAAAGGGCCTGATCCACGGCCTGTTGAAATTCGCTTTCTCGACCCGGCAGGGCTCCTAGACCGAAATCGCCTGCGGCCGCATTCCCCACAGGGGTATTCAATCCCAGCATCGTCACCTTGCTTCGTGCGAGGGCATCACGCATCTCCGAGGCAGGTACCTGATAAGGCCAATGCATCTCCACGGCTTTGAAGCCAGCCGCAGCGGCGGCGGCAATTCGCTCTGGCTCCGGGAGGTCGGAAAACAGAAAACCGAGATTAGCCGAGAAACGAGGCATTGATCATTTACCTGTGTGGGAGCAGCCATGAGGATCGGAACAGGAGGCGTGATCGTGAGCGTCCTCGGCGATGGCCTCGTCCAGCTTGAAATGCGTGACGAGGTCCCTGACCTGTGCACGGGTCAGCAGGCGAGGGTTCAGGCCGTGCAGAAGAAGGAGGAGCTTCGCGGTTTCCTCCAACTCTTCCGTCGCATAGACGGCCGCTTCCAAGTCCTTTCCGGCCACGACCGGACCGTGGTTGGCGAGAAGGACTGCGCTGTAGCGTCCCGCGAGCCCGCGAATAGCATCCGCAACGGCGGGGTCGCCCGGGCGATAGTAGGGCACGAGGGCGGTTCTTCCGACACGCATTACATAATAAGCGGTCATCGGCGGAAGGGCATTGGCCGGGTCCACGTCCGGAAGCATCGAGACTGCAACCGAGTGGGTGGAGTGCAGATGGACAATCGCGCCGGCATCCTGGCGGGTTGCATAGAGAGCCGTATGGAGCGGCAGTTCCTTGGTGGGTGTATCGCCCGAAACGAGACGGCCATTCACATCGAGGCGACTCAGCCGGGCCGGATCGAGAAAACCGAGGGAGCTGTTGGTCGGCGTCGTCAGCCAGCCTCCATCACTCAATCGAACCGAGATGTTGCCGGATGATCCTGCCGTGAGGCCGCGCTCGAACAGGGAACGACCAAATCGGCAAATCGACTCGCGAAGGTGGCTCTCATCACTCACGGCAGGGCCTTTGGAGTTGCGTGGGGAATGCGGATCGGTCAGTGGAGTGCCGTCGTTCTCAGACGGCGTGTCGCACGCGCTCCCAGGTTCTTTCCATGTGAATGGTCAGCGCCTCGGACAGGCGGTCGGCATCCCGCGCCTCCAAGGCGCCGATGATCTCTTCGTGGTCGGCCACGGCAGCGGCCCATTTTTCCGGGCCTTCGTTGCCGATATAGCGGATTCGCCTCAGGCGGGCCTGCAGAATGCCGTGCACATAGCCCAGCGCCTCGTTCTTGGAGAGGCGGAGGATGGCCGAGTGAATGCTTTGGTTGAGCTTGAAGTAGGGCAGGCGATCCCGCTTCTCGTACAGGTCGACCATGCGGTCGTGCAGCTCACGAACTTCCCGGATCTCGTCGTCGGATGCGTGCTCGCAGGCAAGGCGCCCCGCCAGCCCCTCAAGGTCGGCGAGAACGACGAGACTGTCATGGACGTCCTTGGCGGTGAATTGCCTGACCACCGCCCCTCGGCCGGGAGACAACTCGACCAGCCCCTCGCTGGCGAGAAACTTCAGAGCCTCCCGCAGGGGCGTTCGCGACACACCGAGGGTCTTGCCGAGATTGCCCTCGTGAATCCGGCTGCCTGCGGGAAGTTCGCCTTCGATGATCATATCGCGCACACGCGTTACGATCGCGTCGTGCAGACTTGGGCGGGCGATGGGACCGCGCCCGTCGAGCTCCTCGATCAGCTGGCCTGATGTTCCAATTGTCACGGTCTCATCCATTTTCGAGCTGTCCATTCGCCCAGAGGCCCAACTCCCTGCCAGCATCCTTATAGACTTAGTGCTGAGTGTTCGCAAACAAAATTCTGCATGCAGCATGCTTGCGTGCTGAATTATGGGCTGGTACTGTCCTTGCGTTATCAAGGAAGAGGTTGCTGTGAGCGCTTATTCGTCCCCGACAAAGACAGTCAGACCAACGATTGCCTTCGCCATGGGAGATCCGGCAGGGATCAGCCCGGAACTGGCCGCCAAGCTCATCGCGGCCGACGAATTCCGCCGCGGCGCAAATCTGGTGCTCTTTGGCGATCTTCGGATCCTGGAGCAGGGCGCCAAGATTGCAGGCGTCGGTGTCGATGTGGAGGTCGTCTCCTCGGAAGATGAAATTTCGGAGCATGCCTCCAGGCCTGTCTTCATCGACTTGAAGAACCTCAGCCCGGATCAGGTCACACCTGCCACCGCGACTCTCGAAGGTGGCCTGTTTGCGACTGAGAACTTCCGGCGGGCCCTGCTGCTGGCCCAATCCGGACGTGCCGATGCCGTGTTCTTCACGCCCTTCAACAAGAAGGCCATGCGCCTCGCATACGAAGGTTACGACGACGAGATCCGCTTCGTGCGCGATGTGCTCAAGACATCTGAAGCGGCAAGCGAGTTCAATGTGCTCGGCAAGCTCTGGAATGCCCGCGTCACGTCGCATATTCCTCTGTCGCAAGTGGCATCAGCCGTCTCCGAGCAGTCGATCCTGAGATCGCTGACGCTGGCGGATCAATGCATGCGTGCGGCCGGCTTCAATCCGCCGCGCATTGCCGTGGCGGGTCTCAATCCGCATGCGGGCGATGGTGGCAACTTCGGTCGTGAGGAAATCGAGGTGATCGAGCCGGCTGTCCGCAAGGCGATTGCTCAAGGTTTTGCCGTAGATGGGCCATTTCCGTCGGATACGGTTTTCCTGCGGGCCAAGAACGGCGACTTCGATGCGGTTCTGACCATGTACCACGATCAGGGGCAGATCGCCATGAAGCTGATGGGCTTCGACCGTGGCGTCACGCTCATCGGCGGTTTCCCGTTCCCCATCTGCACTCCCGCTCACGGAACGGCATACGAAATCGCCGGACGGGGCATTGCAAATCTCGGTGCAAGCAACGCGGCGCTCTCCCTGGCAATCCAGATGGGTGCCGAAGTGCGCGCGCGCCGGGTCAATGAGGTCGACACGGAATACGCCAAGGCCGTGAATTCCTGAAATTCCAGTTCCAAAAGCCGACGCCATCGGTTGGTAAAACCCAAAGGGAGGAAGAACGATGATCAAGAAGACGTCATGGTTGGTCGCAAGTGCCATCGCAGTCACATTCGGCGGAATGGCACATGCTGACTGGAAGCCGACAAAGCCAGTGGAGTTCGTTGTCACATCGAGCCCCGGGGGCGGTACGGACAATTTCGCCCGTGTCGTGCAATCGATCATCTCGAAGCACAACTTGATGGACCAGTCGATCGTCGTCACAAACAAGGGCGGCGGCAGCGGGGCGGAAGGATATCTCTATGCGAAGGTTGCTGCAGGCGACCCTCACAAGCTCACTTTCGGCACTAATAACGAATACCTTCTGCCTTATGTCGCGAAGCTCGCCTACAAGCCGGATGAGCTGACTCCGGTTGCAGCCATGGCTCTCGACGAGTTCCTGCTCTGGGTCAATGCGACCTCCCCATACCAGGATGCCAAGAGCTATATCGAAGCCGTGAAGGCGAAGCCCGAGAGCTTCAAGATGGGCGGCAGTCAGTCGAAGGACACCGATCAAACGCTCACCAGCCTGATCCAGTCCGCGACCGGTGCGAAGTTCATCTATGTGCCGTTCCAAGGCGGCGGTGCCGCGGGCGTGCAGCTGGCCGGTGGGCACATCGACTCGAACACCAACAACCCGAATGAAAATGCCGGACAGTGGAAGGCCGGAGCGGTGAAGCCGCTCTGTGTGTTCAGCCCGACGCGCCTGCAGGAGGGCCCCAAGGTCACTGCGGCTATGGGCTGGGCCGATATTCCGACCTGTAAGGAAGCCGGTATTCCGATCGACCAGTTCCAGATGCCGCGCACCGTGTGGCTGCCGGCCGGCGTTCCCTCCGAGGCTGTCGCGTATTACGCGGACGTGCTCAAGAAAGTGAGCGCGACGCCGGAGTGGAAAGAGTACATCGACCGTACCTCCCAGACCAACCGTTTCCTGGCAGGCGAAGAGCTGAAGAAGTTCATCGCATCGGACGATGCCAAGAACCGCAAGGTGTTCGAGCAGGAAGGCTGGATCGTTCGCTGATGGGGCGGTCATCCCATGGGCCGGTGCAGGCGAACCTGCACCGGCCAACCTCATGCTGCAGTCATCGGAGCGGAGCGAACGCCATGATCAATCGTTTTTCGGCTGAAATCGCGACTGCGACACTCACCGCGGGCTTGGGACTTACCGCGGTGATCGGTGCTCTCGAATTCGGTATCGGCTGGGGAGATGCAGGGCCCGAGCCGGGCGCGTTTCCTTTCTACATCGGCCTTCTCGTCGTTGCGGCAAGTGCCGGAAATTTATTTCAGACCATCACCCACCGGCATGGGTTGCAGTCGGTCTTTCTCGATCGTGAGCAAGCGGTGCGTGTCGCTTCGTTCCTCATTCCTATGGTTGCCTTCGTGGTGATTGCACGGCTGCTCGGCCTCTATGTGGCTGCGGCTCTCTATCTCACCTTCGTCATGCGCGTGCAGGGAAAGTACCGTCTCATCACGTCGGCCGCTTCGGGCATCGGTGCCGCCGTGGTCTTTTATCTCGTTCTCGAAGTCGGATTCCAGGTGCCTTTGCTGAAGGGTCCTCTCGAAGCCGCTCTAGGCCTCTATTAGCCTTCCATCCCGACGGAGACAGGCCGTGGAAAATTTCGCATCACTCCTTCATGGTTTCGGTGTCGCGCTGACGACTTATCATGTCACGTTGATGATGATCGGCGTTCTGCTCGGCATCCTCGTTGGCGTTCTTCCAGGACTCGGAGCGCCGAATGGCGTTTCGCTGTTGTTGCCGCTGACCTTCACGATGGATCCGGTTGCCGCCATCATTCTTCTCACCAGCATGTACTGGGGCGCGCTGTTCGGGGGATCGACCACCTCGATCCTCTTCAACATTCCGGGTGAGCCTTCATCGGTCGCCACGACGTTCGACGGTTACCCGATGGCAAGGCAGGGGCAGGCGGCCCAGGCGCTGACTCTCGCATTCCTGTCCGCCGGGTTCGGCGCTCTGATGGGCGTGATCCTGATCACCATTCTGTCGAGCTGGGTGGCCAAGTTCGCTCTCCGGTTCAGTTCGCCGGAATATTTTGCAGTCTACTTCCTGGCATTCGCCAGCTTCGTCGGACTTGGGGCTGCGTCTCCCTTCAAGACCATCGTGTCCATGGGACTTGGCTTTGCTTTCGCTGCAGTGGGCATGGATACGGTATCGGGGGGCTTACGCCTGACTTTCGGGTTCAACGAACTTCTGTCGGGCATCAGCTTCCTCATTGCCGTCATCGGCCTCTTCGGTATCGGCGAGCTTGTGCTCACCATGGAGGAAGGACTTCACTTCGATGGTATCAAAGTTCGCGTCAGGGCCCGTGATGTCGTCAAGACCATTGCCACTTTACCTCGTTATTGGATGACCCTTCTGCGGAGCAGTGCCATCGGCTGCTGGATGGGCATCACCCCAGGCGGGCCGACTGCTGCCTCGTTCATGAGCTATGGTCTGGCCAAGCGCCTGTCACGCCGCAAGGATGCCTTCGGGCATGGCGAGCCCGAGGGCGTTGTGGCTCCGGAAACGGCGGACCACGCGGCGGGCAGCAGCGCCATCCTGCCGATGCTGGCCCTTGGCGTTCCTGGTTCCGCGACGGCTGCCGTGATGATGGGCGGCCTGATGATCTGGGGGCTCAATCCAGGGCCGATGCTGTTCATCGAGCGTCCCGATTTCGTGTGGGGCCTGATCGCCAGCATGTATCTGGGCAACATTGTGGCCGTGCTCATGGTGCTTGCAACAATTCCGCTCTTTGCATCCATCCTGCGGATTCCGTTCGCGATCATTGGCCCGATCATCGTGATCGTGTGCTTTATCGGCGCCTATACCGTCGCGGGACGTCCGTTTGATCTGTGGTTGGCGCTGCTCTTCGGTGTGGCGGGCTATCTGTTCAAGAAACTGGATTATCCGATCGCCCCACTCGTGCTGGCGATGGTGCTCGGCGACAAGGCTGAGGATGCCTTCCGGCAGTCGATGATCATGTCGAAGGGCTCACTTTCGATTTTCTGGTCGAATGGCCTCGTGGCAACCCTCATGGTAATCGGCTTGGCTCTCGCGTTCGGTCCCGCTCTGAGTACCCTGGCCAGCAGGCTGGCGCGGCCGAAGACGTCATCCGTGGCGGCGTGAGTGCAACGTTCCGGGCTCACTTGCCTGTCAGGCCCAAGGTGGAAGGAGTGTGTGATGACGCCATCTAGTTCAGCTGCCGTGGCATTCCTCGGCATTGGCCTTATGGGATCGCGCCAGGCCCGGCGGCTGCTCGAGGCCGGGTATGACTTGACCGTCTGGAACCGTTCGCGGGAAAAAGCCGAGGTGCTTGCCCCTTTAGGCGCCCGCGTCATGGATGCTGCGCCCGATGCGGTCCGAGATGTGGAGATCGTTGTTCTCATGCTGGAGAATGGCGGTATCGTAACCGACGTGCTGTTCGCGCAGGGAGTCGCGGAGGCCTTGCGGCCGGGCACCATCCTGGTCGACATGAGCTCGATCAAGCCCGCGGAGGCACAGGATCATGCAAAGCTTCTCGCCGAGCGTGGCGTCCACCACATCGATGCGCCGGTTTCAGGTGGGACCGTCGGAGCGGAGCAGGGCACTCTGGCGATCATGGCTGGCGGCGACGCGGAGGCCTTCTCGCGCGTAAAGCCGGTCCTGGAGGTCATGGGCCGGCCTGTTCATGTCGGGCCGCACGGGGCGGGCCAGCTTGCGAAGCTCGCTAATCAAATTATCGTTGGTGTCACCATCGGAGCCGTTGCCGAGGCGCTCCTGCTGGCTGAGCGTGGAGGAGCTGACCCTGCCAAGGTTCGCGAAGCTCTCCGGGGAGGCTTCGCCGAGAGCCGTATCTTGGATCTTCACGGTCAGCGGATGGTCGAGCGTGATTTCGTCACCAAGGGACGCTCGGTCACTCACCTGAAAGACCTCGATAACGCACTCGACGCGGCGGAGCGGCTTTCTCTTCAGGACGTGCCTTATACGGCGCTTACTGCAGATCTGTTTCGGGGGCTCATCGAAAATGCGGGCGATCTCGATCACAGCGGTCTGCTTGTCGAACTTGAGCGCCGGAATGACCGTCCTGTGAGATAGCGATCCAGGAGAAAAGCCTTTTGATCCTACGCGAGGATAGGACCTCGCGAAACATGCACATCGTTACCAAGCTGGAATCGGACCCTGAGCCAAAGTCGGCTTCTGTCACAGAGCAGAAGTAGCGCTGGTCCGCTCGTTAGGCCTTCGGGCACACCCCGAAAGGAAGTCCGAATGTCTGCTCAACCAGGGAACACCGGGCACTCATGAAGTGCAGGTGCCTTATTCCTATGAATCCCGGATCAAAGCGTTTTTGATCCATTTCCTCTCAGTGGACCAGATACGCTTGAAGCTGCCTGGACGCTCCTGCCTTCATGAAAGGCGCTGAAGCGTGGTGCGTGGGTCACGCAATTCCATGAGCTACTGACGCGGTGGAATCCCGTTCAATCAGGCGGCAAGCGAGCTCTGTCCGGCGCACGACGCGTTGCCCCTGGGTCGAGAGCTCGATCAACATCTCAACAGCGGTCTCGCCCAACTCGCGGGCCGGGATGTGCATGGTGGTCAGGCGCGGGGTGAGAAGATCTGAAATCGGCAGATTGTCGATTCCCATAACCGATATCTCTTCCGGGCATGCGATCTGACGCGCTTTCAACGCCGAGAGGGCTCCCAGCGCGAGACTGTCGGCCGCACAAAGCAATGCGGTCACGTCGAGCTGGCCTTTGTCGAGGCGCTCACCGACGGCACGCTCAGCGCATTCCGGCGTCCAGTCCTCTACGCTGATCACGTTCTCATCAGGGCAGGGCAGGCCGTGTTCCAACAGGGCGTCGCGCCAGCCTTCGAGACGGCGTCGGATGGTAGGACGACCAGGCCGCATGACGAAGCCGATGCGCTCGTGACCCAAGCCGATGAGGTAATCGCAAGCCATGCGTGTTGCTGACCGATTGCATGGGCTGACACTTGAGATTCGCATCAGCGGATCGTCGCTGTTGATGAGAACCGCAGCTTTGCCGCTCTCCTGAATCCGAGCCATCACCTGCATGTCGTCAATCGTCAGCAGGAGCACGCCGAGAATATCTTGGCTAGTGAGAGCATCCATCAGCGCGATCTGACCCTCCTCCGGGTCGGGTAGCGGGATCAGGGACACTTCGATCTCTCGTGACGCAGCGGCAGATTTCAACCCTTCCAGGACATGCCAGGTGAACTGAGTACGGCTGTAATCCGTCATGGCGGCCTTGCTGGCAAAGACCGCAATCCGCGCCCCCTGCACCATGTTGGGGAGGGGATATCGCGCGTTCCTTGCCGCCTCGAAGATCCGTTGGCGGACATCCTCACGGACCCCTTTTTGACCCGCCAAAGCACGCGACACGCTGCTGATGGAGACATCACAGGCAAGAGCAATGTCACGCAGCCGGTTGCGCGCAAGGATTTTCGAGGGGGGAGCGGATTTCTTGGGCATGGCGGAGATACTGCAAAAAATTTTCATGTTGCGCAATCTTTGCAGCTGATGAAAAATCCTCTCAACAACAACAGATGCCCGGGAGGCAGCGCAAATGAGGGAGAGAGGGCGTCTCACGCGCCAGCTCGATCGTCTCGTCGCAGGCATGGTGGCCTTGCGCCATGACGGGACATTCGATGAGCCGAATCTTGACGGCACCCCCGGCGATTACATCAGCTTCGACGGTTGGGAATGGCCCCAGGGCGTAGGCCTTTATGGTCTGGTCCGGTATTGGGAGTTTACCGGCAACGACGAGCATCGCCGCCTGATCGAGGCCTGGTACGAGCGTCAACTCGGGAAAGGCCTGCCGAAGCTCAACGTGAACACCACTGCCCCCATGCTCGGCCTGTCCATGCTCTGGGACAAGACCGGCGAGGAGCGCTGGCGTGCGCCGCTTGAGCATTGGGCGAATCTCGCGATGAACGAGCTTCCCCGCACGGAGGAAGATGGCTTTCAGCATATTGTCTCGGATGGCCTGAACCCGGGGGAGTTGTGGGACGACACGCTTTTCATGGTGTGTCTCTTCCTGGCGAGTTACGGCCGAGCGTCAGGCCGCGACGATCTCGCTCAGGAATCGGTGAGACAGTTCCTGCTGCATGCGCATTACCTGACCGATACGGAAACCGGCCTGTGGTTCCATGGCTGGACCTTCGACGGGCGGCACAATTTCGCGCGGGCACGCTGGGCCCGGGGCAATGCCTGGATCACGGCCGGGCTTCTCGATTTCATCGAACTCGGCGGTGTCGAAGGTGGCGTGAAGGATTATCTCCTCGGTTGCCTGCGCGCCCAGGCCAAGTCTCTCCTGCGCCATCAGGATCGCAGCGGCGCTTGGCATACGCTGATCGACGATCGGTCTTCTTATCTGGAGGCCTCTGCGACAGCCGGTCTCGGCTACGGCCTCCTGAAAGCTGCACGTCTTGGCGTCCTGGGAGAGGATGCACGCCAGGCGGGACTTCGCGCCTTGGACTACGTGCTCGACAACATCGACGAGAACGGCACGCTGCAGAACGTCTCCTACGGCACGCGCATGGGACGAGATCTGCAATTCTACCGCGATATCCCCATCCAGCCGACGGCTTACGGCCAGGCTCTCGCCATTCTGCTTCTGGCGGAGGCCGTCCGCCATATGAATGATGCTCAACAGGAGTCCTCTGCATGATCGAGGTTCGCTATGGAGCGGGGCCTGACACAATTGGTTCTTTATCGACGGAAGACCTGCGCTCGACCTTTCTCGTCGATCGATTGTTCCCGAAGGACAACGTCCGTCTCGTCTACACCCACATCGACCGCATGATTCTCGGCGGCTCCGTGCCGGTGGAAAAAAATGTCGCCTTCGGTGAGGGCGCTCCCATCGGCACGCCGCACCTGTTGTCGTATCGTGAGATGGGCATTGCCAATCTCGGCGGGCGGGGCCGTATCGAGGTGGATGGGAAGAGCTTCGATCTCGACAACCGGGACATTCTCTATGTGGGATGCGGCGCAGAGCGCCTGACCCTGTCGAGCGCCGATGCTGCCAATCCCGCACGCTTCTACATGACCTCCGTTCCCTCGCAGGTGGATTATCCGCACCGGTTGATCACGAAGGCTGAGGCGAAGCCGCTGGAGCTTGGTGAGGAGAAGCGTTCGAACAAGCGTTCGCTGCGCATGTACATCCATCCGGAAGTCGCGCCCTCTGCACTTCTTCTCATGGGCATCACCGATCTTGCTCATGGCAGCGTGTGGAACACCATGCCGCCGCATCTGCACGAGCGGCGCATGGAGGCGTATGTCTATTTCGGCATGGCGCCTGAGGACCGTGTCATTCACCTGATGGGACGTCCGGAAGAGACACGCCACCTCATTGTGGCGGACGGCGATGCGATCCTTTCTCCGGCATGGTCGATCCATATGGGCGCTGGCACAGGGCCGTACGCCTTCGTCTGGAGCATGACCGGCGAAAACCAGGAATACACCGATGTCGATCCGGTGCCGGTGAGCACTCTGCGGTAAGAATGGCGATGGCGAACGCGATGTATCTGACACATGCTCTCAAAGCCGGCCAGGCGGTCGGCCATTGGCAGCTCGGCGACGTGCACGAGGAGCGCTACGACGTCCCGGACCGAACCATGGAAGGGAAGATGGATGCCTTCTTCTTTCTGACAAAGGACCGCAACTTCATCCCGCATCAATATGCCTGCCGCACGGATTTCATCGAGGTCTATCGCGGAAAGAGTCCCAAGCCGGTCACGAGCTTCGAGCCGACTCGCGTCTGGCTGCCTTTCGGCTCGCCGCGCGTGGATCTGTCGGGCTTCTGGTTCCGGGCTACGCGCGTCGAGTGCTGGGCGCGCACGACCATCGACAGCCCGTGTGATCAGGTGGCGCGTTTCAGCTTTGCCACCTGCGGCGGTGCCTTCCTGGAGGTCAACGGAAGCCGAGTGGCGGAACTCACCCGTTATCAGCGCAACTTCGAGGAGCGCGCCGAGATCGAGGTGCCGCTGAAATCGGGCAAGAACGAGCTGCGGGTCTGGTTCGCCGATCTCTGCGAGCGCGATGCGCGCTATTATTTCAGCCTTGAGCTCATCGCGGGCGAGGGGCTGTCGGAGGCCATGCCGTGCCCCATCGACGGTGCGCGGGCGGCTGCGGTCGAGAGGATGTTGGAGGGTATGCGCTTCGAGAAGCCGTCCTATGGCCGTGGCGAGGTCGCCATCGTCTTCGACAATCCCGCAACGAGCGCGCTCGACGTCCATGTGGAGGTGCGCGGCGACTTCATGTCGACGGAAGGCAGGCTCGAATTCCATAAGAAGCTGCCTGCGGGCGCCACCCGCATCGCCATCGCCGACACGAGCGAGCTCCCCGCCGATTTCCGGCATTTCGACATCACCCTGCGCGACGGCGATTTCGTGGCGACACGCGTGCTGGGTGTCGAGATCTGCCACCTCGACAGGCAGCCTCCCGCTTCCGCCGATATCAAGGCGCGGGCGCTTGCCGTGCTCGACCATGTGGCCGAGCACGGCGAGCGCGACATGGTCACTGTGCTGGCGCGACTCGCTCTCAATCGCGGCGGACCGGAGACGGATCGCATCATCGAATCCTGCCTGCCAATCATCGGCGATTGCCACGATTGCGCGGACTTCCTGCTCGTTCCACTCCTCTGGTCGCGCATTTCCTGCCCGGAGCGGATTTCGCCCGAGACGCGGGCGCGCATGGACGACGTCATCCTCCGCTTCCGCTACTGGATGGACGAGCCCGGCAACGACGTGATGTGGTACTTCAGCGAGAACCACGCGCTCCTGTTCCACACAGCCTGCCACCTTGCCGGAACGCTCTATCCCGACACGACCTTCAGGCGCTCCGGCCGCAAGGGGCGCGAGCAGGCCGAGATCGGCCGGCAGCGCCTCCTCGAATGGCTGACGCACTTCGAAGCCTGCGAGATGGCCGAGTGGAACTCGGCGCCCTATTTCCCGATCGACCTCAAGGGCCTCTGTGCGCTCTACGCGCTATCGCCCGATGCCAGCATTCGCGAACGCTCCGGTGCCGCCATCCGGCGTCTTCTCGAAATCATGGCCCTGTCGAGCCATCACGGCATGATGACGGCCTCACAGGGCCGCAGCTACGAGCACACGCTGCGTCCGGGGCGCACGCTCGAATTGTCGGGCATGTCTTATCTTGCCTTCGGTAAGGGATCTCTCGGCCGCCGCTTCCATGCACTGCCGCAGCTTGCCCTGTGCTTTGCTGAGCACGGCCTGACAATCGACCCGAGCCTTGCCGCCATTGCCGATCATAAGGGCGCCGGAGCCTATGAATGGCGCTATAAGCAGGGCGAAAACGGCATCGCTTCGCTCTATCATTTCAAATCGAAGGATTTCGCGCTGGGCAGTATCGCCGCCTATCGCTGGGGTGAATGGGGTTATCAGGAAACCCTTCTGCATCTGCGCCTTGGCGACAAGCCGGAAGCGCAGATCTGGATCAACCATCCGGGCGAGGTGATCCATAGCGGCTATGGTCGTCCGTCTTATTGGGGCGGCTGCGGAACGGTGCCGCGCGTTCACCAGTACCGCTCTCTGGCGGTGGTGGATTTCAAGGCTCATCCTACGCAGCCGGACTTCACCCATGCCTGGTTGCCTGAAGCCGAGATGGATGAGGTGATCCATGAAGGCAACCGGATCCTCGTCCGGTCCGGCGAGGGTTTATGCCTGCTCGTCGCGAGCGGCCCGCTTGAAAAAGTGACGAAGGGCCCGACCGCCGGATGCGAGGTTCGTTTGCCCGGGCATGTGGGCCGTTGGCTCGTGCGCCTCTCCGATATCGCCGCCGAAGGCAGTCTGACCGCCTTCGGCCAGCGCTTCGCAGGCCTCTCGGCTGAGGAGCGTAACAACGGTGTCATCGTTGTTCAGGATCCTGATTTCGGAAGCGTCACCTGCGGTCCCGATGCGGTGGTGCGCACGCCTAAGGAAACCATTGATCCGAAGAGTTGGACTTTGTCAGGAGAGCTGACAACCTTTCCGGAAGGGGCGTGTGTGACGCTGCCTTCCCAACATAAAAGACAAGAGCAACTCAAGATTGCCTAATTCAAGAATTCATCATGGGAGGAAAGTGATGAAGGGACTGAAAAGATTGATTGGCGGGGCGCTGGCCCTGGCATTGAGCGCATCCGTTGCCCAGGCGGCCACCGAAGTGCGCATCATGTGGTACTCCGACGGCAACGAAGGCGAGGTCCTGCAGGATCTCGTCAAGCGCTTCGAGGCTCAGAACCCCGACATCAAGGTCGTAGTCGACAATGTCGCCTTCGGCATCATCAAGGATCAGCTGCCTGTGCAGTTGGAGGCCGGCCGCGGTCCCGACATCGTGCGCGTGGTCGAGCTGAAGTCGCAGGCCAAGCATTGGCTTGATCTGCGTCCGCATCTGAAGGATGCAGCGACATTCGAAAAGAACTTCAGCAACACTCTCGACTGGATGCGGGAGGACGGCAGCAATGCATTGCCGGGCTTCATGACGCAGCTCACCATCACCGGCCCGCTCGTGAACACCACTCTCTTCGAACAGGCGGGCGTGCCTGTTCCCGGCGATAAGGCAACCTGGGATGAATGGGCAGCGGCCGCCAAGAAGGTGGCCGACAGCCAGAAGATTCCAATCGCACTCGCCTTCGACCGCTCCGGTCACCGCTTCATGGGCCCCGCGATCTCGATGGGCGCAAAGGTGATCGGCCCCGACGGCAAGCCTGCCGTGGTGGACGAAGGCTTCAAGGCCATGGCCCAGCGCATCGCCGACTGGCACAAGAACGGCATCATGCCTCGCGAGATCTGGGGTGGTGTTGCCGGAACCACTTACAAGGGTGCGAACGAGGAGTTCGTGAACGGCCAAGTTGCCGTCTATTTCTCGGGATCCTGGCAGGTCGCTCAGTTCTCACAGAAGATCAAGGACAACTTCGACTGGTCGGCCGGTGCCGAGCCTTGTGGCCCGGCTGCCTGCACCGGCATGCCGGGCGGCGCTGGTCTCGTTGCGGTGAAATACACCAAGAACCCGAAGGAAGTGGCCCGCGTCGTGGAATATCTCGCAAGCGAGCCAGTCGTGCGTGAATTCTCCGAACGCACCCTGTTCCTGCCGGCTCATCAGGGCGTTGCAGCCAAGGGCGTCGACTTCAAGTCGAGCGATCCGAACGTCAAGAAGTCGCTCGACACCTTCCTGAGGGCCACGCAGACGGCCGATCCTCTCGCGCTGAAGATGCAGAGCTACAGGTGGTCCGGCACGATCTACGCCGCCGTCATCAGCCGCCTGGGACAGGTGGTGGCCGGCGAGGCGCAGATCCCGGATGCCTATGCTCGCATCGAGGACGACATCAAGCAGAAGGTCGCCGAGGCCTCCCGCTGAGCCAAAGGCACGCGCGATGAGCACCATCACCGGAGAGCGGGGAGGGCAGGCGTCCAGCCTGTCCTCCATGCTGACGCTGCCTTTCCGATTCCTCATGGGCGTGCTCAACGCTCCCATGAGCTTCCTTCAGCGCCGGTTCGGCATCGGCGGCATGGGTGCCGTATTCCTGGCTCCGAACATGCTGATCTTCAGCGTGTTCGTGCTCATCCCCGTTGCCATCAACTTTGCTTATTCCCTGACCGGCGGAACCGCGATCTTCTTCGACGACCGTCATTTCGTCGGCCTGGGGCAATATCAAACGTTGCTTACCTGCAGCGATTACACCACGCCGTCCACCTGTCTGCAGGACGCCTTCTGGCAGAGCGTGCACAACACGGCCTTCTTCGTAATCGCGCAGGTGACGGTGCTCGTGCTCGTTTCCTTAGGAACCGCGCTCGTTCTGAATCGCGAGATGCGCGCCCGGGGCTTCTGGCGTGGCGTCTTCTTCTTTCCTGTCCTGCTCTCGCCGGTCGTGGTCGGCCTGATCTGGAAATGGATTCTGCAGCGTGATGGGCTGCTCAACGCGATCCTCATGGATTTCGGCTTTGAGCGGACCTTGTGGTTGGCCGAGCGTAGCTGGGCCATGTTCTGGGCCATTTTCGTCTCGATCTGGGCCCATCTCGGTTTCTATGCCCTGATACTGCTTGCAGGCCTCCAGGCCATTCCGCGGGATCTTTATGAGGCGGCGATGATGGATGGAACCGGGCGGATGCGAACCTTCTGGCGCATCACTCTGCCGCTTCTATGGCCCAACCTGCTCGTCGTGATCATCCTCGCGCTCATCAAGGCCGTGCAGATCTTCGACGAGGCCTTCGTGCTGACGGGCGGCGGCCCGGGCACCAGCACCATGTTCATCACGCAGTATATCTATGAGACGGGCTTCGCCCACGTCCTGCGCAATCTGGGGCTCGCATCCGCAGCCTCGATCCTCATGGGGATCGTTCTTGTCGGCCTGACAGCCTTGCAGCTCGGTGTGTCGAACAGGCGAGCCCGAAAGGAGGCGGTATGAGCGCACTCTCCACCTTCCTTCTGCGCCGCCGCGGCGGCACAGGCTGGCATTGGACGGATGTGCTGTCCTACATCTGGCTGGCTCTCGGCCTCTTTCTGATGTTCGGGCCCGTTCTGTGGCTTGTCGTGTCATCCTTCAAGACGCCTGCCAATCTCGCCGAATTCCCACCGACCTTCATGCCGCTCGATGCGCAAGTGGCGCAGGTTCAGGGCTATGAGCAGCCGCTGCCTCTCTTTCGTGTGACCCTTGATGATGGCAGCGAAAAGATCCTCGCCCAGGTGCGCCGTGTCGGAATCATGGCCCAGATGGTCGATCCGGAGAACCCGGGCACCGTTATTCGTGTGCCGATCGACAAGCGCACGCCCGTGCGTGCGGTCAACCTTGCGACCGAGAACTACGCCGAGCCGCTGCAACAATTCGATTTCCTGCGCTACTTCCAGAACTCGATCTTCGTCACGGTCATGGCCACGCTCATCACGCTCGTGGTGAACTCAATGGCGGCTTTCGCTCTGTCAAAATACGAGTTCAAGGGCCGCGCGGCGGTGCTCGGCATCATTCTGGCAACGTTGATGGTGCCCCTGTCTGTCATAGTGGTGCCGCTCTATCTGGTGGTGAATTCGCTGAACCTCTTCGACACGCTCTGGGGTGTGATCCTGCCTACGGTCGCGACACCGACCGGTGTCTTCCTTCTGCGCCAATACATGCTCACGATACCCGATGAGCTCATTGACGCCGCCCGCATGGACAAGGCGTCCGAATGGCAGATCTATTGGCGCATCGTGCTGCCGCTTGCGGCACCGGCTCTGGCAGTTTTGGCGATTTTCTCCGTCATGTGGCGCTGGAACGACTTCTTGTGGCCCTTGATCGTTCTGTCACGTAAGGAGCACTATACACTGCAGGTCGGGCTCAATGCCTTCTCGGGAGAGTTGAACGTGCAATGGCACTTCGTGCTCGCCATGACCGTGCTTTCCATCGTGCCGGTTGCCCTCATCTTCCTGTTTCTTCAGCGCTACATCACTGCAGGTATCGCGAATACCGGCCTGAAATGATGCGGATCCCATTTGGAAAGAACACGCCATGAGCCATCTTGTTCTTCGTCAAGTCACCAAGGAATACGGGGCCGTACGGGTGTTGCACTGCATCGATCTTGAAGTCGGGAACGGTGAGTTCGTGGTCTTCGTCGGCCCGTCTGGCTGCGGAAAGTCGACATTGCTGCGCACCATCGCGGGTCTTGAGCGCGCAAGCTCCGGCGAGATTCGACTTGATGACCGCCTCGTCAACGATGTTTCGGCTGCCGATCGGGGGCTCGCGATGGTGTTCCAGTCCTATGCGCTCTATCCGCATATGAGCGTGCGCCAGAACCTCGCTTTCGGGCTTGAGAACAGCCGCATGCCGCGGGATGAGATCGACAGGCGCGTGACGGAGGCGGCCAAGATGCTGCTGATAGAGCCGCTTCTGAACCGCAAGCCGCGCCAGCTCTCCGGCGGGCAGCGTCAGCGCGTCGCCATCGGCCGGGCCATCGTGCGCCGGCCTGGCATCTTCCTCCTTGATGAGCCCTTGTCCAACCTTGATGCGGAGCTGCGCGTGGTGATGCGTGCCGAGCTCGCTGCTCTCCACAAGCGGCTCAGTGCCACGATGATCTACGTGACGCATGATCAGACGGAGGCGATGACGCTTGCCGATCGTATCGTCGTGCTGCGTGACGGGCGGATCGAGCAGGTGGGTACGCCGCTTGATCTCTACAACAACCCCGCCAACCGCTTCGTGGCCGGGTTCATCGGCTCACCTCGCATGAATTTCATCGAGGCCGAGACCATTCCGATCGCAGGTGGCGTCGGAGTGCAGGTCAACGGAAAGCAGCAGAGGCTGCCCCATCTCGACCTTGCCCCCGGCTCCAAGATCGTGCTCGGTATCCGTCCGCACTCCGCAACTGTTACGGAGATAGACCAAGGGACGATCCCGCTCGAACTCACCCTTGTCGAGCAGCTCGGGGCAGAAACGATCCTGCATGGCAAGACCGATCGCGGTGAGATCTTTACGGTATCCGCACCCGGTCAGGGTCGCTTCTCAATGGGCGAGCGGATCGGTATCGCCCTGCCTCCCGAAGACCTTCATGTCTTCAATGCAGAAGGACAGGCTCTGCCGCGAGGCTAGCCTCCCTTGGGAAGTCCCGTAACATATCGGCTGCTCTAAAGTGGAAACATCATGGCGGCGTCCTTTAATCTACAAGGCAAGACAGCAATCGTGACCGGAGCCAATACAGGCATCGGCCAAGCCATCGCCACTGCTATGGCCATGGCCGGCGCCACGGTCGTCGGCGTCGGTCGATCGTCGATGGACGAGACACAGGCGCAAATCACTGAAGCCGGCGCGAAGTTTCACGCTGTTAATGCTGACCTCTCCACCCTCGAGCCCATTGAGATGATCCTGGATGCGGCCGAGAGGGTTGGTGGCCGGATCGATATTCTTGTCAACAATGCCGGGATCATCCGGCGCAGTGATGCCGTCGATTTCACAGAGGCCGATTGGGACGACGTGATGAATGTCAATCTCAAGACCACATTTTTTCTGTCTCAGGCAGCAGCAAGACGAATGCTGAAGGATGCAAAAGGCGGAAAGATCATCAACATCGCCTCGCTTTTATCCTTCCAGGGTGGCATTCGCGTGCCATCCTACACGGCGAGCAAAAGCGGGCTCGCCGGTCTCACCCGTCTCCTGGCGAATGAATGGGCCGCGAAGGGCATCAACGTGAATGCCATCGCGCCCGGATATATCGAAACCAATAATACCGAGGCTTTGCGCCAGGATCAGAAGCGAAGCTCAGAGATCCTGTCACGCATTCCGGCCGGCCGATGGGGCCACCCTGAGGATATCGGGGGTGCCGCGGTCTTCCTGGCCTCACAAGCTGCCAACTATGTTCATGGCATCATCCTGCCCGTCGATGGCGGATGGCTCGCGCGCTAGCCAGGGCTATGCCTGCTTCCTGAAGACGGTATTCATCGTTCACGATAGCCTACGAGGCCGCCCCAGGACATCAGCGCGCTCGATGAATTCTGAACACCAGGATCTCATATAAGGTTGGAATCCCGACGCTCCGGCGATTCTTGCTCTTGTAGCGACAGGACGATATGCGAAGCCGCCTCGAGGGGCGAATTTGTTCTTTTCGCCCCGGCTGTTGTTCGAGATGTATGCCTTGTTTGAGGGTTATGTTGCGCGGTGCTGGCCCGAGCCCTAAGCCGCAGGAAGGCAGACAAACGGTCACAGAGACCTGCACCCCTTCAATCTATTAACTCACGATACCTGGACACTGATCTATATCAATCAAGCAATCTTCGGTCGTTTCTGGGGCACGAGCACGGAGCGGCAGGTTCAGCCGCGGTAATCGGAATGGGGCACTGATGTTTTTTTCATGGATGAAACTGGCCATGGAGACGAACAGGCTGGCAGTTGAGTCTCAGGTCGTCATCTGGACCCGACTGACCCAGATCGCTTTTGGTCGGGGAACGCCTGCTGAGTCCATGTTGATGGTAACGGAGAAGGTTGCTGCCTTTGCCGAGGCTTCTGCAACGATGGCTGCCGGTGGATCGGCCCACAAGGTCGTCAAGGGCTACCGCAAACGTGTGCGGGCTAATGTGAGGCGTCTGAGGCGCTGACAGCAATCACGCCTGTCACTCGGCTTGCTGAGGCTGCGCAGATACTTGCAGGGCAGGGAGCTTCGGGGCGTGACGCCCTGTGGAGGGCGACGGGCGGATTGGTCGTGGCGCAGGCCTCAGCAATACGCACTGCTGCACGCGGATACCGTCATCGGCAATTGCACGGCAGGTGCCGAAATCCGCTGTGGAACCGGAAAGGGTACAACTGCAATCTGCTCGCCGAGATCATTGTGGACGCACACGAGCCACCGAGACCAGTCGGCGGAGATGAGGACTTCCGTCATGAGACGTCGGGCGACAGCTTCGGCCTGCTTGCCGATATCGCCGTCGGCCCTCATCGAGCGTCCGCGGAGGTCTAGGATCAACTCCCAGCCATCCGTGCAGTGAAAATGATGGCGCATCGATCTGCTCCTGCGCCCCCGTATTCGCCTAGGTTTTTTATCGTCAGGTCGAGAACGTGTTCTGGTCCTTAGGGATCGAGGACTGATGACAATTGCCCACCTTATCCCCGTTCTCCACGGGATTCACACGGGAGCGGATCCGTTCAGCGTGCGGAAAACCGTGTGAAGGTGCAGGTGAGCCTAGCGCGAACGGTGCCTGCGGCGGAGTTTCTGTGATTCGGGCAGCACCTGGTCGGCCCTGCCAAGATCGGCCCTGCCAAGATCGGCCCAGGGATCGGTCTTCATGTGCGCAAGGCGGGTCGGCAGGTTGTCGACCGTGAAGTGGTTCGGACGGATCGAGGCCGAGAGTTCGTCCCAGGCCAAGGGCGTCGAGACTGAAGCACCAGAACGCGCCCTGGTCGAGTAGGCGGCGACTGCCGTCGCACCCCGCCCATTGCGAAGGTAGTCGATGAAAATCCTGCCCTTGCGGGCTCGCTTGGCCATGGTCGCGACATAACGGTCCGGGCTGTCGCCGGCCATGTCCTCGGCAAGGGATTGGGCGAAGGCTTTTGTCTCATCCCAGCCGGCTTTCGGTTTTAGCGGGGTCACGACGTGCAGTCCCTTGCCGCCTGTCGTCTTGACGAAACTTTCCAACCTGACATGGCGCAGCCGCTCGCGAACTTCGAACGCAGCCTCGATGAGAACCGACCAGGGCACATCCTCGGCCGGGTCAAGATCCATCGTGATGCGATCCGGCCTCTCGATGTCTCGCAGGGTCGAGCCCCATGGATGGATCTCCAACACACCGGACTGTACCAGTGCAAGGAGCCCATCGAGATCTTCCACGAAGAGTACCTCGTCTCCAGCGACACTCTGACAGTGAACCAAGCTGCTCATGGCGTTCCACGAGTGTTTCTGAAAAAAGCAGGCCTTGTCCGTTCCCGACGGGCAGCGCACCAGTGCGAGTGGCCTCGCCGCGATGTGAGGCAGGATCCAATCGGCAATATCGGCGTAGTAATCGGCCAAGCCCAGCTTCGTCAGGCCCGTATCAGGCCAGAACACACGGTCAGGATGCGTGAGCGTGATGGCATGAGAGTGGCTTCTGCTCCCGCCAGTAGCAGGCCATGCCTTCGTTTCGCGCACGACCTCGCTGGGATCCTTATCTTCGCGCAGTCCCTTGAATGAGGCATGTCGCAGCAAGCCATCCGACGTCCAGCCCCGCAATTCGACTTCTGCAACGAGGATCGGCTTCACCCAGCGCACGTTGCGAGACGCGTCAGGGGATAGCCGATGCCCGAACGGGGAGGTTGGGCGCTTCAACGGCTCAAGCTCATGCCATAGATCGCGGGCCAGCGCGGCCGAAAACCCTGTGCCGACGCGGCCGACATGGACCAGACGGCCTTTCTCATGGATCCCCAGAACGAGCGAACCAAGTGCTTTCTGTGCGGTCGTCGACGGTACATATCCTGCGACGACAAATTCCTGACGATGGCTGCACTTGGTCTTCTGCCAATGCAGGCTGCGTCCGCCGATATAAGGCTTGTCTTTGCGCTTCGAGACGATCCCTTCCAGCCCCAGGCGGCAGGCGTGCCGTATCATCGCGTCGCCGTCCCGCTCGATATGAGCGCTATAGCGCAACACGCCTCCGGCCGGCGCATCATCAAGGAGAGCAGAGAGCAGCGTCTTCCGCTCGAGGAGCGGAGCTTCGGAGAGATCGTAACCATCGGCATAGAGGAGATCGAAGGCATAGAACGCCATTCGATTGGCACGGCCTGCCTTCAGGTCAGCCTGCAATGCCACAAAACTCGACACGCCCGTCTCGTCCTCGACCACGAGTTCACCGTCGATGAGCGCCGATCCGAGTTTCAGGCTTCGGAGTGCGTCGGCGATGGGCTTTAACCTCGCGGTCCAGTCGAGGCCCTTGCGCGTGAGGAGCTTAACCGTGCTCCCCTCGATCCGCGCTTGCAGCCGATAGCCGTCGAACTTGATCTCGTGGATCCACTCGTCGCCGTCTGGGGCTTTGTCGGCGAGTGTGGCAAGGCTCGGCTCCAGAAAGGGCCGAAGGAGACCCTTCCTCGCCCCCGTAACGCGGGAAAGCTCAAAGGTGCGCTTGTTGCTTCCTTCAGCTGCTTGCTCCCGCTTTCTGTGGTCCTTTCGGATGTCGCCCACGGCAGCAAGATCAGCATTCGTTCGGCCGGAGAGAACCGATGTCGTCCCGGTGTCGACCAACTCCGGATCTCCGGGTTCTCGGGCGTGCTCGTCCTCGGCCTTGATGAGGAGCGATTGTTCCTTTGTCTCGCGGGGCTTCGCACGCATGCGTACGAGATGCCAGCGCCCTTTGAGGCGCTGGCCATCAAGCACAAATTCAAGATGTCCTTTCGCATAGGCCTTGTGAGGATCGCCGACCGGCATCCAGCGCCCCTGATCCCACAGGATCATCGTGCCGCCGCCATATTCGTCTTTCGGGATCACGCCTTCGAAGGTGAGATACTCGAGCGGGTGGTCCTCGGTGTGGACTGCCAGCCGCTTGTTGCCCGGAACCAGGCTCGGGCCACGCGTCACGGCCCAGCTCTTCAAGACGCCATCGAGTTCCAGCCGGAGGTCGAAGTGCAACCGGCGGGCATCATGCTTCTGAACGCAGAAGCGGTTTCCTCGTGCACGCCCTGCCTGACCCTTCGGCTCAGGCGTCGCCGCGAAGTCCCGCTTCGCCGTATAGGCAGCAAGGGGCGCTGAGCGAAGAGCCACATCGCGACTGCCCCGGCGCAGCATTGCCTTGTCGTCGGCGGGCACTGGCGTCTTGGATGAGCGCGCCACGGTCTAGTCCTGTCCGTCAGCTTGCCTTGCGCGCCGGGCCGCGAGCCGCCGACCGGCTCTTCTTCGCCGTGGATTTGGCCGGCGCGCGACGAGTGCTTGCCTTGGCTGCGGATTTCCTCGTCCCACCCGGCGCACGTTCCGCATCAACGCTGCGACGCAGGGCCTCCATGAGGTTCACGACATTGGACGGCTTGGGGGTGTCCGGGGTTTTCGGAGCTCTGCCGCCTTGCTTCGACTGGATCAGTTCGACGACAGCCTTCTCGTAGCGGTCCTCAAGCCGCGAGGGATCGAAGTCGGCAGCTTTCGTCTCGATGATATGACCGGCGAGGTCCTTCATTTCTGCCGGCAACCTCATCTCTGGGATGCCCTCGAAGTACGCCTCTTCGCTACGCACCTCGTACGGATAGCGTAGCAGCGTCGCCAGGATACCCTTGCCCAGCGGTTCCAGGAGAACCATTCGCTCACGTCGGGCCATGACGACGCGGGCGACGCCGGCTCGTTCTTTTTCCTGCATGGCATCGCGGATGACCGCGAAGGCCTCCTGTGCCACCTTATCGTCTGGGGCGATGTAGTAAGGGATATCGAGATAGCGCTCATCCACCTGATCTCGCGGGACAAAGCTTTCGATGTCGATGTTGTGGGTGCTCTCGATCCGAATGGCTTCGAGTTCCTCGTCCTCCATGAGGATGAAGGAACCCTTGCCGACCTCATAGCCCTTGACCTGCTGGTCGGATTCGACGACCTCGCCAGTCTCCGCATCGATGAACTGACGTTTGACCCGATTCCCGGTCTCCCGGTTGAGAGTGTGAAAGCGTACTCGTTCAGATGAAGACGTCGCCGGGTACATGCGACGGCGCACGAAACCAGAGATAACTTTAAGTATCCCTTCCAGTTCGCCCGCGGTGCCATAGTATACTCCTGACAAAATACTTGGCCCGCAGAGTCGTTTGGATTCTCTGCTGAGTCGAAGTGATTCGGGTTCGACTCAAACGCGACTCTCGGACGGGTCGTTCCGAATCAATTTTGACTCTCAGGAATGCCCCAATACTTGTTGCGTAATGGCCAAGCTGGAGCCGTTGCGTTCGAGACGGCAGCCGTGTTGCGGGAGTAAGCCATCCCTCCCCAGCTTGGCAGCCTGAGTTTCGAAGGCGCTCTGTACCTATTCGGGAGGAGGTGCCAGTGGCGGGCGAATATGGTTTCATGCTTCCACTCGCGAAATTGAAACAGGAGGTAAAGCTCATGGCCGGTAAAGCTCGCATGAGACCGTCGTTCAAAAGGCACACCCGCCGCTATCGGGAGGTAATCGCGCCTGCCAAGACACTCGAGGGGCAGAAGAACCTCACCAAGAAGCGTCGCTATGCCAACCGCCACGGTTAAGTGGCACCAGGATGCAGATCCATATGGAATGTGTTCATTTTCAATATGCCGAACAGGTGCGGGACCACCGCGTTGACGTGGGCAGCTCCGAAAACCTGCAGTGATCTTGCGCGGGAGCTGTCTTGGATGACGTGGAACTCGCCGTAGGTCATCTTGAGGCCCTTGGCTGTGGTGGCGGTCAGTACCTGCTTGGATGCGCCTGTGCCGTCCGCATCATGGTACACGTAGCCCTTGGCGGAATCGTGGATGATCCGGTCGTCCCGGTCGTGCGCCTTCACGCCTGTCCAGAAAGCGGAGGAAGCCAGTTTGCCATCTGCGAGCTTGGTGACGACGCCATTCTCCAGGTGGATCGTGTCGTCTGCCACCTTGTAATCGGCGAGACTGTCGATGCTGCTCGATGATGGCTTGGTGTTGAACACGAAGATGGCCTTGCCCGAACCGCCATGGAGCGTGTCGCTACCCAAGCCGCCGCTGAGGGTATTGGCGCTGGCATTGCCCTTGACCGTGTTGGACGACGCATTGCCAGTCAGGCGCACCGGGCCTGAACCCGTTGCAAAAAGATTCTCGACATAGATAGCGAGCGTGTGGCTGACGCTGGAATGGGCTGTATGTCACAGGCTGGCAGTGATGCCGCCATCGACATAAAGGATATGGCCGTTGACGAAGCTCGAGGCATCGGAAGCCAGGAACACGGCGGCGCCGATCAATTCATCCATATTCCCCCAGCGACCTGCGGGCGTGCGCTTCTCAAGCCAAGCGCTGAAGTGAGGATCGGCAACGAGAGCGGCATTGAGTTCGGTTTTAAAATAGCCAGGGCCAAGCGCATTGACCTGCAAGCCGTGCCGCGCCCAATCGGTCGCCATTCCCTTGGTCAGCATCTTCACCGCACCCTTGGTTGCCGTATAGGGCGCAATGCCTGGGCGCGCGAGTTCGGCCTGCACGGAGGCGACATTGATGATCTTGCCGTGGCCGCGGGGAATCATGCGCTTGGCCACCGCCTGCCCAACGAAGAAAACGCTGTCGATGTTGGTGGCCTTCAATCGTTCCCAAGCTTCAACTGGAAACTCCTCCAGCGGGGCCCGGTGCTGAAGCCCCGCATTGTTGAAGAGAATCTCGACCGGTCCGATCTCTGCTTCGATTTCGGCGATAGCCGCCTCGACCGCTCTGAAATCCGTGACATCGAAGGAGCGCGCATGAACCTTGTGCCCCTCTGCTGACAGCATTGCACGGGCTTTCTCCAACTGCTCCCTGTCGCGGCCGTTCAAGACGACGGTGGCACCGGCTTCCGAGAGACCGCGAGCGATTGCGTAACCAATCCCCTTGGAGGAGCCGGTGACGAGGGCGAGGCGACCGGTGAGGTCGAAGATTTTCATGGCTGGATTCCTAAGAGACGGGCAGGCGGAAGCGCCGGTACTCTACACGAATAAGGTTCGACACTCGAAACAAGCAGGAACGCCGAATGAGTTTTGAGCCGTCGTTCGCTACTGCTGACAGGGCTCGATCTGTTATTTCATATCCGGTGATATCAGGCGTTACAGCCAAGCTGACGCCTAATTGCCACGTTTGCTCAGACAATGGCCTCCTTAAATAAAGGGGTTGCCATGATCGCTCGTCTCGTTCTGGGCTGTGCTGTGATCGCTTGTGTCCAGCCAGCACTCGCCTCCGACCGTGCCGCCATTGATGCTCTTGTCGCGCAACACGCCAAGGCCCATGGGGTGCCGGAAACACTGGTACATCGGGTCATCAAAAGAGAGAGCGGCTATAATGCCCGGGCACGGAATCGAGTCTACTGGGGCCTCATGCAGATCCGCCACGATACGGCGCGCGGCATGGGCTACACAGGCCCGGCATCAGGGCTGCTCGACGCCGGTACCAATCTGACCTACGCAGTCCCGTATCTGGCCAATGCCTATAGGGTTGCTGGCGGAAATCAGGATCGCGCTGTCGCCCTTTATGCTGGCGGATATTACTACGAAGCCAAGCGGAAAGGCCTTTTGCGACAGCTCCGGACCGCGCTGAGCAATCCTGTGTCGCCCGGAGTGGCCGATCCCGTGTCGACAGGATCGATCTCGGATTACGCTTCGCACCGGCCCTCTCTGAAAGCCGCATCCTTCACGACAGCAGCGGATCGATGATGTCTCAACTTATCGTCGCTGTGTGATCTCTCATCCTAAAGAGAGCGGGCGATCAGAAGCTTCATGATCTCGTTCGTGCCACCGTAGATGCGCTGAATGCGCGCGTCCAGATAACGCCGACCAATCTCGAACTCGTTCATGTAGCCATAGCCGCCATGAAGCTGCAGGCATTCGTCGGCGGTTTCGCACTGCTTGTCCGTCGTCCAGTATTTGGCGATTGACGCGGACACCTGATCAAGCTCGCCCTTGATGGCCCGTTCGACGCACCAGTCCAGGAAAACGCGAGCGATCAGGGCTTCGCTCTTTCGCTCAGCCAGAACGAAGGCCGTGTTCTGAAACTCCAGAATAGGTTTTCCGAATGCCTTGCGATCCTTCGCGTAGTCCGTAGTCAGCTGGATCATGCGCTCGATGGATGCAACCGCTGAGACCGCGATGGCGAGGCGTTCTTTAGGCAGTATTTCCATCATCTGATAGAACCCGCGGCCTTCCTCGCTGCCGAGGAGGTTTTCGGCGGGAACGAAGGCGTTGTCGAAGAAGAGCTCGGACGTATCCGAGGCGTGCATCCCGATCTTGTCGAGGTTTCGGCCCCGCCTGAAGCCGCCGCTGCCTTTGGATTCCAACATGAGGAGCGAGATGCCCTTCGTGTCTTGGTCCGGATCAGTCTTCGCTGCGACGATGATGAGGTCCGCGACCTGACCGTTCGTGATGAAGGTCTTCGATCCATTCAGCACATAGGCATTGCCTTTGCGGCTGGCGCGGGTGCGAAGCGCCCGAAGATCGGATCCGCCAGCGGGCTCCGTCATGGCGATCGCACCGATGAGCTGGCCCGTCACCAATCCAGGCAGCCAGCGCTGCTTCTGCTCGTGCGAACCAAAATGCATGACGTATTGCGCCACGATGGCATTGTGCACCGCTACGGGCAGAGCCATCTCAGGCAATTCGTACTCGAGGTCTTCGATCACGGCTGCCACATGGGCGAAGGTGCCGCCGAGGCCGCCATATTCTTCCGGAACATCCGGACAAAGCGCGCCCATTTCACCAAGAGCCAGCCACGCATTCCTGTCGATCATCTTGTCGGCGCGCCATCGCCCCGCTCGGGGAGAGAGATTGGTGGAGAGATAGCGCCGGAACGTCTCTCGAAAGATATCGAGCTCGCCGGTCATCCAGGATGAGCGATAGGTCATGGGTTCCTTCCATCCTCATATGAGGGGACAGGCAATTGTAGGCAGCGCCGGACAGGGTGATCGTTCGATATGATTTCGCGCACCCATGCAAATCCCGCCGATGCACTCGGCGCGGTCGCCTGCCCGACAGGGCTGCGGTGTCCATCCTCCCGAAATTATTTTCTATCTACCTGGTGGTAGTCTTATGACTAAAAGGTAAGCTCCTGGCTTATTTCCCGTCAAGCATCCCTCACTTACGACAACAGGCAAGTCGCTTTGGGAGCCTGCGTTGCCGGGATCATGCCTTACACGCTTCATCTTTCGGAGAAGGGAAGGCGTGTTGACTACTACTCGTGAGTAAGAATACGATTTGAGAGTAGGCCAGTTCACTGTTGGTCCACCAACAAGAAGCCGAGAATGCCGCCTAAGAGCATATCCGGCCATCAGGTCAAGCGTTGGCGATCCCCAGCGCGTCCTATGGGAGGAGATGCTGGTGGTGCAGAGTTCTGACTCGATCACCTTGTCCGTTGCCAACGCCGTCGCAACGATCAAGCTCAACCGCCCGTCGGTGCTCAACGCCATCGACGCAGGAGCGGCGAGAGCTTTTCTGAAAACGCTTCAAGTCATCGCAGACCGCTCGGACGTGCGCGCTATCGTGCTGCGCGGAGAGGGACGGGCGTTCTGTGCCGGAGGGGACGTCGGCCGGTTCGGGGACGGCGATCCCGAGGCGGCTATTAACGAGATCATCACTCCGTTCCATGAGGCGCTGCGGCTGCTCGACGGCCTTCCACAGCCCTCTATTGCCGCCGTTCATGGTGCTGCGGCGGGGGCGGGCTTCAGCCTCGCGTTGGCATGTGATTTCGCCATTGCAACCGAGACGGCGAAATTCACGCTTGCTTATGCGCGCATCGGCGTAAGCCCTGATGGATCCTCGACCTACCACCTGCCGCGTATCGTGGGCTTGAGGAAAGCGAAGGAGCTCGCGCTGCTGGCCGACACCATCGACGCGGCCGAAGCCCTTCGGCTCGGTCTCGTCAACTGGGTGGTTCCGGAGGCGGAACTCGACAGCGAATGTGCTCGGCTTGCCGCACGTCTCGCGTCAGGACCTTCCGCTGCCTATCACCGCATCCGTGATCTGCTGACCTCATCCTTCAACAGGGATTTGGACGCCCAGCTCGAAGCCGAACGCCAGGCCTTCAAGGCGCTTTCGCGAACACAGGATTTCCAGGAGGGCGTCTCCGCCTTTCTCAACAAGGCTCCTGCGCAATTCAAGGGACACTAGAGCATGTCAGACGGCCTCAACCGATCCTCGCGCGAGACCGCCGCTCCGATCCTGAAAGTCGACGTGCTCTCGCTGTCCTTCGGCGGCCTGCGCGCACTCTCCGGCGTTTCGTTCGAGGTGCAGGAAGGCTCGATCACCGCCCTCATCGGGCCGAACGGTGCCGGCAAGACATCCATGTTCAATTCCATCTCCGGCTTCTACAGGCCGACCAAGGGGCGGATCATCTTCGAAGGTGAGGATATCAGCCGCGAGCGGCCGCCCGCGAGAGCCAAAAGAGGGCTGGCGCGCACGTTCCAGAATATCGCCCTGTTCCGGGGCATGACGGTGCTGGACAACATCAAGTTGGGTCGCCATGCCCATCTCAAGACCAATGTTCTCGACGCTCTGTTCTACAGGGGGCGGGCGCATCGGGAAGAGATGGAACTCCGGGCCGAGGTCGAGGAGCGCATCATCGACTTCCTTGAGATCCAGCATATCCGCCACGCGCCCGTAGCGGCGCTTCCTTATGGCTTGCAGAAGCGCGTGGAGCTTGCACGCGCTCTCGCCATGCGCCCTCGCATTCTCATGCTCGACGAGCCTGTCGCGGGGATGAACCGGGAGGAAACGGAGGATATGGCCCGCTTCATCCTGGACGTGAAGGAGGAGTGGGGCATCACCATCCTGATGGTCGAGCATGATATGGGCATGGTGATGGATATCTCCGATCATGTGGTCGTCCTCAACTTCGGTCAAGTGATCGCGCAGGGGCGTCCAGCTGACGTGCAGAACGATCCTGCCGTCGTCAGCGCCTATCTCGGCTCAGGCGATCTCGCGCAGCGCATTCGCAAGACGGAGGCCGCGTGATGGATTGGCTTTATCTGACGGAAGTTGCTCTGGCCGGTCTGGGCGCAGGCGCTCTCTACGCGCTGACCGGTGTCGCCTTCGTGTTGATCTACAAGGCGACCCGCGTGGTCAATCTCGCCATCGGCGAGATCCTCATGCTTGGTGGCTATGTGTTCTTTGGGCTTGTCGCGGGAGCTGGCCTGTCCATATGGGCCGCCATTCCGCTGACGATCCTCGCTGGTGCCGCCTTGGGCGTACTGGTGGAGCGCACCCTCATCCGTCCCATGCTCGGCGAGAGCCCCATTTCGGTCTTCATGGTGACGATCGGGTTAGGTTCCATCCTGGCCGGGATCGTCGAACTCGCCTGGGGCGCCGACCCGCTGCGTTTACCCGAGTTCATTCCCAACACGCCGATCTTCTTGGGCGAGGCCTATGTCGCTCCGAAGGTCGCTTACGGCGCGATCATAGCCGCTCTTCTCATTGCTGGAGCGGTTGTGGCGCTCAGATTTTCCCGGGGAGGCGTTGCTCTGCGCGCAACCGCGCGTGACCAGGGTGCGGCCTATTCCATGGGGATCGATGTCGGGCGTGTCTTCTCGCTGTCCTGGATGGCGGCCTGTGCCACGGCCGCCGGAGCCGGAGTGATCGTCGGTGCCATTGGCGGCATTTCCCCCACGATGGGCATCTTTGGATTGTCCGTGCTCGTGGTCGTGATCGTCGGCGGCCTCGACTCCGTCGCAGGCGCGCTGGTCGGCGGGCTTCTCATTGGACTGGTCGAAGCGCTCGCTGGCAGCTTCCTCGGCGGCGAATACAAGTTGCTCGCGACATTCAGCCTGTTGATCCTGATCCTGATGATCCGGCCCTATGGCATTTTTGGTACCCATGAGATCGAGAGGCTCTGATGCGCATCGGAACCATAAAACTCTCCTACGCGACCGATGAGGCCTTGTTTGACACGAGAGTGCAATGGGTCTGGCTCGGACTTCTCGCGCTTGGGCTCATGATCTTCCCCTTCGTGGCCGGCCCGTACTGGGTCTATCTGGCCTGTCTGGTCGCCATCAACGTGGCAAGCGCCACGGGTCTCAACATCCTCACGGGCTATACTGGGCTCGTGAGCCTGGGACAGGCGGCCTTCATGGGCGTCGGGGCCTACACGGTCGCGGTGCTTGAAACCCGCGTCGGCACACCGTTTTTCATCAACCTGCTGCTGGCTGGCGGAATGACCGCGGCGGTCGGCGTGGTGTTCGGCATCCCGAGCCTTCGGGTGAAGGGGCTCTATCTCGCGATTGCCACCATCGCGGCGTCGATGATCCTGCACTTCGTGTTTGCGCATTGGCCGCTAACCGGCGGAACCCGTGGCCTCTCGATGCCGCCTGCAGGCTTCCTCGGCATCGCGCTCGACCAGCCCCAGAAACTCTATTGGCTCATTATCCCGGTGACGGCGCTCATGGTGCTGGGGGCAGCCAATCTCTTCCGCACCCGCGTTGGGCGTGCGTTCATCGCCGTCCGCGACCGGGACATTTCGGCGGAGGTGCTTGGAATTCCGCTGCTCCAGACCAAGCTGACAAGCTTTGCTCTCTCGTCGTTCTACGCGGGCGTCGCGGGTGGGATGTGGGCTTACTTCTTCCGCGTCGTGACGCCTGAGAGCTTCCCGCTGATCAACTCGATCTTCTACCTTGCGGCCATCATCGTCGGCGGCATGGGCACCATCTTAGGCGGCATTCTCGGGGCCACCTTCATGACGCTGGTGCCGGAGATTCTCAAGCTCGTGGTCGGCTGGATCACGCCTTGGATGCCGGATGCGCTCAGCCTCCTCGCTCCAATCCGAACCATCGTGTTCGGTGCTCTGATCGTCGGGTTCCTCATCTTCGAACCACAGGGCCTTGCCGAGATCTGGCAGAGGATCCGACGTTTCTTCCATCTATGGCCCTTCAGAACATAAAGACTATCGGGAGGAAATCACATGAAACTCACGTTATCGCGGAGAAGTCTCATAGGAGCGGCGATGGCCGGGCTTACGCTCGGCGCGGTCGATGCCAGAGCGCAGGCCCAGAATGAGGAGATCGTCCTCGGCGGATCGATCCCCCTCACCGGCGTCTTCGCCTTCGCAGGCGTCGGCATACACGCGGGCATTCAGGATTACCTGAAGATCGTCAACGATGCGGGCGGCATCAAAGGCCGCAAGATCAAGTACGTGGCCGAGGATACCGGTTACAAGGTGGACGCCTCCGTGGCGGCCTTCAACAAGATCACCGGCCAGAACAAGGTCTCGCTCTATTACGGTGACTCGACGGGCTTCGCGAAGACGATCAATCCCGAACTCGAGCGCAAGGGCACAATGATCATGGCCGGCGCATCCTTTGCGTCGGAGCTGAACGATCCGAAGAAGTTCCCGCTGCAGTTCCTGCCAGGTCCCGACTACACGGAGATGTTCGGCATCCTCATGCGCCACATCGCCAAGGAAAAGCCGGGTGCGAGCATCGCCTTCGTCTATTCCGACACGGAGTTCGGGCGTGATCCCATCGCACCGGGCGAAAAGCTCGCCACGGAACTCGGGCTGAAGGTTGTCGAGAAGATCGTGACGCCGCCGGGCAGCGTGGATGTGTCCACGGAAGTGCTCAAGCTGCGCCGTGCGCGCCCCGATTACACGATCTTCCATGGCTACGTGCTCGCACCGATCCCGGAATTCATCCAGCAGGCGAAGCAGATGGGCATGCAGAGCCGCTTCATGGGCACCTTCTGGTCCATGGACAATTCCATGGTGGAGAAGATGGGCGAGGCCGCCGACGGCTTCATGGGCGTGATGCCTTACCGCTACTACTACGACAAGGAGGGCACCGCGCCGATGCTGGACAAGATCCGGCAGATGCGACCCGAGTATCAGTCCACGGCCTATATGCAGGGCTTCGTGACTGCAATGCTGATGACGGAAGCGGTGAAGCGCACCCTTGATGCCAGCAAGGAGCTGACGGGCGCGAATCTGAAGGCCTCGCTCAACACCATCAAGGATTTCGACACAGGCGGCATCTTCGGCGTTCCGATCTCCATCCCCGGCAATTCCGTGCCGGTCGGCCGCATCTATCGCTTCGATGCCAAGCAGAAGCAGATGCTTCCGGCCTCCGATTGGATCCAGCTCGGAAAGTAAACCCATGGACGCGGAGATCCTTCTGAACGTCAACAATGTCGAGGTCGTCTATAACCGGACGATCCAGGTTCTCCGCGGCCTGTCCCTCCGGGTTCCGAAGGGCGAGATCGTCGCTCTTCTGGGCTCGAACGGAGCGGGCAAGTCCACCACGCTCAAGGCCGTTTCGAATCTGCTCGAACTTGAAGACGGCGCCGTTACCGCAGGCCAGATCGAGTTCGACGGCACGGATATTGCGAGCCTCACGCCGCACGGGCTCGTGCGGCGCGGCCTGTTTCATGTGATGGAGGGCCGCCGCATTTTTGAGGATCTGACGGTGGAGGAGAACCTCACCGCCGCCACCTTTTCGCTTTCCGGACGCGGCTTGCCGATCACGCCTTTCGATCTCGTCTATTCCTACTTTCCGCGCCTGTACGAGCGCCGGAAGGGACTTGCCGGTTATCTCTCAGGCGGCGAGCAGCAGATGCTGGCGATCGGCCGGGCACTGATCTCAAAGCCCAAGCTCATCCTTCTCGACGAACCATCCCTCGGCCTGTCGCCGAAGCTCGTGGAGGAGATCTTCACCATCATCGCGCGCATCAACGCGGAGCAGGGCGTCTCCATGCTGCTCGTGGAACAGAATGCCGCCGTCGCGTTCTCCGTGGCGAGTTACGGCTACATCATGGAGATGGGCAAGGTCGTCATCGACGGACCGGTGGAGCGGCTGGTCAAGGATCAGGACGTGCAGGAGTTTTATCTCGGTCTCGGAGGAGGCGGCACCCACAAGAGCTATCGGGATGTGAAGCATTACAAGCGCCGCAAGCGCTGGCTGTCATGAGGACCATCATGCCGCAAGCTCTCGACCACGACAGCATGACCCTTCCGCAGCTCCTGCGGGACAATGCCCGACGCATGCCCAACCGCATTGCCCTGAGGCAGAAGGATTTCGGCATCTGGCAGCCGATCACATGGGCCGATTACTACAATCGGGCCAAGCATTTCGGCCTGGGCCTCGTGTCATTGGGTCTGGAGCCGCGCGGGCATGTGGCCATTCTGTCCGAGAACCGGGCGGAATGGGTGATCGCCCAGCTCGGCGCCGGCCTCGTGGGCGGCGTAACCATCGGTGTCTATGCCACCAGTCCGGCCAACGAGGTATCGTATGTTCTGGGCCATTCGGATGCGGAGGTGGTGGTCTGCGAAGATCAGGAACAGACCGATAAGGTGCTCGAATGCCTGGAGGAGCTGCCGAAGCTCAGGCGCATCGTGGTAATCGATCCGAAAGGCCTGCGTCACTACGAGAACGACAAGCTCTCGACATTCAAGGAGGTACTTGAGAAGGGAGCCTCTTATGAAAAGGATCACCCGGCCCTGATCGACGAATGCCTCGCCGGGCAAAGCCCCACCGATATCGGTCTCATAGTCTACACTTCTGGTTCAACCGGAAAGCCCAAGGGCGCCATGCTCAGCTATCGCAATATGCGTGCTCAGGGCACCGCTGTGATCGAGCGGCTCGGTTATACGGAGGTCACCACCAACCTGTCGTATCTACCGCTGTGCCACGTGGCCGAGCAGATGCTGACGGTGATGGCGCCCCTCCAGTCCGGCTCCTGCGTCAGTTTCGGCGAGTCGATCAGAACAGTTCAGGAAGATCTGCGCGAGATCGCGCCAACCTTGTTCCTCGGCGTGCCTCGGATCTGGGAAAAGCTGCATTCGGCCATCCATATCAAGATGATCGAGGCCAGGGGCTTTCGCCGCAGGCTCTATGAAAAGGCCGTTTCCTTATGCGAGCCCTTCGCCGAGAAGGCGCCCGCCGACCGCAGCTTACGTGAAAAGATGGTATTCGGGATTTGCTATCTCCTGGTCTTCCGGGCGTTGCAGAATTTCATCGGCCTGCGGCGAGCCAAAGTGGCGCTCACCGGTGCAGCGCCCATCTCCCCCCTGATCGTTCGCTTCTTCCGCACGCTCGGGATCCCGCTCATCGAAGTCTATGGTCTGACTGAGACCTCCGGCATGGTCACGGGCCAGCGGCTTGACGCTCTCCTGCCGGGCGCCGTCGGTCCAGCGGTTCATGGGGCGGAGGTGGATATTGGCCCGGACGGAGAACTGCTCGTACGGGGCGACATGGTCTTCGAAGGCTATTACCGCAACGAGGAGGCGACCCGCGCATCGATCCGTGACGGATGGCTGCACACGGGCGACGTGGCCAGAATCGAAGCCGGTCAGGTTAAGATCGTGGACCGACTCAAGGACATCATGATCACTGCCGGCGGAAAGAACCTCAGTCCGTCCGAGATAGAGAATACGGTCAAGAGCAGCGCCTTCATCAAGGAATGCATCGTCATCGCCGAAGGGCGCCGCTACCCGGCTGCGTTGATCCAGATCGATGCGGAAACCGTCGGAAAGTGGGCCGAGGAAAACCGGGTGCCCTTCACGAACTACAAGAGCCTCGCGGAGAACAGGCGCGTGCGCGAACTGATCGATGCGGAGGTTGAGCGTGCCAACAGGCAGCTCGCGCCCGTAGCGCAGATCAAGAAATTCCATCTCCTTACGAAGGAGCTGGATCACGACGACGATGAAGTCACGGCCACCATGAAGGTTCGGCGCGCGAATATCTATCGGAAATATGCCGCCGAGATTGAGGGGCTCTACAGAGAAGCGCCCGCCGTGGCGGCGGAATAAGACAGTCAGGTTCGAGGAGTTTTCAAGATGGCACGCAGCGTCGTCATTGCATCGGGAGTCAGGACCGCCATCGGCACCTTCGGTGGCACGTTGTCCAACCATTCGCCCACCCAGCTCGGCGCGCTCTGCGTGGCGGAGGCGTTGAAGCGAGCCAAGCTCGAAGGCGCGGATGTGGACCACGTGGTGTTCGGCAACGTGATCATCACCGAGCCGAAGGATGCCTATCTCGGCCGCGTCGCGGCTATCGAAGGCGGTATCCCCATCGAGGTGCCGGCCATGACCGTGAATCGTCTGTGCGGCAGCGGTGTCCAATCCATCGTGTCTGCCGCACAGTCCATCATGCTCGGCGATTCGGAGGTGGCCGTGGCGGGTGGCGCGGAGGCGATGAGCCGTTCGCCGCACCTGTTGCATACGGCCCGCTTCGGTCAGCGGATGGGAGACGCCTTGGTCGTGGATCACTTGGCCGGTATCCTCACGGATCCATTCGGGAACGGCATCATGGGCATCACGGCGGAGAACGTTGCATCCAAGTGGCAGATCTCTCGTGACAGCCAGGATTCATTTGCGGCGGAAAGCCAGCGTCGTGCGGCGATCGCGATCAAGGAAGGGCGCTTCAAGGACCAGATTCTTCCGGTTGAAGTGCGAAAAGGGCGGGAGAGCATTTCCTTCGATACCGATGAACACCCCAAGGGCGAAACGACCCGTGAGAGTCTGTCGTCCCTTCGCCCTGTTTTCCGCAAGGACGGAACGGTGACGGCTGGCAACGCTTCCGGCATCAACGATGGCGCGGCCGCTGTCGTTCTGATGGAGGAGGGTCGGGCCGGGCGCGAAGGGCGGAATGTGCTAGCCCGGATCGTTGGCTACGCACATGCCGGCGTGGAGCCCGGTGAGATGGGTATCGGGCCGGTTCCCGCTGTTCGGAGCTTGCTTGAGAAGACAGGAATGAAGATCAGCGACTTCGACGTCATCGAGTCCAATGAGGCCTTCGCCGCCCAAGCCTGCGCCGTGGCGAACGAACTCGGCCTCGATCCCGAGCGCGTCAATCCGAACGGGGGAGCCATTGCCCTTGGCCATCCTGTGGGAGCCACCGGCACCATCCTGACCGTCAAGACGGCTTACGAACTCGCACGAACAGGTGGGCGCTATGGCCTGATCACCATGTGCATCGGCGGCGGCCAGGGCATCGCACTGGCTATCGAGAGAGCCTAAAGGAAATCCAATGAGGGATGTGCCTGCCTTGGACGCCCTGCCGAGCGGCCCTTACATGGGCGGGCGGTTACGCCCCCCTTATCACTCAGGAACCCCATGACGGCATCCCCTTGGAAAAAGCCTGCCGACCGGCAGAAGGAGCGCGAAGTCAAGCGCGATGCCGTGCTGCGTGCCGCCGCTCAAGCATTCAATGAAAACGGCTTTCACAAGACATCCCTGGACGATGTGGCCGAGCGCCTGAACGTCACGAAGCCGACGATCTACTACTACGTCAAGAACAAGGATCAGATCCTGTTCGAGTGCGTCCGCATCGGTTTGGAGATGCTGGAGGATGCCTCGGCCCAGATCGAGGGAACCAGTGCCAATGGCCTTACGAAGCTGATTGCTCTCTGGCGCGTCTATGTGCAGATCGTCACCGAGGATTTCGGCCGCTGCCTGATCCTCGTGGGCGAGGATCCGCTTCCGCCTGGCACGCGCAAGGAACTGCGTGCGCTGAAAGGACGGATCGACAAGCGGTTCCGCTCCGTCATCGCGGAGGGTATCGAAGACGGCTCCATCCGCCCTTGCGATCCGAAGATCGCGGCCTTTGCCGCAGCGGGTGCGTTGAGCTGGATCGCGCGCTGGTACGACCCGCGCGGGCCACTCAATCCGCAGGAACTCGCGGACCAGATGATCGACCTGCTCGTCAACGGCGTTGGGGGTGCTGGCCAGGCAAAAAGAAAGACAAACGGTAAGGCCGGGATGAAGCTCGCTGCTGCGAACGCACCCACGTCACCAAAACAATCCCGGAAATCCGCCAATCGAGCCTCCTGACGGACTTTGTTCCGGCAGGAGAGGGAACCGCGCCATGAATCCAACCGAGCAGCGCCTTTGTCTCGGCCCGGCCGAATACGTGGACAGCGACCACTCTGCGATCCGCAAGCATGCCGTGAAGCTGACGGCTGGACTTGGTCGGGATGCAGAACGCGCGAAGGTGCTGTACGAAGCAGTGCGCGACAGCGTCCGGTACGATCCGTATGTGGACTACACCGACCTTGAATCCTTCCGGGCCAGCAGTGTTCTGGCGGCGGGTCGCGGCTACTGCGTCGGCAAGGCCGCTCTTTATGCCGCGCTCTGCCGCGCCGCCGGAATTCCGGCCCGTATCGGCTTATCCGACGTGCGCAACCATCTCGCGACGCCCCGCCTGCTGAAGGCGGTCGGCACCGACCTGTTTTCCTATCACGGCTATGTCGAGGTTCATCTCGGCGGTCGGTGGCTGAAGGCGACGCCGACCTTCAATGCGAGCCTCTGCGCCAGGCTTGGTGTCGAACCGCTCGACTTCGACGGCACTGGCGATGCCTTGTTCCAACCTTTCGACGGGGAAGGGCGATCGTTCATGGACTACGTCGTCAATCACGGCACGTTCTTTGACGTGCCTGCAAAGTTCCTCATGGGTGAGATGGCGCGGCTCTATCCGGCCCTCTGCAGGCCCGGAGGCTATCGAGGGCAAAGCATGGAGGAGGAGGCCGGAGAATCTGCTCCGGCTTCGTGAGATAACACCTGCTTTAATTGCGCAGTGGCTTGCCGGTCACCAGCATGTGCTCGATGCGCTCTTGCGTGGCCGGCATCTTCGCGAGGGCAATCACCGCCTCGCGCTCCAGTGCCAGAACGTCTTCCTCGGACGCGGCACAGCTTATGCCGTTCGCGCCTGTCAGAACCGAGGCGAGAGTCTCGGCGATTGCCATTTCCGTTTCAGTGAAGCGAAGGGCCTCTCGGCGCTGCTCGATAAGCCCCATGAGCGTGTGCTTGCCTGACGGACCAGCCAGCACAATCGTCGAGCGGTCAGGCACATGGTATCCGGCGTTCGCCATGGACGCTGCACGCTGGATCGCTCTGCCGATCAGATGATCGCGGTTCATGACGATGCTGTCGGTCGAGCGCAGCAGTCCCTTGCCCCAGGCATCGAGAGCCGAGGACGAGGGATTGCCGGCGAGGATCGTCTCGAATGTCATTGTCGCGACGGAAACAGGATCGTCCGCGTCCCTGGCTCGCTCCTGCCCGCGCCACAGGAGCTGCGTGCATCCTCCCCAGCCAGGCACGATGCCCACTTTCGTTTCAGGAAGTCCTGCCGCCAGATCCGCGTGGGCCACAATGGCATCGCAATGAAGCATCAGCTCGCAACCGCCGCCGAGCGCGAGACCGGCCGGGGCAGCAACGACAGGAAAGGGCGCATATTTCACCCGCAGGAAGAGGTTCTGACCCCTCGAGAGAAATGTCCCCAGCGCAGCCCAATCTTTCTTGCGCAAGAGATCGACGAAGTACGACAGATCGGCGCCCGCCGAGAAGGCGCGCGGGTTGTCGTTGCCGATAACGAGGCCACGAAACCCGGATGCGATCCTATCGAGACCTTCCTCCAACGCATCGAAAACGGCAGGGGTCAGGCTGTTCATTTTCGTATGGACTTCGAGGCAGGCTATGCCGTCGCCCGCATCCCAGAGCGTGGCTCCTTCATTCCCAAGAATTTTCGGCTGGCGTGACTTGAGGGCCGACAATGTGAGAACGTCGATCTTGTCTGTCGGCTGCGCGCGCGTGCCATCGGTGCGGAGTGCCGATCCTGTGTTCCTGTCGTAGAAGCCCTCGTTTCGGATAGCAGAGGCAAGAAGGGACGGCACGTCTTGCCCGCCCTGGGGCAAGCGTTCCGCAAGCATTGCCATCCCGCAACGTTCGGCAAGCTTGAACGGACCTGCGCGCCAGGCATAGCCGAGTTCCATGGCCGTATCGATGGCGGCAACGTCGCTCGCGATTTCCGGGCCGACATGGGCAGTATAGGCGATGAGGCGGGACAACACGCGCCAGCCATAGAGGCCGCGAGGATCGCCTGCCTGCAGAAGGGCTACGAGATCGCGGCCCTTACCTGGTAGCGCGGCGGCATCGACCGGCGCTTCAGGGCGGTACAGACCTGAAGAGAGATCCAGCACTTCACGCGATTTGTCGGCATTGATCCTGTAGAAGCCGCCCTTGGCTTTTCGACCCAGCTGTCCTGCTGCGATCATGCCCTGGACGACCGGATCCGCGGGCAGATCATAGGCGTGAATGTCGTCGGAAGCGGGCAGGGCGCTCATGAGGCTGCCCCACACGTGCGGGATAAGGTCGATGCCGATGAGGTCGAGCAGTCCGAAAACGCCGGTGCGCGGCATACCCAGCGCCGCCATCACCGTATCTGCCTCCTCAACAGTGAGACCTAGGATCTTTGCTTCGAGCGCAGCCACCGCCAGCCAGTAGCAGCCGATGCGATTGGCGATGAAGCCCGGCGTATCGTGGCAATCGACGACGGTTTTCCCGAGAATGACTTCCGATGCCGCCTTTGCGCGCGACACCAGCTTGGTTGAGTTCTCCGGAGAACTGACGATCTCGACGAGGCGCATGATGCGCGGCGGATTGAAGAAATGCGTAATCAGGAAGTCGGCCTCAAACGAGGGGCCAAGTTCTGCAATCAGGTCTGAACGGCGTATCGTGGAGGTGTTGGAGGAAACGATCGATCCCTTTTTTCTGACGCTGTCGACCTTGCGGTAAAGATCGCGTTTCACGTCGAGCTTCTCGACAACGGCCTCGATGATCCAATCGGCCTGCGAAAGCCGTTGAAGGTCATCGTCGATATTGCCGGCATGGACGAGTTTGGCAGCATCAGGATGCATGAAGCCGTTTGCCTTGAACTGACGTGCGATCCCTGCCTCGGCTGGACTATTGGGAGATGAGTCCGGCCCTCGAATGTCGAGCAGATCCACAGGGATGCCAGCATTGGCAAATTGCGCGGCGATGCCGGATCCCATGGATCCCGCACCGATGACGGCGGCTCGCGCAATGCCGGTTCCTCGAGCACCGATGATGGAAGGAGAGGACGAGGAGAAGGCGTTCATTGTGTCTCCGAGAAAATGGATGGCCCTATCGGAGCCCTGATCTTCAGGACGGCGCACCGATCTCTGTGCCGCCGACCACCCAAGAGCTCCGAGGAACTTGGGTGCCTCTTCGGGTTGCGAACCGAGAACGAGATCGCCCCTATCCTTCGTTGATCATGTTATAAGTTCAGTATTATTCCTACTGCCTAGTAGGATCTGTCAACAGAGGGCGCGTCGGCACTTGAGCATGCGTGCCAAGTCAGGGTGAGGGCGCAGCGCTGCACGAGGTGGTGATCTGCCCTCGTCGAGGAATTCAGCCGAGCGGAACATACGATCCCTCCGTTCGGCATGACGACGCGGCGCATCGAGGCGATTTGACAAAGGCAGCATTATGGACAAGCATTGACCATCATGTTGAGCTTTGCACAATTCCGTCGCGGCCTGCATCGGTCAGGCAACCTCATCGCGGGCAATTAGCCCCGAGCTCAACGCGCCCCCGCGCTTAGAGCGCGGGGACTCCAAGATACCTGAAATCTTCGGACATCTTGTAAGGCCGGATGCAGCAGCATTCGGTGCGGCGCTATGCTTCGACAATTCTTGAAACTCATGTTCCGCACGACGGAGGGCCACCCTTCTCGACCAGCAGATCCTGATCTCGGCCGGTCATTGAATGGGGCATGCCCTGAAGAAATTCACCCATCCTCCGCCTTCCTGGCGCAAATCCTCAGATCTGCCCTCGCTCAGAACCATTCTGGCGGCAAAGGAGGCCCTTCCATGCACCCGACACCGGACGAGTCTTCGCCGGAGCCTATCCCTCAGGGCACGGAGCAGTCGGACGGGAAGGTTGTCCGACTGATCCCACGACGCATCGCGCCGGATACGCCGCACGTGCCGCCATTGCCTGATGATGACAATCCGGGCCCAAGCGCCGCGTGAAAACAACCAACCTCATCAACACAGACCAGGAGACATGAAATGACTTTGAGAGTTGCAGGCCGAAAAAAGCCTGGGATCACCCTGAGCGCAACCGACCATGAGAGGCTGTCGCAGCTTGCCGAAGCTGCTGCAAACCCGATGCCCGATGTCGCCGCCGAACTCAGCGAAGAACTCGACCGGGCACATGTTCTTCCCAAGGGACGCCATGCTGTCGACGCTGTCTCCATGGGTAGTGAGGTTGAATTCCGCGACGACGTGGCGGGACGTGTGCAGACGGTAATTCTCGTCTACCCGAATGAGCCGACATCGCCAAAGGAAGGATCTCGGTCCTCACTCCCATTGGAACCGCCCTGATCGGACTTCCCGTGGGCCAATCGATCGATTGGACCACACGCACGGGAGAGACAAAGCGTCTGACCGTCTTGCAAGTACGCAAGCCTACTTTCGTGGAGCGCCAGCCGGCCTGAGAAGGCAGGGTGAACACTGGCGGCATCAGACGATGCCGCCACCGCCTCCGGCGACCACGGGGCGCTCCTTGCCCACCTTCTCACGGTAGCCGCTCGCCCGATAGGCCGAGATGGGATCGATGGCACCGCCAGCCTTCAGGCGAGCCATGGCGAGGATCGGCTCCACATCGGTGCGAAAAGCATCCTTTAGCGTCTCGGACGCCATGAGCGCATCGTTGGACTCCTGATAGCTCTCCAACGCCTTCCGATCCACGATCAGCGCCTGCGCATAGGCACGGCGGATCTCGTTGGCGCTGCGGATCAGACTCTCGATGGGATCGGTCACATTGTGCGACTGGTCGATCATGTGGGCGGGGTGGAAGTCATCCGCCTCGCGATGCTCGGCGTCCACCAACTCGTTGAAGACGAGAAACAGGCGGTAGGGATCGATGGAGCCCGCATCGAGATCATCATCACCATACTTGGAGTCGTTGAAGTGGAAGCCGCCGAGCTTCTTGAACTGGATCAGGCGGGCGACGATCATCTCGATATTGACGTTCGGCGCATGGTGGCCGAGGTCCACGAGGCAATAGGCCTTATCGCCGAGTTCCGTCGCAATCAGGTAGTTGGTGCCCCAATCCTGTACGACGGTCGAGTAGAAGGCCGGCTCGTACATCTTGTGCTCGGAGAAGATGCGCCAGTCCCCGGGTAACCGCTTATAGATTGCCTTCATCGCGTCGATATAACGCTCGAAACTCCGAGTTAAGTTCGTCTGGCCCGGGAAGTTCGAGCCGTCGCCGATCCAGACCGTCAGCGCCTTGGATCCAATGGCCTCGCCGATCTCGATGCACTCGATATTGTGCTCGATTGCCTGCTGGCGGGTCGCCGCATCCGTGTGGCTGAGCGAGCCGTACTTGTAGCTGTGCTCCTGCCCCGGCGCATCGGAGAAGGTGTTGGAGTTCATGGCGTCGAAGCCGAGGCCCAGCGCATCCGCATGGGTCTTCAGCTGCCGCGGATCGTTCACCTTGTCCCATGGAATATGCAGGGACACGGACGGTGTTGCCTGCGTCAGCTGGTGAATGACCGCACAATCATCGAGCTTGTCGAAGATGTTGCGTGGCTCGCCGATGCCGGGAAAACGGGCGAAGCGGGTTCCGCCCGTGCCGACGCCCCAGGACGGGACGGCCACGAAGAACTTCCCGACCTTTTCTGTGATCGCATCGATATCGATGCCCTCGCGGGCGAGCTTTGCCCCGAGAGCATCGTAATCGGCCTTAAGAGCGACTGAATGCTTCTCGTTGACGACGGCAATGATCTCAGCCCGGATTCTCTGTTCTGCCATGGTTTCCTCCCCGGCCTGATCTTAGCGCGTGAACGACATGGCGTTGCCGGCATCCACGTTGATGATGTTGCCGGTGGACTTCGCCGAAGCGTCGGAGGCGAGGAAGCAGATGGCTTCCGCGATGTCCTCCGGGAAAACGTTCAGCTTCAGCAGGGAGCGCTTGCGGTAATGCTCCTCGAGCTCGTCGACAGCGAGCTTGGACGAGGCTGCACGCTGCTCGCGCCATTCGCCGGACCAGATCTTCGATCCGCGCAGCACCGCATCCGGGTTGACCGTGTTGACGCGAATACCGGCCTCCGCGCCTTCGAGTGCGAGGCAGCGGGCGAGGTGGATCTCGGCGGCCTTCGCTGTGCAATAGGCCGACGCGTTCGGCGACGAGGCGAGACCGTTCTTGGACGCCACGAAGACGATGTTGCCCCCGAGCTTCTGGCGGCGGAACAGGCGGAAGGCCTCGCGGGAGGCGAGGAAATAGCCGGTCGCCAGGATGTCGATGTTCCTGTTCCACATGGCGAGATCGGTGTCCTCGACGGGGGCCGAAGAGGCGATGCCGGCATTGGACACAAGAATATCGATGCCGCCGAATTCGACTGACGCCTCGATGAAGGAGGAAAGAATCTCGTCCTCGCTCGTGACGTTGAGCTTCACACCACGCACCACGTCGTTGCTGAAGCGCTTCCCGAAATCGCCGACCGTGCTGTCGAGCGATTCCTGATCGATATCGGCCAGAACCACGCAGGCGCCCTCGGCCATCAGCCGCTCGGCCGTGGCGCGTCCGATGCCGCCCGCGCCGCCGGTGATGAAGGCCACGCGGCCCGCAAGGCTCTTCGGCTTGGGCATGCGCTGGAGCTTCGCCTCCTCGAGCAGCCAGTACTCGATGTCGAACGCCTCCTGCTCGGGAAGTCCTTGGTACTCGGAGACCGAGGAAGCGCCGCGCATGACGTTGATGGCATTCACATAAAACTCGCTGGCAATGCGGGCTGTGGCCTTGTCGCGGGCGAAGGACAGCATGCCGACGCCAGGGATCAGGAAGATCACCGGATTCGGATCGCGCATCTTCGGGCTGTTCGGATGCCTGCACTGCTCGTAGTAGCGCGTGTAGTCGGCGCGATAGGCCTCCAACGCCGCATCGAGATTGGCGACCACGGCGTCAATATTCGGCGACTTAGGGTCGAAGTCGAGAACGAGGGGGCGGATCTTGGTGCGCAGGAAGTGATCCGGGCAGCTGGTGCCGAGATGAGCCAGCGGCTTGAGGTCGGACGAGTTGACGAATTCGAGCACCGCGTCCTGATCGTCGAAATGTCCCAGCTTACGCTCCGCCTGGCCGATCTTACCGCGGATTTCAGGCATCAGGTGTGCCGCGATCTTGCGACGCTCATCGCGGGAGAGGCTGGTGGTCACGGCGCCGCCGAAGGCCGGCTTGCCGGCTGTCTCTTTCGCGAACCACTTGATGGCCTGGTTGATGATGCGTAGCGTCAGCTCATAGCAATCCTTCGCGTTGTCGGCCCAGGTGAAGAGACCGTGGCTTTCGAGTACGACGCCCTTGGCGTGGGGATTGGCCTTGGCGAAAGCCTCCAGATCGAGACCGAGCTGGAAGCCGGGGCGACGCCAGGGCAGCCAACCGATCTCGTCGCCGAAAATTTCCTGCGTGAGTTCGCGCGAGTTCCTGGAGGCTGCAATCGCGATGATCGCATCAGGGTGCATGTGGTCGACATGCTTGTAGGGCAGGAAGCCATGTAGGGGCGTATCGATGGAGGCTGCCCGCGTGTTCAGGTTGAAGGTCGCGTGGGGCAGGAAGCCCACCATGCGGTCCTCGTCCTCGACGCCCTTGTAGAGGGACTTCAGCGACCGCAACTTGTCCATGTAAAGGGTTGCGAAACCGTCGAGCTTGATGGTGCCGACATCGCCGCCAGAGCCCTTCACCCAGAGAACCTCGACCTCCTCGCCCGTGAGGGGATCGGTCTCCATCACCTTGGCCGAGGTGTTGCCGCCGCCATAGTTCGTGATGCGCTTGTCGGCGCCGAGCAGATTGGAGCGGTAGAGGAGCAGGCCGGGCTCGTCGAGGATGGCCGCTTTCGCGTCATCCCACTTGTTTTCGAGCAGCTTCACGGTTTGCGTCGCAGTATCCACGTTGTCCTCCTGCCGAGCTGTAAAGTGGGCGCGCAGTGCCTCACGCTTAGGCAAAGAACATTGGCGAGGCCTCCAGTCTTGTCAACCAAAACCAGTCACAAACGATCAAAACAGATCATAAGACGAAGGGATAAGATCGGAAATGATTGACGGTGCTCCAAATCTCCGTGACGGTAGGATGGCTCTTAAGCGGATCTGATGGCTTCTTAGTGATCTTGCTTGGTCCTACGGCACTCTGGTGAGGAATAATGCACGAACGTGAAAGGCATCGGATCATTCTCAGCCTCGTTCAGGAGAGGCCGGTTGCGACCATCCAGGATTTGATGGAGCTGACGGAAGCCTCCGAGGCAACGATCCGCCGAGATATCGCAGCCCTTCATGTCCAGGGGCGCCTGCGCCGCGTACGCGGCGGGGCGGAGGCCCTGCATCCGCAGCAGATCAGCCCGCTGGCCGCAAAGCCCTTCCGGATTTCTGAAGGCGAGAACACTGCCAAGAAGCGCGCCATCGCTCGCGAGGCGGTGGCGCTCTGCAATGATGGTGACGCCATCATCATCAATGGCGGAACCACCACCTTCCAGATGGTGCATTATCTCACCGCCCGCCGGATGCAGGTCTTCACCAATTCCTTCGCGATTGCCGAGCACCTCATCAAGCATTCCAAGAACCAGGTGATGCTGCCGGGTGGCTCTGTCTATCGCGATCAGAGCATAATTCTCTCGCCCTTCGACAACGACGTAACGCGCAACTTCTATGCGCGGCGCATGTTCATGGGCGCTCAGGGCGTCGGCCCTCTCGGCGTGATGGAGCAGGATGCGCTGATCATTCAAGCCGAGCAGAAGCTCATCAACCAAGCCGATGAACTGGTGCTGATGGTGGATTCCACCAAGTTCCAGCGCCGCTCCAGCCTCATTCTCTGCCCGCTCAATCGTGTCTCTACTCTGATCACCGACGACGGCATTCCGGACTCGGCCCAGGCCATGATCGAGGAAGCGGGCATCAAGCTGATTGTTGCCAATGTCTCGGCAGTTGAGCAGCCAACGGAATCCTCATCGGCAGCGTGAAGTCTGCCGGAGGTGTTTGCAAGGGAGGAAGAAAACATGAAACTATTCGCGAAACTCGCCGTCGGGACCGCTCTGGGCCTCGCCCTTCTCACGGGCACGGCGAGCGCCGAGAACATCAAGATCGGCCTCGTCGTGAAGTCCCTCGGCAACGGCTTCTTCGAGGCGGCCAACAAGGGCGCTCAGGAAGCGGCGAAAGAGCTCGGCGGCGTCGACATCATCTACACCGGTCCCACCACCACGACCGCTGAAGGTCAGATCGAGGTGATCAACGCGCTGATCGCCCAGAAGGTCGATGCGATCGCGATCTCCGCCAACGATCCCGACGCTGTGGTTCCGGCGCTGAAGAAGGCTGCCCAGCGCGGCATCAAGGTGATTTCCTGGGATTCCGGCGTCAACAAGGACGGCCGCATCCTTCATCTCAATCCGTCGTCGAACGAGCTCATTGGCAACATGTGCCTGAAGCTTGCTGCCGATCACCTGCCGGGCGGCAAGGGCGACTTCGCCATCCTGTCGGCCACTTCCACCTCGACGAACCAGAACACCTGGATTGCCGAGATGAAGAAGCAGCTTCCGAAGTATCCCGGGCTGAACCTCGTTACGACCGTCTATGGCGATGACCTGGCCGACAAGAGCTATCGCGAAGCCCAGGGCCTTCTCACCTCCCACCCGAACGTGAAAGTGATCGTTGCTCCCACGACCGTTGGCGTGCTCGCTGCCTCGCAGGCGGTGAAGGATGCCGGCAAGATCGGCCAGGTCTACGTGACCGGTCTCGGCCTGCCGTCAGAAATGGCAGGTGCGGTCCACTCGGGCGCAACCAAGCAGTTCGCGATCTGGAACCCGATCGATCTCGGTTATTCCGCGACACAGCTCGCCTATCGTCTCGTCAAGAAGGAGACAGACGGCAAGCCGGGTTCGGAGATCAATGCCGGCCGCATGGGCAAGATCAAGGTCGGTGACAACGGTGAAGCCGCCATGGCCGATCCCTTCGTCTATGACGCGAAGAACGTCGACGAATTCGCCAAGATCTTCTGATCTCGACACCTCAGAGTGAAGGCGCGGGTAACCTGCGCCTTCCTTGCTCACGTTGGCTCGCGGCGGGAGTTCCCATGTCTGTCGTACAAGCGGCTGCTCAAGATCCAACCCCGCTTCTGGAGATGCGCGACATTTCCAAGTCGTTTCCTGGCGTCAAGGCGCTTGATCATGTCGATGTCGCGCTCTACCCGGGAACCGTGACGGCGCTGATCGGTGAGAACGGTGCGGGCAAATCCACCCTCGTCAAGATTCTCACTGGCATCTACCAGCCCGATAGCGGCGAGATTGTCGTCGATGGCAAGGCCGTCCATTTTGGGAATGCGGAGGCCGCCATTCGCAACGGCATCACGGCAATCCATCAGGAAACCGTGCTGTTCGACGAACTCTCTGTCGCCGAAAACATCTTCCTTGGGCACGCACCTCGCAACCGGTGGGGGCTCGTCAACTGGTCTGCCATGAACGCGCGGGCAGCGGCACTGCTGACCTCCATCGATGCGCCGATCAGCCCTTATACACGGCTGAAGGATCTTTCCATCGCGCAGCGCCACCTCGTCGCTATTGCGCGCGCCTTGTCCGTCGAAGCCCGTGTCGTCATCATGGACGAGCCGACGGCGGCACTGTCCTATAAGGAGGTGGAGGATCTCTTTCGCATCATCGATAGGCTGAAGCGGCAGGGTAAGGCGATCCTCTTCATCAGCCACAAGTTCGAAGAGGTCTATGAGATCGCCGAGCGGTTCGTAGTCTTCCGCGATGGGCGCTCGATCGGTGCCGGATTGCTGTCGCAAACCGGCCAGGACGAGATCGTGCGCATGATGGTCGGCCGCTCGGTCGATCACGTGTTTCCCAAAACAGAAGTCGCCATCGGCGGCACCGTTCTGAAGGTTTCCGGATATTCCCACCCGACGGAATTCGACAGCATTTCGTTCGAGCTTCGCCGGGGCGAAATCCTCGGCCTGTATGGTCTCGTCGGGGCAGGGCGCTCCGAATTCTGCCAATCTCTCTTCGGCATCACCCGACCGAGCGCGGGATCCCTCGAGCTGGAAGGGCGCTCCATCGAGATCCGCTCTCCGTCGGACGCAATTGCGGCTGGCATCGTCTATGTGCCGGAAGAGCGCGCCCGTCACGGCGCCGTGCTTCAGATGCCGATCTTCCAGAACTTCTCCATGGCCACCTTGGCCAAGACGACGCGGGCTGGTTTCCTCCGGCAGGCCGAGGAATTCGCCTTGGCGCGCAAGTATGCGGAGCGGCTCGATCTGCGTGCAGCCGCCTTGTCGGTTCCAGTCGGCACTCTGTCCGGCGGCAACCAGCAGAAGGTCGTCATCGGCAAATGGCTCGCCGCCAGGCCAAAGGTGATCGTTTTGGACGAGCCGACGAAGGGGATCGACATCGGCTCCAAGGCTGCCGTGCATGGCTTCATGAGCGAACTCGCAGGAGAGGGCCTGAGCGTGATCATGGTGTCGTCCGAGCTGCCCGAAATCCTCGGCATGTCCGACCGGGTGATGGTGATGCGCGAAGGGCGGATGGCTGGCATCTGGAATCGGGAGGGTCTCGACGCCGAAACGCTGGTGCGCGCCGCCACAGGCAACGAGTGATGGGAAGAAAGACGCGATGAGCCGCATTCTGAAGTACCGCGAACTCCTGCTGGTGGCGATCATCATCGTGCTGATCGCCGCCTTCTCCTACCGCGCACCGGGCTATGCTTCGCCCAAGAGCCTCGCGAACATCTTCAATGACACCTCCATCCTGATCATTCTGGCGCTTGGTCAGATGGCGGTGATCATGACAAAGTCCATCGATCTGTCGGTGGCGGCAAACTTGTCCTTCACCGGCATGGCTGTTGCGATGCTCAATGCTGCCTATCCTGGCATTCCGCTGCCGCTCCTGATCCTGACAGCGCTCGCCATTGGAGCCATTCTCGGTGCCATCAACGGCTTCATGGTGTGGAAGATCGGTATTCCCGCCATCGTGGCGACACTCGGCACGCTCACGATCTATCGAGGCACGGCCTTCGTGCTTTCGGGCGGTGCCTGGGTCAACCAGACCCAGATGACACCGGTCTTCCTCAATACGCCACGCATGCCCGTGCTCGGGCTTCCCTTGCTCGGTTGGACGGCAATCCTCGTGATCGCCATCGTCAGCGTCGTTTTCACGCGCACGATCTTCGGGCGGTCTCTTTATGCTTCCGGCGGCAACCCCACGGCGGCGCTCTATGCCGGCGTCGACGTCGGTCGCACGAAATTCTTCGCGTTCGTGCTGTCCGGCGCATTGGCAGGGCTCTGCGGCTATCTCTGGGTGTCGCGCTATGCGGTCGCTTACGTGGATATCGCCGCCGGCTTCGAGCTCGACACGGTTGCGGCCTGCGTGATCGGCGGAATTTCCACCCTAGGCGGCATCGGATCCGTTGGCGGGGCCGTATTGGGCGCGCTCTTCCTGGGAGTGATCAAGAACGCGCTTCCGGTCATCAACATCTCGCCGTTCTGGCAGATGGCGATTTCCGGCCTTGTGATCATCATCGCCGTTCTCTTCAATGCCCGTCAGGAGCGCCGCAAGGGTCGTCTCATCCTGCGCGATGCCGCCAAGCGCCGCCCGTCCCGGATCGAGGCCCCTGTTGAAGGAGCAGCCGCATGAGCATCATGACAGCCGACAAACAGTCCGTGCGCCATATCCCCGACAGGCTCTCAACGCCCATTGGGCGGCTTCTGGGAAGCTGGGAGACGCTGCTCGCCGCAGTCGCCATTGCGATCTTCATCGCCAATTCGCTGGCATCACCGCACTTCCTCGATCCGTGGAACCTGTCGGACGCCACCTACAACTTCACCGAGAAGGCGATGATCGCCTTCGCGATGACGCTGCTGATCATCTCAGGGGAAATTGATCTGTCGGTTGCGGCGATCATCGCGCTTGCCTCCACCGCCATGGGAGCAGCCGCCCAGGCCGGATTCCAGACGCCGGCGCTGGTCGGCATCGGGCTCGGCGTGGGTCTTCTGTGCGGTGCGTTCAATGGATTGTTGGTGGCTCGCATCGGGTTGCCTTCCATCGTGGTGACCATCGGCACCATGAGCCTGTTCCGTGGCATTGCGCAGATTGTTCTCGGCGATCAGGCCTATGGTGGTTACCCTCCGAGCTTCGCCTGGTTCGGCCAAGGCTATATGTCTGATTTCTCGTGGTGGCCCACGCTTCCCGGTTTCGAGGTCGTGACCTTCGAGATGATCGCCTTCGTGCTCTTTGCCGTTGTCTTCGGCATCCTGCTGCACCGGACGACCTTCGGGCGCTGGATCTATGCCATCGGCAACAATGCCTTTGCGGCGCAGTTTTCCGGCATTCCCGTCCAGCGCACAAAATTCATCCTGTTCCTCATGACAGGCCTGATGAGCGGCTTCGCTGCCGTTTGCCTCACCTCACGCCTTGGCTCGACCCGGCACACCATCGCTGCCGGTTGGGAGCTCGAGGCCATCACAATGGCGGTGCTCGGTGGGGTGAGCATTCTGGGAGGCTCTGGCACCATTCTGGGCGTGGTGCTTGCCGCCGTCGTCATGGGCCTCGTCACCTTCGGGTTGGGCCTGCTCAACGTGCCCGGAATCGTCATGTCCATCTTCATCGGTCTACTGCTGATCCTCGTGATCGCGCTGCCGATCGTCTTCCGCCGCATCCGTTCGAGGGCATCCGCATGAGTGCAAAGGAAAAGTATGCGTTCAAGATGCAGCTCAATCCCGGAATGGAGGAGGAATATCGCCGCCGCCATGACGAGATCTGGCCCGAGTTGGTGGGGCTTCTAAAGGATGCGGGCGTCGAGGATTATTCGATCCATCTCGACCGGGAGACCAACATCCTCTTCGCCGTGCTTTGGCGGCCCGTGAATCACAACATGGCCGATCTGCCGAGCCACCCTGTAATGAAACGCTGGTGGGCCTACATGGCCGACATCATGGCAACGAACCCGGACAATTCGCCGGTGGAGAAGCCGCTCGCCACTGTCTTCCATATGGTTTGACACATGAAAGTCGCAGTGCTCGATGTCGGCAAGACGAACGTCAAGGCCGTTGTCGTGGATGTGACGGGCGGGCGGGAGCTTGCTGCCCGCACGAAACCGAACAGGGTGCTGACGGACGGACCTTATCCTCATTTCGACGTGGATGGGATCTTCGCGTTCTTTCTGGAATCTCTGAAGCAGCTCAATGCCGAGTTCGGCTTCGAGGCGGTCTCTATCACGGCCCATGGCGCAAGCGGCGCGCTCCTCGGTGAGGACGGCTTGGCGTTGCCGGTTCTGGACTATGAGTTCCGTTATCCGGCAGAGATCGATAAGGCTTATGAGGCGATCAGGCCATCGTTCCGGGAGACTTTCTCGCCCCGCTTGCCCGGCGGGCTCAATCTCGGCGCGCAGCTTCATTATCAGAAAGCCACCTTTCCCGACGCGTTCAGAAGGGTACGGACGATCGTCACTTATCCGCAATATTGGGGCTGGCGGCTCACGGGTGTTGCGGCGACCGAGGTCACGTCGCTCGGGTGCCACACGGATCTGTGGCTACCGCGCGTCGGCATGTTTTCCAGCCTTGTCGATGGCCTCGGGATTGCCGGTAAACTGGCACCCGTCAAGAAACCGTCTGACCTGCTGGGATATGTCACGGACGAGATCGCGGGCAGGATCGGGCTTACGCATGCCGTGCCGGTCTATTGCGGCATCCACGATTCCAATGCGTCTCTTCTGCCGCATCTCCTTCAGCGCGAGGCGCCTTTCGCGGTGGTGTCGACGGGCACCTGGGTCGTGCTTTTCGCCGTGGGCGGAGACCTCGATCATCTCGACCCCGAGCGCGACACGCTGGCTAACATCGATGCTCTCGGCCGTGCCGTGCCCTCAGCCCGGTTCATGGGAGGGCGCGAGTTCGAGATCCTGACGGGAGGGCAGGGGACGGTTACCCCGGAGGCTGTGGCACGTGTCGTGGGAGAAGGCATTTGCCTGATGCCGAGCGTTGTCCCCGGATGCGGGCCCTATCCTCATGCCGAGCACCGTATCGTGAATGCGCCTGAGGGGCTCAACCCGGACGAGACCTATGTGGCAGCCTCCCTCTATGCCGCTTTGATGACGAGAGCCTGTCTCGGTCTCACTGGTGCGGCAGGTCCCATCGTCGTAGAGGGTCCGTTCGCCCGAAACGAACTCTACATTGAGGCCTTGGCCGAGGCGACCGGGCGTCCGGTGATCGCGGTCGCTGGATCGACAGGAACGAGTGTCGGTGCGGCTCTTCTTGCTTCCGACCTCTCTGTAGCGACAGCCGTTCAGGCCGGAGCGCAGGCTGTTACTTTCCAGCTCCCTGAGAGCTATCAGCAATATTGTCGGGCCTGGGATCAGCTTGTGCAGGCCGGCTGAACCGAACTGAATGCCTCAGCTGCGACTACAAGCTCAGTAACGACCTGTCCTCTGAAGGTGGGTCGATCAGCTCCCAATTCCCGAACAGATCGATGGTCGCGTGGCCGGGCATGTCCTTGTCGAGGTAAAGCAAGATCTCGACCCAGGGGCGGCCATAGGCGCGCGGCGTAACCTTTGTGACTTGGCCGAAGAAGCCTGTCAGGGGACAGCGGACGAACTCGCCGATCTCAGGCACGCGGCTCTGTTCCCGCGCCAGTTCCTCTTCAGCCTCGTGCAACTGCGCCCGCAGATGCTCTACCTGAGCCTTCAGCTCCGCAACACGCTTCGTACAATGACCTTCCTGAAGCTCATGGAGCTTCGGGCTGAGATCCAAGCCCTCGCCGAAACTGGCCGGCGGGAGAGTCAGCATGCTCATCACTTACCCTTTCTGGCAGAGGATTTGGCGCTTCCGACCGTGAGGACAAGCCACCCGAAAGGGTGAGTGGAACGTTAACTTGCCAAGTTCGGTTGACTGGCATGGCAAAGGTCAAAGGCAAGGATTGGCGGTTGGGCGGCTTTTCCCGAAACGGCTTGTCACACTGGATCAGAAGTCTGGTCCTCGTGATGGCGGTGGCGCTCCCCGGGGCAGGGGCCTCCCAGGAGCAGAATCCACCCTTGCCGCCGCCAAGACCGGACAGGCCTGCGCCCCCGGAAAAGCCTGACGGAAAATCGCCCGTTCGAGAGAGCGCGGAGCAGAATGCAACGGATGCCGGTGATCCGGCTGCCGCCTGCATCGAGCGTCTGACTAAGCTCGGGCTTCGCTTCGAGAAGCGCCCGCCTGTGCAGGAGAATGCCTGCAGGATCGGTAACCCTGTTTCCGTCTCGGCGCTTCCGACCGGGATAGAGGTTTCGCCGGCCTCGCTGATGGAATGCTCCTTTGCTGAGGGCTTGGTGCGCTGGGTGAACGAAGTCGTCATTCCCCGCACGGGCGAGCACTTCCAAAGCGCGCCGACGAAGCTGTTGATCGGAACATCCTACCAGTGCCGCGATCAACGGTCCGGAGCCAAGTTGAGTGAGCATGCCTTCGGGAACAGCGTGGACGTGATGGGCTTCGAGTTCGACAAGCGCCCGCCGCTGACGGTTCGTGTTCAGCCCGAAGGTTCCCCGGAGGCCGCTTTCCAGTCGGCTGTCCAAAAGGAAGCCTGCGCGATTTTCTCGACGGTGCTCGGGCCAGGGGCCGATGATGACCATGACGATCACCTTCATCTCGATATGCGCGTGCGCAAGGCCGATTACCGTATTTGCCAGTGATGCAGGGAACGAGCAGCTGGCTTTCGTCTTTCATATGTTCACTCGTCTCACGCCGAGGCGAACTGAGTGGAGTAGAGGATGAAGGTTCTGGTGCGTGCCGCGTTGGGTCTCTTGTGCATGACTGGAGGGGCTGCCGCCGCTCCGCAGGTCTTGGATATGGAGGCCGTGAATGCCTCCAATTTCTCTGCGAAGGTTGAAAAGGGCGTCAGTCCAGTCCTCATCAAAGCGCAGGTTTTGCTCGACCGGGCGCGGTTTTCTCCCGGCGCGATCGATGGGCGCAATGGCGAGAACATGCAGAACGCGATCAAAGCCTTCGAAAAGGCGCGAGAGCTTAAAGTCGATGGAGCACTCGACGAGGAACTATGGGGCAAGCTGAACGAAGCCTCATCCGATCCGGTCCTCGTGACCTACACGATCAGCGATGAGGACGTGAAAGGTCCTTTCACAGCGATCCCTGAGAAGATGGAGCAGCAGGCGGAGCTGGAGCGGTTGTCCTATTCCAGTCCGGAAGAGCTTCTGGCTGAAAAATTCCACATGGACGTTGACCTGCTGAAGGAGCTCAATCCCGATAAGCGCTTCGACGAAGCGGGCACCCCCATCGTCGTCGCCAATGTTGCGCCGCCTTCAGCCACCAACGGACAGGCCGGGGAGATCGAGAAGATCGAAGTGGTCAAAGGCGAACACATCCTGCGAGTGATCGGAAAGGATGGAGCAGTGCTCGCCACCTACCCGGCTTCCATCGGCAGTGAGGAGAAGCCTGCGCCCACAGGATCGCATACGGTGCGCGCCGTCGCGCCCAATCCTACCTATACCTACAATCCCGATTATGCCTTCAAGGGCGTGAAGGCGAAGGAGAAATTCGAGATCAAGCCGGGGCCGAATAACCCTGTCGGCTCAAAGTGGATCGACCTTTCCGTCGAATCCTTCGGTATCCATGGCACGCCCGAGCCGGAGAAGGTTGGCAAGGCCTATTCCAATGGCTGCGTTCGGTTGACGAACTGGGATGTCGAGGAGCTTGCAGGCATGGTCAAGAAAGGGATGCCGGTCGTCTTTCTCGACTGATCGTGAGGACAGCCTTCAATCGTCGTTGGCGGAGTTCAGCTGGTCAGGCTTCAGGCCCTCGTCGACCTCGGTATCGTGCATCCTGACGAGCCATTCCAGCTGCTCCTGCACGAAGCTGGGGTCGCTGTGGAAGCGCATGGCGCAGGCCACGAGGAAAATCGCGATCTCGGGAAGGTCCTCATCACCCATATCGGGCAGCACAAGCTCCAGCTCCGTCATGTTGCTGGCCGTCACGATGGCTGCCTCGTTGGGAGGAATGACGGTGCCACTGCTGTCGGGAGGAAGGGCCATGAGGGTGTCTTTCACTTTTCAAGTTTCAGGCTCTCTGCCAGTTCTAGAGCATCGGACCCAAAAGTGGACCCCACTTTCGGGACCCTTCCGATGCTCCCTTGTTTGGCGGGGTAGCGCCTTTGGCGGACAACCCGGATCCCCTTTTCGCTGACGCGGCCCTTTGGGTCACTGCCGTGGCCCTTCGGGTCACTGACGCGGACCTCCGGTTCCGCACGAGGTGCTGAGCCATCGGCGCCAGGCGTAAACCTTCGGCCTGGATGCTGCGTTCGATCGCATAGAGGCAAGAAACCCACCGCCACAAGACGGTGGGCCTTTGCATCGGTGAAGGCAGGCTTAAGGATAGGTGCAGACGTAGCGCATGCCGTTATGGGCTAGGAACGTCCCCGTCACCGGATCGTAAGAGCGATATTTGCGGGCGCAATAAGCTGCCACTGTGGGATCGACCGTGCCCGGAGGCGGAGGAGGGGCTGCCTGAGCTTGGCTGGCAATGGCGCTCCCGATCAAAGCTCCTGCGGCCAAACCCACGGCACCCGCAGCAAGCGCCGAGCCGCCGTCATAATGATGGTGATGGCGGCGATAATAGTGACGGCGGTAGTAGTACTGGGTGTAGTTCTCGTTCGGGTAAGCCCGCTCGATCTTCGTGAGAGTTTGTTTCAGGAGAGGGTCGGCCCCGGCAGGAAGGGACGAGCCGAGCAGGGCCGCCGAGAGGGTTATCGTTGGACCAAGGGCTGCAGTGAGTTTGCGCATCGAAGACTCCTGGTTTGAAATTTCATAACGTTTGTCGCGATACCAGCTTGCGAAGCTACAATGCAATCTGCCAAGCTTGCAAATGTCATGCTTTCACCGCGTCTATGCCCTTCTCCTGGCCTGCGCCCGCTGACTGGACGCAGTGAATGTCTCGGCCCGATCCAAGCCGGCCGTAAGCCTTAGTAGAGATAGATGAGCGCTATAATATATCTACCCATTGTGAAGCTCACTGGAATACCTGCTTTGAGCCAGAGGTCGCAGCCGATCAAATGCCTGGACGGAGGGCGATGGCAAAAACCACTGAAAAGTCCTGGATTTTTGCCATGAAATCATTCAGAAAGAATATGTTCTAACATAGTCCTTGCGAGAGGGGGGCTTTCGTGCGTTGCGTCACATTGCTGGTAATGCTGGTTGCGTTGCTGGGAGGCATGTGGGGCGCCTCCGCAGCCGAGCCTTTGCCACACCCCCAGGGGGCCGTCATTCTGACGATCACGGGTAACATTACCCAGACGAACACCCCGGGGCAGGCCCAGTTTGACAAGACCATGCTGGAGGCATTGGGAAAGGCCTCGTACACGACATCATCCGAAGTGTCGGCAGCACCCATGACGTTTGAGGGGGTTCCTCTGCGTGCCGTGCTGGAGCGGGTGGGGGCTTTGGGTAAGACGATCAGGGCGACCGCCCTGAACGCTTATCAGAACTCCATTCCCATGGAGGATCTTCAGTTCGAGCCCATTCTCGCCATGAAGGTGGATGGCAAGGTGATTACCGCCCGCGATAAGGGACCGCTCTGGATTGTCTATCCGCGTGATGCCAATCCCGTCCTCGATGACGTGAGGTATGACTCGCGCTGGGTCTGGCAGCTGAGCAAGCTTCATATCGAGTAGCCATGAAATTCGCTCTGCCCGGTAGGAAAGCAGCTATCGTCACGCTCCTCGCGATTGCAAGCCTCGTCGCCTATCTCGGTGTGACCGTTGCGCGGCTGCTCGACGTCGAACGCGATATGCGAACGGACGCCACGCAGACGAATCTCTGGGTGACTACTCAAACCCAGTTCGAGGCAGCTGCTTTTGCCGAAAGCCTTGCGCGCAAAGCCGCCCGGGTGACCTTCACCATACCTGAGGAAGAGCCGGCTTTTCGTGCCACCATCCTGATCAGCCGCCTCGCCGTTCTCATTGAAGGACCGCAGGGTGAGGTGTTTCGCACCCTGGGACTCTTGGGCGACCTGAGACAATCCTATCTTCAGCTCACGCTGGCCGAGCCGTTGCTCCAGCAAGGCATCGATGCGGAGGGTGCGTTGCTGCTGCAGGCTCAGGCGCGCGACCTCGCGTTCAAGCTGCGGGATGTCGCCAACCGGGTCATCCTGTACGGGCGTGAGCAAGCCTCTCTGAAACACTCGAATTACATGCGCGTCGTCTTCCAGAGCTTCGCGTTCTTCGTCGGTCTCGTGCTCAGTGCGGCCTTTCTGCTCATGCGTTTTTTCCGAGGCGCTCAGGAGGCAAGTCAGGCCAAGCAACTCCTGCGTCAGGAGCAGGAGTTGTCGGATCTCGTGATCAACAACGTCAGCAACCAGGGCATCGTCATGTTCGACGAGAAGCTGGAATGCCTGCTCTGGAACCCGGGGATGGAGGGCCTGCTCAACGTCAAGCCGGATCAGGCGATCAGGCGGCTCATGCAAGACATTGACCCCCTTTTCTCAAAAGCCGATGTGATCCGTTCTCTCAATTTGGCGATTGAGGGAACAAGTTCCATTTTTGAAGACACGACGCCGGAAGACGCCAGTCAGGAGCGTTGCCTCGAGATCAATTGTCTTCCGGTCTCCATGGCTCAGCGCAAGCTGGGCATCGCCTTCGTGCGCGACGTGACTGAGCAATGGCTCGCCCGCAAGCAGGCTGAGCGCCAGAACTTCGACCTGGAGATCAAGGTCCTCCAGCGCACTGCCGCTCTGCGGCAGGCCGAGCGCCGTCTTATTGCGGCTATCGAATCCGCCGCAGAAGGGTTTGCGGCTTTCGACTGGACCGGCAAACTGCTCTTTGCCAACGAGCAGATCTGGGCGGCTGCGCCCGTTGCCCTTTGGTGCCGGGAGGAGATGAGCCTTCCCGTCTTCCTGCGCTGCTTTGCCATGTGCGAAGGTGCGGATGAGCGGCTTCTGGCGGCTCAGCCTCCCTTCGAGGAGATCGAGATCGACGTTCTGATCAAGAAGGATGTTTGGGCCCGCCTGTCCGTCACGAAGGCAGACGGTGCCACGATCTTCGTGCGTCTTATCGACATCTCCGGCTACAAGCAGGTGGCAAAGGCCCTTCAGTCTGCTCTCGATCGTGAGCGTGAGACGACGAATGCCTACCGCAACTTCGTCTCCATGGTCTCCCACCAGTTCCGCACGCCGCTGGCGATTCTTGATTCCAGTGCGCAACGCATTCTGAGGCGTGGCCCTCATTTGACGCCTGAGGAGCTTTCCACGCGTATTCAGAAGATCAGAAACGCCGGCAATCGCCTGACCCGGCTCGTAGAGAGCGTTCTGAATGCCGCGAAACTTGATGCGGGCCGGATCGAGCTGAATCCTGAGGCATGTGACCTCGTCCACCTTGTCATGGATATTTGCGAGCGTCAGAGCGAGCTCAATTCGCACGCCGACATTCGCTTCCGGGTGCCTGATCTCCCTGTGCAGGTCTATTGCGACAGCATGCTGATCGAGCAGGTTGTCATCAATCTTGTATCAAATGCGGTGAAGTATTCGGGCGAGAGTCCGGTAGTTGAGATTACGATCTCGACGGAAGGCGCGCGTGCTTTCTGCTCTGTCCGGGACTGGGGTATCGGTATTCCGGCCGACGAGTTGCCTAAGATCTTCGATCGGTTCTATCGTGCCAGAACAGCGTCAGGAATCGCAGGGACTGGTATCGGTTTGAATTTCTCGCAGAGAATCATGCACTTGCATGGGGGGGAGATCCAAGTGGAAAGCTACGAGGCCGGAGGATCTTTGTTCACATTCGACTTGCCTCTATCGAATGCCGAAGAGGCGCAACAGGCTGCGTGAGTGACCAAGCCAATGAATACCCAAAAAACAATTCTTTGCGTTGAAGACGAAGATGACCTGAGGACCGACCTTGCCGAGGAACTGGAGTCCGCCAACTACCGCGTGCTTCAGGCAGCTAATGGTAGTGAAGCCCTTAGTCTCCTTGAGAATGAGCGTCCTGACCTCGTGCTTTGCGATATCACCATGCCGGGCCTTGGTGGCTATGATGTGCTCAAGGCCATTCGCGAGCAGGCGGACAAGGCCGATGTCCCCTTCATCTTTCTGACGGCCCTGGCAGAGAGAAACGACGTTCTGATTGGAAAGCAGGCCGGCGCGGACGATTACCTTGTCAAGCCCATCGACTACGAGATCTTGCTCGCCACGATCGAGGCGCGTCTCAATCAGGTGGCGCGCGTGCAGTCGAGTGCCATCAGCCGTGCGGAAGAGGCCTGGCAGGAAATTCTCAAATCCTCGCGCGGACGCACTGTGGAAGCCCTGTACAAAGCGACTTTCGCATTCGACCGCTTTTTGGTCGGCGTCGTGATCGTCGATGAGAAGGGGGGTGTAAGGCTGATGAACAAGGAAGCCGAGCGGATCATTGGTGAGAATGATGGTCTTACCGTCTCAGGCGGCGTGCTCAAGGGGGCTGTGGCGAAGCAGAACTCCAAGCTGCATCAGGCCATCGAGAAGGCGTTCGAAGAGGAAGCTCTCGACGAGATTATGTCCTTCCCGCGCAACTCCGGTGGGCGTCCGTATCTCGTGCTGGTTCCCGGTCAAAGGTTCTCGGTGGAAGAGAGGCCTGATGCCGTGGTGCTGCTTGTCATTGATACCGAGCAGCGCACAAAAGTCTCAGGCGACACGCTCGTGCGGCTTTACAATCTGACGCCTTCCGAGACCCGAGTTGCGCTGATGCTGATCGATGGCAAGCGGCTTGACCAGATTGCCGAAGAACTCGAGGTCGCACAGACGACGGTTGTCTTCCATCTGAAGAACCTTTTCAGGAAAACCGAGACGAACCGGCAGGCTGACCTGGTGCGCGTGCTGCTGTCGGTCCCATTGCGGACGACAGGAGATTAGCGCTGGCCGATGGGCGAAAGGGTTCGTTAAGAGTTTGCTTACCATCCGCTCCGAAACAAAGTTCGGTCGAGGCTTTGCCACAATCTGTTCAGCTTCCAGTGAGGTTTGAGGCGATATAGTCATTGCCAAGAAAGGGGGAACAGAAATCTCCCTCCTGCTTGTAGGTGACGATCCATGAAGGTCTTCGGTTTCTTCTCCGGTACGGCTGCTGCTCTGGCGTTGGTGGTCGGTCTGGCCGCCCAACCGGCTGCTGCCCGTGATCGCATGTCTCCCGGCGCGGCTGCTGCCGTCGGTGCCCTGGGTGGCCTTGCGGTCGGCACCATTGTTGGTGCGACGATTGCCCAGCAGCCGGCTTATGCCGCTCCAGCGCCGGTTTATGTAGCACCGCCTCCGCCACCCCCGCCGACCCGCGTTTACGTGGAGCAGCCTGCCACGGTTGTGTATGAGCATCATCGTCCGCGCCATGTTTATGTCGAGCGTTGCACGACCGAGCGCTATCGTGAGTGGGTTCCGGGCTGGGGCTGGGAATATCGCCGCCGCCAAGTCTGCAACTAATCACCTCCGTCACGAATCATGGAAGGCCCGCTTCTGGCGGGCCTTTTCTTTTGCACGTTTTAGAAACCCCGATTCCATTGCCGCGTTGACGGGGGAAGCCACAACGCGAGTTCTGTCATGAGCAATACACCGCGAGACCAAGCTGCCTCTGACAAGACGAAACTCAACCCTGGTGATCAGGCCGAGCCCGGCACTCCCGGTACGGGCGAGAACATCTGTCCCGAATGCAAAGGCAGCGGCCGCATCGGTGCGGCGGCCTGTCCTATTTGCGGCGGAACGGGCAAGATTATCGAGGGAATCGGCGGCGCTTGAGCACCGGCCTAAAAGTGGAGGCCACTGGGGCAACCGATGCCTTTTAGGATTGCTTGTCGGGCTTGGCCATCCACCGGACAAGCGGCATCATGGGAACCACCCAGATCAGGCCGAGCACGATATAGGCAAGGGTCTGGACGGGTTTCGGAGCCTCAGTAATCCGGCCCTCAGCCACAGCCATGGCAAACAGCGCATAGGTGATGATGAAGACCAGCATCACTACCGTCCCGATCAGCTTGCGCGCACGCATGTTCATGCTCAACCCTTCTAGAACCCACCTTTTCGTGGTGCGTCACTGGCATTGATTGCCTCAAGGAGGCTCAACCTCTATGTGACAAGCGTTATCCCGGGTTCAAGTCCTAAATTATCGATGAGAACGAGCATGGCTGTCGCAGCCTCAACCGAGGGCGTGCCGTTGGCGCGCCTGCCTGAAGCCCAATCGCCTCAAACCCGTTCTAAGACTCTCATCCGTACCTGGATCTACACGCTCGCAGCCTTGGTCGTGCTGATGGTCGCCGTTGGTGGAGCGACCCGTCTGACAGGCTCCGGGCTATCGATCACGGAATGGAAGCCGGTCACCGGCGCGATTCCGCCGCTCACGGAACAGTCGTGGCAGAGAGAGTTCGAGAAATATCGGCAGATCTCGCAATACGAGCTCGTGAACAAGGACATGACCCTTTCCGAGTTCAAGTTCATCTATGCCTGGGAATGGGGACATCGGCAGCTCGGCCGTCTCATCGGCTTGGTCTTCTTCCTACCACTGGTGTGGTTCTGGGTGCGGGGTATCATCAAGGGCAGGCTGGCCCTGACGCTGCTCGGCATCGGCGCGCTCGGCGGATTGCAAGGTGCCATCGGCTGGATCATGGTGGCCTCAGGGTTGGAGCCTGGCATGACGGCTGTCGCGCCCATCAAGCTCGCGCTGCACCTGACGGTCGCCAGCATCATCCTTGCTTGCTTGGTCTGGGTGGCCGCCGGCTTGAAGGATCGCAGCGCTTCTCCGCCTGAGGAAAGCGCGGGCTATGGACCCCGCATTCTTGTCGGTCTGATCCTGGTGCAGATTGCTTTAGGCGGTCTCGTCGCCGGCTCGAAGGCCGGGCTGACCTACAACACCTGGCCTCTCATGGACGGAGAGCTTATTCCATCCTCGTCGGCTCTGTTCGTGGTGAAACCCTGGATCGAGAACTTCGTCGACAACGTGCTGCTGGTTCAGTTCAATCACCGCGTGGTGGCTTACGTCCTCGTCGCCTTTGCCATCTGGCACGCATGGGGCACGCGTCGCAAAGCGCCGGGTTCGGGCGCGGCGCGCCGCGCGAACGGAATGGCTTTTCTGACTTTCGCGCAAATGGGGCTCGGCATCGTGACGCTGCTTCTGGCTGTGCCACTCTGGGCTGGTCTGGCCCATCAGGTCTTCGCTATGGCCGTGCTTGCCATGGCCGTGGTGCACGCTCGCGTAAGTGCAATCAGCTAACTGTTAAAAGCCTAAAACAAAGCCTGAAACTTGAAGTCGTCATTGACATGTTATACCACTCTATCAGGTATGATATAACGATGACGGCTCCTGAATGGATTTCTCAAGTGCCTTAAGGCGAATTGTCAATTGGCCTAAATTTACAATCAGGTCACCTAAGGTTGCTCTGGGTATTGTCGGCCTCTTAATACTTACCCTTCTGGTGGCCACAGGGCGATCATTTGACCAGCCGCCACCCCGTCCCATCCTGAAGCCTCGTTCCATGTCGGAGTGGCAAACTAAGGCCTACGCCATCTCTGACGATTACCTCAAGGTTTTCTCAGTAGGCGAAGCAAACCCTCCAAAAGGATGGAGGCCAGATCTAACGCAGGGACTAGATGCTGCGCTTCCGATGCCTTGGCCGGAAGAGTACGTGAAGCGCGGCAGGCAGCCTTTCAATCCATGGGCATTTTACCGAAATGTTTCAGCGTTATGTGCCCATTGGAAGAAGACCAATAATGTCGAAACGCGTAATATTTTAATTTTACTCCACAAGCGCCTGCTAGAATACAGTGAACTTCGAGATGGGAGGCGTTTATTACTTTATAGATTCACAAAGGATTACCGAGAGCAATATAGGGTCAACGTGCCTTGGACGTCCGCTTATGCGAGTGGTGCTGCCCTGATTGGACTGACATCGATGTACAAGTGCGCCGATATGCCGGAGGCTCTGGTGACCGCCAAGGAGGTTTTAGCTGATCTTGCAAATCCCATAGATCCTCGTGGTAATCGTCCTGATCTTTGGGTCTCGTTTACAGATGAGGCTGGATATTTATGGTTCGAGGAAAAGCCGCTTGATCAAGTGGAGCAGCCGCGCATCCTGAATGGCCACATTCGCGCTTTAACAGGAATTTATACGTACTGGGTGCATACAAAAGATGAGACAGCCTTACCTCTGCTTCGGGCAGGGATCAAAACTGTTGAAGATCATGCCCCTAGATATCGAAAGCGGGGCGGTATTAACGCCTATGATTTATTGCGGCCATATCTTGCCGATTATGGTCCAGAACGAACCATCGTACAGCAAGACATATTGTTTAAAATGACAGGAGATCCCATTTTTGCAGAATATCGGAATATGTTTGAGGCTGATATGCACGACGAAATCGAACAAATTAAGAAGAACACCAAAAACAGGCAAGATTAGCTGCTTTCTACTGCCCCTTTAATCACAATGGGTCTCGAGTCCTGAGCCTTCAAGGGAGACGTAGAGGTTCTATATACCAGAACATGAAATGGGCGACCTAGAAGGCCGCCCAAACTCGATCATTCCACTAGCGATTAGCGAACGACCTGGACGATGCGGCGAGTGCCGGGATCGACCAGAACAGGGGTGTCGTTGACCACCGTGTAGCGATACTGGGTCACGCCGTACTCGGCGGGAACCTCATAGTACTGCACGCCCGAAGCAGGCAGGGTAGCGCCCACGCGAACCTCTTCCGTATAGCGATAGGACGGAACGCCCTGAGTCACGACATACTGACGGAAACGGGGCTGTGCGTCACCGGCAAGGCCGCCCACGATCGCACCGGTTACGCCACCGACAGCCGCACCGACCGGACCACCGACGATCGCGCCGCCGACGGCACCCGTCGCTGCGCCAGCAGCAGCGCCGCCAGCCGCCGGGTCCTGGGCGAAAGCGCCAACCGGGGCGAGAGCCGCGAGAATAGCGCCAGTAATCAGAATCTTCTTCGACATTGTCAGCTCCATTTCACTGGTGAAGTCGGGAGCTTAACGACTAGGCTTAAGGGTGGTTCCGACATTGTTAGAGGATTACAAGAGGGCGGTGTTTCAAGCAAATAATCCTCGTTTCCCGCTGGTTGTCGGATCCAAATCATCCTTCTTCTATTGAATCCTGGGATCTTGGTCTTGCGGCTCCCGTTCCGTGCTACCCCTGGCTTTCACGTCGTGAAAGGAAGGGGTGCCTCAGGCCGAGCTGTGAAGGCTTGGCCTTGGGGCACGGCCTTTTGCTCAAAAAACGCGCGTTCTGCTTGGGGATATACACAGAGTGATCGAAGGTGGAATTAGGAAATCAGGTCCTGTTCTGCTACAGATGAACAATATTAAGCTCGCATTAACCAAGGGCGGCGGGCTTTGATAGGCTTATGAGGAGTCAAGCATGAATGTGCTGGTCTTTGCTTCGCGGAAAGGCGGCTCGGGTAAGAGCACGCTCGCTGCACATCTCGCGAGCTATATTGCCAATCCAAACCGCAAGACGCTGCTGATCGACAATGATCCGCAGGGATCTCTGTCGCTGTGGCACAGGATCCGCCATCAGGAGCATCTCGGCCTCAAGCACAATGTGCGCAGCCTTGGCGAAACCCTGAAAGAGGCCAAGCGCGAAGGCTATGAATGGGTTCTGGTCGACACGCCGCCCAACAAGTCCCATATCGTCGCCGAATCCATCAAGCACGCCACTCTCGTGATCGTTCCCACCCGGGCCAGCCTGTTCGACATCGCGGCTCTGCAGGATACGGTTGCTATCGCACGCGAACTCCGCAAGCCTTACGCTGCCGTGATCAATGCCGCTCCGGCCAAGCACGGCGATGCGGAGTCTCCCGTGGTGGCCGATGCCCGCGGTGCTCTCAATGCACTGCAGGTTCCCGTCTGGGCTGGCCAGATCACCCATCGCCCCGAACTGACCCTTGCGCTTGCAACGGGCGAGGGCGCGAAGGAGTACGAGCCGAACTCGCAGGGAGCCGAGGAAATCGGACGCCTGTGGACGGCTCTGGAGCGTTCGCTCAACGCCATTCACAGCACCTACAAGAAGGCCGGTGGCTCCTCGCGCGCTGCCTAAACCCAGCGGCCTTCGCTGAATCAAAAAGGGCGGCTCCGAGCCGCCCTTTTATTTTCCGAATACTCGCCTCTCGCCGTCATGGCCGCACTCGTTGCGGCCATCCGCCTGTTAGAAACCTGCAAGACAACAAAGGCGTGGATGCCCAGGACAAGCCCGGGCATGACGAAGAAGCGCGAAGGCTTAAGCCGCGTCCAGAGCCTGGTTGAGATCCTCGATCAGGTCTTCCGTGTCCTCAAGGCCGATGGAAAGGCGAACCACCTCGGGGCCGGCGCCGGCCTGGGTCTTCTGCTCGTCGGTGAGCTGACGGTGCGTGGTCGAGGCCGGGTGAATCACCAGCGAGCGCGTGTCGCCGATATTGGCAAGATGCGAGAAGAGCTTCAGGTTCGACACGAGCTTCACTCCCGCCTCGTAGCCACCCTTCAGGCCGAAGGTGAACACCGCACCAGCACCCTTTGGGCAGTACTGCTTGGCGAGGTTGTGATAGCGATCCGTGCGCAGCCCCGGATAGCTGACCCAAGACACCTTGCTGTGGTTCGACAGATGCTCGGCAACGGCCAACGCATTGTCCGAATGGCGCTGCATGCGCAGCGGCAGGGTCTCGATGCCGTTGAGGATCAGGAAGGCGTTGAAGGGCGAGAGCGCAGGGCCGAGATCGCGCAGGCCCAACACACGGGCAGCAATGGCGAAGCCGAAATTGCCGAAAGTCTCGCCCAGCACCATGCCACCGTACTCGGGGCGAGGCTTGGAGAGCATCGGATAGCGGTCATCGCCGGCGAAGTTGAACGAACCGCCATCCACGATCAGTCCGCCAACCGAGTTGCCGTGACCGCCAAGGAACTTGGTGGCCGAATGCACGATGATGTCGGCGCCATGCTCGAAGGGACGGATCAGGTATGGGGAGGCCATCGTGTTGTCCACGATGAACGGAATGCGATGCTTCTTGGCGATAGCCGCGATGGCCTGCAAGTCGACGATCACGCCGCCCGGATTGGCGATGGACTCGACGAAGATCGCCTTGGTCTTCGGCGTGACGGCTGCCTCGAAGGTCGAGGGATCGTCGGAATCGGCCCAGACCACGTTCCAGCCGAAGTTCTTATAGGCGTGATTGAACTGGTTGATCGAGCCGCCATAGAGCTTCCTCGCTGCGATGAATTCATCACCCGGCTGAAGCAGTGTATGGAACGTCAGGAATTCCGCCGCGTGGCCCGAAGCGACGGCGAGGGCTGCGGTGCCACCCTCAAGCGCCGCAACGCGCTCTTCCAGAACGGAGCAGGTCGGGTTGCCGATACGCGAGTAGATGTTGCCGAAAGCCTGCAGGCCGAAGAGAGAGGCCGCATGATCGACGTCGTCGAACACGAAGGACGTGGTCTGATAGATGGGCGTGGCACGGGCGCCGGTTGCGGCGTCGGGGGCGGCCCCCGCATGAATGGCAAGCGTGTTGAAGCCTGGCAGACGATCAGACATGGCAGGAGCCTTTTCCTCTTAGAGACGATGTTCTGTTCTCTTTAAAGAACGAAACGTTCGTTCGGTCAAGGAGGTGCCCAGGGCTCCCATTTAAGACTTATGGGCGATTGAGGCCAAGCTTCTGAAAACCCTTGCCGGAGAGGACAGGCTTCTTGGAGCTGAGTATCCGTGAATTCACGCCCTGCCAGGAGATCTCGCCCGAGAGGCGGCCGAATTCGATCTTGGGGCAGCGGTCCATCACCACCTTGATGCCTGTCGCCTCCGCCTTGGCGGCAGCTTCGTCGTTGCGCACCGAAAGCTGCATCCAGATCACCTTCGGCAGGGGATCGAGAGCAAGCGCCTCGTCAGTGATCGGGCCTGCGGCCTCCGAATTGCGGAAGATCTCGACCATGTCGATAGGGCCGGGCACTTCGGCGAGCGAGCCGTACACCTTCTTGCCGAGCAGTTCAGTGCCGGCGATCCCCGGATTGACGGGGATGACGTCATAGCCCCGCTCCAGCAGATACTTGGTGACGATCCAGCTCGGGCGGGCGGGATTCGCCGAGGCGCCCACGAGCGCGATGGTCTTCACGCTGTTGAGAATGCCGCGGATGTAATCGTTCGGGTAATTGCTGTGATCCATGGCGGGAACGTATGGGAAAGGGCAGGGCAGTTCAACGAGCATTGTGAAATATGACATCTCATCACCCGATCATGAGCAAGGACGAACTGACAGCCTTCCTGGATCGGGAGTTTCCCCAGATCCATGAGGGTGGACAGACCTTCTTCGTCGATGAGATCGGGCCGCTCTGTGCGCGGATGCGGATGGATTATCACGACCGGCATCTACGCCCGGGCGGTACCATCTCCGGTCCCTCCATGATGACCTTGGCCGATCTCGCGCTCTATGCCGCGATCCTCGCCCATATCGGCCCCGTGGCGCTTGCCGTCACCACGAGCCTCAATTTCAATTTCCTCAGAAAGCCCGAGCCCCGCGCCCTGATCGCGGATTGCAGGCTGCTCAAGCTCGGCAGGCGGCTTGCCGTGGGAGAGGTCTCGATCTTCTCGGAAGGCAGTTCCGATGTGGTCTGCCATGCGACCGGGACCTATTCGATCCCGGATCGCCGATAGGAGCGGCACATCCGTCCCTTACTGCGAGGCCTGCTGCTGGGCGGCCACCAGAGCATCGTCGATCTCCCTCGCACGGATGGCGGCTGGGCGTGAGCTGATCCGCTTCCAATAAGCCTCGAAGGCGCGGCGCTTCTCGAGTGTTCCGAACATCATGCCCCAGCCGATCTGCGAGCCGACATAAACATCGGCGGCGCTGAAGCGGTCGCCGGCGATGTATTCGGACTGGGTGACGGCATATTCCAGAGCATTCACCACGTCCTCGACGCTGCCGTAGCCGATCACGCTGCGCCGCTCGGTGGGCACCTCGAAGCCGAAAGCCTTGTTGCTCAGAGCCGCCTCGACAGGCCCCGCGGCAAAGAACATCCAGCGGTAATACGGGCCCCGGCGGCGGTCACCGTGGGGCGGAGCCAGCCCCGCCTCGGGGAAGACATCGGCCAGATAGGCGCAGATGGCCGCCGCCTCGGTGACCACCGTGCCGTCGTGAATGATTGTCGGCACCTTGCCCATGGGATTGAAGGCGAGATAGTCCGGACTCTTTATGGAGGTTCCGAACTGCAGAATCTCTGTCTTGTAAGGATGGCCGACCTCCTCGAGCATCCAGCGGACGATCCGCCCGCGCGACTGAGGATGGGTGTAGAAGATGAGATTATCGGCCATCTTGATTCCTCTTGCTGAGAGTTGGCGAGAAGCAGGACGATAGCGTAGCTGTGAAAAACAGCAAATCTCGTGTGGTATTATAAAACCACATTCCTGGTATTTTAATACCACATCGGTTTAATGCATTGAATTGATTAGGTTTTAGCGTTTCCCTGTTCTGCGGAAGTGCCGTTGACTTGTGGGTGCAAAACCACTAAACACCCTCTCACTCGCCGCCGCATTTCGCGGCGGTTTGTCGTTTTTCAGAACCTGAGCCCCGATGGGCTCCAACGGGAAACAGCGCAATGAAGACTACGACTTCGCTGAAGCCCGCCGAGGTCGAGAAGAAGTGGGTTGTGATCGACGCGAAGGGCCTTGTTGTTGGCCGTCTCGCGACGATCGTTGCCATGCGTCTGCGTGGCAAGCACAAGGCGAACTACACGCCCCACGTCGACTGCGGCGACAATGTTATCGTCATCAACGCCGACAAGGTGGTGTTCACCGGCCGCAAGCGCGAGCAGAAGGTGTATTACCATCACACCGGTTATCCGGGCGGCATCAAGGAGCGCACCGCCAAGTTCATCCTGGACGGCCGCTTCCCTGAGCGCGTGGTCGAGAAGGCTGTGGAGCGCATGCTCCCCCGCGGCCCGCTTTTCCGCCAGATCATGGGCAACCTGCGCGTCTACGGCGGCGCTGAGCATCCGCATACCGCTCAGCAGCCGGAGGTGCTCGACGTGGCTGCCCTCAATGCCAAGAACGTGAGGGCCTAATCCATGGCGACCCTTCAGTCTCTCGCCGATCTGGGTCAGAACGCCCAGGCCGCCGCTCCGGAAGCTCCGAAGCACGTCCAGAAGCTCGACTCCCTTGGTCGCGCTTACGCCACCGGCAAGCGTAAGGACGCTGTCGCCCGTGTGTGGATCAAGCCCGGTTCCGGCAAGATCACCATCAACGACCGTGCCGTCGAGGTTTACTTCGCTCGTCCGGTTCTCCGCCTGATCCTGTCGCAGCCGCTGCAGATCGCTCAGCGCGAAGGCCAGTACGACATCGTCGTGAACGTCAACGGCGGTGGCCTCTCCGGTCAGGCCGGTGCGGTCCGCCACGGCCTTGCCAAGGCGCTGACCTACTATGAGCCGGAGCTCCGCGGCCCGCTCAAGAAGGAAGGCTTCCTGACCCGCGATCCGCGCGTCGTCGAGCGTAAGAAGTACGGCAAGAAGAAAGCTCGCCGTAGCTTCCAGTTCTCGAAGCGCTAATCGCTTCCAGGCTACACATTTCGAAAAGGGCGGCTCTCGGCCGCCCTTTTTGTTTGTCGACCGATGGCGGCTTATCAGCCGCCCTTTCTTTTTGGATAGACAAAATTATGATATATCATCAATTTGAAACGCTGTCTGTCTTGGCCTGGAAACCGGAGAAAAGCTTCTACGACTGCTTATTCCTACGATACCCTGAACCCTTGCCCGGCCACGTCAGCTTTCGGCGACCATGCGGTCGATCTCGATGGGTTCGATACGGTCTTCCTCGGGGTGGAGGCAACGATCAAGGCTTCCGGATTAGCTGCTGATGGAATCCATTCGACAGGGACGGACGACAGGCTGAATATTCTTGGATCCGTGATTGCTAATGACAGGGGCATCGGGGGCAGCACGATGAATATCGTCGTTGGCCAGACGGGCGCTGTCTCCGGGCTTGTAGGAATCGACCTGTCCGGATCGGGGAATGAAATTGCGAATTTCGGCACAATAACCGGAAGCGTCGGCATTAATGTCCGCAGATCTGCCGCACCTGGCCAAAGCCGTATCACTAATGCAGGTACTATAATCGGCCAAGCTGGCAACGTCATTGAGCTCTCCGGCAACCATGACGTTGTCAATACCGGCTCAATCTATGGAGATGACTCAGGTATTAGTTTCACAGCTAATGTAGGAACATCCCACCTTTATAATAAAGGAATTATTGTCGGGCTTGGTATTCTTGGCGCCGTTACCGGGGGCGCTGCTTCGGAGCAGATCATCAATGAAGGACTCATCGACGGCGGCATCGACTTTGGTGGAAATGCCGATCTTTCCGACGGCCGGTTTGGGGCCGTTATTGGCACTATCGATGCAGGCAGCGGAAACGATACTGTCTTCGGCGGCAACGGAGACGAGGTTTTTGAGCCAGGGGATGGCGATGACATCGTCGATGGCGGTTCAGGAAACGATACGGTTGTGATCTTTCGTGCAGGCAACGCCACCATCGATCTGCGCCTGACGGACGCGCAGGACACGGGCCAGGGGATGGATACGTTCATCGGCATCGAGCATGTCCGCAGCGACTACGGCAACGATCTCTTGATCGGCAATGCTCTCAACAATAGGCTCTCCGGTGGGCTTGGAGCCGATACTCTCGAAGGGGGCCTCGGAAACGACACTGTGGAAGGGGGCTCTGCCGCCGATTCCGATACGGCTTCCTATTCCGGCTCTGCGGTTGCGGTTGTGAGCCTTGCTCTACAAGGCCAGGCTCAGAATACCAGGGGCTATGGCTTCGATACGTTGATCAATATCGATAACCTCTCTGGAGGTTCGGGCAACGACGTGTTCACTGGAGACAATAATGCCAACATGCTGCTCGGCAATGGCGGCAACGACACTCTCCGCGGCGGTCTTGAAGCCGATGTTCTGGACGGCGGCGCCGGGATCGACACCGTCGTGTTCGATGGCGAAGTGGCCATCACCGTCGATCTACGTCGGGGCCTAGCCAGGGGTGAGGGCGACAACATTCTCAGCTCGATCGAGAATCTGACGGGTTCATCCGGCGCAGATGGTTTCATCGGTACTGCGCTTGCGAACATTTTCATCGGAAATGGTGGCAACGATACCCTCAATGGCGGCGCGGGCAACGACCAGCTCTACGGCGGCACGGATACGGGCTTTGATGTGTTTGTGTTCAACACGGCCCTGAACAGCGCCACCAACTAGGACCGGATCCTGGATTGGAACAAGACCTACGATACAGTCCAACTGGAGAACGCGGTCTTCCGGTCGCTGACGAGGATGGGCGTGCTCAGCTCCACCTCGTTCAAGCTGGGCGCTGCGGCTGCAGATGCCAACGACTACATTGGCTACAACAGCAGGACCGGCGATCTCTGGTACGACAGCAACGGCAACCGGGCCGGCGGGTATGTGGTGTTCGCCAACATCGGGGCCAACAAGGCCATCGCCTACAACGACTTCGTCGTCATCTGACCTGATAGGAATATCAAGCAAGGTCCTGGGCTTCCAAGCCCGGGGCTTTTTCAGTCTCATGCAGGAATGGCGGCCCAGCGGCGAATGTAGATGCTGATCGCTCAATTCCCCAACATGACGGCTCTCGCGTACTCTAAGTTCACCATCATCTGAGCCGTACAATACCGAAAGCATCCATGTTGAAAGATGAAGATACTTCATCACTCAAGCTTAGTGTATTGACAGAAGAGGGTTTTCACTCGCATAAGAGCTCGCATGGCCATCAGTTTGAAAATTCTCCGACGCCGAATGATCGCCGCCCCAGCGCGCGTGCGATGACGGCTGTCTGAATGGCCTGACCCCGCAAGCCGCGCCGATGCGCGGCTTTTTTGTTTCTCCAGAACTTTATCGGCGTTATTGGCTTTAGCCTGATTGGCGGCCACAGGCGGACCTGATCGACTATGACAACCATGCCCCAGAATTCTGCGGATCTCTCGCAAGGCACGAAGACCGTCTTCATCGACGGCGAGGCGGGAACGACCGGCCTCGGCATTCGCGAACGCCTGAAAAGCGTATCGGGTGTATCCATCCGCAGCATCGATCCCGAGCGCCGCAAGGACCCTGAGGCCAAGCGTGAAATTCTCGCCGAGGTCGATCTCGTGGTGCTCTGCCTTCATGACGATGCGGCGCGCGAGACGGTGGCGCTCGTCGATGGCTTGCGTGGCAAGAAGCCGAAGATCCTCGATGCCAGCACCGCACACCGGGTGAGCCCTGGCTGGGCTTATGGCTTCGCGGAGCTGACGTCGGAGCAGAAGCGGGCGGTCGCGACTGCCGAGCGCGTCGCCAATCCCGGCTGCTATCCCACCGGTGCCATCGCGCTCCTGCGTCCACTGGTCGATGCGGGTCTGATACCGCCCAATTATCCGATCAGCGTGAATGCGGTGAGCGGCTATAGCGGCGGCGGGCGCACGATGATCGAGGCTTACGAGGCCGGCACGGCTCCGGCCTTCGAGCTCTACGGTCTTGGCTTCGAGCACAAGCATGTGCCCGAACTGCAGAAATATACCGGCCTGATCCGCCGCCCGATCTTCATTCCCTCAGTGGGCAATTTCCGGCAGGGCATGTTGGTCAGCATTCCGCTCCACCTTGATCTGCTGCCGGGTAAGCCGAAGGCGATCGAGCTGGAGAAGGCATTGATCGATCGCTATCGGGGCGGTGGTTTGGTGAGCGTCGTGCCGACGATCTCCGAGGGCAAGAAGATCGAGCGTATCGAGCCCGAGGCGCTCAACGACACGGACCGCCTGGAACTCTTCATTTTCAAGCACGACAGCTACAATCACGCGGTGTTGGTGGCACGCCTCGACAATCTCGGGAAGGGCGCCTCGGGCGCCGCCGTGCAGAACATCGAGCTCATGCTGGGGCTGGCTTAAGAGCACCCAGAACAGGGAACCGTCATGGCCGGGCTTGTCCCGGCCATCCACAGTTTCATGACTGGGTGAGAAAACACGTGGATGCCCGCAACAAAGTGCGGGCATGACGAGGTGGTTTCGTCCACCAGGGCGTTAGTGTCCCTTGCTCGTATCCGGCTGAGCCTCCTCGAAAGCAACGAAGCGCTGGCGCTGCTCGCCGAGGCCTTCGATGCCGAGGCTCACCACGTCGCCGGCCTTCAGATAGCGCGGCGGCTTCATGCCCATGCCGACACCAGGCGGCGTGCCGGTGGTGATCACATCGCCTGGCTCCAGGATCATGAAGTGGGAGACGTAGGAGACGATCTTCGCCACGTTGAAGATCATGGTCGTGGTGGAGCCGGTCTGCATGCGCTCGCCGTTCACGTCGAGCCACATGGAGAGATTCTGCGGATCGCGAATTTCGTCCTTCGTCACGAGCCAGGGACCGAGGGGACCGAAGGTCGGGCAGCCCTTGCCCTTAGTCCACGTGCCGCCGCGCTCCAGCTGGAATTCGCGCTCGGAGACGTCGTTGCAGACGCAGTAGCCGGCCACATAGTCCAGTGCCTCGTTGGCGCCGACATAGGAGGCGTGCTCGCCGATCACGATGGCGAGTTCAACCTCCCAGTCAGTCTTTTGGGATCCGCGCGGAATAATGACGTCGTCATTGGGCCCTACGATGCAGGAGGGGGCCTTGTTGAAGACGATGGGCTCCGCCGGAATGGGCGCACCCGTTTCGGCGGCGTGATCCGCATAATTCAGGCCGATGGCGATGAAATTGCGGGCCTGACCGACGCAGGCGCCGAGGCGCTGTCCCGACGGGGCGAGGGGGAGCGTGCCAGCATTGACATTGCGGATGCGGGACAGGCTCTCCGACGACAGAGTTGCACCTGTAATATCCGGGACCACGCCCGACAGATCGCGGATCTGCCCCTGGGCATCGATGATTCCCGGCTTCTCGCGTCCGTATTCCCCAAACCTCACCAGCTTCATCAAGCGCTCCTCTTGTAACGGCACGTTGCTATTTGGCGCGTTCGCGCCTGCCTACAATGCATTTTCTAGACACAAATATGTTGCCGTTTTGCCACGAGGCCTGACAAAGCACGAAATGTCCCCTGTCAGGTATAACGCGGCAAAATTGCAGTGGTGCGTTCCAAATACATTGGTTTACATATGAACCAACCGTAGTGGATCGTATATTTGACGGCTAAGCTTTAGATTTCTTGAATAAAAAACAGAAAATATGGACAGTATTTAGGTTTGTCTAAGACATGTTTGGCGGCTCACAAGGAGATTGCGGTAAAAATAATGCATTGGCACATTGCGGCCAATGCGGGATTCCCCGCTACAAAACAGAAAAGGGCAGGAAGCTTCCATGAGCCGTTCCAATCGTTCTTTGTCCCTCGCCGCAATCTCCTTCGCCGCTCTCATTGCCGCTCTCATTGCCGCTCAAGGCGCCCAAGCCGGCGGTTTCGCAGTCCGTGAGCAGAGCGCCACTGCGCAGGGCTACTCCTTCGCTGGTGCCGCTTCCGGCTCGGGCTATCTCTCCTCGATGTTCTGGAACCCTGCCGTCATTACGATGGCTCCCGGCTGGCACAGCGAGTGGCATCTTTCGCTGATTGTTCCGCGCATCGATATCAATCCGGATCCTTTGCGGACGCCGACCGCCGTTTTTGGCGCTTCCGGTGATATCGGGCAGGATGCCATCGTGCCGACCGGCTTCGCCTCCTACCAGATCAACGACAGGTTTTGGGTCGGTCTTTCCAGCACCGCTCCCTACGGTCTCGTAACCGATCCCCGGGAGAACTGGGCCGGTCAGGTCTATTCCCGCTCGTCACGAATCTTCTCTGCGAACATCAATCCGGTCATCGGCGTGAAGGTGACCGATTGGCTGTCGGTCGCCGCGGGCCCAACGCTCCAGTATTTCGACATCCGCCTGAAGAGTGCAGTGCCGACCCCGATCACTGTGCCCGCCACCGCTGTCCTTCCTGGCCAGCCGAGCGGCATTCTCGAAGGCGACGATATCGGCTTCGGCTTCACGGCCGGTCTGACCATCACTCCATTCGCAGGAACGACGATCGGCGTCGGCTACCGTTCGGCCATCGAGCATAACCTCGAAGGATCCTTTACGCTTCCCGCGGGCGTTGTTGCTCCTGTTGCGGTTCGGACGCCGATTGACGCGACTCTCAAGACTCCTGACCAGGTCACCGTCGGCCTCTCGCAGGTGATTACACCTGCTATGACGGTCCACCTCGGCTTCGAGTGGACGAACTGGAGCGTTCTGAGGACTCCGCTCGTCACCAGTGCGAGCACCGGAGCTGTCGTCCAGGAGCTTCCGCTCAATTACGACGACGGCTTCTTCTATTCGCTGGGCATAGACTACAGGCTGAACAACCAGTGGATCGTGCGCGCCGGTGTGGCTTACGAAGAATCTCCGATCGATACGGAGATCCGCTCGACCCGTCTGCCGGACAACGATCGTGTCTGGGCCTCGCTTGGTCTCGGCTACCAGTGGAACGACAAGCTGTCGTTCGACGTCGCCTACACCCACATCTTCGCGAAGGAGACGGATATCCGCATCGTCGAAGGCCATCAGGACTTCCGCCCTGGGCTGCCCTTCGTGGCTGACGTGGAATCGGATGTCGACATCATCTCGGTGGGCCTGCGCTATCGCTGGGACGATGCGAAGGTGGCTATCCCGGCAGCTCCGATCGTTCGCAAATACTGAGAGCCGAAGGGTTCAAAATACAAAGGCCGGCGGTGACGCCGGCCTTTTCTCTGGGTGCGTACGAAGAAGAGTTGCGTTGGTGCGGCTCGCGTCAGGCCTTCAGCAAGACGTAAGTCCCGGGCGCATCGCAAAGCGGCTCGAGCTTGCCGCCACCCGGCTCCCGCGCGGGCACTTTCTTGGGAGCCTGCTTCTCGATCCACGAGAACCAATAAGGCCACCAGGAGCCCGGATTTTCCGTGGTCTTGGCCATCCAGTCCTCCAATTCGCCTGCGACGGGGCCGCCGGTCCAGAACTGATATTTCGGCTTGTTGGGTGAGTTGACCACGCCCGCGATATGGCCCGATCCGGCAAGGACGAAATCGACCGGACCTCCAAAGGCCTTTGACCCCAGGAACACGGAGCGGGCAGGGGCGATGTGATCTTCCTTCGTCGCGAGGTTGAAGATTGGTGCCTTGATCTTCTTCAGATCGAGCTTCACGCCTGCCAGTTCCATCTCTCCCTTGGCGAGCTTGTTTTCCAGGTAACAGTTGCGCAGATAGAAGGCGTGATTCGCTGCCGGCATGCGCGTGGAATCCGAATTCCAGTAGAGCAGATCGAAGGCGGTGGGGGGGCGGCCCTTCATGTAAACGTTCACGACGTTCGACCAGATCAGGTCGGTGGGGCGCAGCATGTTGAAGGCATTGGCCATGCGCGATCCATCGAGATAGCCGCGCTTTTTCATGTCGCTCTCGATGGCGCGGATCTGCTCCTCGTCCGCAAACACCTTCAGGTCGCCCGCATGAGTGAAGTCCACCTGCGCGGTGAAGAAGGTCGCGCTATCGATGCGTTTGTCGCGCTTGGCCGCCATGTAGGCCATCGTGACGGCGAGCAAGGTGCCGCCCACGCAATAGCCGATGGCTGTCACTTTCTTTTCGCCGGTTGCGTGCTCGATAGCATCGAGCGCCGCGAAGACGCCCTCGCGCATGTAGTGCTCGAACCCCTTCTCCGCATGCTGCTCTGCCGGGTTGACCCACGAGATGCAGAATACGGTGAGGCCCTGCGCCACGGCCCAGCGGATGAAGCTCTTCTCCGGGTTGAGATCGAGAATGTAGTATTTGTTGATCCAAGGCGGCACGATCAGCAGCGGGCGCTTCAGCACCTGCTCGGTGATCGGCGCATACTGGATCAGCTCGATCAGGTCGTTGCGGAAGATGACCTTGCCCGGTGTGGTCGCGATGTTCACGCCGATCTTGAAATTGGTGGGATCGGTCTGGCGGATCTTGAGCTCGCCGCGACCCGCCTGAATGTCCTCCGCCAGCATCGCCATGCCGCGAGCGAGGTTCGCTCCGTTTTCCTTGAACGTCTCGCGGATGAGTTCGGGATTGGTGAGGAGGAAGTTCGAAGGCGAGAGGGCACTCGAAATCTGCTTGAGATAGAATTGCGCCTTGTGGCGCGTCCGTTCGTCCAGACCCTCGGCCTCCTCAACCATGTCCTCCGCCCAGCGTGAGGAGATCAGATAGGCCTGCTTCAGGAAATCGAAGACGGGATTTTCGGACCATTCCGGATCCTTGAAGCGGCTGTCCTTGGACTCGGGCTCCGCAACGGGATCGACGGGCTCGCCCTGCGCCTTTTTGAATGTCGAGGCCCAAAGATCGAGGAACTGGGACCCGAGGCGTGTCTGTGCTTCGAGGGACTTCTGCGGATCGCTCATCCATGCTTCCGCAACGCGGCCCAGGGTCCGGATCGCTTCCGAGGCATCGCTTGCGATCTCCGGTGGGGTGCCGCGCTCCTCTATCGGCTTGAGGTAGGCGGCCGTTGCCTTTGTCGCTCCCTCGAGGAAGCGGGCCATGTTGCGGGAGAGCTCCTCGAAATCCGGGGATGAGGAACGGGCCTTCTCTTCACCGTATGGCTTGTCCATAAGGCGATCTCCCTCTATCTCGCGCCATTGCTCAGGGTGCTCATTTCGAGCATCTTAGCGTTTGATCTTCGATCTGTGCAGTTATCTCTTGGGTTAGCGACAATGCGTATTCAGTTTCCTCCGGTTTCCCGCGCTCCGGCCCTGCTGCTGACGGTGCTGGTTGCTGCTAACGTTGCTGCCTGCACAGGTGGTTCCAATCCTGTCCGCGATATCGCAACCGCCGTGGGGGCTGGGCCCCAAGTTGCACCGACCCCGGATTTCGTGGCCCGCTCGCGCCCGCAGAACCTCGACTACATGCCGATTGGGACTGCTGAGGAGGGGCGCCCAACTCCTGCCCGGAGTGCCGCGGAGATCAAGGCAGCCGAGTCGGAGCTCGATGCCCTGCGCGCCCGCAACGAGGCTGCCGGAGCCGCTGCGGCTCGTCTGGGCGGAACGCCTCCGCCTGAGCCGATCAAGCTGCCGGTCAACAAGCCGCAGAGCCCTGCCCAGAAGACGAATTCCAATACTAATCGCTAGAATCTATACCGGATTCATCCGATTCCGCTCGAGGACAGAACCATGTCTAACTTCTATCGCATCAAGCGCCTTCCGCCTTATGTCTTCGAGCAGGTCAACCGTATTAAGGCCGCCGCCCGCGCCAATGGAGCTGACATCATCGATCTCGGCATGGGCAACCCGGATTTGGCTGCCCCACAGCACGTGATCGACAAGCTGGTCGAGACCGTGGGTAAGCCACGCACGGACCGCTACTCGGCCTCCAAGGGCATCTCGGGCCTTCGCCGGGCTCAGGCCGGCTATTACGAGCGCCGCTTCGGCGTGAAGCTCAACCCCGACACACAGGTCGTGGCGACCCTGGGTTCCAAAGAAGGCTTTGCCAACATGGCGCAGGCCATCACCGAACCGGGTGACGTGATCCTCGTGCCGAATCCGAGCTACCCGATCCACGCCTTCGGCTTCCTGATGGCGGGCGGCGTGATCCGCTCCGTTCCGGCAGAACCCACCCCGGACTTCTTCGTGGCCGCCGAGAGGGCCGTGATGCACTCGATCCCCAAACCCGTGGCGATGGTGGTCTGCTATCCCTCGAACCCCACGGCCTATGTGGCTTCCCTCGATTTCTACCGGGACCTCGTGGCCTTCGCGAAGAAGCACGAACTGATCCTGCTGTCGGATCTCGCTTATGCCGAGGTTTATTTCGACGATAAGAACCCGCCGCCCTCGATCCTCCAGATCCCGGGCGCGATCGACGTGGCGGTGGAATTCACCTCCATGTCGAAGACCTTCTCCATGGCTGGCTGGCGAATAGGCTTCGCCGTCGGCAACGAGCGCCTGCTCGCGGCACTGACCCGCGTGAAATCCTATCTCGACTACGGCGCCTTCACCCCGGTGCAGGTCGCGGCGACCGCCGCTCTCAACGGCCCCGACGATTGCATCCGCGAAATGCGGGCGGTCTATAAGAAGCGCCGCGACGTGATGATCGATGCCTTCGAGAAGGCAGGCTGGTCCATTCCGGCCCCCAGCGCCTCCATGTTCGCCTGGGTCCAGATTCCGGAGAAGTTCCGGGATATGGGCAGCCTGGAATTCTCCAAGCTCCTGGTCGAAAAGGCCGATGTGGCAGTGGCGCCGGGCATCGGCTTTGGCGAGCATGGTGATGATTATGTCCGTATCGCCCTTGTGGAGAACGAGCAGCGCATCCGTCAGGCTGCCCGCAATATCCGCAAGTTCTTCGACAACGCGGACCAGACCCTCCACAACGTGGTGCCGATGGCGCGCAGGGGGTGAGCCCTTAAGGACGAGGCTGCCCCGTATGAGTGTCCGGTTTTCCATGCCTGCATGGACATGGGAGCTTGGCAGGCGTAAAGAGCAACGGTTTTTACAGGGAGCTTTTGTCCGTGATACGTCCTCTCAAGGTGGGCATTGCTGGCCTCGGCACGGTTGGCGCTTCGGTCATTCGGATCCTCGAACGCCGGAACGAGACCGTCACCCAGAGGGGCGGCCGGCCTGTTGAAGTCGTAGCCGTATCGGCCCGAGATAGGCTCAAGGATCGCGGCGTCGATCTCTCCAGGTTCACGTGGTTCGATAATCCCGTAGACCTTGCGGGCTCGGCGAATGTGGATTGCGTGGTCGAGCTGGTGGGCGGTGCCGATGGGACAGCCCTTGAAGTGGTGGAGACGGCTCTGTCCAGCGGCAAGCATGTCGTTACGGCAAATAAGGCTCTGCTCGCCAAGCATGGTTTGGCACTCGCAAGGATTGCCGAGAGCAAGGACGTGTCGATCGCCTTCGAGGCGTCGGTTGCGGGCGGCATCCCGATCATCAAGACCCTGCGTGAGGCCTTGCCGGGCAACCGGATTTCCCGGCTCTATGGCATTCTCAATGGTACCTGCAATTACATCCTCTCCCGTATGGAAATGGAGGGTCTGACCTTCCAGGAATGCCTGAAGGACGCTCAGCGCCTCGGTTATGCGGAGGCCGACCCGACCTTCGATGTGGAAGGTTTCGATACCGCCCATAAGCTCGCCATCCTCACGAGCCTTGCCTTTGGCACCGAGATCGATGCCGATGCGATCTATGTGGAGGGGATTTCCTCCATCACGCCTCTCGATCTCGCCATGGCGAAGGAGCTGGGCTTCCGCATCAAGCTGCTGGGCGTTGCCGAGCGCACGGAGACCGGCATCGAGCAGCGTGTGCACCCGACCATGGTGCCGCGGACCTCGTCCATCGCGCAGGTCATGGGCGTCACGAACGCCGTGACCATCGATGCGGACGCGGTCCGCGAGCTCACGCTGATCGGACCCGGAGCAGGGGGCGATGCGACTGCTTCCGCCGTGGTGGCTGACATCGCCGATGTGGCCGCCGGTGTGGCACAGCCCCTCTTCGGCAGGCCTGTCGGCCAACTGGAGAAGGCGCCTCGTGCTCCCATGCAGAGGCACGAGGGTGGCTACTATATCCGCCTCACGGTTCATGACCGCCCGGGCGTGGCCGCCGGTGTCGCCACCCGCATGGCGGAAGAGGACATTTCCCTAGAGAGCATTCTGCAGAAACGCTCCGAGATCGCCGCGACGCAGGATCCCCACGGCCGCTCGGGCGCGCCAGTCTCCCTCGTTCTCATCACCTATGCGGCGACGGAAGCTTCCATTCGCTCCGCCGTGGAGAAGATCTCGAGGGATGGTCTTATCGCCGAGCCGCCCCAAGTCATTCGCATCGAGCGAGATTAATCATCGGACGGGCAAAGGCCCGCCGGTCACCTTCAAGAGGGAGTCGACCCATCCATGTCGCAAGGCATTACCGTCCAACCGGGGCAAATCATCGAGCGCATCCTGACCATGGAACTCGTTCGCGTCACTGAGCGTGCGGCGGTGGCTTCCGCCCGCCTGCGCGGGCGCGGCAATGAGAAGGCGGCCGACCAAGCCGCCGTGGACGCCATGCGGCGTGAGCTGAACAAGCTGCCCATCGACGGCACTGTGGTGATCGGCGAGGGCGAGCGTGACGAGGCGCCGATGCTTTTCATCGGCGAGAAGGTCGGCAACAAGCAGGGCCCGAAGGTCGATATCGCGGTCGATCCGCTCGAAGGCACGACCCTCTGCGCCAAGGACATGCCGGGCTCCATTGCCGTCATGGCCATGGCCGAGGCCGGAACTCTGCTGGCGGCTCCCGACGTCTACATGCATAAGATCGCCGTAGGTCCTGGTTATCCCGCGGGTGTAGTCGATCTCGATGCTTCGCCGGAGGACAACATTCATGCTCTCGCAAAGGCGAAGGGCGTGAAGCCGAACGAGATCAACTGCCTCGTGCTCGACCGTCCGCGCCACGCGGAGCTGATCGCGGCGATCCGCAAGACGGGCGCCGGCGTTCGCCTGATCACGGACGGCGACGTTGCGGGCGTGATCTTTACTACGAAGCCAGCCGACACTGGCATCGACATGTATCTCGGCATCGGCGCTGCGCCTGAGGGCGTGCTCGCAGCCGGCGCGCTACGGTGCATCGGCGGCCAGATGCAGGGCCGTCTCATCCTCGATACCGAGGAGAAGCGCTCCCGCGCGTTCCAGATGGGCGTGACCGATCCGAACAAGAAGTACGACATGACAGACCTTGCCCGCGGTGACGTGATCGTGGCCGCCACTGGTGTGACCGACGGTGCGCTGCTGAAGGGCGTCCATTTCGGCAAGGAAGTGATCACCACGGAAACCGTGGTCTATCGCTCCGCCACCGGCACGGTGCGCCGCATCCACGGCGAGCACCGCGAGCTGTCGAAGTTCCACCTCGACTAGCCGGTCGGGAGCATAACACGTTTGCTATTCCTCATGGCCGGGCTTGTCCCGGCCATTACGTTTCAAAGGACGCTGATCTTAAGACATCGATTGCCGCAACAGGTGCGGCCATGACGGGGAGGACTTAAGATTCGTGACATGAGAGCACTTGAGCCAATCGCATGATTCAAATCCGCCCCTTCACCCCCGAGGATAGGCAGGCCTGGGAACCGCTCTGGCAGGGCTATCTGACCTTCTACAAATCCACGCTGGCCGCCGAGGTCACGGAAGTCACCTGGCGGCGTCTCATCGATCCGGCCGAGCCCATGCATGGCCTTGTTGCCATCCTCGACGGCAAGGTCGTCGGCCTTGTGCACTACCTCTATCACCGCTCCACTTGGTCGACGGGCGACTACTGCTACCTGCAGGATCTCTTCACGTCCGAGGAGGCGCGGGGGCGCGGTGTCGGACGGGGCTTGATCGAGGCGGTATATGATCGCGCGAGAGCCGATGGGGCAAGCCGCGTCTATTGGCTGACCCATGAGACGAACACGGCCGCTCAGGCGCTTTACGACAAGGTGGCCTCCCGCAGCGGGTTCATTCAGTATCGCAGGGTGTTTTGACCACAATTCGCGGTTAATACTCATTCCGTGACCGAATCATCGCCGATTTCTCTGCCGAAACCCTTTTTGGGGGTGACCCAATCAGCCCTTGGACGCCTCTGGGTCGAGCGTTGCAGCGCTTCCCAGAGTGCGATTGCGCTCGCCATCGCCCAGACCCACGGCGTGCCGGACATTCTCGCGCGCGTGCTCGCCGGGCGTGGGGTCGGCATCCATGAGACCGAGGGTTTCCTCAATCCGCGCCTGAGGGATCTGCTGCCGGACCCTTGTGTGCTCACCGACATGGAAGCCGCAGCCTCTAGGCTTGCGGATTCCGTGATGCGCTCGGAGAAGGTTGCGATCTTCGGGGATTACGACGTGGATGGTGCCTGCAGCTCAGCGCTGCTGGCTGAGTATCTGCGCGCATGCGGGATCAGTTTTGCCATTCACATCCCTGACAGGATCACCGAGGGCTACGGCCCGAATGTCGATGCCATCCGTGCATTGAAGGAGCAGGGCGCGGATATCCTCGTCACTGTCGATTGCGGCACGGCCAGCATCGAGCCGCTCGCGGAGGCGAAGCGCCTTGGCCTGGACCCGCTTGTTCTCGATCACCATCAGGCACCCGAGCAACTGCCCGAGGCGCTCGCCATCGTGAACCCGAACCGGCAGGACGATCTCTCCGGGCTTGGTCATCTCTGCGCCGCCGGCGTGGTGTTTCTCTTCCTCGTCGCCCTCAACCGGGTTCTGCGCCTGCGCGGTTATTTCCAGGGCCGGCCTGAGCCGGACCTGATGGGCAGCCTCGATCTCGTGGCTCTCGCCACGGTAGCGGACGTAGTGCCGCTGATCGGGCTCAACCGCGCTTTCGTGCGCCAAGGCCTTGCCATCATGCGCGCCCGCCGCCGCGTGGGCTTGGCGGCTCTGCTCGACACGGCGGGTCTCGCTGGGGCTCCTGAAGCTTGGCATCTCGGCTATCTCGTGGGCCCGCGTATCAATGCAGGTGGCCGGATCGGCGATGCCGCGCTGGGGGCTCGGCTCCTGTTGACGGAGGATCCGGTTCAGTCTGGTCAGATCGCGGGCGAGCTCGACCGGCTGAACCGCGAGCGCCAGGCCATTGAGGTGGTCGCCGTTCAGGAGGCCGAAGCCCAGGCCATGCTGGCCCTGGAGAAGTCGCCCGACCAACCGGTGCTCGTAACGGCTTCGGCCGAATGGCATCCGGGTGTCGTCGGGCTGATTTCCGCCCGCACCAAGGAGCGCTTCCGCCGCCCGGCTTTCGCCTTCACCCTCAATCCGGATGGCACGGCGACCGGCTCAGGTCGCTCCGTGCCTGGTGTCGATCTTGGAGCTGCCGTCCGAGCGGCCGTGGCGGCTGGAATCGCCATCAAGGGCGGGGGCCACACCATGGCGGCGGGCGTGACCATCCAGGCGACGGACATGGATCGTTTCCTCGCCTTCGTAACCGACAAACTGAACGAGCCGGTCAGCATCACGCGCCTGAACGATCAGTTCGCCATCGACGCCACACTGACGGCGGCAGGTGCGCAGCCGACGCTCGTGACCGCATTGGATCGGGCAGGGCCGTTCGGTTCAGGACAGCCGGAGCCGGTCTTCGTGTTTCCACAACATCGTGTCGTCGAGGCGCGTGAGGTCGGTAGCGGTGGACATATGCGCGTGAAGCTTCGCGGTGGTGATGGCAGCTTCGTGGGGGGAATCGCATTCCGCGCGGCGGGCCAACCGCTCGGGAATGTGCTCTCAGGGGCCATTGGAAGCCCGCTCCACGTGGCCGGAACCCTGTCCATCGACCGCTGGGGCGGCCAGGAAAAAGCCGAGCTTCGCATCATGGACGCGGCAAGGCCTGAATAATTCAAAACTGACGCTTGCGATGCGTCACGAACCCGTCTATACGTCCGCCCACTTCGGCGGCGATGCCCCGAAACAAACAGTGCGCCCTTCGTCTATCGGTTAGGACATCTGCCTTTCACGCAGGAAAGAGGGGTTCGATTCCCCTAGGGCGCGCCACTTTCTTCTTTCAGACAATTGGCTGCTGAAGACTATCTGAGAGCAATCGATTCAGATCGGGTTGCCTTTGATCTTGGTCACCATTTCCCAATTGTCGCCAGCTGCGATCAGGCAGGCTTTGCCGTCCGGCATCGTCATCACCATCGACCACGATCCGGCTTGAGAGGCGAAGACTTCGAGAACCTGGCCAGGCTGGGTGAGGCCAATTCCGACAGGATCTTCCTTGTATTGCTCGGCAAGCAATTTCACGAGGTGATCGCGTGGGCCGCATGAGATCTGCGCGGATGCCGCGGATGGTTCGATAAGCAGCGGCAGACTGAGGAGAGATAGCACGGCAAGGGAGCGATGAATCATGGCACGTCCTAAGCGGTTTGCCCGCATGATCCCTTGGCGTGTCCATCAACGCACAAGGTATCTCAAAAGCTCCATGCCGAGAAGCACGGCAAGTTGTGCTGCATAACTGGGCAGCTTCACCAAGATTCCGATGTCCAAACGAGGGTGGCTGCCGTTACAGTGAACTTGCCGATGTGAAAGGCGTTTTCTCGCCATCTCTCTATTGCCGAGCGTAAAGCCATGCCTCGCTTTTTCTTCAATATTCGAGACGGTTACGACGTTGACGAAGACGATGAGGGCATCGAGCTACCCGACCTGGAAGCGGCCAAGGCCGAAGCTATCGCCACCGTCGAAGAATTGCGGGACGAACTGGCGGATGCAGGCAATATCGAGCTCGAAATCGTGGATGAGGCAGGACGGCGTCTCCTGACGGTTCCGTTCTTCCGCGGAGGACGCAGCGGAAAGCGCCGCTAAGTTCTCTCACGAAAAGACCCGGCGTAAGCCGGGCCCCTTACTGGTGAGCGATCGACGCACTCAGCACTCGGTTTTCTTCTGCGTGGTCGTGTCGCCGAATTCGTCTGTCTTCTGCTTCGTTTCGGTCGTGCAGCCAACGCTTGAACCGGTCGTCACGGTCGTCGAGGATGTGGTGCTCGGCTCGCGCTTCTGCTCGATGGTGGTCTTGCTGCCGAGGATGCCTTCCTCTTTCTTGATGGTCGTCGTGGTGTCCTGAGCGAAGGCCGCCGTACTAAGCACAGTAGCGGCAAAAACGAACGCCAACTTCTTCATGTCTGAAACTCCATGGTTCGAGCCTTTGCCGTGTGAACGTCTTCCTCCCGCGACGGTTCCTGCAAAAGCTTGGAAGCACTTCAGCTTGCGCGCAGATCTTTCCAGGCCGACGCGAAGGCACGTGCATTGCGGCCGATCTCTTGGACTGTCATGGACGGCGTGAAGAGAGCAGAGCCAAGGCCGAACCCATTCGCGCCCGCATCAATGTAAGGTTTCATGTTGTCAGGCTTGATGCCGCCGACGGGCAGCACGATCGTCTCCTTGGGCAGAACCGCCCGCCAAGCTCTCACGACCGCTGGAGGAATGGCTTCTGCCGGGAAGATCTTGATGGCGTCGGCCCCTGCCTTTAGCGCTGCAAAGGCTTCCGTCGGCGTTGCGACGCCCGGGGTACAAATCATCCTATGTTCCTTGGCGCGCCGGATCACATCGGGATCGGCATGAGGCATGACGATGAGCTTGCCGCCTATGTCGCGGATGCCGTCGACCTGCTGAGGATCAAGAACAGTGCCAGCGCCGACGAGAACGTCGCCCGGCATCGCCTTGGCCAGGATTTCGATGCTGCGGAAAGGCTCGGGCGAGTTCAGGGGAACCTCGATGATGCGAAAACCCGCCTCAACGAGTGCAAGGCCAACAGTTTCGGCCGCATCAGGTCGCAATCCGCGAAGGATTGCGACCAGGGGAAGATCAGTCATATAGCCCCGCAACAAGACAGCACCTCTTTGAAAGCCTGTGTCGATGACGGGAACTTAACGCGAAAGTCGCGGGAGTTTTCCAGCGACTTTTTTACTCTGCTGCGTTCAGTTCACAGCGATTGAATGCTTTTCATGGGCCGGCTGCTCCAGTTTGATCCGCTGAAGCTTATCGCCCGTCGTCCTGGTCTGGGACGGCACATCGAGCACATGGTCGACGGCAATATTGTTTGAGAGAAGCCGCGGCAATGCATCCGGTAAGTCAATGGGCGGCCAAAGCTTCACGCCTCAAGACGTATGGGGCAATGCGGGCATAGGAGAGATCGATAGTTCGCTTCTGGATGGGCTCAGCGGCACTGATGGCACCGTGTCGAGGTGCCGAGCTCAAGCGCATTCCCTCCGTTCGGCGTACCATTCGTCGAACTTCTCGTTTCAAAGGATCGCCTGATCAAAGACGTGTTTGAGAACGGCTTTGGATGGATTGACCAAGGTCGCGAGAGTGGTTGTTCCTCCGAGAGCCATTGGATCGCTCCGCCGCCATGGGGATCAGCGCAGCGGCGATATATTGCACCACGCTCCCGATGGTATCGCGTCCGCCGGCGCTGTGTTCGATGAACCAATCTTCAAGAGCAATACCTGAATACAGCTCCTCGGTACCGGCGAAGAACTGCATGAGCTTCATGGAATCGAAGGCCAGATCCCGGGTGAGCGACATGCTCATTTCAATGTGAGCAATGCTGCCTTCGCTTATCCACTGGCACAGGTCAGCAATCTGGCGAGCGACATTCGCCTCTGAGTCAAAAGTCATTTTTTGCCCCTGAGCAACTTACGTTAATTCGGTCGAGGGAATGTACTTCGTTTCGTTACGTTACGATATAATTTGGTATTTGTAATAATGCAACCTTACTCTTCGTAATTTGCAAAATTAGTGCACCAGAGTGAAACATTGGGTCGTGTTGGATCTTGCTTCACTTTTGCAACCCTCATGATTGGGTTAGACAGAGATTTCGCGGTCACTTGTACGTCGATTTGCAAGCGACCCCTCTCGTGAGCTACAGACACGCTTACCTCCCAGTGGGGAGGAGATCCTCGTTCGAGCTACATCATGAAGCCGTCTGCGAAGCTGCCGATCCGCCCAGCAAAGTCTGCTTTCGACCGGATCGATCTTTTGATCCTCGACGCACTGCGCCAGAACGGCCGCATCACCTATCAGGCGTTGTCAGACCGTGTCGGGCTCTCGCCGCGTCCCTGCCTCGAACGGGTCAAGCGTCTGGAGCAGAAGGGGGTCATTCGTGGCTATACGGCTCTCGTCGACCCTTCGGCAATTGGCCATGACATCATTGCGCTTGCAGGAATCAGCATGCGCGATCCCTCCGCAGTAGCGCGGCAGCGTCTGGAGAAGGTCTTGCTCGAACACCCGGCGGTCGTTGAATTGCAGGTCGTGAACGGTGAGTACGATTACATCGCCCGTATCGTTGCGCCAACACTTGCAGCCTACGAGGCGCTCACCGAAGCCGTCCTTGCGGATACGGGATTCGGCATCGGCCGCATTCACACGACTTTCGTTCTGAAAACCCTCAAGAGCTTCGAAGGCTATCCTATCACTACCGAAACCTAGAGCTGTTCCACTTGCGTGGAAACAGCTCTGTTCCTTGTTGCGGCGCATGTTAAACGGCGAACCGCATCCACTTCGCCGTTTAAAATGCTCTAGGATGGCGCACGGCGCAGGCATTGCTGCGCGGCACGGGAGATTTGCGTCCGCTCCTCTGCACTTGTCGTGCCGCTGAGGACCTTTCGCCACAATTCGGTTTGGCGAAGCGTGTCGACCGTACAGGAGCACAAGGCGTTGCAGGTCTGTGGCCGCGTGTTCTGCATCAGGCAGGTCGAAACGCATTCATTCATGAAGGGCTGTGCCTCGGCTCTTGGGTTCGGGCCGGTGATCTGCAGCACTCCATAGAGAAGCCCAAGTAATACGAGTTGATGGATGAGATAGATCGGGAGGCTTTTTCGTCCTGCCCAGACAAAGGTTCGGGATAGCACATCCGTCGCCCGCCAGCGCGCAAGGCGCATGGTCTCGGCTCGTTTCAGGAGCAGCTTGCCGAGAGCGACGCCGATCAGAACCATACCGAACCATGGAAAGACAGGCACATAATCGTTCGTCACTGGATCCGTGGCGCCGAGCCCCAGCCAATCGAGATAGGGCCCATCGAGCGCGGGACTCGTGAAGATTGCGGAGGTGGCCAGACACGAGACTGCGACCAGCAGAGTGAGGGCAGGGTGCAGCCGCAGGAACGGGAGCGCCAGTACGCTTGACACGGCGATGCAGTGAAGAATGCCGAAGAAAATATAGCTCTCGGGAAATGCGCGGTACGTGACGAGGGTCACGGCCAGCGCCGCTCCGCCCACTTTCATGAGCCGTCTCAAGAAGGGAAAGCGGCGGAAACCTTTCGCGTGGGCAAGAGCAAGTCCCACACCGGCAAGGAGCAAGAATGAGCCTGCAATCCCACGCGCGAACCAGCGCCATGCCGGCACCTGGAGAATGTTGGTTTCGATCAGCTTCAGAAAGCTCAAATCCCAGCTGAAATGATAGATGATCATGGCTGCGATCGCGAGCCCGCGAGCCACGTCGATGGCATCCCAGCGCTGGGATGCGACGACTTGGGTGCGTCCAGCTGCCGCAGGAGGGTAAGTCCTTTCCTGGGAGGCTGGGGCGCGAGAAAGATCGTCGTTCACGTGATGCTCATCCTGTGGCTCATGGGAGGCGTTTCTATCCGTCATCCACGTTCTATATCAGTGACATGACCGAGAGCCTCGCCGCGTCAATCGCCACATTGCAGGAAATGATTCAAGATGCCCGGATCGTTGCCGGTTTCACGGGAGCGGGCATCTCGACGGAGAGTGGTGTCCCGGATTTTCGCTCTCCCAACAGTCCGTGGATGCGTAACAAGCCGATTCCCTTTGAGCATTTCGTCCAAAGCGCCCAAGCGCGGCGGGAGGCGTGGCGACGCAAGTTCGTTATGGACGATCTTTATCACGAGGCCCAGCCGAGCCAAGGGCATCTTGGCATCGCATCGCTCGTCGCGTCAGGCCGGATGCCCGCGGTGATCACCCAGAATATCGATGGGCTTCATCAGGCCTCGGGACTTTCCGAGGAGCAGGTGATCGAACTCCATGGCAACGGCACCTATGCAAAATGCCTGTCGTGCGGACGCCGCCACGAGATCAATTGGGTGAGGCGGCACTTCGAGGCGAGTGGCGAACCGCCCGAGTGCATCAATTGCGGCGGCATTCTAAAATCCGCGACCATCTCCTTCGGCCAAGCCATGCCGGAGGAACCCATGCGCCGGGCACAGAAGCTTGTCGCCAGCTGCGATCTGTGTCTCGTGGTTGGATCGTCCCTCGTTGTCTATCCCGCGGCCGCTTTTCCGGCTTTCGCGAAGGGGAACGGAGCGCAGCTCGTGATCGTGAATCGCGAGCCGACCCCGCTCGATGAGATGGCGGACTTGGTGATCCATGCAGAAATCGGAGCCGTTCTGTCGGCATTTGTCTCGTAATTTCAATGCTCTCGCCGGATGCTGAAAATTTCATCGCATTTTAAGGGCTGTTTCCGGCTTCCCCTGATTCAGGACGATGTTATCCTCTTTTTAAGAATCGGGTTTTTTGATTCGAGTTTGGGTTTATTCATGACTGGCGATTTCGGCTCTAACTCCTTCAATCTTCGAGAGGAGAATCCCTCTTTCGATCAAGGACGGCGTGAGTCCTCTCAGCCGATTGCGGAAGAGAACCCTGTCGAACTCATTCAGGTGAGCGGCCGGATCAAGTGGTTCGACGTCGCCAAGGGCTTCGGCTTCATCGTGCCCGACAACGGTATGCCCGATGTACTGCTGCATGTGACCTGCCTGCGGCGCGAGGGATACCAGGCTGCGAATGAGGGCGCCCGTATCGTGGTTGAGGCGGTTCAGCGCCCCCGCGGTCTCCAGGCTTTCCGTATTCTGTCGCTCGATGAATCGACGGCCCTGCATCCTTCGGAGCTCCCGCTGCCGCGCACCCATGTTCAGGTGGTGCCGACGAGCGGTCTGGAGCCTGCGGTCGTGAAGTGGTTCAACCGCCTTCGCGGTTTCGGCTTTCTGACGCAAGGTGAGGGCAAGCCGGACATCTTCGTCCATATGGAAACCCTCCGCCGTTATGGCATTGCCGAACTGAAGCCTGGCGAGCGCGTTTTCGTGCGCTTCGGCGACGGTTCAAAGGGCCTCATGGCCGCCGAGGTTCGTCTCGCCGACATGGCCCTGCCGCACTCCCACTGACAGGCTTGTTTCGTGTTCCAGCGCCTCCGCCCGGTTTTCCCGGCCCTCGGCCTTGTAGTTGCCCTGGCCGGGGCGGCCTATGCTCAGGCTCTCGAGGCCTTGTCCATTGTGACACAGGGCGGCCAGCGGCAAAATTTCCATGTCGAGGTCGCCCGCAACGATGCGGACCGGGCACAGGGGCTGATGTTTCGCCGCTCGATGGCGCCGGATCGGGGAATGCTGTTCGATTTCGGCCGTGTCGAGCCCGTCTCCATGTGGATGCAGAACACCTATCTGCCCCTGGACATGCTGTTCATCCGGCCAGACGGAACCATCGCCCGTATTGCCGCCAATACGGAGCCTTTGTCCACCCGCACCATTCCCTCCGGCGAACCTGTTGTCGCCGTTCTGGAGCTGAATGCCGGCACGTCGGCTAAGCTCGGGATCAAGCCTGGAGATCGGATCGAGCATCCGCTCTTCAAGCGGTAGATAGCATTCCAGGGCGGCGGCCAGCTCGAGGAATCTGCCAATTCCGACCTCCGTTCATGGACATGCCGAGACTCGATGAAGCCGAGGCTGGTCAGGGCAGCCCAGCGCCGGTCATGCCCAAGTGGTAAACCGTTTCTAGCCTAGGTATTACTTGTGGTAAATGCGCCAAACTTATAAGATCTCAAGCTCTCGCAGCGTCAAAGGCGAGTGGGAATGGGATTTCGGGGTGCTACTCCAAGTTGTTTTCTTGTCTTTCTCTCAATTGAGCGAATGAAACCTTGCGCCATTGCAGGGAAACAGCATCGCAACGATTGCCCCTGCGGTTACGAGCTAAGTGTTTCAAGAGAAGATATCCATCGGCCTCAATCAACAGAGACGTCTTGCAGCGTCAGCCAGGCTTCTGGCACCCCTGCTGCCGGGAGTAAGCCATGAGCAGACACATGCCTGCCACTATGATCCGGAACCCGCATGACAAGGATCGGGCGGAGCAGCCTCAGGCCTCGCAGAACAGCCTAGTCATCGACGAGGTCTTGCATTCCAAAAGGCTCGATGAACTCGAGCATGCCCTGAATGTACAAGTCTCTCCGCAGAGGTTTATGAACTCCTCGGCTGGCGATCATGCTGATGGTATGCTCGCCTTCCGGGGCCAGGGCTACTTCGGGATCTTTCGTGCCAGGATCGGGCGTGACATCGATATCTTCATGGAGCCAGAAGAGGCTGACGATCGGATCGCGTTCATCATGTCGACATCGGGAACGGGGGAGGTGCTCCTAAACAGAAAAGGGTTTTCTCACTCAGCGGACCGGGCAGTCATTTTTCCGTCTGGTCTGGAGAGAATAGTGAGATTTGCTCAAGACACAGAAGCCAAAGTGTTTATGGCAGACCGTGTGAAGATTGGGGAATGCTGCGCCAAGCTGCTGGGGCATGACATTCCAGGCTTTGTCAATTTCGACGTCGCGGCCGATCTCAAGACCGCCTCCGGCCGCAGCTGGCTGCGGCTTCTAAAATATGCGGAAGCCGAGCTGTCCGATCCGCACGCTTTCATCCGGCAGTCGCCGGTGGCGTGGCGTCAGTTCGAGCAGCAGCTGCTCACCGGCTTTCTCCTTTCCCGTCCCCATGACTATTCGCAGGCCCTACTGGCGCCTCAGGCTGCCGCCGTGCCGTTCTACGTCAAGCGGGCGGAGGCCTATATCGAGGCGCATTTCGCCGAGCCCTTGTCCCTTGTCGATCTGGCGGCTCAGGCGGGGGTGAGTGCGCGCAGCCTGCAGAACGGGTTTCAGAACTTCCGCAACATCACGCCAATGGGGTTCCTTCGCTCCGTGCGGCTGCAGCGGGCCCACGAGGCGCTGCTGGCTGCGGATCCCGCCGTCGTGACGGTCACGCAGATCGCCTTGGCCTGCGGCTTCACGCATATGGGCGAGTTTGGAACAGCCTATCGGCGTGTTTTTGGCGTGACGCCAAGCCAGACACTGCACAAGAAGCTGCGGCTCTAGAGTGTGTTCCTTGATGAAGCTCGTGCGTTCCTGCGGCGCCCGGGTTGCACATCCCAGAGGACCTGATCCATTCTGGCCAGGATTTCGGAGGCGCGCTTGCGTTTGCTCCTGCGCCAGTTTTGAGAACACCTGGAGAACATCCATGAGTCCTTTCCTGAAACCTTCCGTTTAAAACCAGTCCCATAGGTCCCATTATGTTCTGAACTCTGAAACCTTGGGCTTGCGTAGGGGTTCTCAAATCGCTAGAGAAACCAAGCCATTGAGAGACACGGGGTGTAGCGCAGTCTGGTAGCGCATCTGCTTTGGGAGCAGAGGGTCGCGGGTTCAAATCCTGCCGCCCCGACCATCCTCAACGGTAAGAGTCTTGGAGAGAGTGCGAAAAACCAATGCCCGCTCGGATTTACAAGCCCGCCAAGTCCGCAATGCAGTCCGGCATGGCCCGGACCAAGCAATGGCTTCTCGTCTTCGAGCAGGACAAGCCCCGCGAGATCGAGCCCCTTATGGGCTGGACCAGTTCGGGCGACACCCGCCAGCAACTCCGCCTCTGGTTCGACACCAAGGAAGAAGCCATTGCCTATGCCGAGCGCGAAGGCATCGCTTACCGGGTCGAGGAGCCGCACGATATCAAGCGGCGCACTATGTCCTATTCCGACAATTTCAAGTTTAATCGCGTCGGCCCCTGGACCCACTAAAGGTCCAGGCCCGCGGCTCGACGGCCCCTTAGCTCAGCTGGATAGAGCAACTGCCTTCTAAGCAGTAGGTCGCAGGTTCGAGCCCTGCAGGGGTCGCCATTATTTTGATCCCTTGCACCATGGAATGGTGCCATCCTCAATGTGAATCTCTGGCTGATGTGAGGTGTGGATGGCGCCAAGCTGCGTACGCATGTTGGATGTTCATGCCATTCTGCTACTGACGCTGGTCTGTACCATCGCTGCAGGAGTGTTGATGGTGGCCGTCACTTTCCCTGCCGCTCGCTATCTCGCCAGCGCCGGCCTTCTGCTGCCGGCTCTACCGATCTATCTCGCGCGCTCATTCGCTCTGAAGAGATGAGCTTAAGGTTCCAAGCTGCTCTGGTGGTGCCAAAGGCGCTGCCTGAGACGGGTTCTTCTTGAGCGTCTGCTCGCGTGCGAAGATGAACAATCCCGCAGCGACCACGATAGCAATCCCCAGGAGTGCCAGAGCGTCCGGCCATTCATCGAAGAAGAGGGTGCCGATGGCGAGGGCCCAGAGGATCTGGCTGTATTGCGTCGCGCCGAGGCGGTCTGCCGGGGCGTAAATGGTGGCAACGATAAACAGGGCTTGAGCCACGAAGGCCGTGGCGGCGAAGGCCAGGAGTAGGCCCCATTGCGTGGCTGTCGGCCAAATAAAGCCGGGGATCATGAGGATCCCGGCGATGAGGGCCGTTCCAAGGAAAACGCTTCCGATCAGGGTGTAGCGCTTCTCGGTCGTGCCGATCATGCGCCCCATGATGACGCCGCCCGCGCCGCAGAGTGCCGTTGCGATGGCATATAGGTGTCCGGGCAGGAATTCCCTGAATCCCGGCCTTACGATCACGAGCACCCCGATGAAGGCCGCGACAACTGCAAGTCCGCGCCGCCAGCGAACCTTCTCCTTGAGAACGACGATGGACAGCACCGTGACCAAGCTTGGCATCAGGAACAGAAGGGCAAAGGCTTCGGCGAACGGGAGCCTCGTAAATGTCATGACGCTTAGAGGCGTCGTCACCGAGATGAAGAAGACCCTGAGAGCCATAGGCCAGGGACGCTTCCAGCGAATGAGGTCGGACAGCCTGTCGCCCGATTTCATGAAGGCGGGCGAGAGTAGCAGGGGGATGAGGTAGCCGAAGAAGGTGACCTCGAAGGGATCGAGATCATGACCGATGGCCTTCACCACCGCATCACCCCAGGCGAAGACGGCAAAGGCAAGGAAAGCAAGGACGATGCCTTTGACCATGCGGGAAAATCTTTAACTATGGAATTCGGAACAAGAGCATCTCACGCAGGCTCTACCTGTCTCCTGCGCGTCGGTATTGCGCTATCGGGCAACGATGCGGGGGCGGCGGCGCTCGACAACGACCACTTTGGATGCCTCACCACGAGCCAGAACCCGATCCGCAATCGGCAGGCGCTCCGGTTGGGCTGACCTTGCCGAGAGCTTGAGGGCGACAGGGCGGACCTCGTCCTCGGGCATGCCCATGAGCTGCGAGGCGATCTCGATCTGACCTTCGACGTCATCCGTCAGGCCCTGTGCGGCGGCAATGGCCTCCTCTAGGGTCGGGGCATCGACCCGGGTCACCCGCTGCCCGTAGCGGTTCTGAGTCTTCTTCTTTGCAAGCATTCAGCTTCTCCTGTGCTCCCCTTAACGTATCAACCTTGGGTTTGCGCAATGCGCATCCGTGACGGCAGGAATGCGCTCAGCGCAGACTTTGCAGTGGGCGGGTGGGATGGGGCTGGAAAGATGCCCTCAATCGTGCTTCCACAAAACGCGTATGGGCGGCCGGTGTTTCGTGCCAAACCAGAGGAAAGGCATCGATGGTGTTCACAGCCAAAATTCTCCTTCTCGGATCGGGCGAGCTCGGCAAGGAATTCGTGATATCGGCCAAACGCTACGGCTGTCACGTGGTGGCATGCGACTCCTATACCAATGCCCCCGCCATGCAGGTGGCGGACGAGGCGGAGGTGTTCTCGATGCTCGATGCCGAGGCCTTGAGGCGGGCTATCGACAAGCACAAGCCCGACCTGATCGTTCCGGAGATCGAGGCGATCCGCACGGAGGTGCTGCAGGAATTCGAGGACAAGGGCTTCACCGTCGTGCCGTCAGCCCGGGCGGCGTCTCTCACCATGAACCGGGATCGCATCCGGGAACTCGCGGCATCGGAGCTTGGTCTTCGCACGTCGAAGTACCGCTATGCGGAAAGCCTGGATGAGGTGAGGGCCGCTGTGGAGCACACGGGCGTGCCCTGCGTGATCAAGCCCGTCATGTCGTCGTCAGGCAAGGGACAGAGCACCGTTCGCTCCGCTAATGAACTCGAGCAGGCATGGAATTATGCCGTCGCCAACATGCGCGGCGACCGCAAGAAAGTGATCGTCGAGGAGTTCATCCCTTTCGAATACGAGATTACGCTGCTCACCATCCGCTCCCGCGAGGGTGTGTCCTATTGCGAGCCGATCGGGCACCGGCAGGAGCGGGGGGATTATCAGGAATCCTGGCAGCCGACGCCGATGACGCAAAGGCTCCTTGCCGATGCGCAGGAAATGGCCCGGAAGGTCGTCGACGATCTGGGAGGCTATGGCATCTTCGGTGTCGAGTTTTTCGTCACCAAGGACGAAGTCATTTTCTCCGAACTTTCGCCGCGACCGCACGATACCGGGTTGGTAACACTTCTCTCGCAGAACCTGTCTGAGTTCGATCTGCATGCCCGCGCCGTGCTCGGGCTGCCGATCCCGGATATCCGACTGAATGGGCCAACCGCTTCTGCCGTGATCTTGGCGGACCGAGAGGCGGAGCGCTTCGCAATCGAAGGCTTGAGGGATGCGCTGGCCCTGGGCTCCAAGGATAACGAAGTCGAAGTGCGGATCTTCGGCAAGCCAACGACGCGCCCATATCGCCGCATGGGTGTGGCTTTGGCTTCGGCCGAGACGGTCGAGGATGCGCGCGAGCGGGCGCGTCAGGCTGCTGCACAAATCCGGATCAAGTACCAAGAATAAGAGGAAGTCTCAGGCCCGGCGGCATTCCCGGTCGAGCACCTCAGTCGTGCGGTGATAGAAGGTTTCGGCTTGTTCCAGCGTGGGCGCAATGCAGAGCACGCCGAGCTTGCCGAATTCCGAAAGGGCGCCGATCAGATGAAACATCACGCCCTGCTGGCTGGCTCCGTCGAAGTGGAGGCAGTTCAGGGCAGCAATGTCGATGAGATCAGCCGGGAGAAGGCCGCGATAGGCATCGGACTGTACGTTGTCGGATGCGTAGTAGCAGCGGGCATGTCCTGACGGTGTGAGGAACGTGCCGGTGCCGGGATCGTATTGTCCCTCGGTGAGAAACTCGAGCATGATGAAGGGATGCGTCGTACCGCCGCGGCGCAGATTGATTTCGATGGCGTAGTGGCGCCATTCCTCGCCATCCTTCACGGACAGGAAGTCGATGGCGAAGCGCCCGAGGACGCCTTTGTCGGCAAGAATGCCTGCCGCCTTGAGACCGCTTTCCTGGATTTGGAGACGATAGGCCTCGTCGGCCGGGAACAGACAACCGAGAAAAACCTGGCCACTCTCGCCACCCAACACTTGATCATGGGTCGAGATCGCCTCCAATCGGCCGACCGGATCGACACGAAATTGGGCGGAGGGCGAGCGCTTGATCTCACCCTCGATAAATTCCTCCACGATGCCGCCCATCGCTGAGAGCTTTTCCGCAAACGGCTCCCAGGTCATGCCCTTCGCCTCAAAGGCTAGATCAGGGAGACTTTCTTTGATCCAGGCCTTCAGGTTTGTGCTCGCAGGTGACCTTTCATACGAGAAGACGGCATTGCCTTCTCCCGAAAAACCTTCATCGAGTTTCACCACCGCCCGTTTGATACGGGGACGGCGCGCCTTGAGTTCGGCAAGTGCGTCCACGATCTCATCGGCTCCCCGCAGATCCTCAAAGCCTTCGGGCATGTCGATACTCGCCTCCCGGAAGATCTTGCGGGAGCCGCTTTTCGAGCCCCAATGCAGCAGATCGGGGTCGCAGCCGTAGATCGGCATGTTCAAGCGCAGAGCCAGACTGCGTTCCTGATCCGTCACGTTGAAGCAGATCATGTAGGCGGTATCCGGATCAGGGATCGCCGACCGGATCCGGTCGAGAAGGCGAGGGCGTCCCAGGATCTTCGCGGTGAGTGCGACGGGCGAGCCGTCGTGACAGGCGAAAAGGGTCAGCCGGCTGCGGGCATGCTGTGCGGGAATTCCGGGCAGGAGGTGGAGGTAGTAGTCGATGATCGATTCCGGAATGGGATAACTCGAGAGATAGATCACGCGCGTACGCGGCAGCCGGAGCAGCATGAGGTAGCACAGCATGCGCTCCTCATAATGGTAGGCGCCTGAAATCCCAGCCAGCACCTCCTGATCCATACTGAGACTGGGGACGATCAGAACGGTTCGCGGAGCATCGAGGGCGGAGAAGGATCCAAACGCGCGCGTCAGCCTTCCCTGCAGCGCCTGGAAGTCGTTTGCTCCAGATGTGCCGGCCGGAGGATTAGCGCTGAGTGGGGTCAAGAAATCGTATTCTGCTGCCAATCCAGTCCCCAACTTACGTGGAGCCAAAGCAACGGTCTCCACTGGAGCCGCCCCATAGCGGAACGTCTCTGGCCAAGTTTTGTTGCCCCGGCGAAGCTGGGCTGCGGCGGAAATCTGGCCTTGAGACGGATCAGTCCTACATAAGGCAGAGCTCTATGCGGCGAATTTTAAGGGGAGCTGGAAGGCGTCCAGCGTAAGGCATTGAAATCGATAAATTTTGAAGCTCTCTTCAACGCTTCGCCGAACCCGTATGTTCTGCTCAATCCCTCGCTCAACATCATGGGGATGAACGAGGCTTACCTGCGCGTCACGATGCGTACCCGAGAAGAGCTGGTGGGCCGCAATATGTTCGAAGCCTTTCCGAGCGACCCGGATTCCGAGGGTCACAGGCAGCTTCGCGCTTCCTTCGAACGGGTGATCGCCGAGAAGGTGCCCGATCACCTGCCGATCATCGAATACGCCATTCCCCTGCCTGACGGCCAAGGGTTCGAGGAGCGCTTCTGGAGCGCAACCCACACGCCCTTGTTCAACGAAGCCGGCGAGCTGATCTCTATCCTCCAGCACACAGTGGACGTGACGGAGCTTCACCAGCTCCGGAAATTCGCGCAGACGTCGGCGCTCCTGTCCGGCCCTTCGGCGCTCATCGAAACAGACATGTTCCGACGCGCCCAGGCGGTTCAGGAGGTGAACCAGACCCTCTCGCGGGAGCGTCAGCACCTGCAGGAGCTGTTCGAGCAGGCTCCAGGCTTCATTGCGGCCGTCAGTGGCCCGGACCACGTGTTCACCATGGCCAATGCAGCCTATCGCCATGTCGTGGGACGCGGCGACCTGATCGGCAAGCCCGTGCGTGAGGCTTTGCCCGAGGTCGTGGAGCAGGGCTTCATTCGTCTGCTGGACCGCGTCTACCGAAGCGGCGAGCCCTTCATCGGCCGGGGCGTGCGCCTCCATCTGCAGGGGGCAGACGGTCGGTCAGAGGAGCATTTCCTCGATTTCGTGTACCAGCCCATCTTCAGCCGCGACGGCAATGTTTCGGGCATCTTCGTGCAAGGGCACGATGTCACGGACCATCGGCGCGCCGAGAATGCTTTGCGGGAAAGCGAGGAGCGCTTCCGTGCGATCGCCAATTCCATCGATCAGCTGATCTGGGCAACGCGACCGGATGGCTTCCACGATTATTATAATCAGCGGTGGTACGAATATACCGGCGTTCCGGAAGGTTCCACGGATGGTGCGGCATGGAACGGCATGTTCCATGCCGACGATCAGGAGCGCGCCTGGAATAAATGGCGCCGTTCGCTTGAGACGGGTGAGCCTTACCACATCGAATACCGGCTGAGGCATCGTTCAGGGCAATATCGTTGGGTGCTGGGACGGGCTCAGCCCGTTCGCGACGAGCAGGGGCGGATCACGCGCTGGTATGGCACCTGCACGGATATCCACGACCTCAAGCAAGCCCAGGACGATCTAAGGAAGAGTCGCGAGCAGGCTGTGCAGTCCGAGAAGGAAACCCTCCGTCTGGCGGCTACGCTCGCTGAGCGAGTGTCCGAGCTTGATGCTGCCAACGATGAAATCCAGCGTTTTGCCTATATCGTGAGCCACGATCTTCGCGCTCCGCTCGTCAATGTCATGGGCTTCACGAGCGAGCTCGAGAACGCGCAGGAAGAGATCGAGAAATTCTACAGGAGAGTCTCCGAGACGCAGCCGGATCTGGTCACACCAGAGGCTCGGGCCGCCATCGAGACCGATCTTGCGGAAGCAATCGGCTTCATCAGGTCGTCCACGGTCAAGATGGACAAGCTGATCAATGCCATTCTCAAGCTCTCTCGCGAGGGGCGGCGCGTGCTGACTCCCGAGCCGATCAGCATGAGCCAGCTGCTTGAGGCACAGCGCCACAGCCTGGCCCATCAATTGCATGAGAGCGGGGCCAAGCTCGTCATTCAGACGGTCCCGGATGTCGTCAGTGACCGATTGGCGGTAGAGCAGGTGTTCGGCAATCTGATCGAGAATGCCATTAAATATCTAGAGCCAGGTCGCTCGGGTCGGATCGCGGTGCGTGGCAGAGATCTTGGCCTGAGCGTCCGTTACGAGGTCGAGGATAATGGCCGCGGGATCGACGAAAAGGACTTCGAGCGGATCTTCGATCTGTTCCGGCGTTCGGGGACGCAGGACCAGCAGGGCGAGGGAATTGGCCTTGCACATGTGAGGGCGCTCGTGCGAAGGCTCGGAGGCACGATCTCAGTCGCTTCGAGATTGGGTGAGGGCTCGACCTTCACCGTAACCCTCCCCAAATCCATCAGTGTGAGTTCAGAGGCCGCGTAACATGCCCCAGCAGCAACCCGTTACCATCATCATGATCGAAGATGACGACGGACATGCCCGTCTGATCGAGAAGAACATCCGGCGCGCCGGCGTGTGCAACGAAATCCGCGCCTTTAAGAATGGTACGGCGGCTCTTGAGCACCTGTTCCATGAAGATGTCCGGAATGATGGTCCCTTCCTGGTTCTGCTGGACCTCAATCTTCCGGACATGAACGGCGTTGATATCCTGGTCAAGCTCAAGAATGACGAGAAGCTGAAGCGTGCGCCGGTCGTGGTGCTGACGACGACCGACGATCAGCGCGAGGTCCAACGCTGCTACGATCTCGGAGCCAACGTCTACATCACGAAGCCGGTTGAGTACGAGTCATTCTCTCAAGCCATTCGCCAGCTTGGGCTCTTCCTTTCCGTCATTCAGGTTCCCGAAACGCTGTGAACGACACCCAGCCCATTCGCCTTCTCTATATCGATGACGATCCGGGCCTCGGACGGCTCGTGGAGCGCTCGCTGACGCGCCATGGCTTCCAGGTGAGCCACGCCTTGAGCGGCGACGAAGGTATGCAGCTCCTGACCGGGGGCTCTTTCGACGTGATCGCGCTCGATCATTTCATGCCCGGCAAGCAGGGCCTGGAGGTCTTGTCCGATATCCAGCTGCTGCCCGATCCTCCACCGGTGGTCTATGTGACCGGGGCTGACGAGGGACGCATCGCAGTTGCCGCCCTCAAGGCTGGCGCGGTCGACTACGTGATCAAGGATGTCGGTGGGGTCTTTCTCGATCTCCTTCACACAGCCGCGGAGCAGGCCCTTGCCGCGGCTCAGCTCCGTCGGGCGAAGGAAGCTGCCGAGCGGGAAATGCGTGAGGCGCGCGAGCGCGCCGAAATGCTCCTGCGGGAGGTGAATCACCGCGTGGCGAACAGTCTGCAACTCGTCGCCTCATTGGTCGCCATGCAGCAGCGCGCCGTTGCAGGCGACATCACTGCACAAGATACACTTGCGGAGACCCAGAGCCGCATCACCGCCATTGCCCAGATCCACCGCCGCCTCTACACCTCCAACGATGTCCGTTTCGTCGAGATGGACACCTACCTGGAAGGCTTGGTTGAAGAACTGGAAGGTGCGATGCGTGCTTCGGGGCGGGAGCATACGATCTCGCTCAAAGCCGAGCCGATCCCGATACCTACAGACAAGGCCGTTTCCGTGGGTGTGATCGTGACGGAACTCGTCACCAATGCCTTCAAATATGCCTATCCGGATGGTACCTCAGGCGACATTCGCGTGCTTCTGACGACTTCTGACGACAAGGTGCTTCTGTCCGTTGAAGACGACGGCATCGGGTGGAAAGGGACAGGACAGGTGCAGGGCAGTGGCCTGGGTACGAAAATCGTCCGCGCGATGGCTTCGAACCTGCAATCGGCCATCGAATTTGATCCGAACCATTCCGGAACCAGGGCTGTCCTGTCATTCTCCATCTAAATGAACGAACTTCGATGCTGGGGCCGGTCAGACCAGCCCCGGCCTAAGGCTGTTTAGATGACCTAGAAGTCCGCATGGGTGAGCGCAAGTCCCGGCTTCAGCTTGGCGACGATGACCGATGCGCCTTTGCCGGAGCCATCCGCAACGTAGCGTAGATAGCCGGTCTTGGTGTCGTAAAGGATGTAGTCGTTGCCGTCTTTGCCGTAAAGATTGTCGCCGATCTTGACGCTGACACCGCCGTTCCAGGTGAGGGTGCCGTTATCCTTGCCACCGATGATCAGATCGTCGCCGCCTTCGCCCTGCATCTCGTCATCGCCGAGACCACCATAAATCGTATCGTTGCCGTCACCTGCCTCGATCAGGTCGTCATAGGAAACACCAGGCAGCGGGGCTCCGGTGCCGGGATCCTGAGGCGTAGGATTGTCTCCCCCTGAAGTATCATCGCTGGGCGGGTTGGTCGTGTCGCCGATGACCTTCGGGGTGCCGGTCAGCTGTCCGGTGAGCTTCAGGCTGAGTTCCCGCCCGTCGCCATTGTTGCCGACGCTGGTGAGGCGCAGGCCAAAATGCTGCTGGAGCACGGATTCTAGGCTCAGAGGCTTGGATGCGCTCAAGGTGAAACTGGTCTCGCGGATGTCGTCCTTGCCGATCTCACCGAGGTGCCGAACTCGATCCCGACCGACGTCGAAGGGGCCGACGGACTTGCCAACCTCACCGCTCATGGTGACGTCATTTTCGACCTGCATCACCTCGTTGGCATCGACCAGGTAGGTCGTCACGTCCGATCCAGTGACGGAGAGGCCGGAGAGCAGAGTCTCATCCGATACGTGAAAAAGAGGCCGCGAAGGTCCGCAATGTCAGGTGCGTCCACGGCACCGTTAATCACGTCCGTCATCCTGATCCTGAAGGTGAGGGTGCCTTCCGGTGTTTCCGAGACTGCGACGAGTGCCCCCGGCTCTCCCTGAATGAGGAGATCGACCGCCCGAAGTGACGTAGAGGACATGAGAGACCTTTTTTATTGTAGGTCTCTGCAAGTGCTCAGCTTTGTTGCAGAGTCAAACAAATAACGTGCGCAAGTTAAATTCCCTATCTCGCAGTTATGTTGCGTCTGTGTGCTTTTGTTTCGCTGAATTCTTGAATGATGCAGCGGAGATCCTGGCCCGAATGGCGCTGGCAATGAGATTTAGCTCACGCTGCAGCCGGTTTATGCGGGAGAGAAGTTCCCCATCCTCCATGGTCGGGAGGTTTTGCAGGCGTTGCTCGGCAGGGGCTTCGCTGATGAAGCGGCGTATTTCCTCGAGGGTCGTCGGCCCAATGTTGGGAACGGTCAGCCATTGCGCATCGGAGATGCTGGCAACCTCCCTGATGGTGGGACATCGCCCCTGGAACTCCGCAAGAACCGCACCTCGCACTCGTCCCGAGCACTTCTCGATCGGAAATGGATCATCCAAACCCATCTCGTTTCCTCGCATCCCCGCCGGTGATGTATCGTTTGCCAGCACTGGACCGTTCCTGATCTTAGCCTTACTGGTTCACATGCGTATCTTTTGCATTTGGAAAAGAGCAGAGTTCCATAAGGTGATACAAGGCATGCGTATGGAGTAGCCAAAACGGCTTGCGCGGCAAGAAGATGGCAAGAGACCAATTCGCACTGAGAAATACACAGCTCAGAAGCGAATTGGCCTGCGGGGCGATCAGCTTGCTTTGAGATGGCAACATGGCGCCCGTCTGCTGGGCACGAATGTGCCAGGGGAAGGCCTCTTCCAGAGGGTGAGGCGTATGTCCTCCGCGCTGCATGGCCCGACGCAGGTAGTCGGAGGCCAGTTCACGATAAGACGGGTGGATGCAGTTGCGGATGATCGTCTCCGCGCGCTCGCGCGGCGCGAGTCCGCGAAGATCGGCAAGGCCGGTTTCCGTGGCAATCACATCCATATCATGCTCGTTGTGGTCGACATGGGTGACCATCGGCACAACTTTTGAGAGCGCCGTTCTTGGCCAGAGATTTCGTGACAAAGATAGCGAGATAGGCATTGCGCGCGAAATCGCCGGAGCCACCAATGCCGTTCATCAGAGGTGTGCCGTTAACGTGTGTTGAGTTCACGTTGCCCTGGATGTCGCATTCAAGGGCCGTATTGATGCGATCACGCCGAGCCTGCGAATGACCTCAGGATGGTTGCTGATCTCCTGTGGGCGCAGAACGGCTTTGTTCTTGTAGCGGCCAATATTGGGGAGCTGCCGATCACGGGCTTTGGCCCCGAGGGTAACCAGCCGGAAGCGAAGGCGAGCTTGCCGGAATCGAACAGCTCGAAGGTGCTGCCTTGCAGAATCTCGCTGTACATCTTCAGGTCATGGAAGGGGCTGTCGATGAGCCCGTGGAGAACGGCGTTGGCAATGGACCCGATGCTAGCCTAAAGCGGGGCGAGGGTGGTGCCCAGGCGCCCTTGCCGCACCTCGTGCTGAAAGAACTCGATCAGGTGGCCGGTGATCGCTGCAGTCTCGGCATCGGGAGCCTCGATGGTCGCGGCGATGTCCGATTTCTGAGTGATCACGATGGCCGCGATCCTGCCAGGGTCAAGATAAAGGGAAGGCCCGCGGAACGGGCGGCGGGTCGGAATGTAGATATCGTGCAGACCTTCCAGGTCGAGCGGCTGGGTCAGGTTGATCTCCACGATCACCTTTTCGGCAAGAATGGCTAAGGTTGCACCGTTGCCGACGAGGTCGGGATCAGCGCGCCATCCTCTGTGATCGCCGAGGCCTCGATGACCGCAATTGATAGTGCTCATCTGCGGGGAGCGAAGCAGTTCCACCGCCTCGGAGAGAGGCTGATCGAGGAACATGACCTCGCCGCCGTTGATTGCGGCGCGAGGGGTCGGATCTGCCTGGAAGGGCAGGTGACGTGCCAGCGGGACGACCTTGGCATCGCCTGCACGAGTAAAGCCGCTCATACCGACGGTCATGCCGTCCTTGATGAGCATGGCAGCCTTGATCCGGCTCAAAGTTGACCTCCGGACGATTCCTGAGGCGAGGCATATGCCATCCTCTCTATTGGAAGGGGAAATGCCTCTAAATCCCGGTGCTTGATGGCAAAAAGCTGGAAAATCCGGTCGGGTCGCTCATTATTAGCCGGCAACCTTATTGTCGTCCTGAAACAACGGGACTAAGCACAAGGTCTAGTGCGTATCCGTGATTGCTGAGGAATAGATGTCCGCCACCTCCGTTTTGATCCACCTTCTCGGTGAGGTTGCCCTGCTTCTCTGGGGCATCAACATGGTCAACAGCGGGGTTCAGCGTGCCTTCGGCAGCGATCTGCGATGGATCCTCGGTATTGGATTGCGCACCCGCCTGCATGCCTTCCTGGCTGGAGTGGGCGTCACCACTGTGCTGCAGAGCAGCACGGCAACCGCCCTGATGGTGGCCTCCTTTACCGCAGGCGGCGCGGTCGACATCGTTCCGGCGCTGGCCGTGATGCTGGGCGCCAATGTGGGCACGGCACTGATCGTGCAGGTCTTGTCCTTCGATATCACGCTGATCTTCCCATTGCTGATCTTCTTTGGCTTCATCGGCTACAAGCGTGGACAATCGAGCCGGATCAAAGACCTGGGTCGCGTTGCAATCGGCCTCGGACTGATGCTGCTTTCGCTTCACCTCCTGAGCGAGACAATCCGCGAGATCCAATCTTCAGTGGTACTCAAGGAATTGCTTGGAGGTGTCGCGTCCGATCCGCTCATCCTGTTGCTCCTGTCGGGAGTGTTCGCCTGGATAGCCCATTCCAGCGTCGCGGCGATGCTTTTCATCATGTCGCTTGCCACGGCTGGCGTTATCGATACTCATGCTGCACTGGTCATGGTGCTCGGTGCCAATCTCGGAAGCTCCGCTAATCCGATGCTGGAGGGCTTGGGCGGGGATCCGGCCAAGTTCCGAGTGCCGTTCGGCAACCTTGCCATGCGCGTGATTGGATGCGTCGCGGCGCTGCCGCTCATCGACGTCTTCCAGAGCCATGTGACGCTGTTCGATTCCAGTCCGGCCCGATTGGCGGCGAACTTCCATACGCTCTTCAACGTGGCTGTCGCGGTGATTTTCATTCTGCCGCTGCCATGGATCGCGAAGCTGCTCACGAGGGCTTTCCCCGAAAAGCTGCGGGCCTCCGATCCCGGCATGCCGCAATACCTCGACAAGGACGCCCTCGACACACCTTCCGTTGCTCTGTCCAATGCAGCCCGTGAGGTTCTGCGCATGGCGGACACGGTGGAGATCATGCTGCGCAGTTCTCAGGACCTGTTCCGGGAGGACGACATCAGTCGCGTGACGGAGGTAAGCCGCACGGATGATGTGGTGGACCGCCTCTACAGCGCCATTCGTCGCTATCTGAGCGCCATCAATCATGAGGCTTTGAGCGAGACGGAGGCGAAGCGCCTCTCCGATATTCTGGCCTTTGCGATCAATCTCGAGCATATCGGCGATATCATCGACAAGAATTTGATGGAGCTTGCGGCGAAGCGCATCAAGAACCATCTGCGTCTGCCTAAGGACAGCCTCGACGACATCACGAGCATGCACGCGAAGCTCCTGGAGCACCTGCATCTCGCGGCCTCCGTGCTCATGTTCCAGGATATCGGCTCGGCCCGCAAGCTGGTCTCGGAGAAGGAGCGTTTCCGCGACCTTGAGCGCGCCATGACCCAGAAACAGCTGGAGCAGATTCGCTCTGGCCGTACGGTCGGTGACACGAGTGCGCTTCAGCTCGATATCGTGCGCGATCTGAAGCGCATCGAGGCGCATATCGCAGCCACCGGCCATTCCCTGCTGGAGCAGAGCGGGGAACTCAGACCCAGTCGTCTCTCGTCCTGACGCGTTACAGGCGCGCCTCATCCTTCAGCGTGCGCCAGTCCATGTAGCGGACTGGCTCGGGCAGGCCGATGTCGCGTCTCTCGTAATCCGAGAGGTGGTTCAGATCCGCCACCGGAGGTTGGTCTTTCAGGTGGGTAGAGCGCAACCAGAGCTTTACATGCAGCCAAACGCTCTCAACGCCGCGCAAGCGGCGGGCATCTTCGTACCTCATGACGATATCCATGCTGTGTTGGGGAGGCGCCGCAACGCCTCGTTCATGCAAGGAAAAGATGCTCCTGTTCGGCAGCCTTGACAAAATGAAAGCCAAGGGGCTGGCATAAGGCTGCCTTATGGATCGGTCATGACGAAAGCGCCCTCCAAACTTCCTCCGATGAGTGCCGTCCGAGTCTTCGAGGCGGCTGCCCGGCATCAGAGCTTTACGCGGGCAGCGGAAGAACTCGGCATGACCCAGGCTGCCGTGAGCTACCAGATCAAGATGCTGGAAGATCGCGTCGGCGCGCCACTCTTCGTGCGTATGCCACGGCAGGTGACGTTGACGGCAAGGGGCCAGCAGCTCGCTCCGGCCGTAACGGAGGCCTTCAATGCTCTGCGTGCGGCTTTTGCCGGCGTTGAAGAGGCTGTGCAGTCCGTCCTGTCCGTCACGACGCTGAGCACCTTCGCATCAAACTGGCTTATCCCTCGATTAGGCCGTTTCCAGCAGCTTTTCCCCAACATCGCGGTGCAGATCTCGGTCGCTTCGCAGGTGGTGGATTTCGCGCAAAGCGAGTTCGATCTAGGGATCCGCAGCGGCAGTGGAGAGTGGCCGGGGCTCGAGGCTCATCTCCTCTTTCCCAATCATTTCACGCCTGTCTGCAGCCCTGATCTCATCAGAGGTGCAGAGCTGAAGGAGCCAGTGGATATCTTGAAGTTCCCCATCATTTCGCCGAGCGATCCCTGGTGGAAGGATTGGTTTACGGCGGCAGGCATGCCTGACGTCGACCTGTCGCGCCGCCTCGACAACTCACTCGGGGTCCAGCAATTCGAAGGCATGGCAGCCATAGCGGGGCAGGGCTTTGCCCTGATCAATCCCTGTTTCTTCCCAGCCGACCTTGCCGCAGGACGCCTCGTGCAGCCGTTCAGCCTGATGGCCACATCCGGCCGGGGCTATTGGCTCGTTTATCCCAAGGCCCGCAGGCGATCCCCCAAGATCGAGGCATTCCGGGATTGGATCTTGAGCGAAGTGGCTGGTGATGCCGAGCGAGGGCCACTCGTAAGCCATATGAAAACCGGGGCCTGAGCCCCGGTCTAAGATTGTCATTCGGCGGCCTGAGCGTCTGCAGGCTTGTCTTTCAGATGAACGAGCTTGTTGAGCAATGCGCGATCATGGAGCACCACCATGCGCTCCTTCGAGTGCAGCCAGCTGATCGCATCCTCAATGGTCTCCGCATCGACGAGTTTGGCTTCGGCGAGAGCACGCTCTGTCTCGATGATGCCGCGTTTGCGGGGAGAGGCAGGCGGCAACATCTCCATGTGCCGCTCTCTCAACTTCGCATCCGAGTAGATCGCCCTGAGGCTGTCCTCGTCATCAAATCCGAAGGCGGCATTGCGAGCTTGCAGCTCGTTCGCCCGCGTGGCGATGGTCGGCGGCTGGTGCTCCTCCGGGGTCATGAGAAGCCCGAGCTTTTTCAGGGCAAGACCTGCGCCTAACTGGCCGCTCAGCCAGGAGAGCGGGATCGCCAGAAGCAGACCGATAATAGTCGGTGACATCCATAAGAACAGGGATGTGGCGATCATGAAGGCGGAGATACCGGCCAGCGCGCCCAGCACCGTATGAGCCCGGTGACGACGCACGATGTCCTTGAACGGGATCGACCCGTCATCACGGCGCTGCGGCTGCCAGCCCGTGTCGCGTCCCAGCAGGATCTGGAACACCGAACCGGACTGGATCAGCATCAGGATGGGCGCAAGAAGCGCGGACAGGATGATCTCGATCAGGGACGAGATGATGAGCCGGATGCCGCCGCCGGAAGCCCGGCGGTCCTTGCCGCGGATCAGCATCAGGATCAGGCCAAAGACCTTCGGTGCGAGCAGGATACCCATGGTCAGCGCGAACAGGGCAAGGGCTCGCTCAGGGTCGAACCGAGGCCAGATGGGATACAGGCGGAAGTCGCGCGCGAAATATTCGGGCCTGATGTAAGTCGTCTGCAGGACGAGGGCGATACCGACGATCAGCTGGAACAGCCAGAACGGCGAGGCCAGGTACGACATGATGCCGGTGGCAAAGTGCTGACGGGTCGGCAGCTTCAGGCCCTTCGCCGTGATCACACGCATGTGCTGCAGGTTGCCCTGGCACCAGCGGCGATCGCGGGCCGAAAGGTCGATGAGGGAAGGCGGGCTTTCCTCGTACGAGCCCTCGAGGTCCGGCAGCATGTAAACATCCCAGCCGGCACGGCGCAGCAGCGCCGCCTCCACGAAATCGTGGCTGAGAATATGTCCGCCGAAGGGTGGTTTGCCCTTCAGGTCCGGCAGGCCGCCATGAGCCGCGAAGGCCCTGGTGCGGATGATCGCGTTATGGCCCCAGTAATTGCCGTCGCGACCCATCCAAACCGACAGACCCATGGCGATGACCGGGCCGGTCACGCGGGCTGCAAACTGCTGAACGCGCGCGAAGAGGGTGTTGCGGTTGATGATGAGCGGCAGCGACTGAATGATGCCGGCGTCGGGATCGGCTTCCATCGCCGCCGCGAGACGCACGATGCACTCGCCGGTCATGAGGCTGTCAGCATCGAGCACCAGCATATGCTCGTAGTGACCGCCCCAGCGGGAAACGAAATCCGCGATGTTGCCGGCCTTGCGGTGATGGTTCTTCGCCCGATGGCGATAATAGAACCTCGCCTTGGGACCTAGCCTTTCACGCAGGTCGAGGAAGGCGCGCTCCTCCGCGATCCAGGCATCGGAATTCGTACTATCGGAGAGAATGAAATAGTCGAAACTCTCTCCGAGACCCGTGGCTTCGACGGATTCATAGATGGCCTCAAGGGCCGCATAGGTCCGCGACGTCTGCTCGTTGTAGACGGGCATGACGATGGCCGTGCGTGCCTGCAGCGATGTCGGCAGCGGGGCAGGGCGCGGCTGCCGGAGAAGGGCGAAGAAGCCGAGCAGGGCGCTCGTGAATGCCACCGCGATCCAGGAGAAGTTGACGGTGAACAGCGCCACCAACACCCACTGAAGCGCCGTGGTGCGGCTCACCGACACCACCTGATACATTTCGTAGGTGCCGTACCCGGTCAGCAGCAATCCGCCGCCGAACACGAACAGGCGGGCGAGCCAGGTGCCGAGCTTGGGATTTTGCCGAACAGACTTACGCTCCTGCTCGGCCGACCAGCGCCTGAGATGCTGGGTCGGCATGTCCAGGTGCTTTTCAGGAGGCATGATGGATTCGGGCCGCCCGAGGGCAGCGACTTTAGAGTTCGAGTCGGAACTTAGGGTGTCCAACGATACAGCCATGTCTCGCTTATCGGTTTCCCGCCTGCTTCGAGGATGAGACGCATCTCACACGCGTTTTCGTTGCCCGGGTCAAGCTCGAATGCGACGCGCACCGTCTTTCGCTCCGGATAGGGCAAAAGTTTGAGGTTCTGGAACACTCCCGGACCAACGGTCAGGACAGACTTAAGGTCCGTGGGCCAATTGTCACCCAGCATGTCGCCGGAAAAGTCCACGGTGAACCGCCGCCTGCGTCCACCATTACCGCGGCCGACTCGGGTTCCGGAAACGGTGGCGAGCGGCGGCCGCTCCGGCGCGTTCCAGCCCCAGTACTGCCGGTAGGCGAAAGAAACCTCCGATCCGGCAGCCATCGGAGCCTTCGGGCGCCAATAGGCCAGAATGTTATCGTTGATCTCCGCGTCGGATGGAATTTCGAGCAGCTGAACGCTGCCCTGGCCCCATTCACCCAGAGGTTCGATCCACAGACTCGGGCGGCGCTCGAAACGCTGGTCGTCATCCTGGAACGTCTCGTAGGAGCGTTCCCGCTGGAGCAGTCCGAATCCGCGAGGCGAGTTGTCCACGAAGGCAGAGATCTGAAGAGTCTCGGGGTTTTGCAGAGGGCGCCAGAGCCACTCCCCCTGGCCGTTCAGCATCTGGAGGCCCGAGGATTCGTAGACGGCAGGGCGGATATCATCCGCATCGCGAGGGTCGTTCGGACCATAGAAATAGGTCGAGGCCATGCCTCCGAGACCCACATGCTCCAAATTCACGCGCGGGAAAAGGGTCGTCTCCACGTCCACGATGGTCATGTCGCCTGGACGGAAGGTCATGCGCACGGCGCCGGTGGTCGATTCCGAATCGAGGACGCCATGAACGGTGATGCTGGTGCTGCCGATGCTGGGCCGTTCGATCCAAAAGGCTCTAAAGACGGGAAACTCTTCGCCCTTCGCCTCGGCAGGTTTCAAGGTCAGAGCACGCGCGATGGCGCCGTAGTTCTGGCCGCGAGCCAGGGCCCGGAAGAAGGTTGCCCCTTGAACGATGGCAAACTCGAAAGGCTTACCCTCGGCCGGATGGGAGATCAGGCGAAATCCTGAAAACCCGATATCTTTCAGATCGTTAGGGACGTTTATTCCGTTGAAGTTGAACTGCGAGCGATCATACCCGGTCCGCCGAACGGCCCCATCCTCGACGAGGAACAGGTCTACCGCGTTGGCGAACACGAAGCCGCGATGAAGAGGCTCCAGGGCGATGCCGCGCCCCTCCATGCTCCAAATCGGTGGCTGGAGGGATTTGATGGAGACGTACTGATCGTAGTTCAGATTCGAAAACACATCCGGCAGATCGTTCGGCGGTTGCACGAACGGCTTTTTGGAAAGCTGCCGGGCGATGTCGGTGAGCGTGGCGGAGTCGAAGCGCTGACCGTCCCCCATGCGCGAGGCAATGGTGGCTTGGGGCGTCTGGGCCCGAACGGCAGGGGCAAGGGTGAACGCGGCAACGGAAGCGCTGAGATAGGCCAGCACATCGCGTCGCCGAGGATGAGAAGGGCGCGGGGCCCCCAGCGAAACCGACACAGTGATACTCTTGCGTGAACCTGGCTCTTTGGCCAGACAATCAGGAACTCTCATGATTTATCATCAAACATGAGTATGAAGTAAACGAGGCAGTTCGCTTGAGAGGCCTTTGCCCATGAAAAGATTGCCGAATTACCTCTTCTGATCTAGCAGCACAGCAGAACCCCTACCGGATTGAAACCTTATGACGTTGAGCGATTCTCCCATGACTTCCACCGCCCGGAGCTGCCTCGCCATTGTTCTGGCTGCAGGGGAAGGCACCCGGATGAAGTCAGATAAGCCCAAGGTGCTGCATCAGGTAGCGAACCGCTCCATGGTCGGGCATGTCCTGGCTGTGCTGACAGAGGCCGGTGCGACCAAGACCGCCGTGGTCATCGGTCCCGGCCGCGAAGACGTGGAGAAGGAGGCGCGCAAGAGCCTGCCGAATGTCCGGATCTTCGTGCAGCGGGAGCGGCTCGGAACAGCGCATGCGGTTCTCAGCGCCCGGGAGGTTCTGGCGGAAAAACCCGACGACGTGATTATCGCATTCGGGGATACCCCTCTCGTCCGGACGGAAACCTTTGCCAAGTTGCGTGCGCCATTGGCAGGCGGTGCAGCGGTTGTAGTCATGGCCTTCGAGCCGAAGGATCCGTCCGGCTATGGACGCCTTATCACGGCGGACGGCCAGCTGCTCGCAATCCGGGAGCATAAGGACGCGACGGAAACGGAACGGTCGATCACCCTCTGCAATGGAGGCCTGATGGCGATCCAGGGCGATCTCGCCATGACCCTTCTGGACAAGGTCGGCAACGACAACGCCAAGGGTGAGTATTATCTGACGGATATCGTCGAAATCGCACGCGAACTCGGACATCGCACGGCTATCGCCGTTGTGCCGGAAGAAGAGGTGCATGGCGTCAACGATCGGGCGCAGCTCGCAGATGCCGAGCGTATGATCCAGAAACGTCTGCGTTCGGCCGCAATGGCGGCAGGCGCGACCCTTGTTGCGCCAGAGACGGTTTTCCTGAGCTATGACACGAGTCTCGGACAGGATGTGATTGTCGAGCCGCACGTGGTTTTTGGCCCGGGCGTCACCGTGGAGCCGGGAGCCGTCATTCACAGCTTCAGCCATCTGGAAGGGGCACGCATCGCGTCCGGGGCCGGCATTGGGCCTTTCGCCCGGTTGCGCCCTGGCGCTGCCATTGGTCCCAAGGCCAAGGTTGGCAATTTCGTCGAGATCAAGAACACGGATCTGGGTGCGGGCGCCAAAGTCAGCCACCTGACCTATCTGGGTGATGCCAGTGTTGGAGCCGAAGCCAATATCGGCGCGGGGACGATCACCTGCAATTACGACGGCTACAACAAGTACCGTACGGAGATCGGCGAGGGGGCCTTCGTCGGCTCCAATTCATCGCTTGTGGCACCTGTCATCATCGGCGACGGAGCCTTTGTCGGTTCCGGTTCCGTGATCACCGAAAGCGTGCCTGCCGATGCCCTTGCTCTGGGGCGCGGTCGTCAGGTCGTGAAGGAGGGCTGGGCCGTCGAATTCCGTGCTAAAGCCAAGGCAGCTAAAGGAAAATAGGGATTAGCTGTCATAATTTGTCATGCAAGTTGATTCCGATGAGCGCAGCATCCTCTGTATGGAAGCCTCGAGCTTGACATGAAACTAACCGTCTAAAAGGAAGCCTCAGGGCATGTGCGGAATCGTCGGAATTGTTGGTAACACCCCTGTCGCGCCTCAGATCGTCGAGGCTCTGAAGAGGCTCGAATATCGGGGTTACGATTCGGCTGGCGTGGCGACGTTGGAGTATGGCCACCTCGACCGCCGCAGGGCAGAGGGGAAGCTCCGTAATCTTGAAGCGAAGCTCTCCGAGAATCCGCTCTCCGGCGTCATCGGCATCGGCCACACCCGCTGGGCGACGCACGGAAAGCCCAATGAGACGAATGCCCATCCCCATGCGACCGACAAGCTGGCGGTAGTCCATAACGGCATCATCGAGAACTTCCGCGAGCTGAAGGCTGGATTGGAAGCCAAGGGCGTTCGCTTCGAAACGGAAACCGATACCGAGGTCGTCGCGCAGCTCGTCACCCACGAAATGCGCCAAGGCCGTGGGCCCATAGAGGCCGTTGCCGTTACCCTGCCGCGCCTGCGCGGTGCCTTTGCGCTCGCTTTCTTGTTCCATGGTGAGGACGATCTGCTGATCGGTGCCCGCCACGGCGCGCCTCTCGCGATCGGCTATGGCGAGGGCGAGATGTATCTGGGCTCCGATGCTCTGGCGCTCGCGCCGTTCACCGACGACATCGCCTATCTCGAGGATGGTGACTGGGCCATTCTGCGTCGGAAAGGAGCCGACATTCGTGACGCATCAGGCGCAATGGTTCAGCGGGTGCGCCACAAGATTCCTGCCGGCTCCTTCCTGGCTGACAAGGGCAATCACAAGCATTTCATGGCCAAGGAAATCCACGAGCAGCCGGAGGTCGTGGGGCGCACGCTTGCCTACTACGTGAATTTCACGGCCGGTCGGGTCAAGCTTCCTGTTCAGTTGCCCTTCGACTTCAAGACTTTGAAGCGGATTTCCATTTCCGCCTGCGGCACGGCCTATCTCGCCGGTCTCGTCTCGAAATATTGGTTCGAACGTCTGGCGCGCATTCCGGTCGAGATCGACGTGGCGTCCGAGTTCCGCTACCGCGAAGCGCCTCTGGAGCCCGGCGAGCTTGCACTCTTTGTTTCACAGTCCGGCGAGACGGCGGATACCCTGGCATCGCTCCGCTACGCCACGGCCGAGAAGCAGCATACGCTCTCGGTCGTGAACGTGCCGACCTCCACCATGGCTCGTGAAAGCGCCGTGATCGCGCAGACTCTCGCTGGCGTGGAGGTAGGCGTCGCTTCGACCAAGGCCTTTACCTGCCAGCTCACGGTTCTCCTCTCGCTCGCTATTGCGGCAGGCCGTGCCCGCGGCACGTTGAGCGCCGAGGAGGAGAAGGAGTTGGTCGATGCGCTCATCGCCGTTCCCGGCCAGATGAGCGAAGCCATGAAGCGCGAGCATCAGATCGAGATCCTGGCCCGCGAACTCTCGAAGGCGAAGGACGTGCTCTATCTCGGGCGCGGAACGTCCTATCCGCTCGCCATGGAAGGCGCGCTGAAGCTCAAGGAAATCTCCTACATTCACGCCGAGGGCTACGCGGCGGGCGAGCTGAAGCACGGGCCTATCGCGCTCATCGACGAGACCATGCCGGTCATTGTCATTGCGCCTTACGACAACATCTTCGAGAAGACCGTCTCGAACATGCAGGAAGTGGCGGCGCGTGGTGGCCGTATCATTCTCATCACCGATGAGAAGGGCGCTCTGGAAACGGGCCTCGATACCATGGCCACGATCGTGATGCCCTCCGTGCATCCCATCGTCGCGCCGATCGTGAACTCCATCCCGATCCAGCTGCTCGCTTATCACACGGCGGTCTTCATGGGCAAAGACGTGGATCAGCCGCGAAACCTCGCGAAGTCCGTGACGGTGGAATGAGGGTTAACTCCCGTCAGGCCCGGCCAAGCAAAAGGCCGGGCCTGACGAGGAGGATTTACCCCGCTCTTAACAGCTTGATCGCGGAATCGCGCTCGAAGAGATAGAGCATGGTCCGCAGGGCCTGACCACGCTCGCTCATCAGCTCAGGATCTTTGTCCACGATCAGCCGCGCATCATCGCGTGCGGCAGCGAGAAGGTCGCCATCGACCTCCAGACGCGCCAGCTTGAAGCCGGGCGTCCCCGATTGGCGGGTGCCCAGGACTTCGCCTTCGCCGCGAAGGCGCAGGTCTTCTTCTGCGATGCGGAAGCCGTCCTCTGTCTGGCGCATCATCTCGAGCCGCGCTTGCGCGACCTGTCCGAGCGGGCCCTTGTAGACGAGAAGGCAGGTTGAGGATTTCGAGCCGCGTCCGATGCGCCCGCGCAGCTGATGGAGCTGCGCGAGGCCGAAGCGCTCGGCATGCTCAATCACCATGATCGTGGCATTGGGCACGTCGACGCCCACTTCTATCACGGTGGTGGAGACGAGAATCTTGGCTTCGCCACTCGAGAACCGCTCCATGGCGGCGTCCTTGTCCTTGCCCGCCATCTTGCCGTGAACGAGACCGACCTGATCGCCAAAGAAGCTCTTCAGCGTTTCGAAGCGTTCCTCGGCAGCAGCGAGATCGACGGTCTCGGATTCACCCACGAGCGGACAGACCCAATAGATCTGGTCGCCATTGGCGATTGCACGGCCGATGCCGCCGATCACCTCGTCGAGACGGTCGATGGAAATCAGCTTCGTCGCAATGGGTTTGCGGCCTGCCGGCTTCTCGCTCAGCACCGACACGTCCATGTCGCCGAAATAGGTGAGCGCCAGCGTGCGCGGGATCGGCGTCGCAGTCATTACGAGAATGTCGACGGCTTCGCCTTTAGAGCCCAGCGCGAGACGCTGGTGCACGCCGAAGCGATGCTGCTCATCCACCACCGCGACGCCGAGATCCTGGAAAGCGACACCTTCCTGGAACAACGCATGGGTCCCCACCGCGATCTGGATACTGCCGTCCGCAAGCCCGGCGAGCACCGCTTTGCGGGCAGCGCCTTTCTCTCGCCCCGTGAGAAGGGCAATGGTGAGGCCGGCCTGCTCGGCCATGGGGGCAAGGCGCTCATAATGCTGGCGCGCCAGGATTTCCGTCGGCGCCATCATGGCAGCCTGACGGCCGGCCTCGATGGCACTGGCCATGGTGAGGAGACCGACAACGGTCTTGCCCGATCCCACATCGCCCTGGAGCAGTCGAAGCATCTTCTTGTCAGAGACGAGATCGCGGCGGATGTCCTCGACGGCCTGGGCTTGGGATGCCGTGAGGCCGAAGGGCAGGGCTTTTTTCAGCTTTTCAACGAGGTGTCCATCGCCCGCGTTCACCCGGCCCGGCAGGCGGCGCATGCGGCTTCTCACCAGCGCGAGGGCCAATTGGGAGGCAAGGAGTTCGTCATAGGCGAGACGGCGACGTGGCGTGGATTTGGCAATCGCCTCTTCGGAAAGCTGCGATGCGCTGTCGGGCCTATGCAACGAGAGCAAGGCTTTTCGGAAATCGGGCAGGGCATTCCGGTCGAGCCAAGCGGAATCCTGCCATTCGGGCAGGTGCGGGACGCGCTCCAGCGCCGCAGCGATATACTTGCCGACCATGCGGGATGAGAGGCCCTCGGTCAGGCCGTAGACGGCCTCGACTGCCGGCAGGTTCTCGATGCCTCTCTCGTCCAGAATTCGATCAGGGTGCACCATCTGGCGGCGGCCGTCCCAGAGTTCGATCTTACCGGAGACATAGCGGCGCTCGCCCACGGGCAGGAGCTTTTCCAGGTGCGCCTTCTGGCCGTTGAAGAAGACGAGCGACACATCCCCTGTCTCATCCTCCACCAGGATCCGGTAAGGCGCGCGGCGGCCCGGCGGGGGCGGGCGGTGCGCGACCACAGTGACGGACAGAGTGACTGGCTCGCCCACGGGCGCATCGGCAATGGAGCCTTTCATTTCCCAGGAAATGCCGCTGCTCGGCAGGTGAAACAGCAGATCGACCACGCGCGCAGGCTTTTCCGGCTCGCCCAGGAGGCGGTCCAGGAGGGGCGCGATCTTCGGCCCGACGCCGGGCAGGGCGGCTGCCGGAGCGAACAAGGGATCGAGAATGGAAGGACGCAAGGACATCAAACGGGTGGTAAGTGTAGGTGAGATGGTTATATAGCGGCCAAGCCGCTTTGAAGCGACGTTATCTTTTCTCACCGGAGCATTTTCATGAGCGGGACGACACGCAGCAGCGCCGACCTCGATGTTCGCCGCAGGCAGATCCTTTTCCGTGCTTGGCACCGGGGGATGCGCGAGATGGACCTGATCATGGGCCGCTTTGCAGATGCCGAGATCGCCGACCTCTCGGAGGAGGAGCTGGCCGATTTCGAGCATCTGATCGAGATAACCGATCGTGATTTGCTCGGCTGGATCACCGGCGAGATCGAGACGCCCTCGAACTACGACACGCCCCTGTTCCGCCGGTTGAAGGCATTCCACACCCACACCTCGCCAATTCACGGCTGAAGCCCGGCTCTTTACCGAATCCTGCCGAACCGGGCCTAAAAGCCCGCGTTCTCTTTCCGTTGACCTGACACGCTGCCATGAAATCTGCCCTGACCCGCGCCCTCGACGCCCTGAAAAAAGGCCAAGGCCTGACGCTGTCCAGTGTTCCGGACGGTTTCGACGCGATGGCGGTGGCCGACCTCGCGCGTGGACTGTCGGGGCATGTGGAAGGTCCCGCCGTCCTGGTCCATGTGGCCCGTGACGGGCAGAGGCAGCAGAACTTTGCCAACAGTCTCGGTTTCATCGCACCTGAGATCGAGGTTCTCACCTTTCCGGCGTGGGACTGCCAACCCTACGACCGCGTTTCGCCGAATGCCGCGATCACGGCGCAGCGCATGACGACACTGGCGCGGCTGGCTCGTTCGAAGACCTCCGAGGACAAGCCTCGCATTCTCTCCACCACCGTAAACGCCCTTGTGCAGCGCGTGCCGCCGAGAGCCCGCATCGCGGCGGAAACCTTCTCTGCCGCGCCTGGCAACGTGGTGGACACGACCCTGCTGATTAACTGGCTCGAGACCAACGGCTTCATGCGCACAGGCACGGTGCGCGATACGGGCGAATATGCCGTACGCGGCGGCATCATCGATCTCTATCCCGCAGGCCTTCCAAATCCGGTGCGCCTCGACTTCTTCGGCGATGCGCTGGAATCGATCCGCTCCTTCGATCCCGAAAGCCAGCGCACAGTCGGCACCCTTCGCTCACTGGACCTCGTGCCGATGAGCGAGGTGCAGTTAACCACCGAGAGCATCAAGCGTTTCCGGCAGGCCTATGTGTCCATGTTCGGCGCGCCGACCCGCGACGACCGGCTCTACGAGGCGATCAGCGAGGGGCGGCGCTATCCAGGCCTCGAGCACTGGCTGCCGCTCTTCCACGATCATCTCGACACATTGCTCGATTATGTGCCCGGCATTCCCGTCGTGTTCGATCCGCTGGATGACGACGCGGCCGCCGAGCGCCTGTCGCAGGTGAAGGATTACTACGACGCTCGTCGTGAGAACATGGGGCTGAATCAGCCCGGCGTCGCGCCCTATCGTCCCTTGCCGCCCGACCAGCTCTATCTCAAGCCGGAGGAATGGGCGGAGCGCACCGCTGCGCTGCCGCTGGCTCGGCTTACGCCCTTTGCCGTTCCGGAATCGGAAGGCGGGCGCCTCGTGGTCGATTGCGGCGCACGACAGGGGCGCAATTTCATCGCTGAGCGTGCCGATGAAAGCGCGAATGTATTCGAGGCCGTGGTGCGCCACATCCGCGATCAGCAGGCACAAGGCCGCCGTGTCATTCTCGGCGCGTGGTCTGATGGCTCGCGCGAGCGCCTGTGCCATGTGCTGCAGGATCATGACCTGAGGCAGACGAAGCCGATTGGTCGGTTCTCGGAGTCCATGGCCTATCCACGCAACGAGATCCCGGTCGGCATCTGGCCGCTGGAGCATGGGTTCGAGACAGGCGATCTGACTGTCATCAGCGAGCAGGACATTCTCGGCGACCGTCTCGTGCGCCAGAAGCGCAAGTCCAAGCGTCCGCAGGATTTTCTCACTGAAGTGGCTGCGCTCACGCCTGGCGATCTCGTGGTTCACGTGGATCACGGCATCGGCCGTTTTGAAGGCTTGAAGACCATCGAGGCCGCAGGCGCGCCTCACGATTGCCTTGAGCTGCATTATGCCGGTGGCGACCGCCTGTTCCTGCCGGTCGAGAACATCGAGCTTCTGACCCGCTACGGCTCGGAAGAGACAGAAATTCAGCTCGACAAGCTTGGTGGCGGCGCCTGGCAGGCGCGTAAAGCCCGCATGAAGCAGCGCATCCGCGAGATGGCGGGCGCGCTCATGAAGATCGCGGCGGCGCGTATCCTGAAGGAAGCGCCGCGCATGATCCCGCCGGAAGGGCTCTATGACGAGTTTGCCGCGCGTTTCCCCTATGATGAGACCGAAGACCAGCTCAACGCCATCGAGGCGGTTCTCGACGACATGGCCTCGGGCCGTCCTATGGATCGCCTCGTCTGCGGTGACGTGGGTTTCGGCAAGACCGAGGTCGCGCTACGCGCCGCTTTCGTCGCGGCCATGAGCGGCAAACAGATTGCGGTGGTGGTGCCGACGACGCTGCTTTCGCGTCAGCATTACAAGACGTTCTGCGAACGCTTCCGTGGCCTGCCGCTCAGTATCGCGCAGGCATCCCGCTTCGTGCCCTCTGGCGAACTGAAGAAGACGAAGGAAGGATTGGCGAACGGATCAGTCGACATCGTCATCGGCACCCATGCGGTGCTGGGCAAGTCGATCAAGTTCAAGGACCTCGGCCTCATCATCGTGGACGAGGAGCAGCATTTCGGCGTGAGCCACAAGGAGCGCCTGAAGGAACTGCGTGCGGAAGTGCATGTGCTGACGCTCTCCGCAACGCCCATTCCGCGAACCCTGCAATTGGCCCTCACAGGTGTGCGCGAACTGTCGCTCATCACCACGCCGCCGGTGGATCGCCTGGCGGTGCGCACCTTCATCACACCATTCGATCCGCTTCTCATCCGCGAAGCGCTGCTACGCGAGCGCTACAGGGGTGGGCAGGCGTTCTATGTGGTGCCGCGTCTCGACGATCTCGGTGAGGTGAAGGCCTTCCTCGACAAGGAAGTGCCGGAGGCGAAGGTGGCGGTGGCCCACGGTCAGATGGCGGCGGGCCAGTTGGAGGATGTCATGACCGCCTTCTACGAGGGCAAGTACGACATCCTGCTCTCCACCACCATCGTCGAGTCTGGTCTCGATATTCCCACCGCCAATACGCTCATCGTGCATCGCGCCGATATGTTCGGCCTGTCGCAGCTCTATCAGCTGCGCGGACGCGTGGGCCGCTCGAAGACGCGTGCCTATGCCCTGTTCACAGTGCCTGCCAACAAGAATCTCACGACTCAGGCAGAGCGTCGTCTGAAGGTGCTGCAGACGCTCGACACCTTGGGCGCAGGCTTCCAGCTTGCCTCGCACGATCTCGACATTCGCGGCGCGGGCAACCTGCTCGGTGAAGAGCAGTCCGGCCATATCAAGGAAGTGGGCTACGAGCTTTATCAGCAGATGCTGGAGGAGGCCGTTGCACAATTGAAGGCAGGTATCGAAGAGCCCGCTGAGGATCAATGGTCGCCGACGATCTCGGTGGGCGCGCCGGTGATGATTCCCGAGAGCTACATCGCCGACCTGCAACTGCGTCTGGGTCTCTATCGTCGCCTTTCGACCTTTGAGACGGATGCGGAAATCCAAGGATTCCGGGCGGAACTCGTCGACCGCTTCGGACCCGTTCCGTCCGAGGTCGATCAGCTTCTCAAGATCATGGCGATCAAGGTCCTGTGCCGCCGCGCCAACGTGGAGAAGGTGGATGGCGGTCCGAAGGGCATCATCATCTCCTTCCGCGACAATTCCTTCGCCAATCCGACGGGCCTCATCTCTTACGTCACCGAGCAAGCCTCGTTCGCGAAGGTGCGTCCGGACATGAAGATCGTGTTCGTGCGGGATGTGGAAACGCCGGACGAACGCATCAAGGCTTCGACCATCATCCTGCGCGATCTGGTGCGGATTGCAGAGAAGAAGGCGGCCTGATCGGATGTTGAGAATTTAAAGTTCCGCTGCTGCTACAGCACGAGTCGTAAGTTCGTGTTGGAGCATCGTGGCGGCACCGCTCACACCGCCCGTAACGATAACGGGCGTGCGGCTCGCGGCCAAAGTCTTACGCAGGCGCGTGGCGAGTTCCAGGAACCGGCGTCGTTCGGACCCATTGGCATGCAGAGGCATCTGCAGCACGACGGCAGCAGGGCTCGGAATGAGCGCCAGAACATCGTCAGCGGCCTCGAAAGGGGTTGTGACGCTTGCGTATCCCATGCCTGCGAGCTCAGCCGAAAGAGCGCTGTCAGGAGCGCGCTCGCCGTTGTCAACGACGAGTACCTTCTGCATTCCGTTCATTGCAACACCCTTGCGTCAAAACGCGTTTATTGAGACAGGAGACACATCGCTCAACGAACAAAGCAGGAGATTAGTTGCATCGGCTGGCTGAACGGAAGCGTAACAGTCGGCGTAGCCATGACCCCGGAAGAGTTAGTTCAGTTGCGCCACCAGACATCGATATAGGACCCAAAAAGGCCTGTTCGGTCCGGTTTCTTCAGGGTGCTGTCATAGGCAAGCCATTGATCGCCCACGTAGAAGAGTGGAACGACATAAAAGCCCGAGAGCAGAACGCGATCGAGTGCACGCACGGCCGAGACGAACTCCTCCCGGCTTTTCGCCTCCAGCAGAGCATCGACCATGCGGTCGATGGCGGGAGAGGTAGCTCCTGAGTAGTTGAAGGAACCATCCCTCTTAGCCGCTGCGGATCCCCAACGATTGCGCTGCTCGTTTCCTGGAGAAGCGGATGCCGGCCAGACCCATTGGATCATGTCGTACTCGAACCGGGAAATGCGGCGCCAGTACTGAACGTCGTCCACCAGGCGCACCTTCACGCTGAGTCCGATCCGCTCAAGTGTCTGCGCATAATTCAGGGCCAGGCGCTCCTGTTGGCGCGAATTCACCAGCATCTCGAAGGCAAAGGGCTCTCCGGTATCCTTGTGACGCAGAATATTGTTCTCGAGAACCCAGCCTGCTTCGGAGAGCAGGGTCAGGGCCTGGCGAGCCGTCTCCCGGTCCCGCCCCGATCCATCGGCAACGGGCGGAGCCCAACGCCCTTCGCGAATGTCCTCACGGACAGCACCTGGGAATGGGGCGAGAAGCTCACGTTCGCGTGTCGTGGCGGGCCGGCCCGTCGAAGAGAGTTCGGAGCCTGCGAAAAAGCTGTCGGACCTTTTGAGCAGGCCATAGAAAAGATTTCGATTCAGCCAATCGAAATCGAACATGTACCCTAAGGCTTCCCGCACCCTGACATCGGCGAAGATGGCGCGGCGAGTGTTGAACACGAAGCCGTTCATGCCCTTGGGGAGCTGGATAGGGATCGTCTCGCGGACGATCCGCCCGCTCCGGATGCCGGGGAAGTCATATCCCGAGGCCCATCGGGTCGGGTCACCTTCCAGCCTGTAGTCGTAGAGTCCGGCCTTGAACGCCTCGAACATGGTGTTGGCGTCGCGGTAGAGATCATAGCGGATCTCGTCGAAGTTATAGAGCCCGCGCAGAATCGGCAGGTCTTCGGCCCAAAAATCCTTGCGGCGCTTCAGGACCACGCGCTCACCGGGCCGCACCTCGGTGATGGCATAGGGGCCGGACCCGATCGGAGGGGTGAGGGTGGTGTTGGCGAAGGTATCCGGGTTGGTCGCATGGGCCGGGAAGATCGGCATCATCGCAATCAGCAGCGGCAACTCCCGATCGTTGGAGCCCGAGAGGTCGAACTTGATCCGGTGGGGGTTCTCGACGACGACGGTCTTTGCCTGCCCGAAGCTTGAGCGGTAAAAGGGTTTGCCGTGCTTTTTCAGAAGCTCGAAGGTGAAGCGGACATCCTCGGCAGTCAGCGGATGCCCATCCGAGAAACGTGCCCGCGAATCGAGATTGAAGGTCACGGAGCTGCGATCCTCGGGCATCTCGGCCGAGCGGGCAACCAAGCCATAAACCGTGAACGGCTCGTCCTGGGAGCGCATCATCAGGCTCTGGACCACGTAAGTCGGAACGGCCGGCGGGGCGACGCCAAGAACGATAAAGGGATTGAGACTGTCGAAGGTGCCCTGGATGGCCAGCGTGATTCGCCCCCCTTTGGGCGCATCAGGGTTGGCATAGGGCAGGTGAGTGAAATCCGCCGGCAGCGCGGGCTCGCCGTGCATGGCGATGCCATGCCGCAGTGTTTCCGCCTTTGCTGCGACCATCAGCCCAAAACTCGCCAGGGCAAGGGTGGCAAGCAGGCGAAAAATCCTTATAAGATTGCAGCTCATGGCGCTCCTGCTGCGTAATGGCGCTTGGTGGCAATTCGGCGGGCAATATTGTACAGGAATCTGCCCGAGGTGACTGGAAACCTAGCACACGAAAGGTTAAAGGAGCGCCACAGGTCATGTCTTCGCCGCAATCGGCAAAGATTCACCGTTCCATTGCAGGTTTAAGAACGCCGGATACCATCGGCCGATTCAAGAGCCGACCTTTCGACTGAAGAGGATCTAACGACATGTCATTCGCGAAACGCATCGCGAGCTTGGGGGGCACCCGTGGCCTGGCGACCGCCTTGGCCCTTCTCGCCAGCGCACCCGCTTTCGCTCAGGCTCAGCCGAAGCCTGCGGCTCCTGCCGCTCAGCCGGCCAAGCCTGCGGCTCCTGCTCCTGCTCCTGCGCAGGGCCAGCCTGCTCAGCAGCAGTCCGGTCCTACGGTCGTCCAGGTGAAGGCTGAGCCTTCTCAGCCGGAATGGACCAAGGTCTGCGGTAAGGACCAGAACACCAACACCGAGATCTGCTACACCACCCGCGACTTCGTGTCGGATCAGGGCCAGCCGGTTCTCGCTCTTGCCGTCTATGACGTGAAGGGCCAGCAGCCGCAGAAGGTCGTCCGCTTCGTGATGCCGCTCGGCCTGCTCCTGCAGCCCGGTCTGCGGTTCGCCGTCGACCAGGGTCAAGCGATCCCCGGCCGCTACGTGATGTGCCTGCCCAACGGCTGCTTCGCCGAGGCCCAGGTGAAGGACGACTTCATCGCCTCCTTCAAGAAGGGTGCTAACCTGAACGTCAGCGTTCAGAATCAGGTTGGCCGCGAGATCACGTTCGCCGTTCCGGCTGCCGGCTTCGGCAAAGCCTTTGACGGTCCTCCGATCGACCCGAAAGTGCTCGAGGAGCAGCAGAAGAAGCTGCAGGAAGAACTCCAGAAGAAGAGCGAAGAGATGCGCCAGAAGATGCTTCAGAGCCAGGGCGGTGGCGCCGCGGCTCCGAGCGCTCAAGCCGCTCCGAAGCCCTAATCGGGAAGTCCAGACAAAAAGGAACGCCGGGCAAAAAGCCCGGCGTTTTCGTTTATGGGACTGATTCAATTGGCGAAGGTCGGTTTGGCACGATAGGCGCCGTTCGGCTCACGCACGAACATTTCCTCAATCATAGGATTGCGCAGGGGTTCGTCCGAATGGTCCGGCATCAGGTTTTGCTCGGACACATAGGCAATGTATTCCGTTTCCGCGTTCTCGGCGAAGAGGTGGTAGAACGGCTGGTCCTTGCGGGGGCGCACGTCCTCGGGGATCGACAGCCACCATTCTTCCGTGTTGTCGAATTCAGGGTCCACATCGAAAATGAGGCCTCTGAAGTCGAACAGGCGATGCCTGACCACCTGGCCGATCGCGAATTTCGCTGAACTCGCTTTCATAGGCATGGTCCTAACTCCTTGGACTCGCATATAGGCGCACAAGTCGGAATCTCCAAATCCACAACCGTCACAATTCGGAGAGTATCGCCAAGAGCTTACTGCGGTGGCCGGCAGACGTTAGCGACCATAATGGAGAGAAATCGTCAGCGACGTCTGCATTCTTGGTCTGCAGGCCTTCCAAAGGTGGGATTGCTGCACGGTTAGAACCTTGTCAGAAGAGTTACCCCAAGTCCCCGCTGCCTTATCCCACGCTTCAGGAGCCCGCGATGTCCGACCTGATCGGGCTTTTCAATCTGCTTGCCCCGTTCTTCGGTCTCATCGGGCTCGGCTTCTTCTGCGGCAAGATGGTCAAGCAGCCGGAGAGTGGGCTGGCCTGGATGCAGTTCTTCCTGATCTATGTAGCGCTGCCGTGTCTCTTCTTCCGCCTGATCGCGGATAAGCCTCTGGACCAGCTGGCGAATTGGGCTTTCGTTGCAGCGACCACTTTTTCGACGGCTTGCGCCTTCCTCCTGTCCTTCGCAGCCGGCTGGCGCCACACGAAGGAGCTTCCGCAATCGGTCATGCAGGGCGTTGCCGGCTCCTATTCCAACATCGGCTACATGGGGCCACCCCTGATCTTGGCCGCCACGGGGCCCGCCGCCAGCGCGCCGGTCGTCCTCATCTTCGTGTTCGACAACCTGTTCCTGTTCTCGGTGGTACCCCTGCTCATGTCAGTCGCGGGTGTGGAGAAGCTGAATCTGGCGGCCACCATTCGGCGGATCATCTGGCGTGTCGCGACCCATCCGTTCAACGTGGCGACGACCATCGGCGTCGCCGCGAGCTATCTGCATCTCGAAGTGCCGGGCCCGCTTAATCAGATGATCACATGGCTATCGGGTTCTGCCGCGCCCTGTGCCTTGTTCCTCCTCGGCGTGACCGTGGCCCTGCGCCCCTTGGGGCGTGTTCCGGGGGAGGTGCCGGCCCTTGTGTTCATCAAGCTGATCCTGCACCCGCTGCTGGTCTGGGTGGTGCTGTCGGCCGTCGGTGACTTCGGACAGACCTGGACCTATGCGGCCATTGTCATGGCGGCGCTGCCGCCCGCTTTGAACATCTTCGTGATCTCGAGCCAGTACAATGTAGGCGTAGAACGGGCTTCAGCCTGCGTTCTCATCGGGACGCTGGTGTCGATCCTGACGTTGACGGCGGTGCTCTATCTCACCACCAAGACCGGCACCTTGCCCTACGATCTCATCCCTTAAGCGGCTGAGGCATCCTGCATGAGGCGAGGCGCGCCCAAATGGGGCAGCACGCCTTCGCGCATGACAGCGCGGCGCAGGAAGCCGACCTTGCTGAGAGCGAGAAGTCCCGCGCCTCTGAGAAGATCGGCGGGCAGGAGGCCGGTGAGAAGGGTTCGATTGAGGCCATCCACCGCGGCCGTGCGCAGGCGGACGTCGAGATCGCGGCTGCGCTGGTACTGCCGCAAGGTTTCGGGCGATCCGGGCTCGCGCCCATCGTCGAACGCATCCACCACTGCATCCCTCAAGGACGCCACGTCGCGGAACCCGAGATTGAGCCCCTGAGCGCCGATGGGTGGGAAGACGTGCGCGGCCTCGCCCACGAGTGCGAGGCGGGGCGCTCCAAAGCGATCGACCGAAAGGCCGCTCATGGGCACCAGCCCCCGTGGCCCGTCAATGCGCATGGCACCGAGAGAAGAGTGAGCCTGGCGCTCGATCTCCAATGCCAGCGCTTCATCGTCGAGCTTCGCGAGGCGTTCAGCCTGTTTCGGGCTCGTCACCCAGACGAGGCTGGAGCGCTTGCCCGGAAGGGGAACGAGGGTGAAGGGTCCGTGGCGGGTGTGAAACTCGGTCGACATCTCCCGATGCTCCCGGTTATGGGCCAGGATCGCGGTGAGAGCCGTTTGAGGATAGGACCAGGTATGGGCCTCGATCCCTGCAATCCGGCGAAGTTGGGAATTGCGCCCGTCGGCAGCTACGACAAGATTGGCCTCTATTTCCGAGCCGTCAGTCAGCGTGACGATGGCCCGGTTCGCCTCGGCGCGGAAATCCTTGGCCTGCTCGGTTATGATGGTCAGATACTCATAATCTCGGGCCGCTTCGGCGAGTCCTTCCACCAGCGTCGCATTCTCGATGTTCCAGCCGAAGGCATCGAGGTCGATCTCGCGCGAGGAAAATGAGACCGGCGGTGGCCGGAAGAGACTGCCTGTGTCGTCGATGATCCGCATGGTCTCGAGCGGAGCCGCTTCCGGAGCCACGGCAGGCCAAACACCCAGCGCTTTCAGGAATCGGACGGAGCCATTGAGAAGGGCAACGGTGCGCCCATCACGTCGCACGTCCAGACCGCCGATCAGAACCGTTTCGAAGCCATCGCGGGCGAAGGCAATGGCGGCACTCAGGCCGGCAGCTCCGGCACCAACAATGGCAATGCTATAGCTTTTCTGGACCAAGGAATTTCCCCGTCATCTGATTGTGGACGGCTTGCCGACTCACAATAAACCATGGATTCGCCATTGCCGACCTGTGCGGCGCATCCCTATGATCGTTATCCATGGTTCTTGTCGGACCCTTTTCCTTTTTAAGTCAGAGTCGCTTGCGTGAAGGAAGACGTATCACCATCTGGGCCACCCTTCGTCGAGCTTAAAGGGATCAGCAAGCGCTATGGCGACCTCCTCGCCAATGACGGCATCGATCTGGCGATCGCGCCGGGGGAAATCCATGCTCTCCTTGGCGAAAATGGAGCAGGCAAGTCCACTCTGGTGAAGATCCTTTACGGTGTGATCGAGCCCAGCGCTGGTGAAATCCGATGGGAGGGAAGGCCAGTCACTATCGGCTCCCCCGTCGAAGCGCGGGCCCTCGGCCTCGGGATGGTGTTCCAGCACTTCTCGCTCTTCGACGAGATGACGGTGGCCGAGAACATTGCAGTGGCGCTCTCGGATGAGTGGGACCTCGCCATGGTTCGCAGCCGCTTAAGCGAGATCAGTCGGACCTATGGCTTGGCTCTCGATGCGGATCGGGCGGTCTGGACGCTGTCGGCGGGCGAGCGTCAGCGCATCGAGATCGTTCGCTGCCTCCTGCAAAATCCGCGACTTCTGATCCTCGACGAGCCGACTTCGGTTCTCACACCCCAAGAGGCCGAGCATCTGTTCAAGACCCTGGACAAGCTCTCGGCCGAAGGCTGCTCGATCCTCTACATTTCCCATAAGCTGGAAGAGGTGCGCCGCCTTTGCCGCCGCGCCACGATCCTGAGGGCAGGGCGTGTGGTGGCGACGATCGATCCGCGCGCGATTTCCGCGCGGGAGATTGCTGCGCTCATGGTCGGTAACGAAGTCGGCGAGATCCGTTCCGATGCTCCTCACGCCCCTCAGGGAGAGGTTCTGCGGGTCAACCATCTCAACATGCCGCCCGCAGGCCTTCATGGCGTTGCCCTCAAGGACATCAACTTCGTGGCGCGCGCTGGTGAGATCGTCGGCATCGCAGGCGTTGCCGGTAACGGGCAGAGCGAATTGTTCGCGGCCTTGTCCGGCGAGCGGCTGGCCGACCGGGCCGACACCGTCACTATTGCCGGCCGGGCTTGCGGCACGATTGGGATCGACACCCGCCGCCGCCTCTCGGCCGCTTTCGTGCCGGAGGAGCGTCTGGGCCATGCAGCAGCTCCGACCCACCGTTTGAGTGAGAATACGCTGATTTCCCACGCGGCGACGGAAGTGAGCCGCTCCGGGTTTATCCTCCTCAATGCCGCCAAGCGGCTCGCACGCACGATCATCAAGAGCTTCGATGTCCGCACGCCGGAAGGCGATCCGCAGGCGCGCAAGCTCTCCGGCGGCAACCTGCAGAAATTCGTGATCGGGCGCGAGATCATCCGCAAGCCGAAGCTGTTGATCGTCGATCAGCCGACCTGGGGTGTGGATGCGGGTGCTGCCCGCCTTATCCGTCAGGCGCTTGTCGATCTGGCCCGCGAGGGCAGCGCCGTCGTGGTGGTGAGCCAGGATCTCGACGAGTTGTTCGAAGTCGCGGACCAGATGGCGGTGATCCATCAGGGAAGTTTGAGCCCGCTGAAACCTATCAGGGCATGGACCAGGGAGGCAGTCGGCCTTGAAATGCTAGGCGTGGCTCAAGCTCAAGGGGGCGCTCATGCGGTTTGAGCTCACGCCCCGTACAACCGTGTCACCCGTTGCGCGGGCGCTCGCGCCGGTCGCTGCCTTCATTACGGCCTTCCTCATTGCGGGTGTCGTGATCTGGCTGATGGGGCGATCTCCCATCGCAGCATTCGATGTTTACGTGCTCCAGCCCTTGAGCGATCCGTGGTCGCTGCAGGAACTGCTGGTCAAGGCGACGCCTTTGATGCTGATCGCCATCGGCCTGTCCTATTGCTTTCGCGCCAATCTCTGGAACATCGGAGCGGAAGGCCAATACGTGATCGGCGCCGTCTTCGGCGGCTGGCTGGCTCTCAGGACCCACGGGACGGATGCGGGGGCTTGGGTCCTGCCTGCCATGCTCCTGCTCGGCATCATCGGCGGGGCGCTTTACGGCCTGATCCCTGCCTTTCTGAAGATCCGCTTCGGCGTCAATGAGATCCTCACCAGCCTCATGCTGGTCTATGTGGCACAACTTTTCCTGGATTATCTGTCGCGTGGCCCTTGGCGCGATCCGAAGGGCTTCAACTTTCCGCAATCGGTGACCTTCGATCCGGCCGCGACCTTGCCATCCATCATGGAGGGCAGCCGCATTCATTGGGGGGCGATTTTCGCCCTTGTCGCCATCGTGATCACTGCGATCATTCTGGGGCGCACTCTCTTTGGCTATCGTCTCAAGCTGACTGGAGATGCGCCCCGTGCTGCTCGTTTCGCCGGATTCAGCTCGAAGGCGACCACGATGGCGGTGTTTGCCATTTCGGGCGGTCTGGCAGGACTTGCAGGCATCGTTGAAGTCTCGGGACAGATCGGACAACTCCAGCCATCGATCTCGCCGGGATACGGCTTTACGGCGATCACCGTTGCCTATCTCGGACGTCTCAACCCGGTTGGCATTCTCATTGCGGCGCTCGTGGTGGCGCTGACTTTCATTGGTGGTGAGAGCGCGCAGATCCTGCTGAAACTCCCGCTCGATCTCACGCAGGCTTTCCAGGGCATTCTTCTGCTCTGTGTTCTCGCGGCCGATGCGCTCGTGAGCTACCGCATCCGTTTCGTGACCCGTGGAGGGGGAAAATGACCACCTTCGAGGCCATCCTCCTGACTATCGTCACCGCATCCACGCCGCTGCTGATTGCCGCCTTGGGCGAGTTGGTGACTGAGCGTTCCGGTATCCTGAATCTCGGCGTCGAAGGCATGATGGCCATGGGGGCGGCTTGCTCCTTTGCAGCCGCCGTCACCTTTGACTCCACGCTGATCGGCGTCGCTGCCGGCATTCTGGCAGGCGCGTTCATGGCGGCCCTGTTCGCCCTTGTGGTACTTGGGTTCGCCGCAAACCAAGTCGGTTCGGGACTGGCCCTTACGATCTTTGGTCTGGGCTTGTCGGGGCTCATCGGTGCGCCTTTCGTCGGCTCGCGGCGCGATCCTATCGCTCCGATCGACATTCCGGGTCTGAGCGACATCCCCGTGGTTGGGCGCCTCTTCTTCGAGCAGGATCTCTTCGTCTACGCGTCCATCGCCCTGACGATCCTGATCGCCATCTATCTCAAGCGCACGCGCTCCGGCCTGACCCTGCGGTCCATCGGTGAGAACCATGCATCCGCCCATGGCCTGGGCCTTCCCGTCCTGCGTGTGCGGTTTCTTGCGATCCTGTTCGGCGGCGCCTGCGCCGGTTTGGCAGGCGCTTACCTTGCCCTGGTCTATACCCGCTTCTGGTCCCCTGGCATGACGGCGGGCCGAGGCTGGATCGCCCTGGCATTGGTTGTATTCGCTGCCTGGAGACCAGCTTGGGTACTAGTAGGAGCCTACATCTTCGGCGCGGCCACGGTGCTCCAGCTCCACGCGCAGGCTGCTCAATGGGGCATCCCCTCTCAGCTTCTTTCGGCCGTGCCGTATCTCGCCACGATCATCGCCCTGCTGCTGCTCTCCTTGCGGTATGGGCGGGCTATCGGGGCCCCCGGATCGCTCGGCATGCCCTTCGTGCCTGACCGATGAGCAAACCGGTGTTAACATGCACTTATTCTAGGCACGGGAATTCTTGCCAGAGTGCCTCAGACCTGCGACGGAATGTCTGAAATCTAACTCGAGGGAGCGAGCATGTTTTCAAAGACGATTATGGGTGCTTTGGCTGGGGCTGCAGCCCTGGCCCTGTCCGCAGGTGCCGCCTCGGCCCAGCAGAAGCTGAAGGTCGGCTTCATCTATGTGGGCCCGGTAGGCGACCACGGTTGGAGCTATCAGCACGATCAGGGTCGCAAGGCCGTCGAGAAGGCCTTTGGCGACAAGGTCGAGACCACCTATGTGGAAAGCGTTCCGGAAGCCGATTCCGAGCGCGCCATCGAGCAGCTCGCCCGCACGGGCCACGGCCTGATCTTCACGACCTCGTTCGGATTCATGGAGCCGACCCTGAAGGTCGCCAAGAAGTACCCGAACATCAAGTTCGAACACGCTACCGGCTTCAAGCGCGCCCCGAACCTCTCGACTTATGCCGCGAAGTTCCATGAGGGCCGCTACATCATCGGCCAGATCGCCGGCAAGATGACCAAGTCCGGCACCATCGGCTATGTGGGCGCCTTCCCGATCCCGGAAGTGATCTCGGGCATCAACTCCTACTTCCTCGGCGCGCAGTCGGTGAATCCGAATGTGAAGATCAAGGTGGTCTGGGCGAACTCCTGGTATGATCCCGCGAAGGAGGGCGATGCTGCCAAGGCTCTGCTCGATCAGGGCGTGGACGTGATTGCCCAGCACACGGACAGCCCGGCTCCGATTCAGGCTGCTGAGGCGCGTGGCAAGTTCGGCTTCGGCCAGGCTTCCGATATGGAGCGCTTCGCTCCGAAGGCGCAGCTTACCGCCATCGTCGACAACTGGTCCGACTACTACGTCGCTCGCACCAAGGCTGTTCTCGACGGCACCTGGAAGTCGGAAGACACCTGGGGCGGCCTTGCCGCCCACATGGTGGTCATGTCGCCCTACAAGAACATGCCAGACGACGTGAAGAAGATGGCTGAGGAGACCGAGGCTGCGATCAAGTCCGGTAAGGTCAACCCCTTCAAGTGCCCGGTTATCGGCCAAGACGGCAAGGAGATCGAGTGCAAAGGCAACGGTGCACTCTCCGATGAGCAGATCCTCGGCATGAACTTCTACGTGAAGGGTATCGAGGACAAGATCCCGCAATAAGCGGCGGTCTCTGTTCGAACCTGTAAAGGCAGCCGATCGCTCGGCTGCCTTTTTCGTTCAGCTCATGATAATTCACGCGTAAGGCGAGGGCGCTGCAAGTGGCCGAGCAAAACGCGATCAAACTGAGTGATCCGAACGTCCCTATGGTCGTGGATGTTCAGTATGACGTCCTCCCGGGCGGCGCACTTGCCATGCCGGATGGGGACGCAGTCATCGAGCCCACCAACCGGCTGGCCCAAGCCATTCGACATGTCGTTCTGACGCAGGATCGACATCCAGGCAGGCATGCTTCTTTCGCGTCCAGCATCCGGCCAAGCAGCCCGTCGATTTGACCGAATTGCACTACGGCCAACAGGTGCTCTGGCCGGACCATTGTATTCAGGGTACGCCAGGTGCCGAGATATCCCGCGGTCTGCTGGTCCCGCACGCTCATCTCGTCATCCGCAAAGGCTACAACGAAGGCATCGACAGCTGTTCGGGGTTCAAGGAAGCCGCCCGGAAGACCTCGACGGGCCTTGAAGGTACCGCAAGGGGCGTGGTTTCAAGCGTGTCTTCTGCGCCGGTCTGGCGACGGATTTCTGTGTGGCGTGGACCGCTCTCGACGCCGTGGCGGCCGGGTTCGAGACGTAGCTTGATCGAGGATGCCTCGCGTGCCATCCACACCAATGGCTCACTTGAACAGGCTCGGCAGGACCTAACCTGTTCCGGCCATCCACGCCTTCAACCGCTGAAAGACGTGGATCCCCGGCACGGGGCCGGGGATGATGGTGAGGTGTCGGCTATCCTTGGGAGATCTTAGACCACCGTTCCGTGCAGATCGTACTCGTCCGAGCTTTCGATCTTCACATCAACAATCTCGCCCGGCTTCAGCGGCTTCTTCGAGGCCACATAGACGACGCCGTCGATCTCCGGCGCGTCATACTTGGTGCGGCCTGTGGCGACCGTTGCACCGATCTCGTCAATGATGACGGGGAGCGTCTTGCCGACGCGACCTTTGAGCAGCTTGGCGCTGACATCCTGCTGGGTCTGCATGAAGCGGTGCCAGCGTGCTTCCTTGACCTCCGGCGGAACCGCACCGGCGAGTTCGTTGGCGGGCGCGCCCTGCACGGGTTCGTACTGGAAGCAGCCGGCACGGTCGATTTTCGCTTCCTTTAGCCACTGCATCAGGAAGTCCACATCCTCTTCCGTCTCGCCGGGGAAGCCGACGATGAACGTGGAGCGGATGGCAAGATCCGGGCAGATCTCACGCCACTTCTTGATGCGCTCCAGGGTCTTCTCCTGGTTGCCGGGGCGGCGCATGGCCTTGAGCACGCTCGGCGAAGCGTGCTGGAACGGGATGTCGAGGTAGGGAAGGATCTTGCCCTGCGCCATGAGCGGGATGACCTCGTCCACGTGCGGGTAGGGGTAGACGTAGTGCATACGCACCCACATGCCGAGATCACCGAGTTCCTTGGCAAGCTCATAGAAGCGCGTGCGGACCTCGCGATCCTTCCAGAGGCTCGGCTGGTACTTGATGTCGAGGCCGTAGGCGCTGGTGTCCTGCGAGATCACCAGCAGCTCCTTCACACCGGCCTTGGCGAGCCTCTCGGCCTCGCGCAGCACATCGCCGATTGGGCGGCTGACGAGGTTACCGCGCAGCTTTGGGATGATGCAGAAGGTGCAGCGATTGTTGCAGCCTTCCGAGATCTTCAGATACGCGTAATGGCGCGGCGTCAGCTTGACGCCCTGGGGCGGTACGAGATCGATGAAGGGATCGTGCGCAGGCGGAACGGCCTGATGAACGGCGGAGACCACGGATTCATAGGCCTGCGGGCCGGTGATCGCAAGCACGTTCGGGAACTGGTCACGTATCTGCTCGGGCTCGGCGCCCATGCAGCCGGTCACGATGACTTTGCCGTTTTCGGCCATGGCCTCGCCGATGGCTTCAAGCGACTCGGCCTTGGCACTGTCCAGGAAGCCGCAGGTGTTGACAATGACCACGTCGGCCCCGTCATGCTCCTTGGTCAACTGGTAACCTTGAGCGCGCAGCTGCGTGATGATGCGCTCAGAATCGACCAGGGCCTTCGGGCAGCCCAGGGACACGAACGAAATTTTGGGTGCGGGAGCATTCATCCGCGAAATTCCACTCTAGAAGCTATACGGACATCGGGAAGGCGCCCGCGTAACGCGGCTTCGGTGCGAAATCATGGCAAGGGAGCCTGGATCGGGAGCGCCTCGCGCCCGGTGACTTCGCAGCCCTGCGGGACTGCCTCATCAAGTCGATGTCACGCCTCGCGCAAGGCTCCCGGACGGAGGAGCGTGCGACTGAAGCGCGAGAATGCCATACAACAGAGCACCAGCGTTGACAACTCCGGCCTGCCTTGGCAGCCCGGATGTACGGCACGATTAAGTCCTTGAACGGCTTAGGTTGTTGAGCCGTCTCAGTGAGCCATGAGAATAGGGAATTCCGATGTGCTCAGGGTGTTGCGCGTCGCGCCGCCGATGATCCATTCCCGTGCCCGGGAGTGGCCATAGCCGCCCATGACGATCAGGTCGGCGGAGGTTCTGCGGGCCTGTTCGAGAATGACGTCGCTGACATCACGCCCCTGGCTCTGAACGATACTGACCTCCACAGGCGCCCCGTAGCGGCTGATATGCTTGGCGATATCGGCGGTTGGCTGATTGTTGCTGTCTGTTTCCTTCTGCTCCGGATCGACCACCAGAATCGTGATCTTCGTCGCCTTTGCCAGGAAGGGAGCTGCCTCGGCGACGGCGCGAGCGGCCTCCCTGGTATCGCGCCAGCACACGAGCACGCGGCGAATGGCGTCCGCGGCGCGGTGATTGGGCGGCACAACCAGAACGCTTCGGCCGCCCTCGAACAGCACGGCCTCGAAGAGCGAATCCCATTCCTCGGAACCATCCGTGCCATAGGGACGGCTCATGATGAAGAGATCCGCCCAACGGGCCTCCGAGGCAGCCTCATTCGGGATTCCCCCGGGAGTGGCGTCGAGCCGTCGGATTTCATTCGGGACACTGAAGAGAGCCATGCGCGCCGTCAATTTCTTCTGAAGCGCGTCCCCCGTGCCCTTGGCCTCTTCATTCAGAGAGACCAGGATTTCGGCAGCTGCTGCTCCTGCATCCATGGGCGCGATCAGGGGCATGTCAGGAAGGGGATTGGTGAGCAGGCCGGTCACATGCGCCTGAGAAATCGAAGCGATGGCCTCTGCATGCTGCAGACGCTCCTCATCGCGAGGGGTGCCGTCGAGGTGAACGAGGACGTCTTTGATCATGATGTTCTCCAGCCGAATATTCGGAATCAGCGGAAGTCCCAGGTTTGATTCTTGGGCGAATGGGCTCCGAGCCAAGATGCGAGAAGACAATAAGCTCGGCCGCGATCGGTGAAATTGATGCCGATCAAGAGTCTATGCGGCTTGTTTCCAGGTGGGCTTTCACAGCGGGAGTCCTGACCGTAGGAATAATGCCAAGCCTGGCGTGAGCGGAGCGCTACATGCAAGAAGCGGGATATATGTTGATCCTCAAGAGGGAGGGCTGCCTTGCAGATCGCGGTCTTTAGCACCAAGCCATATGACCGGCGCTTCTTGGATGCCGCCAGCGCTGGATCTGGACACCGGCTTATCTATTTCGAGGCTAAGTTGTCCGTTGAGACCTGCGACCTTGCCGCTGGCGCCGATGCCGTCTGTGCCTTCGTCAATGACGATGTGAACGCGGAGGTTCTCGCCAGCCTTTCCGCAAAGGGCATCAAGCTGATCGTCCTGCGCTCGGCCGGCTTCAACAATGTCGATCTCGCGGCGGCCAAAGCCTTGGGCATCGCCGTTGCCCGTGTTCCGGCCTATTCGCCCCATGCGGTTGCGGAGCACACGCTAGCTCTCATCCTTGCGCTCAATCGCAAGACGCATCGTGCCTATAATCGCGTACGGGAAGGCAACTTTGCCTTGGAAGGTCTTCTCGGCTTCGACCTTGCCGGTAAGACAGTGGGCGTGGTGGGAACCGGCAAGATCGGAGAGGTCGTGTGCAAGATCCTTGCGGGATTTGGCTGCAAGGTAATCGCCTACGATCTGCAGCCCAACCCCGCCTGCCTCGACATGGGTATCACCTACGTGGAGACGAACGAGTTGTTCGCCGCCTCCGATATCATCACCCTGCATTGCCCGCTGACGCCCGCGACACACCATCTCATCAACGAGGCTGCTCTGACGCGCATGAAGCCCGGCGTGATGCTGATCAATACGAGCCGCGGGGCTGTGATCGACACCCACGCCGTCGTCAAAGGCCTGAAGGAAGGTGTGATCGGCAATCTCGGTCTCGACGTCTACGAGGAGGAGGCCGACCTCTTCTTCGAAGATCTCTCGGGACGATTCATCGACGATGACGTCTTCGCACGCCTGCTGACTTTCCCGAACGTGCTCATTACCGGCCACCAAGCCTTCTTCACGAAGGAGGCACTGACCAATATTGCGGAAACGACAATCGGCAATGTCACCATTTTCGAGAGGACCGGACGCGCGATGCACGAGGTCTCCGTCGAGAAGATCGCACGCTAGAGGCGTTCCATAGGGGCGTTCTTAAGAGGTTTTTGTCACTGCAGCGAGGAGAAGCATGACATGTCCTTCTCCCCAGGTCGGGAGGACAAGGCGGGCATAAGAATTTAAAGGAGAACGGTAATAGGTCGGAGCGCGCTGAGATACCGCCATGCGGCATTGTTCAGTGAAACCTTCCAATGGAGCATTTTGCGCGATCTCATCGGAGAATTTGCCGGCGAGGGAGGCCCCGTAATCCTGAGCGATCTTTTCGCCTGCCGTTTCGAAACGAAACCGGTCCGGATTCTCGAAGGCGGTCAACAGCATAAGATTTGAGGAAAGCTCAGGCATTTGGGAGAGATCGACATCATCGGAGAAAGGCATGGGGTTCTCGCCGCGGAGCAGATCTTTCCAATAAGCCAGAGCCTTGGCGAGGTCGGGTTCGAGGTTGTCGGGCAGAGACGTGGAGAGAGCTGCTGATGTCATGTCTGGTCTCACCGAAATGCGCTTTGCGTGCCGCATCTTATCGCACAAGGTCGAAAACTCTCAGTCCGACTTTTGGGTGTCCTGTCTTAGTCGCTGGGGATCTGCTGTTCTCTACCCTATAAAGGAAAGTTCGATCCTCGTGGCTCTAGAAGGGACTTCGAGGCTTGAGCCGATGAGGGGAGGCGAAGGAATTGCCGGATATTGTAACGCTAACGATGAACCCGGCGCTCGATGTCTCGACGAGTGCAGAGGCTGTCGTCCCCACGGACAAGGTTCGCTGCAGTGCTGTCCAGCATGATCCGGGTGGAGGTGGCATCAACGTGGCACGTGTCGTTCAGACCCTGGGTGGCCAAGCCCTCGCGGTTTATCCGGCCGGTGGCCCGACAGGGTTGATGCTGGAGAGGCTTTTGGAACGGGCAGGCGTTCCATCCCGGCATGTTCCGATCAGCGGCTTCACGCGGGAGAGCTTCACAATCGACGAGCGGAGAAGCGGACTTCAATATCGCTTCGTTCTGTCCGGTCCGGAAATCAGTGCAGCAGAGAGGCAGACTTGCCTTGAAGAGCTGGCGCGAGCCGCTGAAGGCGCTCGCATCATCGTCTTGAGCGGGAGCTTTCCTCCCGGCGTGTCTCCCGACTTCGTCCAGGATGTCGCCGATCTCTCGAAAACGCTTGGCTGCCGTTTCGTGCTCGATACGTCGGGTGAAGCCCTGCGCCATGTCAAATCTGGAGCCTACCTTCTCAAACCCAGCATTCGCGAACTGCGAGAGTGGGTAGGACAGGAGTTGCGCAGTGAGGCCGAGCAGGTCGAAGCTGCCCGGCAATTGATTGATCGAGGTATCAGCGAAGTGATGGTTGTTTCGCAAGGGGCTGAGGGTGCACTTCTGGTCACGGCTGATGGTTACGAAAAACTCGCACCTATCGAGGTGCCGATCAGAAGTGCAGTCGGCGCAGGGGACAGCATGGTCGCGGCCATATGCTTCGGTCTCGTTCAGGGCCTCGACCTGCGCCATGCCGTACGTCTCGGCATGGCCGCGGGGGCGGCAACCCTGATGACGCCGGGAACTGGGCTATGCCGCAGAGAAGATGTCGAGCGTCTCTATGCTGAGCGGATCGCTCAGGAAACCATCGAGCCCCTTAGAGGCGTAGGAAGCCGCTAGTCCTGGACTCCTGATCTTTCCGTCACCACCAAAGCTTTGGAGAATGCTGTGTCTGTGATTGATAGCTACCTGTCGCGAACACGGATCGCCTATTTCTCCATGGAGATCGCGCTCAGAAGCGAGATGCGCACCTATTCCGGAGGCCTGGGCGTCCTTGCCGGCGATACGGTGCGCTCTGCCGCCGACCTCGAAATGCCGATGGTGTTCGTGACGCTGGCAAGTCGGCAGGGCTATCTTCGGCAGGAGATCGACGCCAAGGGGCAGCAGATCGACCATGCCGATCCTTGGGAGCCGGACGATTGGGCGACCCCGCTTCCGGATGCCATGGCGGTTACGATCGAGGGACGGAATGTCTGGGTCCGGCCCTGGCTCTACGAATGGGTTTCCCCCCGTGGCTATAAAGTTCCGGTAATCATGCTCGATACGCATGTCGACGAGAACGATCTCCATGATCGCGGCATTACTCACAGGCTCTACGGTGGGGACGATGCATACCGTCTCAAACAGGAGATCCTGCTCGGCATCGGCGGAGAGCAGGTTCTGCGAGCACTCGGGTTCAAGATCGAGACCTATCACCTCAATGAGGGGCATGCTGCGCTGCTGCCTCTCGCACTGCTGCGCCGTGGTGATGACATCGAAGCGGTCAGGAGACGTTGCGTCTTCACTACCCATACGCCCGTCGAAGCGGGGCATGACCGCTTTAGTTACGAGCAAGTCGCACACATTCTCGGGGAGTTTCTGGACATCGATCAAATCAAGGCCTTGGCTGGTGATGATCTGCTCAACATGACGCGGCTTGCCTTGAATCTCAGCTCGTACGTGAATGGCGTTTCTCTCCGCCATGCGGAGACGACACGGCAGATGTTCCCCGGCCATCGCATTCATGCGGTGACCAATGGCGTCCACGCCCGGCAATGGACGCACCCTGCATTCGCGCGTCTGTTTCACGACACAGCGCCGGATTGGGATGTGCGGCCGGAAGCTCTAGCGCGAGTCATCCACCTCAGCGATGAGGCAGTCTGGCGAGCTCACGAGGAGGCGAAGGGAGATCTGATCGCTCTGGCGCAGGAGGCAGCCCGTCAAAGTCTCGATCCTGCTCTTCCTATTATCGGCTTCGCGCGCCGCATGACCGGATACAAGCGCGCTGGCCTGCTGCTCAGCGATTGGTCCAGATTGATGGAAATCCATCACCTCTTTCCGTTTCAGATCGTCATGGCCGGCAAGGCCCATCCGCGCGATGAGGGCGGAAAGCAGCTGATCCATGAGATTACTGCACAGGCGCATCATGCAAGGATCCCGATCGCCTTCATTCCTAATTACCAGATGGACCTCGCCAAGATCATCGTGGCCGGCAGCGATATCTGGCTGAACACGCCTCTGCCGCCCCTTGAAGCCTCGGGAACGAGCGGTATGAAGGCTGCCCTCAACGGTGTTCTGAACTTCAGCACCCTCGACGGCTGGTGGCTTGAAGGATGTGAGGAGGGAATCACAGGCTGGGGTATTGGGCAGGAAGGATCGCCCGATGATCACGCGCGCATACTCTACGACAAATTGGAGAACACCATCCTGCCGTTCTATTGCAAAAACAGATCCGGTTGGATCGGCATGATGAAGCACGCCATTGCGAAGATCGGGCCGGTGTTCAATACGCAGCGCATGATGCGGGCCTATGCCAGCGAGGCCTATTTGCTGCATGTCAAAGACGCGACCGACCAATCCCTGTTGACTGGGGAATGATCAAGGTCGGGAGGCAGGGTTGACCCGCATTGTTATCCTTCAGGGGCATCCAACGCCGGGCGGCCAACATTACTGCCATGCTCTGGCGGAGGCTTATGCTCAGGGCGCGGCGAAAGGCGGTCATGACGTTCGCCTCATCTCTGTGGCGGAGCTCGATTTTCCGCTTCTTCGTTCCAAAAGCGATTGGGAGAATGATTCCCCGCCGACTGCCATCGAACAGGCGCAGCAATCGCTGGCCTGGGCCGAGCATTTCGTGATCATCTACCCACTCTGGCTGGGAGGCATGCCGGCGCTTCTCAAAGGGCTTCTCGAGCAGGCTCTCCGACCTGCCTTTATGACGGGTGGCGCAGGTGCGGGAGTCAGTTGGAAGACGGCTCTCAAGGGCAAGTCGAGCCGCATCATCATCACCATGGGCATGCCCGGCTTTGCGTTCCGCTGGTATTTCGGCGCACACAGCCTGAAAAGCCTCAAGCGCAGCATCCTGTCGCTCGTGGGTGTCGGCCCTAACCGGCATACGCTCATCGGAAGGATCGAGGGAATGAGCGATGCCAAACGGAAAGCCTGGCTCGCTTCTGTCGCAGACCTCGGACGGAAAGCGCGATAGGCTACACTTTCTCTAGCGACGCTCCTGAAGAAGCTCGATCTGCAACTCCTGTATCTCCGCAAGCCTTTCCCATTGCCGCGAGATCAGGTGATCGATCTTCTCGTGAAGATGCCGGATTTCCAGCTCTGCCTTGAGGTTGACCCGATAGTCATTGAGAGAACGCAGCCGGTCCTTCGCCTCCTGCCGTTTCTGGCTCATCATGATGATCGGAGCCTGGACGGCGGCTAGGCATGACAGGACGAGGTTGAGAAGGATGTAAGGGTAAGGATCGAACGCTTCCCTACCGCCAAGGGTGTTGATGCCAGTCCAGCCCGCCAGGACCAGGCCGAAGAAAATGAGGAAGGTCCAGCTGCCGCCGAAGGTTGCCAGCCCATCGGACAGTTTCTCTCCGATGGTGCGGCGCTCGTCATAACTGGCCTCGATATTCATCGAGACCGTGGCCCCTTCGGCAAGGGAGCGGGTGACCTCCTGATCGAGCTTGGTCAATTCGCCCCGTTCCTGCCGCAGCAACTCCTCCACGTAGAGCATGCGGTAGCGGTCCACGGCCGCACGGCTGATACGAGCGTCCAGCGTCAGTGATGGATGGTCCCTCAGGATCCGATCCACGAGGGCAGGGTGGAGGTGATCCAGTACGACGAACTCCCGCTGCGGGTAGGATTTGCCGGTAATCGGACAGAGGGCATTGGTTGAAGACGGGACCCGGGATGTCATGAATTGTCCTCCGCGGATTTGGCGGGTCGCTTGGCATGGATCAAACTTAGCCGCACAAAGGCTGACTATATAGCCGCATCCGCTTCCTTGCGAGCTTGTCATCTCAGAACAGGTGTTCCTTGTCCCTTCGCATACATTTCCTTGGCGCCGCCCATGCCGTCACAGGCTCCTGCTTCCTGCTGGAAACGAACGAGACCCGGGTTCTCGTCGATTGCGGAATGTTCCAGGGTGCCAAGTCAGAGAAAGAGCTGAATTACCGGCAGTTTCCGTTCAGGGCGTCGCAGCTTGACGCCCTGTGCCTGACCCATGCCCATATCGACCATAGCGGCCTCATCCCAAAGCTCGTGAATGCCGGGTTCAATGGGCCGATCTATGCGACGGCCGCGACAGCGGATCTGGCCTCGATCATGCTGCCGGACTCTGGGCATATTCAGGAGCTCGAGGTCGATCAGCTCAATCGGCGCAACAGCCGCCGAGGCCGGCCGACAGTCACTCCGATCTACACCGCCGAAGATGCAGTTGCCTCCCTTGATCAGTTCCGGCCCGTGGCTTACGGGCAATGGCGGGAGCTCGCTCCTGGCTTCAAGGCTCGTTACTGGAATGCAGGTCATCTCCTGGGATCCGCCTCCATCGAGATGGAGGTCATTTCCGGTGGAAATGACAAGGCTGTTCGCCTCCTTTTCTCGGGCGATGTGGGACCAGACTACAAGCTCCTGCAGCCCGATCCGGTTGGTCCGAGCGGTCTCGATTATGTCATCCTGGAAGGCACCTATGGCGATGCGGATCGTGCTGGCATCACCATAGAACGCCGCCGTCGCATGCTGCGAGACGAAGTGCGCGCAGCAATGCGGCCGAGCGGCGTGCTTCTCATCCCATCCTTCGCGGTTGAGCGGACGCAGGAGCTGCTCGTCGATCTGCTGGAGCTGATGGAAGCTGGAGAACTGCCGGAAATCCCCGTTTTCATCGACTCACCACTGGCCACCAAGGCGAGCGCCATCTTCAAGAAACACGCCCATGAATTGCGGAACGGCAAGGATCTGGTCGAGGCGCTCGAGAAGCGCTGGGTTCGATTTACGGAGAGTGTAGAGCAGAGCAAGGCCATTGACCGTATTCATAGTTTTCACATCGTGACGGCCGCGAGCGGTATGTGTGAGGCGGGCCGGATCCGGCACCACCTGAAGGCATGGCTCTGGCGCGAAGAGGCGACCGTGCTGTTCGTTGGCTATCAGGCACAGGGCTCGCTCGGACGCATCCTGCAGGATGGAGCGACGCGGGTACGGATCCAGGGAGAGGACGTGAGGGTTCGAGCCCGAATGAGAAGCCTCGATCTCTATTCCGGACATGCGGATGGGCCTGAGCTGAAAACCTGGCTCACCGAGCGGCTGCCGGTTCGGCGCGGTGTTTTCCTGGTCCACGGTGAGGAGGTTCCTCTTCAAGCCTTGCAATCTTCGCTGAGTGGAACTGTTCCGGGCGACCGGGTGGTCATTCCTGAGCTCGACGACATCTATGAATTATCCGGCGACAAGGCTGTCCAGGTGGATGATCATGAGCGTCGCCTGGAGCCCGCGGTCGTGGGGCGGCAGGACTGGAGCAATGATTATTCCAAGCTGCTGATCGACATCAACGAGGCCCTCGACAAGGCTGCCGACAAGCGGGCAAAGGCCGTCATTGTCAGACGCCTGCGCCGCGCCCTGAAGGAAGCGGAGGAGGCTGAGGCTTGAGAAGATCAAGGAGAGGGAGGGGCGCTCCTCTAGGGTCAAGCATGGCTGCGTGATAGAATGATCAGGCGCGGTCTTGGAGGAAATCATGCTTTACCACATCACCCTTCACCTCGCCCGGTCCAAGGATTATCCCGAGGGTAGCTCGAAATTCGGCTATGAAATCACGGCCCCGCTCGATGCTGCAGCAACGCTGGATGCGGCCGAATGGAAAGAGACGCGAGCTCTCTGCCGTGTCAGGCGATTTTGGGGCGACGAGTTCGACCGGCATGGCTACCTAATTCACCGTCCCGGAGGCTCCGGCGGGGCGACCTGGGCCATTGACTACGATCCTAAGCGTGTAATCGACGATGAAGCGGGATATCGCCTCAACAAGCATCGGTTTGCGGTGGGAGAGTACGTCTCCATCCAGGATGAAGATGAGGAACTCCACACATTCCAGGTGGTCGAAGCTCGGCCAATCAAGACGGCTGAGAAGCTCTAGAGCATCAGACTGATCCCGAAAGTTCAAGTCCACTTTCGGGTCCAATGCTCTAGGAGGATAGGAACACGGGCACCTTGCTGCTCTTGAGCATCAACTGGGTGACGCCGCCCAGCACTCTCTGGCGCAGACGAGAATGAACGAAAGCGCCCATCACGATAAGATGTGCCCGGAAGTATAACCCGCCTGCGTCCGTAAGGTCTGGCCGATATCGCCGTCGGTTGCGGCCGTGTCCTTGACGGTGCAGTTGATGCCGTGACGGGCCAAGTAGGGCGCGGGCCCAACTTCTTTGACAGACTTCGACAGGTCCTCCTCGCCCAGTATGCTGACGATCTCGATCTCCTGTGCTGCTCTTAGGAAGGGCAGGGCGTCGTTGACGGCGCGGCCCGCCTTCGCGCTGCCATCCCGGGCGATGAGCACATGCTTGGCGATGAAGCGGTTTATGCCCGGTGGAACGACGATCATCGGAGCGCCACCATTGAACAGGGCTTCCTCGAGAAGACCGCGGTTCAAACTCAGTGTATCCGTCTCCGCATCGAAAACCGTCAGGTCAGACGCGGGCGCTTTTCGCGAACAATGTCGAGAGTGCAGGGTAATGCTCCTGAACCACTTCGGCCGTGCAGGCAACACCCTGGGCAGAGCCGCCTGCCGAGCTTGATCAGCCAATGTCTGGGTGTCTGGGCAAGTCTCCTAAGGCGGGTATTTTCCTCTTCGATCAGCCGATCTGTGACTTGGCTCACGAAGGCGTGAGACACCGTCACCTTCGGCGACAGAACCGGAATGGAGGCGTGGGCTTGGGCCTGCTGCGCGAGAGAAAGACCATAATCGATAGCGGCAGGCTGGGACCGTTCATCGCGACACAGGCCGATCAACAAGCTCTTGATATTCTGCAGCATGACTTCCCCCTCTTTGGAAGAAGATGCCTCCAGATTTGATCGCCGACATTGATTGCAATCAACGCGTCGTGAGCCTAAGGCACAAGAACGGCAGCGCCCTGAAGGCGTCCCTGACGTAGAGCCGCCAAGGCCTCGTTGGCCGCCTCGAGCCGATAGACGACAGTTTCAATTTTGATACCGGCCTTGGGCGCGATCGCCAGAAAATCATGAGCGTCTTGACGGGTGAGATTGGCGACAGAGAGGATCTGCCGCTCTCCCCACAGCAGCCGATAGGGGAACTGCGGAATGTCACTCATGTGAATGCCTCCGCAGACAACCCGGCCACCTTTGCGGACAGCCTTCAGGGCAAGCGGTACCAGATACCCGACAGGGGCGAAGATAATCGCTGCCTCCAGGTGTTCCGGGGGTGACTCGTCCGAGCCGCCAGCCCAAATCGCACCAAGGGAGCGAGCGAAATCCTGCGCAGTCAGATCGCCCGGACGCGTGAAAGCGAAGACTTTGCGCCCCTGCCAGACACAGACCTGAGCGATAATATGAGCGGCAGCCCCGAAGCCATAGATTCCAATTTTCTGACCATCGCCTGCCGCAACAAGGGAGCGCCATCCGATGAGGCCCGCGCATAGGAGAGGGGCAATGGCCACGGGATCGGCATTCTCCGGCAGCTTGAACGCATAGGCGGCATCAGCCACGGCATGGGTGGCAAATCCCCCATCCCGCGTGTAGCCCGTGAACAAAGGGGCATCGCACAGGTTCTCGCGGTTCGACAGGCAATAAGGGCAGTGCCCGCAGGTATAGCCGAGCCAGGGAATGCCCACACGCTCTCCAGCCTGGAGCCCCGTCACGCTACTTCCAAAAGCTTCGATGCGCCCCACGATTTCATGACCGGGGATGAGAGGCAGCTTCGGATGGGGCAAATCGCCGTCAACCACGTGCAGGTCCGTCCGGCAGACAGCGCAGGCCTCGACCCTGATCCTGATCTCGCCGGGACTGGGCATAGGAAGAGGGCGCTCCTCCAGCGCGAGGGGCGCGCGCTGTTCCCGAAGGACCATGGCCCTCATGACAGAGCCTTACAGCTGAAGCTCCTGAGCCACTTTCTTCTCCAAAGCGGCGAGTTCCATGGCTATGGAGGTGTGTCGCTCGTCATGTCGGCGCTTCAATTCCTGGATCAGCTCGCTTTTGTGCGACTCGGAATAGGAGCCGTTCTTGGCAGCCTGGAGTTTCTTCTCGAAAGCGCATTCGAGATCGGCGATTTCGGCCAATAGGGATTGCATGTGAGCCAGAAGATTCGGTGAATACATCCGGCCTGGCCCTGACGCGCTCTGCACAGCTCGGGAAACAACGTGGGTTGTCATGGCTTCCTCCATTCTTGCAATGGCTCCCACCCGCATGGCTTTCTGCACCATTTAAGAGCAGAGCACTATGGTAATGGTTGGGCACCTCAGCAGAACGAGGCTCGGCTAGGCCGGAAAAGGCTTTCAGGCATTGACGCCGATCAAGAAACTGCCTCGGCTTAAGCGTTATAGAGACCCTTCAGATGATGGAGAGGATGATGCTCGGATGGGTCGTGCGGATCATCATGATCGTTGCAGGCGTCGTGACGGGCCTGTTCGTGGCCAAGGATGCGCCGCTGTTCGGGGTCGTCCAGACGATGGTGATGCTTCTGCTCCTCGCCCTGATCGTCGCTGTGCTGGCTTTTTGGCCCGAGCGCTGGTCGCTCAAGCGGCGGCGGGTACGCTGACGACCTGAAGAGAAAAAGGCGCAGCAAGAAATTCCTGCTGTGCCCTTTTTGCCAGTTTGGTAGAATGATTCAGCCTTACCGGCCCCAGCGAAGCACGAGCGGATCAAGACGGCGGGCGATCTCGATGAGGCCCTTGCGCGTTTCGGGGTGAAGCGGCTGAAGCGGGTGGCGGACGGCATCCGACTTGATCACGCCACCCTCCTTCATGAGCGCCTTGGCGGCGGACAGCCCGCACTGGCGGTTCTCGTAGTTGATGAGAGGGAGCCACCGCTCGTAAGCCGCAGCCGCTTCCTCGCGGTTTCCTGCAAAGTACGGATCGATGATCTTACGGATGCCGTCGGGATAAGCACCGCCCGTCATTGCGCCCGTAGCGCCCGCATCGAGATCGGCCATGAGGGTGATCGCCTCCTCGCCATCCCAGGGCCCTTCGATGGCCTCACCGCCCAGCGTGATGAGTTCGCGCAGTTTGTTGGCAGTGCCGGCCACCTCGATCTTGAAATACGAGACATTGGCGATTTCCTTCGCCATGCGCGCGAGAAAGGTGGGCGACATTGAAGTGCCCGCCATGGGGGCGTCCTGGATCATGATTGGGATGCTGACGGCATCCGATACTCGGCGGAAGAACTCGTAGATGCCTGATTCCGAGACGCGCAGCGTCGCGCCATAGAAGGGCGGCATGATCATCACCATTGCAGCTCCCGCCTCCTGCGCCCGCTTCGAGCGGTCGGCGCAGATTTCGGTCGAGAAATGGCTCGTGGTGACGATGACGGGCACACGTCCTGCCACATGGTCGAGAACGGTATGCATCACGGCATCGCGCTCGGCATCGGTGAGCAGGAACTGCTCGGAGAAGTTGGCGAGGATGCAGACGCCGTCTGAGCCGGCGTCGATCATGAAATCGATAGCCCGCTTCTGGCCATCAAGATCGAGCTGGCCATTGTCGCTGAAGATGGTCGGAGCGACCGGAAACACGCCGCGATAGGGGCGGACTGAAGACCTTTCGAGCGAAGTCATGTTCTCTCCCTGAAATCTCGTCTGTTGAGTATTGATGTTAATGGTTGTCGCGCGGGACAGGTGATCCGGTTTTCCCGACGAGGAAGTCGAGATCCGCGCCTTTGTCCGCCTGCATCACATGATCCACGTACATCTTCACATAGCCACGGGTAGCATGCGGCTCCGGCGCAAGCCAGGCGGCGCGACGGCGCTCCAATTCCTCAGCCTCCACATGGAGATGGAGGCTACGGGCTGCCACGTCGAGGGTGATCAGATCGCCGTTCTGGACGAGCGCCAGCGGGCCGCCGGCTGCGGCTTCGGGGGCTACATGCAAAACGACCGTACCGTAAGCCGTGCCCGACATGCGGGCATCCGAGATGCGGATCATGTCGCGTACGCCCTTCTTCAGCAGCTTCTGGGGCAAGGGCATGTTGCCGACCTCGGCCATTCCCGGATAGCCCTTCGGTCCGCAGTTTTTCAGCACCATGATGCAGGTCTCGTCGATGTCGAGAGTGTCATCGTCGATACGGTGGTGCAGGTCCTCGATTGTTTCGAACACAACGGCGCGGCCCGTATGCTTCATGAGTTCAGGAGAGGCCGCGGACGGCTTGATGACCGCGCCGTTGGGCGCCAGATTCCCCTGCAGGATCGCAATGCCGGCTTCCGGCTTGAATGGCTCCTCGAAGGTGGTGATCACCTCGCGGTTCCAGCAGGGCGCATCCTTCACGTTTTCCCAGATCGGCTTGCCGTTCGCGGTCAGGGCATTCTTGTGCAGAAGGCCCTTTTCGCCCAGCGTACGCAGTACGACTGGCAGGCCGCCTGCGTAGTAGAAGTCCTCCATGAGGAAGCGGCCCGACGGCATCAGGTCAACAAGGCAGTGAACATCACGACCAAGACGGTCGAAGTCATCAAGTGTGAGCTCTATTCCAGCGCGGCCAGCCATGGCAAGTAGATGGACAACGGCGTTGGTCGACCCGCCGATGGCGGCGAGGGTGCGGATGGCGTTCTCGAAAGCCTGGCGGGTCAGCAGCTTCGAGAGAACGAGGTCCTCGTTCACCATCTCGACGATGCGGCGACCAGCCATGCGGGCGAGATGATTGCGGCGCGCGTCTGCCGCCGGGATTGCGGCGTTCTCTGGCAAGCCGACGCCGAGCGCTTCCACCATGGACGCCATGGTCGAGCCGGTACCCATGGTCATGCAGTGACCGGCCGAGCGATTCATCGCGCCTTCGGCTTCATGGAATTCCTTCAGGGTGATCTCACCCGCGCGCAGCTGCTCGCTCATGGAAATGATGTTGGTGCCCGAGCCGATATACTTGCCACGGTAGACACCGCGCAGCTGCGGGCCGCCCGAAACGCCGATGGTCGGAAGATCCGCGGAGGCAGCCCCCATCAACAGGGCAGGGGTGGTCTTATCGCAGCCCATGAGCAGAACGACACCATCGAGCGGATGAGCGCGGATGGCTTCTTCCACATCCATCGCTGCGAGGTTCCGGAAGAGCATTGCGGTCGGGCGCATCGTCACCTCGCCGAGGGAGGAGACAGGAAACTCCAACGGGAAGCCGCCCGCATCCAGCACGCCGTATTTCACATGCTCTGCAATGGTGCGGAAATGTGCGTTGCAAGGCGTCAGCTCGGACCAGGTGTTGCAGATGCCGATGACGGGACGTCCCTCGAACTGGTCCTGCGGGAAGCCGCTGTTCTTCAGGAACGAGCGGTAATAAAATCCCATCTTATCCTGGCGGCCGAACCAGGCTTGGCTGCGCAGCTGGCGTTTCTTGTCTTCGCTCACTTTTCTATCCTTGAACCTTGCGGCAACGCTGTGGGGAGATCCTCTGACTACGACTAATGTCGCATGGTTGCCGTTCAATTGGCATATAATATGATAAATAGGCAGCTGTTAAGGCTGCTAAAGTCTAAAATCAAGGAAACCAGTGGGAGAAAACGCATGAAGGCTCGTCATCTTCTGACGACGATTGGTATGGCTGCGCTGATGCTGTCGTCGGGGGCTGCTTACGCCCAAAACAAAATGACCGTTGGCTTTTCGCAGGTCGGATCGGAGTCCGGTTGGCGAGCAGCTGAGACGAAGGTCTCCAAGATCGAAGCCGAAAAGCGCGGCATCGATCTGAAGATCTCTGACGCTCAGCAGAAACAGGAAAACCAGATCCGTGCCGTCCGCTCCTTCATCGCGCAGGGCGTCGACGCCATTCTCCTTGCTCCGGTTGTCGCGACCGGTTGGGATGCCGTGCTCAAGGAGGCCAAGGAAGCCAAGATCCCCGTGGTGCTGCTCGACCGGTCCATCGAGACAAAGGACGAATCGCTCTATCTGACCGCTGTGACCTCCGATACCGTCTATGAGGGCAAGGTCGCCGGCGAGTGGCTCGCCAAGGAAACCGGCGGCAAGTGCAATGTGGTCGAACTGCAGGGTACCGTAGGCTCCAGCCCGGCGATCAACCGCAAGAAGGGGTTCGATCAGGTCGTGGCCGCCAATCCCGGGATGAAGATCATCCGCACCCAGTCCGGCGACTTCACCCGCACCAAGGGCAAAGAGGTGATGGAAAGCTTCATCAAGGCTGAAGGCGGCGGCAAGAACATCTGCGCCGTCTACGCCCACAACGACGACATGGCTATCGGCGCCATCCAAGCCATCAAGGAAGCTGGCCTGAAGCCCGGTAAGGACATCAAGGTCGTCTCCATCGACGCCGTGCCGGACATCTTCAAGGCCATGGGCGACGGCGAGGCTAATGTGACTGTCGAGCTGACGCCCAACATGGCCGGTCCCGCATTGGATGCCCTTACGGCCTACAAGAAGAACGGCACCATGCCCAAGAAGTGGATCCAGACGGAGTCCAAGGTCTACACGCCGGAGACGGCGAAGGCCGAGTACGAGAAGCGCAAGGAACTCTACTGACCTCTCGGATCCACAGGCGGCAGGTGTGGGGGCATACCTGCCGCCTCTCATGTTCCGCTCTTAACGGGCGGTTTACCCGTGAGCTGGCGAGAGATTCATGCAGTTGAAGAGCGAGCAGCCCGATCTTCTTGAGATCAGTGGCCTGACAAAGGGTTTTCCGGGCGTTCAGGCGCTAGACCATGTCGATTTCACCCTGCGCGCCGGCGAGATCCACGGTCTTCTCGGTGAAAATGGAGCTGGCAAGTCCACGCTAATCAAGGTGCTCACGGGCGTCTTCAGGCGCGACGGCGGCAGCATATGCCTCGATGGACAGGAAATCGAAGCGCGGGATCCTGCAGATGCTCTCTCGCTGGGTATCGGAACCGTTTATCAGGAGGTCAATCTCCTGCCCAATCTCTCTGTTGCGGAGAACCTTTTCATCGGTCGCCAGCCTCACCGTTTCGGCCTTGTTCGGACCGGCGAAATGCGCGGACGTTCATCCGAGCTTCTCGCAACTTACGGCCTTCATATCAATGTGGCCGATCCGTTGGGCAGCTATTCGGTTGCAGTTCAGCAGATTATTGCGATTGCGCGCGCCGTGGATCTCTCCGCCAAGGTGCTGATCCTGGACGAACCGACGGCGAGTCTCGATGCGCAGGAGGTCGAAACACTCTTTCGCATCCTGAATGATTTGAAGGCGCGAGGTATCGGCATCGTCTTCGTCACTCATTTCCTTGATCAGGTCTATGCCGTGTGCGACCGGATCACTGTGCTCCGCAATGGGCGCCTCGTTGGTTCCCGTCCTATAGCGGAACTCCCACGAATCGAACTCGTCTCCATGATGCTTGGGCGTGAACTGGCAGCGGAGGCTCTCCATCGCAATCAACGCCCGGCTGTGACCGGCAATCCTATGGTGGCCTTCAAGGATTACGGTAAGCGCCGCCTCGTAGAGCCATTCGATCTTGAAATCCGCCCTGGCGAAGTGGTGGGTTTGGCTGGCCTGCTTGGATCCGGGCGCACGGAGACGGCTAAACTGGTCTTCGGCATTGAGCGAGCCGAGAGCGGGCAGGCTTTTGTGGATGGCAAGCCGGTGCGCATCGCGTCCCCTCGGGATGCGTCCAGATTGCGGTTCGGTTTCACTCCCGAAGATCGCAAGACGGAAGGCATTGTTGCGGAACTCTCGATCCGCGAGAACATCATTCTCGCCCTGCAGGCGCAGCGCGGATGGCTGCATCAGATCCCCCGTCGCAAGCAGGACGAGATCGCCAACCGCTTCATCAAGCTGCTCGATATCCGCACGCCCGATGCGGAAAAGCCTATCGGCCTCCTCTCCGGCGGGAACCAGCAGAAGGCGTTGTTGGCCCGTTGGCTCGCAACCGAGCCTCGGTTCCTCATTCTCGACGAGCCGACCCGAGGAATCGATGTCGGTGCGCATGCGGAGATCATCCGCTTGATTGAGCGCTTGTGCGATGACGGTCTCGCCTTGCTCGTGATCTCCTCGGAGCTGGAAGAAATCGCCTCCTACAGCGATCGTGTCGTGGTGCTCCGCGACCGGAAGCATGTGCGTGAATTGTCCGGCCCAGAGGTTAACGCCGATACCATCATGACTACGATTGCGAGCCATCAATGAGCGGAATGATGCAGGTCAGTTCCGCTCGTACGCTTCCCAAGGGCCTGCCGCAGCTGGCGGCGCTGCTGGTGGTCCTTCTCGTCAATTGGCTGGTGTTCCGTGATTTCTTCGCGGTACGCCTCCAGGACGGGCGTCTTTTCGGCAGCCTGATCGATGTGCTGAACCGAGGCGCACCGGTAGCGATCCTTGCGCTGGGGATGACGCTCGTCATTGCCACCCGCGGCATCGATCTCTCCGTTGGTGCCGTGATGGCGATTGCCGGAGCGACAGCGGCCACCTTGACGGCCCAGGGCTATCCGCTTCCGGCGGCATTGGCTGCCGCTGCCGGAGTTGGATTGGCCTGCGGTCTGTGGAACGGCATCCTAGTCGCCATTCTGGAAATCCAGCCCTTCGTTGCCACTCTCATCCTGATGGTTGCCGGTCGTGGTTTCGCACAGCTGATCGCGGAAGGACAGATCATCACCTTTGTCAGTGAAGGCTTCGCAGCCATCGGCGGCGGCTCATTTCTGATGCTGCCCATGCCCGTCGTCATTGCTCTCGCGATGCTGATCGTGACGCATTTCGTGATTCGATATACGGCTCTGGGTCTCTTCATCGAAGCCACCGGAGCCAATGTGCGCTCAAGCGCGTATGCTGGTATTGGCACGAAGGTCGTGACCATCGCCGTTTACATGTGGTGCAGCCTGTGCGCTGCCATCGCAGGGCTGATCGTGACGGCCGATATTCGAGGTGCGGATGCCAATAATGCAGGGCTTTGGCTCGAGCTCGATGCGATTCTGGCCGTCGTTGTCGGTGGTACCTCGCTCTTCGGCGGACGGTTCAGCCTCGGGCTCTCTGTCGTCGGGGCCCTCATCATCCAAGCCATGAATACAGGCATCCTGCTCAGTGGGTTCCCGCCGGAATACAACCTCATCGTAAAGGCCATTGTCGTGCTGGCGGTACTGCTGGCGCAGACGCCCGTCCTGTCCGGGCTCCGCTTTATTTGGAGGGCCAAGGCATGATGCGCCGTCACCTGCCGGTTCTGATCACATTGGCCGTCTTTATTGCAGGCTACCTCATCTGCCTAGCACAGTTCCCGAGCTTTGCCTCGACCCGCGTCATCGGCAATCTTCTGACCGACAATGCTTTTCTCGGTATCGTCGCAGTCGGCATGACCTTCGTAATTCTATCGGGTGGAATCGATCTGTCGGTTGGCTCAGTCATTGCCTTCACGGGCGTTTTTCTGGCCGTATCCATCGAGCGGTACGGCCTCAATCCCTACTTGGCCTTCGTGCTGATCATGGGCCTCGCGGCCTTGTTCGGAGCCGGGATGGGTTTCCTGATCCATACCTTCCAGATCCCGGCCTTCATCGTGACCCTTGCCGGGATGTTCCTGGCGAGGGGCATGTGCTTCGTCCTCACAACGGATTCGATCCCTATCAATGCTCCGGCCTATGGCCAGATCACGGAGATCGCCCTTCGATTGCCGGGAGGAGGGCGTCTCACGTTCATCGCCCTGATCATGCTGGCCGTCTTTGGCCTAGGGATCGTGCTGGCGCATTTCACCCGGTTTGGTGCCGATGTCTATGCACTTGGCGGCAACCGAACATCGGCGGAGCTGATGGGCGTTCCGGTCGGGAAGACGACAGTCCGGATCTACATGTTGTCGAGTTTTCTGGCGGCCTTGGCTGGAATAGTCTTTTCTTTCTATACTTCGGCGGGTTATTCCCTGGCAGCAACCGGGGTTGAGCTCGACACGATTGCTGCAGTCGTTATTGGCGGCACTCTTCTGACGGGCGGCTCCGGAACGATCATCGGCACGCTCATCGGCGTGCTCATTCAGGGATTGATCCAAACCTACATTACCTTTGAGGGGACCTTGAGTTCCTGGTGGACCAAGATCGCGATCGGTGCGCTACTATTCGCCTTCATCGTTCTGCAGAGGGGACTGTCGGCGGCGTCGATCCGGGCAAGGTAGAGTTTCAAGAGCTTCATCATGGTTTTGGCAAACGACCTCCGCAAGCCTGCAAGAACGCGGTCCGCCCACGACCTCGTAGCCCATGGCATTGGCCAAAACATCATGAGGGGCCGCTTTCCAGTTGGCAGCACCCTGCCAGGCGACGTCGAGTTGATGGAACTGTTTGGGGTCTCCCGCACAGCTCTTCGGGAAGCCTTGAAGACATTGGCGGCGAAAGGCCTCATCGAGTCCAAGACCAAGGTCGGTACGAAGGTTTTGGACCGCAACAACTGGAATATGTTCGACGCCGACATTCTCGAATGGCATCTCGAGATGGGTGTCGATGCCCAGTTCCTCGGCTGGCTCTTCGAAATCCGGCAGACATTGGAACCCTTCGCCTGTGCCACAGCTGCTCTGAGGCGAACGCTGAAGCAGCTGGAGGACATGCGGAAGGCACTGCAGGCCATGTATGGCTGCGCCACCAATCGCCAGGGCTTCACCAAAGCGGATCTGGCCTTCCATCAAGCCATTCTCGAAGCCTCGGGCAATCCTTTCCTACAATCGATTGGGTCGCTGATTGGTGCGGCGCTTGCCACCTCCTTTACGATCAGCTCTCCCGTTTCGAGCGATGCCCGTTTCGAGGAGGTGATGGAGCAACATCAGGCCGTTTTCGACGCTATTGAGCAACAGAATCCATCGGCTGCCAGCGCGGCGATGTCCGCACTGATCGTACAGGCGGCCGAGCGTGTCCGAATCAAACACGGCGACGCTGCCTTGGCGACCATTCCGACGCATGCTTTCTCAGATGATTGAGTTCGTGCCGCCTGAAGGATTGGACGCTCTGGAAGATCGCGTAGGGCCATTTCTCCGCGCGAAAATAGTATTATAGTATTATTGGGTGATTAGGCGCGTGACTTTTGGAGTTGAATGGCCTGATATGCGAGTTGCAAGGGCTCCTGAAGAAGGGCCCTGTGGTGCCGCTGGCTGCTTGGGTGACGCTCTTCGAAACGGGTGAGCTGCCTAGGCCTGCTGCGTGGGAACTCTAGATATGAGCCGGCACAGCCGTGGACCGCCCCGGCCATAGGATGAAAAAGGGAGAACGACCTTGAGGACTTTAACGACTGCATTGGCAGCGCTGGCTCTCGGAGCGACCAGCCTGCTCGCTCCGGCTCTGGCCCAGGACAAGGGTACCGTCGGCGTGGCGATGCCCACGAAGTCATCCGCGCGCTGGATCGACGATGGCAACAACATGGTCAAGGTGCTGAAGGAGAAGGGCTACAACGTCGACCTTCAGTACGCCGAAGACGACATTCCGAACCAGCTCTCGCAGATCGAGAACATGATCACCAAAGGCGCCAAGGTGCTGGTGATCGCGGCGATCGACGGCACGACACTCTCGGACGCTCTCCAGCAGGCCGCTGACAAAGGCATCAAGGTCATTGCCTATGACCGCCTGATCCGTAACTCCAAGAACGTCGACTACTATGCCACGTTCGACAACTTCCAGGTCGGCGTCCTCCAGGGGAGCTATATCGAGAAGGCGCTCGGCCTGAAGGAGGGTAAGGGTCCGTTCAATATCGAGCTCTTCGGTGGCTCGCCAGACGACAATAATGCCTACTTCTTCTACAATGGCGCCATGTCGGTGCTCGATCCGTACATCAAGAGCGGCAAGCTCAAAGTGGTGAGCGGCCAGACGGGTATGGACAAGGTTTCGACTCTGCGCTGGGACGGTGCTGTCGCTCAGGCTCGTATGGATAACCTGCTCAGCGCTTATTACACCGACAAGCGTGTGGACGCCGTTCTCTCGCCCTATGACGGCTTGAGCATCGGCATCATCTCCTCGCTCAAGGGTGTCGGCTACGGCACGCCGAAGCAGCCCATGCCGGTGATTACCGGTCAGGACGCCGAGGTTCCTTCCATTAAGTCGATCCTGGCCAAGGAGCAGACTCAGACGGTGTTCAAGGACACCCGCGAGCTCGCCAAGGTCACCGTCAACATGGTGGACGCTGTTCTGTCGGGCAAGCAGCCTGAGGTGAACGACACCAAGACCTATGAGAACGGCGTGAAGGTCGTTCCCGCCTACCTGCTGAAGCCGGTCAGTGTCGATGCTTCGAACTGGAAGGAAGTTCTGGTCGGCAGCGGCTACTACAAGGAAGACCAGTTCAAGTAGGACTTGAACCGAAGACGGACCCTGCGCACCCGCGCGGGGTCCTTGCTCATTTCTGAAAGGGCTTGGGGCCCGTTCCTTGAGTTGCCTGAGGTTTAAGCGATGAATGCGATCCTTGAGATGCGAGGGATCACCAAGACGTTTCCGGGCGTGAAAGCGCTCGACAACGTCAACATCACCGTCAAGGCCGGTGAAATCCACGCGCTTGTCGGAGAGAACGGTGCGGGAAAATCGACTTTGATGAAGGTTCTGAGCGGCGTGTACCCGCACGGCTCCTATTCCGGCGAGATCATCTATGAAGGTGAGGAGCGGCGCTTCAGGGGGATCGCGGACAGCGAAGAACTCGGCATCATCATCATTCACCAGGAACTGGCTCTGGTGCCACTCTTGTCGATTGCGGAAAACATTTTTCTCGGCAACGAGCAGGCCAAGTTCGGTGTGATCGACTGGTCGGCGGTTTTTTCGCGCACCAAGCAGCTGCTCAAGACCGTGGGGCTGAATGAATCCCCGGAAACGCTCGTCACCAATATCGGTGTCGGCAAGCAGCAGCTCGTCGAGATCGCCAAGGCCCTGTCCAAGAAGGTTAAGCTGCTGATCCTGGACGAGCCGACGGCAAGCTTGAACGAGAAGGACAGCGACGCACTCCTGAATCTGCTCCTGCAGTTCAAGGCACAGGGGATTTCATCGATCCTGATTTCCCACAAGCTCAACGAGATTACGAAAGTTGCGGATTCCATCACGGTCCTTCGCGATGGCAGCACAGTCGAGACCCTGGATTGCCACGCCGGGGAAATCAGCGAAGACCGGATCATTCGCGGCATGGTCGGCCGTACCATGGAGGACCGCTATCCGAAGCGTGACTCCCGGATCGGAGAGACCATTTTCCAGGTCGAGAACTGGTCGGCCTATCATCCGCTTCATTCGAACGTGCAGGTCGTCAAGAACCTCAACCTGAACATCCGCCGCGGCGAGATCGTTGGCATTGCAGGTCTTATGGGGGCAGGGCGGACCGAATTCGCCATGAGCCTCTTCGGTCGCAGCTATGGCCAGAACATCTCGGGCCGCGTGCTGCTGCACGGTAAGGAGATCGACGTCAGCACGGTGGAAAAGGCCGTTGCGAACGGCATTGCCTACGCTACTGAGGACCGCAAAACCTATGGTCTGGTTCTTGAGGAGGACATTCGCAAGAATATCTCCCTGGCGAACCTCGACGGCGTGGCAAAAAATCTTGTCATCGACGACATTCGCGAGCTTGCGGTTGCCAATGATTATCGTAGCAGGATGCGGATCCGCTCGTCCAACGTGTTCCAGGAAACGGTGAACCTGTCGGGCGGTAATCAACAGAAGGTCGTCCTTAGCAAGTGGCTCTTCTCCGATCCGGAGATCCTCATTCTGGACGAGCCGACCCGTGGCATCGACGTAGGTGCGAAATACGAAATCTACACGATCATCAACGGCTTGGCGGATACCGGAAAAGGTGTCCTCATGATCTCCTCCGAGATGCCGGAGCTGCTCGGAATGTGCGACCGGATCTATGTGATGAACGAGGGCTCCCTGATCGCCGAACTCGACGTCGCCGAGGCCTCACAGGAAAAAATCATGCACGCTATCGTTAAGTCGGGGAGACGCTGAGATGGATACGAGAACTGCTGACGAGCTTCACGTTCCCCAGCAAAAGACGTCGTGGCTGGAGTTCATCAAGACCCATTTCCGCGACTACGGCATGTTGCTTGCGCTCCTTGTGATCATGCTGTTCTTCCAGGTCGCGACGGACGGCACCCTGCTGCGGCCGCTCAATCTCACGAACCTAGTTCTGCAGAACAGCTATATCGTCATCATGGCGCTCGGCATGCTGCTGGTCATTGTGGCCGGGCATATCGACCTGTCGGTCGGCTCCATCGTCGGCTTCGTGGGCGGCTTGGCTGCCATGATGATGGTGAGGTGGGGCTTCGATCCCGTGACGACCACCATCGCCTGTCTGGTGGTGGGCGGCCTTATCGGCGCGGCTCAGGGCTATTGGGTGGCCTATTTCAAGGTGCCTTCCTTCATCGTCACGCTCGCTGGCATGCTCGTGTTCAAGGGGCTGACGTTGGCGCTTCTGGGCGGCATGTCCGTCGGTCCGTTCCCGGTTGTCTTCCAGCGCCTGAGCTCCGGCTTCATTCCGGACTTCTTCGGCGGTGAGGGGTTCAACTACACCTCGCTCTTCATCGGCGTCGCGAGCGTCATCGCCATCGTCTATTTCAGCATTCGCAGCCGTGCGAACCAGCTGAAGCACGACGTGGAGACGGCGCCTTTCGGCCTGTTCGTAGCCAAGAACGCGCTTCTCGCCCTGCTCGTGGTCGCGTTCTGCTACCTGATGGCGACCTATCGCGGCCTGCCGAACGTGCTGGTCATTATGGCGGTGCTGATCATCCTCTATGCCTTCGTGACCAATCGCACGACGATCGGACGGCGTATCTACGCGCTGGGCGGCAACGAGAAGGCGGCGCGGCTCTCGGGCATCAAGACCGAGCGCCTGACCTTCCTGACCTTCGTGAACATGGGCGTGCTCGCTGGTCTTGCCGGTCTCATCTTCGCGGCGCGCCTCAACACGGCGACTCCCAAGGCGGGTCTCGGATTCGAGCTTGACGTGATCGCGGCCGTCTTCATCGGTGGCGCCTCGGCCACGGGTGGTGTCGGCAAGGTCACGGGTGCGGTGATCGGCGCCTTCGTCATGGGTGTCATGAATAACGGCATGTCGATCCTCGGCATCGGAATCGACTATCAGCAGGTCATCAAAGGCCTGGTGCTGCTCGCAGCCGTATCTCTCGACGTATACAATCGAAAGAAGTAACACGGAGCCCTCGCTTCGCGGCGGGGGTTTAAGCCTTGACGGGGGCGCTTGGCCTCCTTGCCTGTCAGCGGGCAGGGCAAACTTGAGCCTGCATACGGAATGGAGAAATGCTGATGACCAAGAACTATATTGCG
>NZ_LCYG01000036.1 GCF_001017175.1 Microvirga vignae | reverse complement strand
CATCAATGAGATCTGTGTCCAACAGATGGCTCTTGCCGGTACCGGGCGGACCCATGAAGTGCACCACCTCGCAGCGGCCAATAAAGCCCAACTGCGCCAGGGTCAGGATGCGGTCGCGGTCGAGCGAGGGCTGGAAGGCAAAGTCGAAGCCCGACAGGGTCTTGATCGTCGACAGCCGCGCCATGCGCAGCGCCATCTTGATCCGGCTGTTCTCGCGCAAGGTCAGCTCCTCTGACAGGAGCGTGTCGATGGCCTCCAGCGCACTGATCTCGCCCTGCTCGAGGCGCCGCACGATCGCATCGAGCGCCTCCAGGGCGCGCGGCATCTTCAGACCGGCCAGATCCTGGCGGATCCGCTCCAGGGTGGTGGGGATCAGATCCAAGGGAGCACTCATGCGCGTGTCTCCCGGGCCAAGTGGCGGGCCACCGCGTCGTAAAAGTCGAGTGAGCGTTGGGCGCCCATATCACCCGTGCGACTGACCAGGGAGCCCTCCGATCCTCGCTGCCGCACTGCGTGTATGCCCTTGCGATGACCAGGCGCGACCCGACGTTGGTGGCGCCCCTCCAGCACTGGATGCGCAGCAAGCAGCTGGCCATCCTCGAAGATACGGATCTCATCAGCCAGGGTGTGGACCTCGACCACGCGCCGGCGCGTGGCATCGGGCACGCTGTAGAAGTTGCCACCGACACTGACCATGCCCTCGCGCGAGATCCGCCGCTCCAGGCGCAAGACTGAACGGAAGGGAGCCAGCGGCAGCGGCCGCAAGTACGGCTTCTCCTCGGCAAAGGCGTTAACGACGACGCGGCGTCTGGTGGCATGCACGCGCGGGTTGGCGACGGTAAAAAGCCAGCGCTGCAGTTGCCGGTTCAGATCCTCGAGATTGCAGAAGGATCGCGCCAGGAAGAAGTCTTCGCGGATGTAGCGGAACGGCCGCTCGACCTTGCCTTTGGTCTTGGCCCGATACGGCCGGCAGGCTTTGGGATGGAAGCCGAAGTGGCGGGCGAGATCGATGAGCGCGCGGTTGTAGATAATGCCGCCGGAAGTGGCCTCGCCGGTGACTACGGTCTTCATGCGGTCATAGAGCACCTGGTGCGGCACACCACAAAGCACCTCGAAGGCCGCCACATGACAGCGCAGGAGAGTCGCCAGGTCCTGATGCAGGACGAAGCGGGCCCAGATCAATCGGCTGTAGCCGAGCACCAGCGAGAACAGCCAGACGATGCGCGGAGCCGAAGGCTCGTCACTGAACACGACTTGGAATTGGGCAAAGTCGACCTGAGCCTGCTCGCCGGGCGCAGTCTCGAAGCGAACCTCGAAGGAGGACGCCGGGGCGGGGCGGATCTCACGCAGGAAGTCAGTGACGGCGGTGGAGCCGCCGCCATAGCCGCGCTCCTTGAGCTCGCGGAACAGGCGAGAGCCTGTCAGGCCCGGGAAGGCACTCACGCGCTCGCGCAAGTAATGAGTGAAGGGATCGATAACGGTTTGACGCGGCTTGCGCGGGCCATAAGCCGGCGCCTCCAGGCCGCGTTTGATGTATTTGCGCACGGTCTTGCGGTCGAGGCCGCTCTGTCGGGCAATGGCCGAGACCGACATGCCCTGCCGGTGCCAATCCAGGATCATGACTAACTCCCCAAGCTGGATCACCGTCTGCCCTCCTGACCATCAGGAACAGCATCGGCGACATTGGCCTGCCGGTCTTCCCGGCGGCGGCCCAGCAGGCTGGCAGCCGCACTCACCTGTGGAAAATTCAATCGGCAGGTCTGGGGAGTTCCACTCCGGTATCAACAGCCCCCACGGTGTGGCATCGACCAGGCGCTCGCCCTTCGGACAGCGCCCATAGCGGCGCACCATGTTCGTGCCCGTGCCCGTCTCATCGAGAAAGACGAAGCGCATCGGATCCATATAGCGCTGCCATACGCGCCAGCTCCGGCGTTCGCGCGCCACATCGGGCCGGTCCTGCTCTGCAGCTCTCAGGCTCTAATGGCATGGACCGGCCGTGCTCCCGGGCGGAGCATGGGAGAACGGGATTGTCCCGCAGCCACGGAGCCATGCCATGACACATCAGACCGCAAGTGAGTGCGTCGCCACCATCGGGATCGACCTGGGCAAGAACACCTTCCACTTCATCGGCATGGATGCACGCGGCAGGATCGTGCTGCGCCGGAAGGTCTCCCGTGGGCAACTGCAGTCCTGCCTGGCCAATCTGCCGGTCTGTCTCATTGGCATGGAGGCTTGCGCCGGAGCCCATCACGTCGGGCGTCAGCTCGCTGCCCTTGGTCATGACGTGCGCCTGCTGCCGGCCCAATACGTCAAACCCTTCCTCAAGGGACACAAGAACGATTATCGCGATGCCGAGGCCATCGCTGAGGCGGTGCAGCGCCCGACTATGCGTCCCGTGCCGCTGAAGTCGGCCGAGCAACTCGATCTGCAAGCTCTGCATCGGGTTCGCCGTCGACTGATCGGCCAGCGCACCGCCGTCATCAATCAGATCCGAGGCTTCCTGCTCGAGTGTGGCATCGCCGTTCGTCAGGGGCCGGCTGGTTTACGCGAGGCACTTCCGGCCCTTCTGGCCCAACGCACGGACGTGCTCTCGCCGCGCATGATCCACCTGATTGAAGATCTGGCGGCAGACTGGCACGGGCTCGATGAACGCATCGAGACGCTCACCCGTGACATCACGGCTCTGGCGCGACAGGATGCAAGCTGCCGTCGCCTGATGGGTATTCCTGGGGTTGGGGTGATTACGGCCAGCGCCATGGTGGCGGCGGTGGGGACCGGGGCAGCATTCGCCAAAGGGCGCGACTTTGCTGCCTGGCTCGGGTTGGTCCCCAAGCAGATCTCCACCGGTGACCGGACGATCCTGGGTGGCTTGTCCAAGCGCGGGAACCGCTATTTACGCACCCTGTTTGTCAGCGGCGCACAGGCCCTCCTGCAGCGTCCACGCTACTGGGACGGGCACGGCTTTGGGCGTTGGTTACAGGCAGCAGGCGCGCGGCTACACCGAAACGTGCTTACCGCGGCTCTCGCTAACAAGCTCGCCCGGATCGCTTGGGGCGTGCTGTATCGCGGACGCGACTACGAAGCGGAGTATGCGACCCGCACAGCCTGAGCGGGGTGCCGCAGCAGAATCCTCCCAAGGTTCGCGAGAAGGATGTAACAGGATGGACGAACGGTTGCCCGGCGCACCGGAAGCCTGAACAAAAAAATGGCCCGTCGAGGTCGTGGCGTCTAAGCAGGTCCCGTGCGCGCGGATTTCCATGATGGCCCGGAGCCAGAGCTCCACAACGAGGCCGGATAGATTGATGCGGACCGTCTCTCATCCATATGCCACAGCCCTCTTGCAACGCACGGCCGGTCCATAGATTTTTGTGCGTCAGGCCGACTCGTCGGAGCCAGCGGCTGATGGTGGAGGTCGCACCGACCACGATGCCGCGCTGACGCAGCTCGGCCTGGATCTCCACCAGCGAGATCTCGGACCTGGCACCGAGGAGCGCGCGTACGAGCGCCTCATGCGGCGCAAGGATCGGACGGCGATGGCCACCGAAACGGGCCGGAGCGGGACTGCCGCTCTGGCGGAAGCGCCGCATCAGCTTCACAGCCGCGGAGGGGCTCACGTCAAAACGTAAAGCCGCCTGACGGATCGACGAACCATTCTCGACAGCGCGCACAATTCGATCACGCAGATCACGGGACAGCGGAGCTGGCATGGGACGCCTCCCGGCCAATCACAACCAGCCCTATGGAATCAGCTCCAGCGATTCCACGCAACCGCAGCACGCTCTAAAACCTGAATAAGGCTCGAATCGTGCATGACCGCAGGTCGCTCTACTTGGTACATAACTTGCTTAGGATCGGTAGTTCTTAGCTTTGGAGGCTGTCACGATGAGGATTCTTCGCGCGTGGATTGCTTCTCTTAATGAGGTTGACCACGAACTCAAGAACCAAGGCTATATTGCCATTTATGGCGGAGGTATGCCGCTCCTCGTGCCTACCGTTCGAGCTAAACAACCGCTCAGAAACCGGGAAGAGCGGCTGTCGCTTGGGTGTGCTTCATCAGCGGCTATCCGATTTCGGCGTTGGCGAAATCGGCCAAGTGACTAGGTCTCCTTTTACTACATGCCAAGGTTCAATAAAGGCAAACGGCGTTATTGCTCCGGCCTGGGAGATCTTGAACTACGCGGCATAACGGAATGGCTGATGATCTTCCCTCGCTTTGACGGACACCTCTGATACGCTCCTGCGGGAGCGGGAAGCTGCCTAATGACGGCAACAAGGCGAGAATTCACACCCGAGTTCAAACGAGAGGCCCTAGCGCTTCTGGAGAGCAGTGGCCGACCACTCATGCAAATCGCGACCGAGCTGGGGATCTCCCCATCCATGCTCAGGAACTGGCGAGCAGTTCGCGCAGGCGAAAGCGATGCGGCCATCGCCGCCGCGCTGACCGCCGCTGGGCACGGCTCGCCCCTGCGCCAGGCGGTGTTGCCGAGCACGGTCCAAGCCATCCGGCTGCGGTACGGCATCCTGCGCGAACGCCGCCAGTCGCATTCGCGCCGCATTCCCGGCTGCCTCACCGTTCCCCTACTCGCGGACCAGCTCGGCGTCACCCCGCACTGGATCTATAACCGCATTTACAACGGCACGATTGCCATCGAACCGGATGCCCGGACTGGTCTCTATCTGTTCCCGGACGGGCCCGTGACCTTAAGTGCGTTCCAAAAACCTCAAAGCAGGCAAGTTGGACCGCCTCTCCCCGTCCCTCGGCTAGCTTGTCGAGGTGGGCAGCAAGATGGGTGATCGAACAAACTCGTCGGTCAACCCTGGACCATCATGTCCCTCGGCCCGCGCGAGTGGGCCAATGCATGAGGATCAGCGCTGACTGGTATTAATGGTTGCGAGACCTGTTTAGGAGTACGGTTCGACGACAATACAGGTGCTTAAGCTCATCCTGCGCAGAAGCTGAAAACGAATTGCTCATTAATATCAACAGTAACTGGTGGAATCGAGACACCAATGTGGGTCTCATCGGTTTCGACAAAATTGGATGAGAACAACTGACCTCTACGATCCACCTTGTCGCTCAACTTTTGACCACGAAGTTTTATCAATGCTTCAAGCTTTGTCCATTCAATTAGGCATTCTCTCTTGCTTAGAAGCCTTCTTCCACGAAAGTATGAAAATGCCTCTATATCTATGGCGCGATCCCATCTCTCACAGTCACAGCCAACCAGGCAATTTCTGGAGGCGATGCAGCAGGCCAAACCGATCGTGTGAGTTATGCTGAAGTGGAAGCAAACATCGAGTGAGTCAAAGTATGGTTTTCCCGAACGCCGGTCGTATACAATACGCATCGCGCTGACATCGTAGCCGAGGGCTCTTCCTGCATGATGCAGAGCGGCTCGTCCCGCAATAAACTCTGCTCGTGAGAGGGAGCTACGAAGCCTCGAAAGGCGATCTTTATCATCTCCTCCAAGGAAACTTCCGCAGGGATGATCTTCGGTCGAAGACCACTCCTCGAACGCGATCACCACGGCGCCTAACCGCAGAAGGGCCGGGAGCCGCAAGCTTAGTGATGGAAGATGCTCTATCGCAGTAGACAAGTTTCCCCTCAATGACGTTCAGAGGCTTATTGTTGAAGAATTTGTGGCCCTCGAAGACGGAGCTGAACAGGCCGTCGCAGATGTCGTCATCCGGAAGGCGATCGACGTTGCGATAGATGCGATGTCCCTAGCCCTCCTTGACGATCGGTGCGTTTAAGCGCGCGTTCGAGGAGCAGTAGACGAGTGCCTGGCGTTTGCCACTGGTGGAGCGATCGGACGCGTGCAGCACCAGGGGGTGGAAGAAGATCTTTTCGCCGGACTCCATCTCCGCATATGCCGGCTCGCCATACGTATCGAGGATGGCGTTGACCGCTTCCAATCCGCGATCAGAACCGGCTTCATGTAGGCATCGAAGTAGATGCCGCCCGTTTTGTGGGAACCCGGGATGAGGCCGCGTTCCTGTGATCGGCGATGGGTCCTGTGGTCATGGTCGTTCCATTCCTGCAGAACACATCGCTTAGCCAGATTTCCTCTGTTCTCGATCTCGATCAGAGATCGAAGAAAAGGTCCTTAGCGCCAACTCATAGGCGTCCTCAAGCTGAGTTTTGGCAACTACCAACATTGGTAGTTGCGTCGAGAGGGTGTTCTTGGTCCCATCTTAGGGTATCCCAGCTCAAACAAAGGATGTTGAAATGATAGTTCGTAAACTTGAGGATGTCGAAGGGACCGCACGTGACGTTGCCTGGGGCAACGGAAGGAGCCGTCGTTTCCTGACCAAAGCCGACGGTGTTCCGTATTCCCTGACCGACACGATTGTGAAGGCGGGGACCTCGTCTTTCCTGCAGTACCGCAATCATATCGAGACCTGCTACTGCATCGCCGGCAAGGGGCGCGTCCGCGAAGACATCACTGGTGAGGAGCATGTTATTGTCCCCGGGACGATGTACGCACTGGACAAGAACGACGCCCACTACCTGATCGCCGACGAGGAAGATCTCCGTTTAGTCTGCGTTTTCTTTCCCGGTCTCAACGGCGATGAGGTCCATGACCTCACGTCCAAAAAACTCTCGTCGGCCTACTGAGAGCAGAAGCAGGGGAGCGCTATGATAGATTCGGTCTCGAGCGGACGTTTGTCGTTTACCGTGCCCTGCCGCACTGTCTCGCAGGAATTTATAGAGTGCGCGCGAAACTTTGCGAACATGATCGCGGTTCAGTGCGGCGGCGAGCAAATGACCTACGAAGAGCTGTTGCGTCATGCATCGCATGTGTCGCGACAGCTTGAACTGCATGGCGTTGGCGTCGGAGACGTCATCTTGATGAGCACCTCACGTCACGTCGATACGGTGATCATCATCCTCGGGATCATGCTTCGCGGGGCGACAGTGTGTCCGCTCGACCCGTTGGCGAGCGATGCGAGAGTCAGCAACATTTTGAGAGCCTCACGGGCCAGAACTATCGTTGTTACAGACAAGACTCCCCTCGGAACGACAGCCTCGCGGCTCCTGCAGTCCTTCGGCGTTGAAACAGTTCGTGTAAGGCGGGCGGGCAATGAAATTTCGATGGTTGAGAACCTCTCCACTCTCGAAACGGGCTGCTATTTGCTTTTCACCTCCGGCACGACGGGGACGCCTAAGGGCGTGCTCATGTCAAACCGTGGGCTTGCCAACCTGGTTCGATGGGACATCCTCTTCAGGAGATGTGAACCTGGCAGGGTCCATTTACAATTCGCGTCCTTCCATTTCGACATCGCGTTTCACGAACTGTTCTCTGCGATCAGTTCGGGAGGAACGGCAGTTCTGGCGACACAAGAGCAACGGCAGGATCCGGGACTGCTCCTGGAGCTTCTATCGGCATCCCGGATCGAAAAGGCTTATCTGCCGTACAGTGTGCTCAATCAGTTGGCATTGGCAGCGTCTGCATTCGCCGGACCGCTCCACCTCACAGACGTCACCACGGCCGGCGAGCCGCTGAAGATCACTGGAACTATCAGGTCATTCTTCCATCGCATCGGCGCCGTGCTCTACAACAACTATGGCTCGACAGAGGTGCAGGATGTGACGTCTCTAGAGCTCGCAGGAGATCCCGAACAATGGCCGGATCTGCCATCAATTGGCTTTCCCATCGCGGGAATGGAGGTGGGCGTCCTCACCTCGAAGGGAGTATCATCGGACCCGGGCTTTGAGGGGCGCATTGTTGTCAAAGGCTGCCAAGTTGCAATGGGATACGTGCAGCCAGGCGCCGACGATCTGTTGCCCTTGCCTTCCGCCTCGGCGGGTGTGGCAGATGAGTACCTAACTGGAGATATCGGCATCATCCTCCCTGACGGCAGCATTGCAATCAAGGGGCGGGTCGACCGGCAGGTGAAGATCCGCGGCAAGCGGGTCGATGTCGCAGTCGTGGAAACGACAATCGAGCGCTCTCGATACGTTGACCAGGCTGCCGTTGTAGCAGCCGAGATCAGTGGCCGAACCGAACTCGTGGCATTCGTAAGCGCGGCAGGAGATCCGATGAGTGATGTGCTCGAGGAGGACATCAGAACCCTGATCACTGACACCTTGGATGCTACGGCCGTTCCCTACCGAATCTACACACTCCCGGCGCTTCCTGAGACATCGACTGGCAAGGTTGACCGTTCGGCACTCGAGGCAATGGCGTCCTCCGCCATTGCGGCGCCACCTCGTCTTGTTGGTCAGCCGCAAGATGTCCAGCAGCATGTGTCTGAGATCTGGAATGACGTTCTCCCTGGTGGAGAGGGTCGGAGCTTCAGAGCAGCAGGCGGCGACTCGCTGAGTGCGATGCAACTGGTAACACGATTGAAGCAGGAACTGCAGATCGATATTTCTGTGTCTGATATTTCAGATGAGACCACGCTGCAATCGATCGTCAAAACTTCGGTATCGCGCACCACCAGCGTCGCGAATAAACGGGCTCCGGCTTTTACGGCGCCCTCTGCACGAAAGGCCGTTGCGATTATTGGTATGGCAGGCCGTTTCCCAGGCGCCACCTCCGTAGATGCGCTGTGGGAAGGCCTTATCAGCAATCAAATATTCCTTTCGGAATCCAAGAACGACCCACCGGCACTATCCGTCTGCGAGAACTTTGTGAGGACCGGAGGCTTCCTTGACCACCACGACCATTTCGACGCCGAGTTCTTCGGCATCAGTGATCGCGAAGCTTCGCTGATGGACCCGCAGCACAGGATTTTCCTTGAGTGCTCTTGGCATGCTCTAGAAAGTGCTGGCTATGCGCCGACCGCGGCTCCTTACCGGACCGGCGTATACTCGGCGAGCGGTGCGAGCACATATCTGATCAACAGCATCTTGCCATCAGTGATGGATGAACGCGCTGGCCTCTTTCTGAGCCATCGCCTCATTCGGAATGTCGGCGATATTTTCATCGAACAAGGCAACTCTCCAGAGCACGTTTCGATGAGGGTATCGAACAAACTCAATCTGATGGGTCCTAGTCTCTCGGTAGGTTCCGCCTGCTCAGGCGGGTTGGTCGCCGTTCATCATGCTGTACAGGCAATCCGCGTAGGAGAGGCCGAAATGGCAATTGCCGGCGGCGTCTCAATTTCCACTCCGCAGCATGTAGGCTACTTTGCGCATGACGGGGTAATTCTGTCACCAACTGGCTGCTGCAGACCCTTCGATGCGGCGGCTGACGGAGCTGTGTTCGGGAACGGATGCGCGGTTCTCGTCCTCAAGGATTATGATCTCGCGGTCCGCGATAGCGATCAGATCATCGCTATTATTGTCGGATCAGCGATCAACAACGACGGCGCCCGCAAGCTGAGTTATACTGGACCGAGCGTAGAGGGTCAGATCGAGGTCATCAACGCAGCTCTGGCAGATGCCGGTCTCACTGCATCCGACATCGACTACGTCGAGGCCCATGGGACAGGTACACCAGTCGGAGACTCGATTGAGATCACAGCTTTGGCGGCAACATATGGCGCAGCCGCGGCCGCCGAAAACTGCCTTGTTGGATCCCTGAAGGCGAACATCGGCCACCTTGACGAGGCGGCAGGTGCAGCGGGCATTCTGAAGACAGCTCTGTGTCTTCACAGGGGCAGGATTCCAGCCATCCCAACATTCCAAAGAGCAAACGAGCGCATGCCGCTGCAGGGGACCCGCCTGAGAATTGCCAATGGGCGGACCCAGGATTGGAATTGTCGATCTGAGAAACCCAGGCGAGCAGCGGTCAGTTCCTTGGGAATAGGAGGGACCAATTGTCACATCATCCTGGAGGCCTGGGCCCCCCGTGTCGGATGGGCGCAGGAACCTCGTGATTCTCAGCAAAATGAACTCTTCGTCCTGTCGGCGGGAAGTTCCGAGCAACTGATCACTCTGTGCCGGGAGGTCTACGACCTCCTCGCCGTCTCTGGCGAAAATCTCAGCTTGCGGGATATGTGCATGACCTACTGCGTTGGCCGCAGGCCGGAACGGTTCAGGGTTGGTTGGACAGTTTCCAGCAAGGCGGATTTGTCCCAACTCCTCAATGATGTCATCAGAGGTGTGTTGTCCCCCTCCGACAGTCTGGCCCCGAAAAAGATTGTTGGTCTCTTCACCGGTCAGGGAAGCCAGTGGACAGGTATGGGGAAAGAGCTCTCTGCTGCGTTTCCGACCTTCAGAGAGGCGCTGGAAGATTGCTTCGACTGCATACGGAGCAGTCATTGGATCGACCTCAAGCAAGTGATCGAGGAAACACCCGGTCAAGACCCAAGACTGAATCGCACTCAGTTTACGCAGCCGGCGATCTTCGCGTTCGAGTACGCAATGACCTGCCTTCTTCGTTCCTTTGGTGTGCAGTTTGAGGAGGTCGCGGGTCATAGCTTTGGGGAGGTTGCGGCGCTGGTCGCCGCCGGTGCGCTGTCCCTGAAAGATGCGTGCCTTCTCGTTTCCGAGAGAGGACGACTTTCCGCGGAACTTCCATCTGGAGTGGGCGCAATGGCCGTAGCCACAGGGAGCGCGGAAGATGTTGCACTTCTTGTCTCCAAGCTGAGCGATGGTGTTACTGTCGCGGCATTCAACTCACCGACCGCAGTCGTACTATCGGGTCATGCTGACCTCGTCGAAGAGCTCACTGATGCTGGAGATGTATCGGGCTGTACGGTCACTCCACTGCCAATATCGCACGCGTTTCACTCAGAGCAGATGCGCCCCATCGTTGAGGAATACAAATCCGTCATCGCGAACCTGCACTTCTCCGATCCAATCATCCCTATCGTCTCTTCGGTGAGAGGAGCACCTCTTCAAGGAAATCGGGACTGGGTCGAGTATTTCACGGACCATCTTGTGGGACCAGTGCGTTTTCACGATGTGCTCCAGTATATGCTTGAGGACAGATCGAAGGTATTTATCGAGCTCGGACCAAAACCCATGCTTCTCGGGCTCGGCATGGAAAATGACCCGCTCGACGGGAGAGCCTGGATTGCTTCGTGCCGTAGCTCCGACGAGCTGGGAACGTTTCTCAGAGCTCTTGCCGAGCTGTTTAAGCTTGGCGTCGATCTCCAGTTCGACAACCTTGCTCCTCGCGCTCCGTGGCGTCGCGTCTCCCTGCCGACCTATCCGTTCCGCAGGAAGCAATACCTCTGTGCCCCGCCGGCCGTCTCACTAGGAGGCCAAACGACGCAGCCGGTATCTCCGAATATCAACGCTAAGCTAACCGGCCGACAGCGCAAAGCAATCCGAAAGGTCTGGTTCGGCGAACACATGGTCAATGGAGTGTGTAGCGTTCCGGGCACATACCTACTCGATATGGTTGCCCAGGAGGCCTCAGCAGCGTTGGGGACACCATGCGTTGAGATTCTGAACTTCCGCATCCACTCGATGGTTTCCGCAGACGTCACGCATGGAGCCAGCCTGGAAATCGATCTGATACAGCCTCCGGACCAATCCGAACTAAGGATCGAAATGAAGCAGCTTGCCCTAAAGGGCGAGGATCCAGCCATTCGGGTAGTCTCGGCCCGCGTCAGAAGCGGCACGCTGCCAGCCTCCACCGCAGTTCCTCCCGAGGAGGGGTCATGTGAAGTATTGCCGGAGCTTGTGTATCAGCGCTACGAGGCCCAGGGGGTTTCCCTGGGGCCGGCGTTCAAATGCATCGCCTCCGTGTCCGCCGCGAAGACCTCCGGAACCTCGCAGTGTCATCTTCCCCTGAGCCTTCGGGACGATGGCGAATATTTCGGGGTCCACCCCGTTCTGATTGATTCAGCTCTTCAGGTCATCGAAGCGGTCTTCCGTGATGGTCATGTGGGAGGGGTCTGGGTCCCCGTCGGGATTGACCGTGTTATCATGCTCCAGGAGGCGACCACCACGACCTTGTGCGATGTGAGGAACTGCCGGCGAAGTGATGGGGAAAGCCTGTTCGACTTCACCATTAGGAATTTGGCCGGCCATGTCGTCATGGAGGGGACAGGGTTCCGCCAGATCGAGATTGAACATGAGAGAGGTGGCGATTGTGATCATAGCCAATCTGGCGCTGAGGGGCGCCTGACCATTCGCGAGGAGGTGCTCGTTCCTCGCGACCTGCCCAAAGCAGGTTCCGTCAGATGGATGCGTGGGGCAATTGCTTCGTTTTTTCCCAACGATATTCAAGATGCCGATCTGGATCTGCAATTTGTCGGTCTTTGGCAAGCACGAGACCCTGCAGACATTGCTAGGGATCTTGTGGATTCCGACTACCTTATCATTCCGGTCGATATCTTTCTGCCCTCGGCTGCCCAAGCAGGGCAGGAGCTAGAATATGCCCTAACCAGGATGTCGTCACTCTTCGCCAGCGTGGCCGGTGCCTTTGACCTTGGCATAAGTATCCCAATCGTCATGATCTCCCGCAAAGATTACACGGATGGAATGTCGGCAGGCATTGCAGAGGCTGCTTTCAGCTTCGCTAGGTCATTTGCCGCGGAAACAGCTTGCCCGCGCCTGCTGTGCATTCAGGTCGGGCATGTCGACCCGAAGTCGCTACCTGCCCTCATCTCCAGGGAGCTGGATTGCAGTCCAGAAGATATTGCCGATGTGGTGGTCCATGATGGAAAGCAGCGAGCTGTAATTCAACTGCAGGAGATTCCATCTGCGTTGCAACTCCCTCATCGACTAGACGGCACCGCATCCTACCTCGTAACGGGGGGGCTCGGCAGCATCGGGCCCGTGTTGGTCGAAGCGTTGAGCGAAAATGGAGCGAAGCATATCCATGTGCTTTCGCGTAGCGTTCCGACCGCAGAGCGTCTCACAGTGATCAAAGGGGTGGAGGCAACGGGCTGCACTGTGTGCGTTCATACGGTAGATGTGTCGAGCCGCGAGGCACTCACCTTTTGCCTAGGGCAGATCCAGGCGGAACGTCCGATCAGAGGCATCATTCATGCAGCAGGCAGCCTTGCAGACGGGCTAATCAGCGCAATCGATCGCGACGATATAGCGCGCGTGGTGCCGCCAAAGGCGGGCGGGGCAGCCAATCTTCATGCATTCTTCAGTGAGCCGGGACTTCTTGATTTCTTCATCCTGTGCTCATCGACTGCTTCTTCTCGAGGGGAGGCTGGGCAGGCATTGCATGCAGCGACCTGCGGCTTCCTAGACGGCCTCAGTCGATATAGGAACCAGATCGGACTCACGGCGACGTCTGTCAATTGGGGTGTGTGGAAGGACTCCGCTTCGTTTGCCGGCAACGCGGAGTTGTTGCAGAGATATCTCGAACGCGGTGACGCGGGGCTTTCGAACGAACAGGGCGCCGTAGCACTTGGGGCGGCTATCGCCCGGAAACCATCTCGCCTGGAGGCGTTGAATGTTGCCTTAGGTATGGGCCCTGGTTCCGGAAAGGCCAAAGCAAATCACACAATCGAATTGCAGCCCGTTGATGACGTGGCAGATCAAGGTCAAAGCGAAGTCGACGTTCTGCGGATCGTTATGCAGCGGGTTGCTGCGCTTCTTGGAAAGCGGGATGCTTCGACCATTGATCCGGATCTCGAGTGGCGTGACCTCGGCCTGGATTCATTGCTTCTCATCGAACTACGAAACGACTTGCGGAAACATTTCGGGGCATCTGTCTCGTCGACAATAATTGTGAGCAGCGGTACCTCGCGTCGCCTCTCGGCGGAGATCTCCCAGGTTGCCAGCCGTCCGCATTCCAAGCTGGAGCCTGCGCAAGACACGCGGCTTCTTCTCATTCCTGGCATTACAGGAGAACCAATGGACTTCGCGCACCTCATTCCCCTGCTGGGCAATATTTCATTTGAAGTTCTCGAATACCCAAAGGATGTCGACCCTTGGCGAAGCTCACTTAAGCCAAAGGATATCATTGCCCCCATGACAACCCGTGCCAAGGATGCAGCAGGCGGCAAACGAGTAGTTCTGCTCGGTTATTCATTCGGAGGGAAAATAGCCAACGAGATTGGGATCGAGCTTCATCGGCTGGGTGTCGAGGTTAGCCGCGTATTGATCTTAGATATCCCCGCTGGTGCATCCCCGCAAGTGTTGGTGGAGGGCTCAGTTGCTCGGCCGCTGGATCAGGAGACGTTCAATGTGATGCTGTCAGAAAACCCCGCTGAGGCGTTCAAGGCATTGGACCTTGCGTGTCATAGCGAAACGCTCGAAGCGAGTTTCAGGCACTCCGCCTCCATCTACTGGGCAAACGTCTTAGTCGCGCCGCAACTCGAGGCAAGCAAGACACCCATCCCTCTTACGTTCATAAGGGCGGGAACAGGAGGAGCACTTGGCAGCATGTTGCCAGGAGAGGAGGCGACATCCGCTGATCCGACATGGGGCTGGAACAAAGTTGGAGGCGACGTAGAAGTTCAGGTCATCGATGGAGACCATTTCAGCATTATGCGCCGGGACAAAGTTTCGCAAATTGCCAACCTTCTAAGGAAAATATGCTCTGTCGGTTAGAGGGCCTATCACCATTCTTACCTTGAGCAGCGGCGAAAGGTCCAGAGGCGTCGGGCCGATCCAAGTTCCGCGTCCAACATACGCTTTTGAAGAGTTTCGTTGCCTTCGTAGGAGGGAACAGCGCTCGGTGTATTCAAACGCATGTGTGTGAGAACGGGCGAGGCTCGCGCCGTCGGCACCGCAGCTGCAAGCGACTGTCGAAGATTCGCCGCTTTGCACCGGCACTGTCAGCCGAGGATCGGCGTCATGGGCAACCGGTGGTTAGCGCATAGCTGAAGCCACGCTTTCGCTGTACAAAGCGGTACGGCTGATGAGTTATCAAGCAGCCGATGAACTGTAAAATCCGACGCCGAATCTGCTCGTCTTGGGAGCGCCACGTGAAACGAAAAGC
>NZ_LCYG01000035.1 GCF_001017175.1 Microvirga vignae | reverse complement strand
CCCAATCCGTCCACACGGCCTAATCTGTCTGCCCGAATAGAATGGCCAGTCGGATCCAACTATATCATCCCCAACGAACATAGGCGGCCAGAGCCCTTTTTGTCGGCACGGCTTTCTGCAGCATGCCGCCTGCTCCGCTGCAGAAGAACAGACCTTACTTCTCGAACTGGATGGTTTTATGCCTGCGGTTGCTTCGTACATCTCGACCGGTAATGCTTACATTGATGGTGTCTTGGCGGACCTGAAATGGGCGGTCAACAGCTTTACCTACAGCTTTCCAACAAACGCCTCCTTCTACGGCGCTGGTTACGGCAGCGGTGAGACCGCAAACAAGTTTGGTGCGTTGAACACAACGCAGCAGGCGGTGGTTCGCTCATCCCTGAAGATGTATGCCTCGGTTGCAAATCTCAGCTTCACCGAGATGGTTGAGACCGCTACGCAGCATGCAGATCTGCGCTTTGCCGAGTCTGATTTGCCCGGCACGGCCTGGGCATACTTTCCAACGACCAGCGCCATCGGCGGGGATGCTTGGTTCAACAGCACCGACTACAATACTCCTGTGAAAGGCAACTACGCCCATCTCACCTTCATGCATGAGATCGGCCATGCGCTCGGCCTGGAGCATGCGCATGAGCACTTTGTCATGCCGGCAGACCGGGACTCGATAGAGTACACAGTGATGAGCTATCGCTCGTACGTCGGCGCCTCCACCACCAGCGGCTATGTCAATGAAACCTGGGGCTACTCGCAGTCGCTCATGATGTACGACATTGCAGCTCTCCAGCATATGTACGGCGCCAACCACACCACCAACAGCGGCAACACGACCTACAAGTGGAACCCGATCACCGGCGAGATGATGGTCAACGGCGTCGGCCAAGGGGCGCCCGGCGGCAAAAAGATCCTCCTGACGGTGTGGGATGGTGGCGGAACCGACACCTATGACTTCTCGAATTATACCAGCAACCTGAAGGTTGATCTGCGACCGGGACAGTGGACCACCACCTCGACAGCCCAGCTCGCACAACTGCACTATGACGGCTCGAAGGTCGCGGTTGGAAACATTGCAAACGCGTTGCTCTACAAGGGTGACGTCCGTTCCCTCATCGAGAACGCTGTTGGCGGCTCGGGCAGCGATAGCCTGACTGGAAATGACGCGGCAAACTCGCTCATTGGCGGGGATGGCAGTGACCGCCTTGTCGGCGGAAAGGGCAATGACGTCCTGGAAGGCGGTCCGGGGACAGACACCGTTGTGTTTAGTGGACTACGCTCGAATTACAGCGTCTCAAAGCTATCGGACGGATCGCTCCAGATCACGGATCTGCGCTCTGGCACACCGGATGGCAAGGATCGTGTCAAAAGCGCAGAGTGGTTCCGGTTCTCGGACAAGGCTTATTCTTTATCCGAGATAACGAGCAGTGCGATCACCACGGCTCCCAGGAATCTCAGCCTCAGCGGTGGAGCGGGAGACGACACGCGTTCTGGCGGAGCGGGAAATGATACACTCGACGGTAAAGGCGGCAATGACAAGCTCTATGGCAAGGATGGCGCTGATGTGCTGACCGGCGGGGTTGGTCGCGACTATCTTGATGGTGGGACCGGCACGGACACTGCCGGTTATGCGACAGCCATGAAGGGCCTTGTCGCCGACTTGATGTCCGCCTCCAACAATACCCGAGACGCGTACGGTGACACCTATGTGAGCATCGAGAACCTGACTGGCAGCAACTATGCCGATTCCCTACGAGGCAATGATGCTGCCAATGTGATTCGAGGCGGCGCGGGGAATGATTATCTGTACGGGCGCGGCGGCAACGATGTGCTGCGTGGCGGCGCTGGCGTCGACATGCTGTCCGGGGGCGCAGGTGCGGATGTCTTCGATTTCGACAGCATCAAGGACTCACTGCCAGGCATGCGAGATACGATCAAGGATTTCGTACGCGGGTTTGATCATATCGATCTGCGTACAATCGATGCCAATGTTGCAGCCGCCGGTGATCAGGCCTTTGTCTTTATCGACGGCAAGCCGTTCACTGGCCAAGCGGGTCAGCTGAAGATTGGCAGCGGTGTCCTGTCCGGAGATGTCAACGGCGACAAGATGGCGGATTTCCAGATCAACGTCTCAGGTGCGTCGTCCCTCGCAAAGGATGATTTCTATCTCTGAGCGAATGAGGAGGATTTCTCGATGAGTGAGTGGGTAGATTTCGATCAGTGGAAAGACTGCGCTCGGATAGAGCGCCCTGGTTTTGTTTTTGAAGTGAAGAATGCGGCTGGGCAGAGCCTGCTCACACCTTGCATATATCCACTGCAAACACCCTGGGACTGGGCCTCGGCCCCGGTGCAGTTCCGGCTTGTGCAAGAGGCCAAGCCACGCCACTCCGCACCAATCCCAAAGCCACAACGTCCCTGACTGAGGGCAGGAACCTAGCCGATAAGGCTATGGTGTCGCGGATCTCCCTGTCCCATCAAGCCTCCATTGCTCTGTGAAACCTCAGGACCACTAACTGGAAAGAAGTTGTGATCCTGCCGCTGCCACGGCAGCCCGCGACCTGGCTCCGAATACTCGAAACAGTGCCGCCATATGAACTTTGACCGTTCCCTCGCCAAGGTTCATGGTCTGCGCGATCTCTTTGTTTGATTTACCTTGCATCAGAAGCTTGAGGACTTCTCTTTGGCGCGGGCTTAGGTTGTCGATCGGAGGCTTCTTCGCCGGTACAGCCTTCAACTCCTGCACTCCTTCGGAGGCAGGTCGGATAGATGCAACCAATGGCGGAACATAAATCAGGCCATCCATGATCAGCCTCAATGCCGCTATGAGTTGAGTCGGACTGATCGTCTTCGGAACATAGCCATGAATTCCGGCTTCCAATGCTGCAAGGATATCCTCCTTGCGGTGCGACATTGATAAGACCGCCAGCCGAAGATTGGGGAAGCAATCTCGCACGGCCGTCAGACAAGCAACACTCTTAATCCCAGGCAGCGTGTGATCAAACAACGCCAGTGTCTTACCTGGTTTTTGAGAGAGTTGTTCCAGGGCCTCGTCGAGGGACGTGACGTGCACAATACCATTAAACCCAAGCTGGTCCGTCAGCATCGTCTGAAGAGCCAATCTGAAATATTCATCCTTGTCAGCGACCAGCGCGACTTGACCAGCCTTATCCATAAAACTCTCCTTTCGGAGTACTCACAGGAGCTTGTTTAGGAATGCATCCGGGAGTGCCGCGGTTCCTTAGGACAAATGGCCGAGGGGATGGGAACGGATTAGGCCGTTTAGCCAAATAGGCAAAGACGTCGAGTGAGCTTACTAAGATGAAGTGCAGCAGTGAAACATCAGACGGCAGGTGCCCAGACGGGGCTCTACCATTTCCATTTACGGGACGGGTTTGGCTTGATCGAAGATCAGGATGGCATTGAACCGTCCGCTAGTTTCGCATTGCTGATGGAGGCCATCCAAAGCGGAGATGAATTCATAAAAGAAGCGGTCAATCGGCCGGAGATGCACTTCGAAGTAGCCGATTCAGACGGGCGGACGGTTCTGATGATGCCCGTGCAACAAAGTACCGAGATCTGGGATCTCTTGCAGAGTTTGTCGGCTGCATCGAATGGCGTCCACTAGCCTGAAGAGGCTTCATCACAAACTTGGCACCCGCAAAGTCGTGCCAGAATGTCAGTTTTAGATCAGGTTCTGAAGTCTCCTTGCCCATCTCCAAGGTCTGCATAGGTCCGGATGCGGACTAAGCCCTAACCTGCGACAGGTGCAGGCACAGGCCATTGAAGTTTCCAACGAACAACAGCGGCGGCTGCTCACAGTTTGGGCCAAGGCTTGGCAACCGGGTTGATCCAGGAACGAGGCTTCCCCGAACCCGTTGTCTCGCATGTTCAATCAGCGGCCCGAGGTAACCTATGCTCAGGCTAAAAACCTTATCAGCCGCACTCGTGGGGTGCCTACTCACCAGTGGTCTCGCGGGGGGTGTTTCCGCACAGCCCCAGATGGATCAGGATTGGGATAGCCGCGATTGGCGGGACCGGGACTGGGACCGAGAGAGAGCTTGGGAGCGCGGCCCAAGATGGCGCGACCGGGATTGCTATTTTGAACGTCGGCGGGAGAGAAACCGCTTCGGCGACATTGTTATCAGACGCTACCGCGTTTGCGAGGAATAATGCTGAGTGATCGGCGGCGGTTATCGTCCAGCCACCGCCGATCTCCATCTATTATTGGGGGGCGGGAGGAGTCGGCGAACCCGTGGCGGCGCGAGGCTGTGATTGCACTCTGTCAAAGATCCGCAGGGCTGAATCGACGCAGGTCTGTGTGGACTCCCGATCACCACAGACGACGCGAAGCTGGGTATCGCCGCTTCGCACGAAGAACCGAGCGTTACGGCCCGAGCGATCGTCGTCCTCACGCATGGCGCGTCCGTGCCGTTCATCCCGTTCGCCCCGATCCCTGTCCCATCTGTCATAGTCATCATGCCAGCGGTCCCGACGATCATCATCGTTCCGCGACGAACTCTGGCTCCATGCTGATGTTCCAACGAGGGCCAATCCAACTGCCAAAAGAAGGACCTTCCGCATGTGAATCTCCATTGGGACGACACCAAGAAGAATGTGCGCGAACATTCCTGAGTCTGAGGTGGCGTCAAGGATCGTCCAGTAAAGGCGCCTAGGGTGAACTGAGGGGCAAGACCTAGGTTCCAACAGCGAGCATCGCCTGCAACACCGAAACAGTAACGCTCAATATCCACACAACTCTGTAGCGCAGTGGAAAGGGGCACCTTGGGGATCCGGACATCCCCTGCTCCCTTACGAATATCTGCCTGAGCCTAACGAGCGGACCAACGCGTAATTTCTGCTCCGTGCCAGTTGCGGACATTCTCCAAGTAGAAAATGGCTCAAAGCCAACATCCATTTTGCCTCTACTATCTTGCCTATCTTGGGAGCCAGCCCGGGCCTCATCCGTATCTCCGCTTCCCCCATGACGATCTGGAAGCCGTCTCAACACCATCGGGATCTATGAAAGCACGCTCCACGCTTGACTGGGCGACCGTGGTATGTATCTTGGTCTGACCAAGGTAAGATACATGACCGCTGATCTTGAAATCACGCGGCTTAGGGAGAGTGGCGGCAAAGGGTTTGAGAAGGTTTTCGCCTTCTTGCGCGAGCGCCTGCTCGCGGGCTCATTGCGACCGGGTGACCGCCTTATCCCTGAACGCGATCTCGCTGCGCAGCTCGGTGTCAGCCGACCTATCCTGCGCGAGGCGCTGCGCGCGCTGACGGTCCTCGGCGTCGTGGAAATTCGCGACCGGGTCGGCACCATCGTTCGCCGTCCTGATCTGTCTGTCCTCAACGACTTTTTCACCTTCGCGTTCGCGCAGCAATCCGACGTCATCGACGATGTGATGCAGGCGCGCATCGCGATCGAATGCCAAGCCGTCAGGCTTGCCGCCGAGCGGGCGACGGTGTCCGATTTCGAGAGATTGCAGCAAGCGCTCGCGCGCATCGTCGAAACAATCGACGATGCCGATACCGGTGGCGTGGCCGACTTCGAATTTCATCGCGCGGTGGTGATGGCGGGAAAATCCGAGACGCTCATCGTTTTGCACGACTCCATGTCCGGTATTCTGATGCGCTCCCATCGGGGACGGCGAGAACTCCTTCAGGTCTTTGACACGATGAAGACCTACCTGATCGAGGATCATCGCCGCATCTTTGACGCCATCGTAGGACGCGATCCCGAGCATGCGGAAAAGGTCATGCGCGAGCATTTCGCGATCGGCGACGATTTCCGCCGTCGTGCAGCAATCGGCGAATCCGGATCCCAGAACGCCCCGTGACAACACCACAAGAGCGAAACACCATGATGGAGCGAAACGACCATAAGGGAACAGTCGGCTTTGCGGGCCTCGGCACGATGGGGCGTGAAATGGCCCTCAATCTGCTCAAGGCAGGCTATGCCGTCCGTGCCTACGACGTCCGCAAGGAAGCCGTGGACGATCTCCTCCTCCATGGCGTTACGGGATTTGAAAGCCTGGCGGACGCCGCGCGAGACGCGGATGTTGTCATTTCCATGCTCCCGGACACGCCGCAGGTCGAGGAGATCGTCTATGGCGAAGGTGGCCTTCTTACGTCGCCGCCACGGGGCCGACTCTTCATTGACATGAGCACGATCTCGCCGGTCGCCGTCCGGCGCATGCATGCCGATCTCAAGGCTGCAGGCGTGTCGTTCCTCGACGCGCCCGTATCCGGCGGACCTGTCGGTGCCAAGAATGCCTCACTTTCGATCATGGTTGGGGGCGACAGGGATGCCTTCCTGTGTGCCGAGCCGTATTTCCGTGCCATGGGCACAACGATCACCCATGTGGGTGAGGCCGGAGCCGGACAGACGGTCAAGCTCTGCAACCAACTCGTTTGCGCCATCAACCTCCAGGCTATCTGCGAAGCGCTTGCGCTTGGCCGCGCCTCCGGGGTGGACCTCGATCAGCTCCGTAATGTGCTCCTCGGAGGCTCGGCCGCATCCTGGATGCTCGACAAGTTAGGGCCGGCAATGATCGCCGGCGATGCTTCCGCTGGTTTCCGCATCGACTTGATGCTGAAGGACCTGCGTCTCGTGCAGGAGCAGGCGCTCTCGCTCTCTGTCCCGCTGCCTGGAACTGCGCTCGTGACCAGCCAGTATGTCGAGGCACGCGCCCATGGCGAGGGCATGAACGGCAATCAGGCTCTTTTCCGGGTCTACGACCGGATGACCAATCAAACGGTTGCGTGATCAGGATCGGATTGGCATGAACCTCAATCTGGACTTCGCCAGCATCATCGAGCGATGGCCCACCTTCTTCGATGGGGCGCTTCTCACCCTTCAACTCGCCTTCATCGCGACCATGTTGGGCACGGCCATCGGCGTTCTTGGCGCCATCGGACGACGCAGCCACCATCCGATCGTTTCGCGGATCTGCGGTATCTATGTCGAGGCGATCCGCAATACACCGCTTCTGGTGCAGATATTCCTCGTCTATTTTGGACTGGCTAGCCTCGGGCTGAAGTTTTCCGCGTTCGTGGTCGCAGCAGCAGCCCTCACGATCAATGTCGGCGCATACACGACCGAAATCATCCGCGCGGGCTTCGACTCCATTCCCCGCGGACAGATCGAGGCCGCCGAAGGTCTGGCGTTGTCCCGTGCACAGATCTATTGGCACGTGGTCATGTGGCCGGCAATCGAGAAGGTCTACCCATCGTTGACCAGCCAGTTCGTGCTGCTGATGCTCGCTTCGTCGGTGACATCCCAGATCTCGGCGGAGGAACTGACGGCGGTTGCAAACTACGTGCAATCCGACACCTACCGCGCCTTTGAGACCTATATTCTCGTCGCGCTCGTCTACATTGTCCTGTCGCTGATCATGCGCGCCGGGTTCTGGCTCCTCGGCCTCGTCATTTTTCCGCGCCGTCGACGCCTCGGCACCCCTTTGTGAGGAGGATAATAAGATGGGCGGCACCCTGAATGCCAATCACCTCATGTTTCTGGGCTATGGAGCCCTGTGGACAATCGGTCTGTCGCTCATCGGCCTGCTGGGTGGTGGTATCGCCGGATTCATTATTGCCCTTTGCCGCATTTCGCCCAACAGGATCGTACGACTTCTCAGCGCCGGCTATGTCCAGCTCATCCAGGGCACCCCGCTTCTCGTCATTATGTTCCTGACCTATTTCGGCCTGCCGACGCTCGGCGTGACCGTCTCCCCCCTTACCGCCGCCAGCGCGTCGCTCACGATCTATGTCGGCGCATATCTGGGCGAAATCTGGCGTGGCAGCATCGAGTCGGTTCCGAGGCCGCAGTGGGAAGCGGCGGAAGGGCTTGCCCTCAGCCGCTCCCAGCGGATGATGAAGGTCATCCTGCCACAGGCAATCCGGATCGCTACGCCGCCGACTGTGGGCTTCATGGTGCAGATCATCAAGAACACCTCGCTGGCTTCGGTGGTCGGCTTCGTGGAGCTCGCGCGGTCGGGCCAGATCATCAACAACTCCCTGTTCGAGCCCTTCCTGATCTACACCATCATCGCCGGAATCTATTTTGCCCTTTGCTATCCGATCTCGCGCATCAGCCGCCGCCTGGAAACGCGCAGCGGCCCTGCCCGCCTCTCTCTCGGGACTGCCTGACATGCACAAGACTTTGAACGCAGCAACGAACGCAGCAACCCAATCGCCAGTCGTTTCCCTCAAGAACGTGCACAAGAGCTTCGGCACGCTCAAGGTTCTCGACGGTGTCAGTTTCGAGGTCGATCGGGGAGAGGTTCTCGTCCTCATCGGCCGTAGCGGATCCGGCAAGAGCACCGCCCTCCGCTGCATCGACCGGTTCGAGAGGATCGACAGCGGCGAGATCGTCGTGTGCGACCATCGCGTCAGCGATCCGAAGCTCGATCTGAGAGCTCTCCGTCAGGATGTCGGCATCGTCTTCCAGAGCTACAACTTGTTCCCCCACCTGACCATCGAGGAGAACATCACGCTCGCGCCGTGTTCCGTGAAGGGCGTTTCAAAGGCCGAAGCAAAGGAGGAGGCGCGGCGGGTCCTCGCTCAGGTAGGCCTGGAAGACAAGCTCCACCAGTATCCCGAACAACTCTCCGGCGGCCAGCAGCAGCGAGCAGCGATTGCCCGTTCGCTCGCCATGCAGCCCAAGGTGATGCTGTTCGATGAAGTGACTTCAGCCCTCGACCCGGAATTAACCGGCGAGGTCCTGAAAGTCATCGAGGCGCTCGCTGCGGACGGCATGACCATGGTGATGGTCACGCACGAGATGGGATTTGCCAGAGGTATCGCCAACCGGGTGGTGTTCATGCACCGTGGGAAGGTCCATGAGACCGGACCTGCCGCGATCCTAACCTCGCCCGCAACTCCGGAACTGGCCCAGTTCGTTGGTACAGGGCTGTAAACGACAACCAAGACTAGGGAGACAACGACGATGATGAAGCGTCCGCTTTCGGCTGCCGCAGTCGCAATGACCTGCATGGTAGCACTCGGCACCACCGCAGCACATGCTGACCTGCTCGACGATATCATGAAGGCGAAGAAGATCCGCATTGCGACCGACATGGCGATTCCGCCGTCCGGCATGATGGACGCGAATCTCAAGCCGACAGGATCGGACGTGGAGACAGCTCAGCTTCTGGCGAAAGACCTTGGTCTTGAGCTCGAATTCGTGCAAACCACCGGCGCGACCCGTATTCCGAACATCCAGACGAACAAGGCGGATATCATCATCTCGACCCTGTCGGTCACGCCAGAGCGTGCCAAGGTCATCGACTTCACCAAGGCCTATGCAGCGTTGCAGTCTGTCGTCGCGTGCCTGAAGACCGTTGAAGCGAAGAGCTGGGAAGACCTGAAGGGCAAGACCATTGCTGTCTCCCGCGGTACGACGCAGGATACCGAGCTGTCGAACATGAAGGATCGGAACCTCACTCTCGCCCGCTTCGATGACGACGCCACGATGGTGACGGCCGCCGTCTCCGGACAGGCGGACTGCGTTGCGACTTCGGCAACGATTGCGAACCAGATCGGCGTGAAGAACCCGTCCCGCACGTTCGAGCCGAAGGTTCTCATTCGCACCTTCGATCTTGCCATCGGTGTGCGCAAGGGTGAGCCGCGCTTGGTCGAGAAGCTCAATGAATGGATTTCGACCAACTTGAAGAACGGCAAGCTGAACGAGATCTACAAGAAGTTCCATGGCAGCGAGCTCCCGCAGGAAATGCGGAGCTGAGCCTGGAAGAATTCGAGTGGTGCCTCCGGCACCACTCGGCCTGCAATCACGAAACAAAAGGTTTTTTCAATGCGCGTCGTAATCGGATCGGACCACGCCGGATGGCCTCTCAAGAATGCGGTGGTCGAGCACGTACGCACACTCGGACATGAGGTCATCGACGTAGGATCCTTCGATGACAAACCTGTCGATTTTCCGGACATCGCCCGCGCACTGACCGAGAAAGTGAAGTCCGGCGAAGCCGAGCGCGGCATCATGGTCTGCGGCACAGGCGTCGGCGCGTCGATCGCTGCCAACAAGGTCAAGGGCATTCGCGCTGCTGTTTGCCACGACATCCACTCGGCGCACCAATCCGTTGAGCATGACGACGTCAATGTGATGTGTATCGGTGCCAAGATCGTCGGTTCCTGGCTCGCACAGGATCTCGTCTCGTCCTACCTGTCGGCGGAATTCTCCACCGATGAGGACTGCCGCCGTCGCGTGGAAAAGCTTCACGCCATGGACGCCGAAGACTGAAAACGACCTAGGAAAGGGAGCGCGTGCGACATGATCCTTGTTTTTGGTTCGATCAACATTGATCTTGTTGCCCGCGTGGCCTCAATCCCGCGCCCGGGCGAAACTGTCCTCTCGCCGGGCTATGAGACCTTATTCGGCGGAAAGGGCGCTAACCAAGCGATCGCTGCCGCGAGAGCATCATTGCCGCATCGGGTAGCGCTCGCAGGCTGCATCGGTGACGATGCCTTCGGCCGATCCGCGCGCGACAATCTCAGTCGCAATGGTGTCGTGGCTGATCTGGTCGCCAACAGTACTGAGCCGACCGGCTGTGCCTTCATCACCGTTGATGAGCACGGCGAAAATGCGATCACCGTTGCGAGCGGGGCGAATGCTACGCTAACGGAAGCATCGATCCGCAATTTCGCGATCGATGCCTCTACTGTTGCCGTCTTCCAGATGGAGGTCCCCTTCCCTGGATCTCTCAGCGTCGCCCAGCGTGTCCGCGCTGCCGGCGGCCGCGTTGTCTGGAACTTCGCGCCGGCTCCCTCGAAGTTCTCGGAGCCGGATCTCTCGGATCTCGTCAATGCGACCGATATCTTCGTCGTCAACGAGCACGAGGCTATCGCGGCGGCAGCACTCCTCGGGTGCGAGACGGCCGCTTTAGAAGAAGCCGGAGCCCATCTGTCGCGAACCGGCTGCATATGTGTTGTGACGGCAGGGGCGCGCGGAGCCTTTGCGTTTCACCCCGATGGGCACCATGAGACCGTTGAAGCGAAGCCCATACGACCTGTCGACACGACTGGGGCGGGCGACACTTTCGTCGGTATCCTGGCCAGCAGCCTCGATGAGGGGTTTCCCTTCACGACAGCCCTTGAACGAGCCTGCCTTGGGGCATCGCTGGCCTGCCTGGCCCATGGTGCTCAGACAGGCATGCCGACACGGGAGCAACTTGGAATTGATTGAGCGGCTCGGTAACAGGCCTCGCTCGGAGCCGAGACCGATCGGATCAACCCTGTCTCTGAGCCCGATCTGCGCAACGTCGTGGGCGAGATACGTCGAACCCGGAGTTTCTCATGGCCTCTGTTCCTTCCGTAAAGCCTGGAGCCCTTGGCGAAGGGCGCAGTCGATGAACCCATTATCTGCGCAGTTGCTGAGAAACATCGGAAAAGTTCTGCTCAGGTAATCCTGCGCTGGCACATGCAGAAGGGCAATATTGCAATTCCAGAGTCGGCGACCCCTTCTCGCATCGTTGAGAATATTACAATTTTCGACTTTGAGCTGGATAGATTCGATATGCTTGCGATCGATGCTCTCGATTGCGGCAATCGTTTGGGACCGTATCCGGATCTACGCTGAACGTGCTTCGAAGGGCCGCAGGAGCCCACAACAAACGATTTAATAGGGCACCCTCTCTGCCATCATTCCTGGCCAACTGGCTAATTATCTGGATAAAGCTCTGACCGTACAAGGCTGGCCCTAATAGTGATGCATCACTGCGGCAGCTTGGCGGAACTCAACACTGACCGAACTCGCCCGGCGAATGGTGAGGTTGCGACCCCACCCGGAAGTCCAGCGTAGTCCAGCTTTAGACGTTTGACCTCAAAGACAAATCTGCTGTTGGCGAGAGCTGGAAAGAGGACTGAGAGCGTCTCTTCAGTACTCCCATTCGAAGCCCACGCCGACGGAGGTTCCACCCTCGGCGTCGACGGCACCTTGCGCCTTGAGGCGCCGCGTCAGATCCACATCGACCGTGACACCGCTTTCTTCAGGTCGCGCCCCCGCCCTGACACCTACGCGGACATTGTCGCTGATATAACGCGACACACCGACGGCAGGGCCGCCGGAGGCATCGACGGTGATGTCGAGGCTGTCGACACCAAGCGAGCGGCGCAGGCTTTCGAAGGCTTCCGTCCCGGTTCCTCCGGAGAGCTGTGCCACGGTCTGCGCGAGCTGTAGCGCCTGACCCGCCGAGAGGCCACCAGAGGGACGCTGGAACAGAATGCGCGAGAGCACTTCGTCCTGGGGCAGATCGGGGCTTGAGCTGAAGGCGAATTCGGGTCGCGAGGCAGGCCCGCTCACTGCGATGCGGGCCGTCACCTCACCCGCCTGGGTCTCAGCCAGGAAGTCGAGCGACGGCGTGAGATCGCCTGTGAAATCCAGCCGCCCTCGCACGAAATCGATACGGCGGCCGATAAGATCGAGACGCCCCCGTCGAAGCTCGAAAGCACCGATGGCAACAGGATCCCGGGACGTGCCCTGGAGGCGCAGGTCGCCGCCGAGTTCGGCATTGATTCCACGCCCCCGCACGAAGATGCGATTCTGCGCAGTAATGACGAGATCGAGGTCGGCGCTGAATGGACGCCCGCGTGAACTGGCGTCCTGCCGCTTGCGCGCCAAGGCGAGCCGCGCCGCAGCCGCTGGGGGCGGCTGAACGTGCTTGGTTCCCGGTAACGGCCTAAAGGTCGTTGGCAGGCGGTCTGGCACGGAAACATTCATCGTGATGATATCGACCCGGCCAGCTACGCGCGGCCTGCTCGTGAGCGGTCCGGAAATCGCGAGATCGAGGTCGGCACTCGTGTCTACGATCTCGCTCGATACGAGTTGGGCACGAGTGCCTGTGATTCGAATGTCGGCAGGCCATCCGGCAGCAGCATCAATGGTCACCTGTCCGCTGGCCGCGAGCGATCCGCCATTCGGGGTGCGGGCGCTCAGACGCTCGATGACGAAGGTCTGGCCACGTGCGGCAAACCGTCCATCGATGGCGTTCAGTTGGATTCCTTGCAGGGAATCGACGAAGCTGCCACCGGCGAGCGTGACGATGCCTTGAACCCTTGGTTCCGCGGCTGGGCCGGCAATCGTCAGATCGAGCGCGATGCTTCCGGTCAGGCGTTGGCCGCCAGCCGAAAGGAACGAGTTCGCTACCGCGAGGTCGGTTCGCCCCGATATTTTTAGGGCAAGTTCATCCGTCAGATCGAGAGGGACGCTGCCCGAGAGCTTCAGCGTTCCGAAACGTCCCTCAGCAATTTCCGCGTCAATCGTCGCTCTCTGGTCGGCGATCCGACCTTGTGCCGTCACTGCGAGCGGGGGCAGACCGGCTTGACGTGTTTCCGAAGTTGCAAGCCCCGCAATTCTCAAGTCATAGGTTCCGCTCGGATTGCTTGCCTCCCCTCCGACCGTGGCGCTTCCGTTCACAGTGCCTGCGAGACCCAGATTGGGAACGGCGATTTCGGCGATCTGTAAAGGCAGGTTGCGGATATCGACCGACAGATCGAGCCGATTACCCACGATGCCGGACACGCCGACACGACCCTGGTCGGCCGCTATCACGAGGCCGTTAATGGTAGCCGTGCCGTTCTGCAGGGAAATGCTGGCGGGCTGCGCCAGGGCGAGGCGCCTGCCGCCACGCCGCGCCGTGAAGCTCGCGAGTTCGACGCGCGTTGCGTCGCCTGGCACCAAGCGTGCCTGTGCATTGAGATCGAAGCCCTGCCCCACGGCAGAGGCAATGATAATCGATGCGTCTGGCGAGCCCTCTGCCGTAAGGCGCACAGTCCTGAAGGTTTGCCCGGCCGCAGTCAGCGAATCGGCTTGGATTGTGCCGTCGATCATGGGGCGCGCGTAGAGGTTGGAGACGGTAAGCCGCGCATCAAAATCCTGTACCGTCACGTTAGTAACGGCCACGCGAGAGCCTCTTGCAGCTATCGAGATCTCTTGCCGCCCGTTCGGGGCGTTGAGTGTGATGTCAGCGCCGACCGATCCATCGAGCTTGGTCAGCAGCAGCGGACTGAGATCGTCGAGATTGCTTCCGGAAAGAGAGATCCGCCCCTGCGCCAACCGGTCAGAGCCGATGCGCAGATCCCCGTTCAGCGATACAGAGCCGACATTCACATTGAGCCGGTCCAGAAGCCAGCCGCCTTCGGCCGGTCGGGCAAGATGAACGGTGCCGTTCGCTGGCTTTGCACCCACCTGCCCCTCGAGATCGAGAGCGGCATCGAGGGTGCCCGTCACATTCTTCGCGTTCAGCGTGACTACGAGGCGAGGGATCGGCCGATTGAGCGCACGCACATCGGCCAATGTCGCGGTCGCTCTCACATCCGGCCTTTCCAGAGAGCCCGATAGACGCGCCGCAACCTCCGCTCGACCTGCGCTGATGCGCGGGTCCACACGCCTGAGGTCGTCGACGGTCATGTCAAGCCCGATGTCGGCTGTGCTTTGCGTGGCGCGACCATCCGCGCGCGCATCGAGATGTGCTCCATCGACACGGAAATTTTCGAAGGCGAACCCACCTGGGATCCGGTGCACGACGCCGTTCGCTGTCACTGAGCGGCCGAGAAGACCATCGAGCGACGGCGTCCCTGTCGAGAGTTCCCGCAGGTTGGCATCGACCGCTGCCGCGATATCGGCCCGTCGCGGATTGCCCGATAGTTTCGCCTGAAGTGATGCTGAGCCGCGCAGCGTCCGGCCGGCAACGCCAGAAAAGGCAGCAAGCATCGGGATCTTGGCATCGAGGTTGCCGTCCAGAACCGTCGCGCCGATCCGACCGGTGAAGCCAGCTTGGGCGGTGGATGTTTCGAGGCGGGCCGCATCAACGCTGGCAATGCCGTCGCGGTCGAATGTGCCGTTGGCGGTCAGCGATAAGGTCGGGCCCATTGCGCGAGCGAAAGCTCTGTCGGCGGGCTGGATGCCGTTCGCTCTTGCATCGACGGTAAAGGAGAAGCGATCAGGGATAGCCACATCCCTCAACGGGATCATCGCGATGCGGGCACTGAGAGTGTCCAGCGATCCCTGCGGCAGCCGGACTCCTGTAGCGTCGAGAGAGCCGTTGATGCGAGGAGCCGTCATGGTTCCCTGCACGGTGCCGTCAAAGTCGAGACGACGGATCTCCGCGTCACCCGCACGGGTCATGAAACCATCGGTCGGCAATGCGCGGGCCTGCACGGTCAGATCGAGAGCATGACTCGCACTGACGGTGCCCGCCAAGTCGAAGCTGGCCACACTCGAGGTGATGCGAACCGGCTGGAGTCGTAGGCTGCCGTCATCACCGACCGCCACGTTCCCCAGGACCTGGGTCGTCCCCGAGAAGACGGGCGCAACCGGTGCGGGCAGAAGCCCCTCGATCCGTGCCGCCAGATTGGCATCGATAGTGTAGGCCGCACCTGCTCGCCTGACGGTTGTTGCGCCTGCAGCACCAATGGTTGGGCCGGCGTAAAAATCGAGACGCGCGATGAACCCACTCAAGGGACCTTCGCCAGCAAGCTTGAGATCGACCGGCGGTAGGCCAGGAAGGTCGATTAGACGAGCGGCAATGCCGCCCGCTGGCTCCTGATGTGTCAGGTCGAGCGCAAGGCGGTTGGTTTGTGGCACATAATTGAGATTGATCGAGAGGCGTCCGGGCGCATCGAGGCGCTGCGCGGCGAAATCGAGCTTGAGTCCTTCCGATGGATCGCCGAGATCGGCCGAGCCTTGAGCCGAGAGTCGTGCGGCCGTCCCGAGCACTGGCTCTCCGAGAGCAAGTTCCTGCAAGGTCAATCTCTCCACGATCACCTTTACAGGCAGGTCGGGAAGGATCGGCTCGTCGGAAACGGCGGCCTCCTCCTCTTCCGTTGACACCGGCTTGCGCGGAATCTGCAGACGGTCGATCTGTAGCTCGTTGACCTCAAGACGTCCCCGCAGCAGCGCCGTGCGTGTCCAGACCAGACGCGCACGATCGAGCGACAGCCAGACGCCGTTACGGTCCGAGATACGGACGTCCCTGATCACTGCATTCGAGGACAGCGCGCCTTCGATGCTGCCGATGCTGACCCGTGTGGTGGGCGTTGACAGCAAACGCGAGATCAGATTGGCCAGAACGCTCTGATCGGTCTGGGCCCGGCTGGGCGAGCCAGCGGCGATCCACCAGAGGAAGCCGAGAACCAGAGCCACGGTGATAGCAAAGAGAGCGAGATGGCGGCGCAGCTTGATCATCAGAAAGCCTGTCCGATGCCGACATAGATGGCAAAGGAACGGTCGTCCCCTCTGTCGCGGCGAAGAGGTGTCGCGATATCGAGGCGGATCGGCCCGATCCCGGTGTAATAGCGCAGGCCCAGGCCTGCCGAGACGCGGATGGTCTCGTCGAAATCCGGAAAACTCGACTCGAAGGCGGTTCCCGCATCGACGAAAGGCACGATGCCGATGGTGTCGGTGACCTTGATGCGCGCCTCAAGGGAGGCCTCAAGCAGGCTGCGCCCTCCGATAGGCTCTCCTAAGAATGTCGGGCTCAAAGAGCGATAGCCGAAGCCCCGCACCGAACCGCCGCCGCCGGCGAAGAAGCGCCGGTTGGCCGGGATCTCCTCGAGCTCTGCTCCGACGATCGAACCAAGGCCAAGGCGGCCTGCAAGCACATAGCGGGACTCGTCATCGATGGACCAATAGGCAGAGGCCGTTCCCCTCGCGACCGTCATCGGAACCGACGAGCCGAGGAAATCCGGGTAAGGTGTCACCGATGCCAGCAGCTTCATGCCGCGCGTGGGATCGAGCGTGTTGTCCGTGGAATCGTAGGTGACGGAAAGCGGCAATCCGACGAGGGTGTAGTCGACCTGCCCGAGAACGTCCGACGCCTGCCCCTTCTCGTACTCGATGCCGCCCTGAATCGAGAAGGTTTCGCTGAAGCGGTGGCGAATACCCGCCGTTGCGTTGACGAGGCGGCTTGTGTAGCCCTCCGTGCGTTCGCGTTCGACCAAAGCCTCGGCCAGGAAGTCGTTGCGCGTTCCCCACAGTGCCGGTTTCAGGAAGCTCGCGCGAAAGCGGCCACCGAGATCGTCCCAATCGAACTCATCGTCGTCATCCAGACGGCCGCCATTCTCCGTGAGATAGAAAAGACTGCCTTCTAATCTTAGCCGCTCGGCGCCCCCAAACAGATTCCGGTGCGCCCAATAGGCTCGGACCGCCGGGCCATCGGTTGTCGAGTACTGCACCGAGGCACCGATGACACGAGGCTGGCGCTCCGTAATATCGATGAAGAGAGGCAGATTGCCATAGGCATCGAGCATCTCTCCCTCGCGTATGCGAACGGAGGACAGCGCCTCGATGCTCAGGATCGACTTGCGCATCGAGGCGAGTTCTGCGGGCGAATAGGGATCGCCCGGGTCGGTGTAGATGAACGAGCGCACCACCGCCGGGTCCACATTCTCTGCGCCTCGGACGGTGATCTCCCCGATGCCCGCCTGTGGTCCCGGGTCGACCGTCAGACTGATGTCCATGACGTGGGCTGGATGAACGACCACAGGGTTCTGCTCGGTCACTTTGGCGAAGGGCCGCGACTGGGCGCGAAAGTGATCAACTATCCGCGCCTGGGCCGCCACGATATCGGCTGCGCGCGCGGCATCGCCGGGCCCGATCCTGGCGATGCGAGGCGGCAGCTCATTTGGCAGAAACGGGCGACCGGTCCTTGCATCCAGAACGGTGACATTCCGGAGAACGAATTGCGCCCCGGGATCGACTGCGACCTGGATGGGCACGAGCGCCCGCGATCGATAGAATGTCGCGGCGCGGGTAGCAGCTTCAGGACGCAGTGCCTGGAGTGTCAGAGGAACCCCTGCGACCGTGATAGCGATGCGAGCATTGTAGTAGCCTGCTCCCCAGAGCGCATCGTTGAGGCGAGGCAGATCGGCTTCCGCACGGCGCACCAGAGCGTCTGCATCCGGAGGTGGATCGTTCTTCAGGCTTTGGAGCGTTGAAACATCCTTGAGGATTTGGACGATCTTCCTGTCTCTGCCTGCGACCGCAAAATCGAGAGAGTACGGCAGCGTGTCCGCGTTCGGAGGTGGTGGCGTCTCATCCCTCCCGAAGAGGCCGAAGAAGTCGAATGCAACGGCATGCGGAATAAATACCCCGCCGGACAAAAGTCCCACAAGAAGAACCAGAGAGGCGCATTTCCTGGTTCCCGACCATACCGACTGAGCCACGAGCACCCTAACTACAAACTATCAAAATGAACCTTCGCTACGTCTCATGACTTCGCGTTCAAATAGGGCAGAATCTAGGACGCTCAGACCGCAATTCGCCATAATCCACTCTGAGTGACGCGAAACCTGTTTCCCAACGAGGAGCGCATGCACAAGGTATCCCCGTGGCCTTTATCGAGCCATAAAGGCGGACTGACGTGTCATGATAACATCAAATATGAAGCTCACGTCCTAGAGCCTTCAGAGCTGCCTCCTGGAATGCTTCTCCCTGTGTCGGATGCGCGTGAATCGTGCCTGCAATATCTTCGAGGCGCGCGCCCATCTCGACGGCGAGGCTAAAGGCAGCGGCGAGTTCAGATACGCCCTGCCCCACTGCCTGAATTCCGAGCACCAGATGATTATCCGCTCGTGCGACCACGCGCACGAATCCATCTTCACCCAACCTCGTCATCGCGCGGCCATTGGCCGAAAAGGGGAAATGCCCCACCCGAACCTCCGTCCCGGCCCTACCCGCTTCGTCTGGTGTCAGGCCAGCGATGACGATCTCGGGATCGGTGAAGCATATGGCTGGAATGCCCCGCTTATCCCAAACGCGTTTGTGACCAGCGACGATCTCGGCCACCATTTCTCCCTGCGCCATGGCGCGATGAGCCAGCATCGGCTCGCCTGTGACGTCACCGATGGCATAGATCCCCCGCATCGAGGTTTCGCATCGCTCTCCGATCCGAATGAAGGGTCCGTCCATATCGAGGACAAGCTCCTCCAGTCCCCAGCCCTGCGTGACCGGCCTTCGCCCAACCGTGACGAGAATCCTGTCCGCAGGAAGCGACGTCTCGGCCCCACTTCCGTTTTCCACCAAGAGTGCGCTGTCTCCTTTCGCTAAGCCTCTTGCCTTCGCGCCGGTCACGATCTTCACGCCGAGAGCCTGCAGCCTCTTCGCAACGGGCCGGGTCAGCTCGGCATCGTATTGCGGAAGGATGCGAGCCTGCGCTTCGACGACGGTTACTTGTGCACCCAACTTGGAAAAGGCGGTCCCAAGCTCCAGGCCGATATAGCCTCCCCCAACGACAACAAGCTTCTCTGGAACCTCAGTCAGTGCCAACGCCTCGGTCGAAGAAATCACGGGCCCTCCAAAGGGCAGGTTCGGCAGCTCGGCCGGGGCCGATCCCGTTGCAATCACAACATTCTCAGCGCGGATGATCTGCCGTCCGGTTTCCGTCTCCACCTCGACCGTTTTGCCATCGCGGAAGCGCGCCCAGCCCTCGACCACCTTCACCCGCGAGCGCTTGAGCAGGCCTGACACGCCGCTGTTGAGGCGGCTGACGATGCCGTCCTTCCAAGCAACGGTCCGGGCAAGATCGATCCCCGGTTTCGTTGTTGTGATCCCGAGAGGATTCCGGCCGGACGCCAAGTGAACGATCCTGTCATACTCTTCGGCCGCATGGATGATTGCCTTGGAGGGGATGCAGCCGACATTGAGGCAGGTTCCGCCAGGTTTTCTGATGTCGACGATCACCGTATCCATGCCAAGCTGCCCAGCGCGGATGGCGCAAACATAGCCCCCTGGTCCCGCGCCGATGACGAGGAGCTTGCACGACATGTCTTTCATCGGTTCAAGCCTCCACGAAGATCATCGCCGGCGTTTCCAGAAGCGTCTTGATGCGCTGCACGAAGACAGCTGCATCCCAACCATCGACGACCCGGTGATCGAAGCTGGACGACAGATTCATCATTTTGCGAGGGGTGAAGTCCGATCCATTCCACACTGGTCGCACCACGATCTTGTTGACGCCGATGATGGCGACCTCGGGATGATTGATCACTGGCGTTGTGACGATGCCGCCCATCGCGCCCAGCGACGTGATGGTGATGGTTGACCCGCTCAAATCCTCACGCGTCGCCGTGCCGGATTTCGCGGCCTCTGCAAGCCGGTTCAGTTCGGCGGCACAGCCCCAAAGATCGAGTGCTTCCGCATGCCGGACGACAGGCACGACAAGACCGGAAGCGGTCTGCGTCGCGATGCCGATATGGACGCCCGCATGCTGGTGGACGATGCCAGCTTCGTCGTCGTAGAGCGCATTCAGATGCGGGTGCTCGGCAATCGCCCTCACCATGGCCCTCATGAGGAACGGCAAGATAGTGAGCTTCGGCCTGTCGGAACGCTTGTTCGCATTGAGCGCCGAGCGCAAATCCTCGAGAGTCGTCACGTCGACTTCTTCCACGTAGGTGATGTGAGGAATACGCGACTTCGAGATCGCCATCCTCTCCGCGATCTTGCGGCGCAGACCAACAACCTTGATCTGCTCGACGGACGTTTTCGGCATGAGACCCGGCTCACGAGCCCCCTGCGGCCCGTGTGCGAAGAAGGCATCGAGATCATCATGCGTGATGCGTCCCCCAGGGCCCGTGCCGGGCACCTGCCGCAGATCGATGCCTGCTTCGCGTGCCCTCAGGCGCACGGCTGGCGATGCGATCGGCCTTTCACCCTCCGCTCGCGCAAGAGCTGGACGGGGCATTCTCGGGGCATGATTCCGGGCCGCCTCGCCAGGTGTGCGCGGCGTCATGAGCCTGATTGGGGCACCGGGCTCCGCAGGTGGCTCGACGGCCACCGGCTTGCTTGCAGCCACCTGCGCCGGAACCTTGTCCTTCTTCTCTTCAATTGGAGCCGACGATGCGACCGAGCCCTCGCCTTCGACCTTGAGACGGATCAGAGGCGAGCCAATTGCGACCACGTCTCCGATCTCGGCGCCAAGCCAGAGAACCTCGCCTTCGACGGGAGAGGGAATTTCTACCGTCGCCTTGTCGGTCATGACAGCGGCCAGCAGCGTATCCTCGCGGACGAGATCGCCAACCTTGACGTGCCACTCGACGAGTTCGGCCTCGGCGATCCCCTCGCCCACATCGGGCATCTTGATGACGTGCTCACCCATGTCAGGCCTCCATCGTCTCGACGAGCGCGCGCCCGACGCGAGCAGGTCCTGGGAAATAATCCCATTCCTGCGCATGGGGATAAGGCGTGTCCCATCCGGTCACTCGCGTAATCGGCGCCTCCAGCTGGAAGAAGCACGCCTCCTGGACAAGGGCAGCCAGTTCCGCACCAAAACCTGATGTGAGCGTGGCCTCATGAACGACCACGCAGCGACCTGTCTTCTTGACCGAAGCCGCAATGGTCTCCATGTCGAGAGGAACCAGGGTTCGCAGGTCGATGATCTCCGCATCGATACCAATCTCCGCCACGGCCGCCTGAGCCACATAGACCATAGTGCCATAGGCCAGCACGGTCATGGCTGACCCTTCTCGCACGACCGATGCCTTGCCGAGGGGATGGATGAAATACCCTGACGGGACCTCCCCGAGTTCATGCTTCGACCAAGGCGTGACCGGGCGGTCGTGATGACCGTCGAAGGGACCGTTGTAGAGCCGCTTCGGCTCCAGGAAGATGACCGGATCCGGATCCTCAATGGCCGCGATCAGAAGGCCCTTGGCATCATAAGGGTTCGACGGCACCACGGTTTTCAATCCCGCGACATGGGTGAACAACGCCTCGGGGCTCTGACTGTGAGTCTGGCCACCGAAAATGCCGCCGCCAGTCGGCATTCTGATCACCAGCGGGCAGGTGAACTCACCATTCGAGCGATAGCGCAGGCGAGCGGCCTCGGACACGATCTGGTCGTAGGCCGGATACATATAATCGGCGAACTGGATCTCAATGCAGGGACGAAGACCATAGGTCGCCATACCGATGGCGGTGCCGACAATACCGGACTCGCTGATCGGGGCGTCGAAGCATCGTGTCTTGCCGTATTTCTGCTGAAGGCCTGCCGTGCAGCGAAAGACGCCACCGAAGTATCCCACATCCTCGCCGAAGACAACGACGCGCTCGTCGCGCGCCATCATCACGTCCATCGCATCGCGAATGGCCTCGATCATGGTCATGCGTGCCATGGCTCAAACTCCCGCCTGCTGACGCTGTCGGCGCAGATGCGGCGGCATCTCGGCATAGACCCCCTCGAACATGTCCCGCGCTGAAGGCTTTCCTCCGGCATGAAGCGTGCCGTAGCTTTCGGCCTCCTTCTGAGCCGCGATCACGCTATCGAGGATTTCAGCCTCGGCCTGCTTGTGCCGCTCCTCGGACCAGACTCCACGAATGACCAGGTGGTTTTTCAGGCGGATGATGGGATCGCCGAGGGGCCAGGCATCAGATTCTGTCTTGGGACGATAGGCAGAGGGATCGTCAGAGGTCGAATGCGCTCCGGCCCGATAGGTCACGTATTCGACGAGTGTCGGCCCGAGATTGCGGCGGGCGCGCTCTGCGGCCCATTTCGCGACAGCATAAACGGCGAGATAGTCATTGCCGTCGACCCGGAGCGACGGGATGCCGAAGCCCAATCCCCGTGCCGCGAAGGTTCCCGCACCGCCCCGCGCGATGCCCTGAAACGTCGATATCGCCCATTGATTATTGACGATATTGAGGATCACAGGCGCTTTGTAAGTGGAGGCGAAGACAAGGGCAGCGTGAAAGTCCGACTCCGCTGTCGAACCATCACCGATCCAGGCTGCTGCGATCCTGGTGTCGTTCCGGATCGCCGATGCCATCGCCCAGCCGACGGCCTGGACGTATTGGGTCGCGAGATTGCCCGAAATCGTGAAGAACCCGTGCTCCTTCGAGGAATACATGACGGGGAGCTGACGGCCTTTTAGCGGGTCGCGCGAGTTTGAGTACACTTGGCACATCATGTCGACCATGGGATAGCCGCTGGCAATCAGGAGCCCAGCCTGCCGGTAAGTCGGAAAGTTCATGTCCCCAGGCAGGAGCGCTTTACGGAAGGCGCAGCTGATCGCTTCCTCGCCTAGATGTTGCATGTAGAAGGACGTTTTTCCCTGCCTCTGGGCGATCAGCATCCTCGCGTCGAAGGTGCGCAGCGTCATCATGTTCCGCATGCCCTCGACGAGTTCCTCGTCGCTCAGGAGACCTGCCCATGGCCCGACGGCTTCTCCAGCCCGGTTCAGGACGCGGATGATGGAGAAGGCGAGGTCACGGATATCTTCCGGATTTGCATCCACCTCGGGCCGAGGCACAGCCCCGGCCTTGGGAATCTTCACATTGGAAAAATCAGGAGTTCCTCCCGGACGAACGGCTGGCTCCGGAACATGGAGGGTCAAGGGTCGGAAGTCATTCATGGCGTTTCGTTCTCCCGTAGACAAAACTAGGAACGAAACACCCTCCGGCTATAGGCGTGGCTGTTTCCATCAAGCGCGCCTTCGATGCCCCGCGTCTCGAGCAGCTCCGTAGCCAACGTTGCGGTCTGCTCAACGAGAGTGGGTCCTTCGGGCCAGCGGCTTTGCCTCATCCCTGTGGTTTGACCACGGCTAGGACCTCACCGGCCGTGATTTCCGGCTGCCCTTGAACCAGATCCGCCAGACTTGCACGGATCCATGACAAGGCCTTCTCGTTGGCCGCAAGAGCGGTGTCCCGACTGTCGAACAGGGTCACCGATCCACCTACCCCGTTGCCACCGTCGAATACATAATAGCCCTGGAAACCCGGGGATTGCCGCAGAATTTGGCCAATCCCACTTTCGGCCCGCCGCGCTGCCTCATGCACGTTATGCATGTGAGTGAACTTCCGAATGACGACATACATAAATGCCTCCATTGGTCGCCGACGAGTGTGGTGTCTCTCCTACCTCTGCGAGATCATCATATCCTTCGGCGCCAGATAGAGATGGCGCAGCTCTAGCGCTGTGAAAACGATGATGCAGAGGCCGATGATGATATGTGTCCAGCGCGCAGGGACTACGTCTTCGAACCACAAAAGCCATGGCGAGGCTGTGATCCAAAGACCGGCTATGACGTTGAGCCACTCCTCCCAATCGTAGGTCCGAACCAATGCCAGAAGCGCCAGGAGAACAACCACACCTCCGCTGACCCAAGCATTACGCGAAGCCCAAGTCTCATCTGTGAAGCCGAGCAGCCATGGAGCCGCAATCAAGAGAACACCGAGTGCAACATTCGTGATGCTGAAGGTCGTGTCGACGCGATCATTGACGGTACCCATCCTCTCCTCCTCTGTAAGCAGCTGCTCCCAGGAAATCATCAGAGGTATTTGGTAAATGTATTCATTCCTAATGCGCCATCAGAACCGGCACCCTTGCATGGGCAAGGATATGGCTCGTCGCCCCGCCGAAGATGAACTGCCTCAAACGGCTCTGAGTGTAGGCACCCTTGATGAGCAGATCCGCATGGAACGCCGCCGCCTGCTCCAAGATCCCCTCGCCTGGGGAATGCGCTTTCATACTGTGTGTTACGGCTTCAGCCTTGATGCCGTTTCTCTGGAGGCGGCTGGTCAATTCCTCACCGGATGGGCCATCTGCACCCCAGCCCTCCAACGTCAGGACAATGACTTGGCTGGCCTTCGCAAGAAGAGGCATCGCAAACGCGATAGTGCGAGCTGTCTCTGTGCTGCCGTTCCATGCGATCATGATCTTCTCGCCGATCGATGCCGGCGCTGCGGGCGGAACCAGCAGAATGGGTCGGCCACTTTCGAACAGCGCCGCTTCAACCGTAGCCAGTCGCGGTGGCTCGTCACGGATTCCGGGCTGGCCGAGCACAATGAGGTCGAACACCCTGCCGAAGCTGCCGATATAGCTATCTCCGAACAGCTGCCGCCCTAGCCAGCTGTAAGACGCCTCGTCAGCTACGCCAGCCTGCTGGACCCCGCAGGAGAGCATGAAGCCCTCAAACAGCTGTCGGGACTGTTCCACGAGATCACGCTGTTCCTTCTCACTGAGTATGGCCCAGCTGGTTGGGACGTCGAAGGCAATGCTCGCAGGAATATCAGGGCCGAGCGCCAGCCCCTCAATACGGCTTCCGAACCGACCAGCTATCAACAATGCGGCGTCAAGAACAGACCGGATAGAGGCATGTGGCTCAACCGGAACAAGGATGGCTTTCATGAGAACCACCTCAGTAGTCTCTGACCTGTGGCTTGATAATAATACGGAATCCAGCATTCCGCATGCCTGCTCTTTAAGTTGACCAGCACAACTGCCGCGGCTCCTGCTCAGCTATGAATCGTAAATTAATGAGACGATGCAGGAGTCTCGACTAGACGCCGGATCCGTTGAATGTAGAGATCGTAGTAGTCATCGAGCCCGAAGTTCTTCCCCAGCTCCCGACAGAGAAGGATCATCTCGAGAGCCTGCTGCCACTCTTGGCTACGATACGCGGCGAGCATGGCGCGGTTTCTCTCGTTCAGTGTCACAAAATCGGAACTGGTGGCTGCATCGGCCCGTCCCACGATTGTGAAGATCCGCTCCAGCTCCCGCTTTCCCTTCGCCTGCATATGATCGATTTCGAGAACAGAGAACCGAGTGTGAACGGCCCGAGCCGTTTTTTCCCCGATGATGATGGGAACTCCGTAATGCTTTGTCAGACCCTCAAGCCGGGAGGCCAAGTTCACCGCGTCCCCCAATGCAGAATAGTTGAAGTGGCGGTCAGAACCAAAATTGCCAACGACGCACAGACCGGTATTCAGGCCAATACCGATTCTAAGTGATGGAACCGACTGATCACCACCGGCGTCACGCTGGCGTTGCTCATTGAGTTCCCGGAGGCTGTCCAGCATCGCAAGGGCGGCTTCGCATGCGTTCACCTCGTGGGAGGGATCGGTGAGCGGCGCGTTCCAGAAGGCCATGATCGCGTCGCCCATATATTTGTCGACCGTCCCATGTCGGTCCATGATGTCCCGGGTGAGCGGGGTGAACAGCCGATTGATCAGGGCCGTTAATCCCTGCGGATCATCCTTGTACGATTCGGCAATCGACGTGAAGCCACGAACGTCCGAGAAGAGAACGGTCAGTTCCCGCTGCTCTCCGCCAAGGGTCAGCTTTTCCGGCGATTTTGCCAGCTGTTCTACCAGATCGGGTGATAGATATTGGCTGAAAGCCGACCTGATCCGGTAGCGGTCTGCGGAAACAGTCACATAATTCGTACAGACCAGAACCGCATAGACCAGAAAACTTGCGATCATTGGAAAGGTGTAATCGATCAGAAGATCGAGAACGGTGAAACAATGCCATGACAGGCCCAGGGTCACAGCGGCGATTATACCGCCGAGCACGAAGAGGGTTCCGGCATTCACCCTTGGGGCCGATGCAATCAGGATCAAGCTCATGAGCGTCGCGAGGGAGAGCTCGACAAAAGCCGTGTAGCTCGGCCGGCTCAGGGTGGATCCCGTGAGGGCACTCTCCAGGAGTTGGGCGTGCAGCTCGACTCCTGGAAGCGCAGGGTGAATTGGGGTGACCTTGAGATCGAGAAGACCGGCGGCAGAGGTCCCGATCAGTACCATTTTGCCCGCAAGGCTGTCGGCGGACACCCGGCCCTGCAGTAGATCGATGGCAGAAATGTATCTGCCAGGGTTGTGGTGTGAGAAATGAATCCAGACCCGACCTTTGCCGTCTGTGGGGATAGCGAGATCGTGAATACCTACGCTCCGGACTCCGCTCGCATCCGTCTTTATCAGCGTGGCCGCTGATCCTGCGGTGACACGAAGCATTTCTAGAGCAAGCGACGGAACAACGACTCCATCTGCGACCGCCACGAGAGGTACGCGACGGACAGTACCGTCCAGTTCGGGGATGATCGAGAAAATGCCGTGTCCTTGAGCAGCGTTATCAAGGATAGGAAGATTCCGCAGCAAGCGCGGAAAATCGACCAGGAATGAGCGTGGATCTGGACCGAGAGTTGCGATCCCCGACTGAGACACTGGTCTTGCGATTGGCGCGCTTCCTGAAACACGATAACCTGACTGCCCGAGCACTACTTTGGACGCTCGAATGGCCTCAGCGAAGACGGCGTCGTTGCCGGGCAGGCTCTGAAGTTTCACCCGCATGTCGGGATCCAGCCCTCGAAAAGTTTCGGCTGCGACCTCCGGCGAGCTACGATCCGGTTCAGGAAACAGAACATCAAAGCCAATGACGGTGCCACCCCGTTCGACGATCTTCAAGACTATGTCGGCCATGATCGTGCGCGGCCACGGCCATTGCCCGAGAGCCCGAAGACTCTGCTCGTCGATATCCACGATTGAGACGAGAACTTGGCCGGCAACGCGCGGATAGATGAGCTGATAGATATCGAAGGACTTGTGGCGAAGGGCCTCAACGGGACCAGGATCCCAAACCCGCAAGGCAAGGAGTTCAACTAGAAGCAGGAGGCCTACGATTCGTCCCACTCCGAAGCGCCGTATGCTTCTCAGAAGAGAGGTCATGGCTAACGCTCCGCCAAGCCACGGATCCATGCTCGGAAGTCATGGCCCCTATTCCCATCACGATACGATGGCTCCTGATATTGCTCCTGATATCTGATCAGGCCGCCGTTGAGAATGTCGGAGAGACTCGACGGCCTTGGCATCACCGCCTCACAGCACGAGATCAGTGGAGCGGGGAAGAGCGCCTGCAATGGTCAGCTCGGTCCTCAACACTTCTCCACTTTCGAAGGTGACGACGGCCGCTACCGTGTTCCGGCCGCCCGCAAGCCGTTCGAGATCTCCAATTGTGGCATCCAGCGCAAAGCCTTGAGACCTCGGGATCAAATCCTCACGGCCGATCTCGGCGATCTCCTTGCCGTTCACGAATACGTCGAGATCGGCGACCTCTCCCCGCGGAACTGGCGATCCGAGAACAGAGGTTTCGATCTGACCCGGGGATGTCAGTCGCAAGGCTCCACCGGTGTTGTCGATTTCATTCAGCCGAGAGAGAGTAGCGCCTTCTCCGACGCCGATCGCGGCGATCCTGGCTCCAAACTCATCGTTCAATCTCGCAAGATCGGCCTCGACCGAGCCCTGTCCGGCCCCATCGGAGAGGAAATACAAAACGTTCTTCTCGTTGCCCTGATCCAAGCCCTGCAATCGCTCGTTGGCCGCTCGCAGTGCATCGGCGAAGTTTGTTTGTCCGCCTGCGTCAAGGCCTCTCAGGTAATTGACGATCGTCTTCTCGCCTGCGCCCTCGAGGTTGAAGGTGGTTGCGGTCACGGGCTGGTTGTCGCCAGAACCCGTAGTCGGGTCGGCGCTGCCGTTGAAGGGAATCACCGTCACCTCGACATCGGTGGGAGAGAAGCCGAGTCCGCTTATCCGCTCGGTCAGCGTGATCAAGCTGGCGATTTCCGCATCCAGAACGGTGTTGGACCGACCGTCGGCATTCAGATCGCCAACCGGCTGCCCCTCGAACCGTTCGGATGTGCTGCCCGAAACGTCGATGAGGTACAGGATATTCATCTGTGGCTGCACAACCGGACCAAGACGGATGATGAGATCCAGAGCCGCAGTTGGTGTCGTCGTTGCAGACGGTGCTGTGATCGTGAGTACCACTGGCTGATTGTTAAACTCGAGAATATCTCTCGCCGAAGCAGACTTCTGGGGAGACGAAAATTCCCCTGCCCCGGCGACTTTCAGAGTTGCATTTGCGGTATCGGTCTCTCCCTTGGGGTCGGAGACCGTGTAGGTGAAGGAGATAGTGGCGGTTTGACCTGCGCTGAGCGCTTGAAAGTCATCGCCTGGGTCAAAGACCAGATTCCCGGATGCGTCGAGATGAAGAGAGCCCTCGAGCGGGTTTGTCCAGCGAACGACGTGAAGAGGATCTCCGTCCACATCGTGGTCATTGGCGCGCAAGGAAAGGATCGTCTGTGTCACCTCACCGACAGCACGTACCGCGTCATTCTCTGCAACGGGAGCATCGTTCCGACCGGCGATAGTCCAAGAAACCGTTGTTGGAATCCGAACATCGCCAATCACCAGACTGTAATTGACGATAACCGTCGTAGTCTCCCCCTCTCCCAGATGCTGATAGGCAGGATGGGAGGGATCTAGAAAGAAACTTCGCGAACTTTCGATGTATCTGACGCCTGGTGGCAACGATGCCGGCACGCTCACCAGTGGAGGTGTGATACCGTTCGCTGAAGTGGCGGCTTCTATCAAGACACCGAGCTGCGCGACAGGGCCGTCCTCGACTGCCGTGCCACGGATCTGCTCTGGTAGGAATGTGGTGGTCGGAATGGGCTGATCGCGCGCCGCCGCACGCTCCGGTGTCAAAAGCCTGACGTCAAACGGCATCAGGTCCGGCAGGTCTATCGACATTGGCAGGTTTATCGGAATTATCAGTGTATCCTCAACGTCGCTGCTGCCCCTCCTCTGAGGTTGGGGTGAAAAAATCTGAAAGAGATCCCTTACGAAATCGCTTTCGCCACGGAGGTCGTCGGCCGTTTTGGTGATCTGCGTGATTTGCGGGTCGGAGGCCCCGATAGGCGTGAGAAGTGTCGCGACTCGAGGGTTCGATACCGACGTCAGCACCCGTAACGGGTTGTTCTTGTCGAGGAGCAGGACCGATCCTACGGAGCCATCCGGTTCGGTGAGAACCGAAATTTTCGTAACTCCGCTGAATGCGGAGACCTCAGTCTGAACGGCAGTTCCTCTGATCGCCATGGTGGCGACAGGCGTGTCGACCTTCAGGTCGCCGGTCTTGGCGATCCGTCCTGCAACGAACCCGATGACACCTTGAACAAGGGTGAACAGCGCCGAGTTTGAAGTCGCATCCGCCGCGTACACCATGTCGTTGAGCACGATGCGGGCATTGGAAGAAAGGCCGAACACTGTTCCGTCGTTGAATCGTATCGCCAGCGTCGAGTCCGATCCGGTCTGTACGACATCTCCTTTGGCGACCATGTCGCCGAGGTGCAGTTCGACAGGGACGCCATTTCGCAGGACAGTCGCAGATCCGGAAACTTTCTCCACGCGTCCAATCGGCACTCGCGTGGACGCCATGTTGGTTGCTTGCACGTAATGTTCCGGCACACCGGCGCCCGCCAGCGCCTCAACGGTTTCGCCTGTCAAGCTGGCGCCTTCGGGAGTCGTGAGGCTCGGGTGCCGTCCATGCGTGAAGTAGTCGAGGATGACCGCTGTCCGATCGTGCCCTATGAGCAAAAGATCAGCTCCCGATCTTCTAAAATCAGCGGTGAAAAGGAGGTTTCGGTCAGGAAAAAGAATTGACGGCTCGGCATTGGCACGTCGGCTCGACGCTTCCGCGGCATCAATTTGAATATCGAAGACACTGGTACCAACCGCGGATTGCAACACGGCGGAGCCCTCAATTTATGCGATGATAATCCTTTCACCAGCTTATTCCTACCGGAATAAATCTCATTGGCTGGATCGAAACAGCTCAATGGTTATGAAACGAGATAACAGCCTATTGCGGCACTTCTCGCTGTCATCTGCCTCATCGGTGGTCAGCTTATCCTCGAGCGGGTCTTCGCTTTCGATACCGTCCTGAGCGTCGTTATTGAATTCGTGGGCGGAATCGTCTTCCTCGCCCTGCTGATCGAGGAGCAGCCCGTTGATCGAGATTTCCAACGTGCGCAAGAGCTATGGTGACACCATCGTGGTGCGTGACGTGTCGTTGCGGATCCCCCGCTAGGCCATCACGTCCATCATTGGCCCGAACGGCGCCGGCAAATCGACCCTCCTGTCGATGATCAGCCGCCTCGTGCCTATGACAGCCGGAGCGGTAACCGTCAATGAGCTCGACGTCACCAAGAAGCGATCCGACATTCTGGCGCAGCGACTGTCCATTCTCAGACAGGACAATCGGGTTCGGCTCTCGTCTGACGGTTCGGGACCTGGTCGAGTTCGGCTGCTATCCATATTCTAAAGGCCGCCTCACGGCCAACGACCGAGCCCATGCTTCGAAGGCCATAGGCTTCCTCGGCCTGGAGCCACTCGCTGACCGCTTCCGCGACGAACTGTTAGGCGGGCAGCGCCAGCGCGCCTATGTAGCCATGGTGCTCTGTCAGGACACGGATTACGTGCTGTTCGACGAGCCACTGAATAATCTCGACATGAAGCATGCAGTTAGCATGACGAAGCTGCTGCGGCAGGCGGCCGACGCGCTCGGCAAAACCATTGTCCTCGTACTGCACGACATCAACTTTGCCTCGTGCTACTCGGACTACATTGTGGCCATGCGCGATGGAGCAATCGTTCGTCACGGCATGCCCGGCGAGATCATGACGAGCGACGTGATCCGGGAAGTCTATGGGATGGATGTGGAAGTCCAAGACGTCCAGGGATGGAGGATCTCGATCTACTACATCTGATCATATTGGCCTGAGTCCGACCGTAGGCTCCGACCGGCATCGCATCCATTCACAACAAAAGGAGGCTTCGTGTCCGAAGCCTCCCTTTCGGTGCCTGTCTAGGATCTGTCAGGCATCACGCGTAATGAAGTTTCTTGGGCCGGAGACAAATGAAGCTCCAGTCCAAAATCGTGGGAAGCGAGATCAGAGACGATCTAGCGAAGGTGTGTCTCCGCCAAACCAATTTCTCTTCATGAGTGCCCTCGCCTCCTCGGCAACTGCATTATCAACGCGCTTCTCGGCGGCTTGAAGCAGCCCCGCGACAGCCCACCCATTGTTGGGCGACCGCTGCAGCGCTACGCGGAAGGCAGCTTCCGCTTCCTCGACTTTTCCCTCCTGCAGCAAGGCTGCTCCGAGGGACTGGTGCACCGGGTAGTACCAGAAGGGCGGCTCCATGTAGGGCAATCGATCCTGGATCTCGACCGCCTCCGCGAAGCGAGCCGCAGCTTGCGCGTGATCGCCTTTGACCTGCGCAATCCGCGCCTCAATCACTTTCCCAGCAATGGCGAGCACGCTCGGGCCTGGCACGCCGACATCCGGCATTGCCGTGATCTCAGGTGCGCGCGCCAGCTCTGCGATGGCCGCCGCCTCGGTCCGTGCATCCTCCTCCCGTCCGAGACGCGCCAACGCCACACCGCGAGCGTAGTGCCACGAAGCCCGCACGAACGGGAAACCCGCATCCGGTGCCGGCAGAGACAGCACTTTCTCAGGTTCCGAGAAGCGGGCATGGGTCGTATAAGGCGCTGCCGCAATAGGCTGTGTCCAAGGCACTTCGCGCTTGGTGCGGTCCGATACAAGACCGGCCAGCTTCTCAGCTGCCGCAAGAGCTGTCCCCCCATCGCCCCCCATGAGGGCCGAGGCCATCACGAAATGAAGGTTATGAGCGTAATAGCCCTCCGAATAGAGCAGGCTTGCGCCACCTTGCTTGAGCTGCGCTTCGTCGACGGCGGCCGCCTGCACATTCGCGTCCAGGCTCTCGCGCCAGCGACCGAGGCGATACCAGATGTGGCTCGGCATATGCACGAGATGCCCGGCCCCGGGCATCAATGCCGCCAGTCGGGCCGCGTGAGGTGCGGCGCGTTCCGGCCGGTCGGAGGCCTCGACGGCATGGATGTAGAGGTGGATAGCCCCGGGGTGGTCTGGATCCGTCTTAAGAGACCCGACCTTTCTGTCGCCGAGCACACCTTCGATAAGCTCGACCATTCGCGCGGTCTTCCCCTTCGGCATTCGCCCACCGTCCGTCCAGTAATCCCAGGGGCTGAGATTCATGAGCGCATCAGCGGTCAGGAGCGCGACGTGCGTATCCTCCGGGAAGCGGGCTTGCACCGCCTCCATCGCATCGGCGTAGGCCTGATCCAGTGCCTTGCGATCTGCCTTTGGATCGGAGGAATGCCGCCGCAAGAGGGCATCGATGAGAGCAACCTGCAATTCACCAGCAGTTGGAGCAAGGCGCTTAGCCTGTTCGAGCGCAACAAGCGCACGGGCGTTGGCACCGGCATCCATGGGATAATTGATGTGCGGCCCAAGCACCCAGGCCTCTCCCCAGAGGCACATGGCACAGTTCGGATCGAGCTCCTGTGCCGCCCTGAATGCACGGGCTGCTTCGGCATGGTTGAAGCCCCAGCCAAGACGATAGCCCTGGTCGAAATAGGCTCGCGCATCCTGTCCTGATGGACCGACGGCAGACCATGTGAAATGGCCCAGGTTTTCGTAGATGGGCGGACGAATCTCAGCGCTTGGTGCCGCCGCTCCTTTCGGAAGATCGCGGCTATAGGCTCCAAGTTCATTACGTGCCGGAGGATGAGGATGAGCCTGATGATCTGCTTGCGCTATCTTCACTTCCGATACCGGCTGCGAGTGCCCTGCATGGATCATCCTGTGGAGGAGTTTCACTCTCGGAGAATTGTGATCGCCAAGGGGGCAAGCCGCTGCTGACGTAGCAATTATAAGGGCTGCCGTTGCAGTGGTGGTCAGGAGACGGATGCGCGCCAGGAGGCGCAGACGTATCGCAATATAGGTCATTCCAGACCTCCCCTGCTGGAGAACAGTTTCAGTTTGCTCCTAGGGCAAGCGAGGGTCTGTGACCTATCTCACAGTCCCGGGAGGTTCGGGAGCAGCCATGCCGGAAGGCGATGCGTAGCTGTCTGAACGGGACATGCGGATGAAAATTCTTGTTCGCGCCAAAGGCGGTTCCCTAGCGCGACCATATAAGGAACTGTGCTTATCCGCCGTGGGAACGTGATCAGAACCGCAGCAGTTGCATATTCGGCGATTCGGGCCCACTCTGTCGCAATCGATCAAACCCTGCCGACCTCGAGTTTGCTATGGTGCTTTACTACGCTGATCGAGACCGGGAATTCGGAACACGCGTACGCCTCTTCCCGCAGGCACCTTTCCTAGCTGGGTTTGCCGAACCTGAAATCGTTTGGCTGTCACCACCGGCTGGGAGTATCGCGCCCGGGCCGGCAGATGATCGCATGTATGTCATCGATGCCATCGATAAGGATGAGCCCTACGCATTCCCCTATCTCCCTCCCTATTATGGTCCCACTCGTGCTCCCGTCGAGCCGGATGAGAACGGGCACTTCGCCCACTTTGCTCCCGGCTCCCGCGAGTTTCTCGCAGTTCACATGTACGGCTCTGTGCGCCGTGTCCTCGACATCTTTGAAAGCTATCTCGGGCGAAGGATCGAATGGCCGTTCCGTCTAGACTATCCGCGCCTTGAGATCATTCCGTTGATCAATTGGGACAATGCTCAATCCGGTTACGGCTATGTCGAGTTCGGCAGGTTTTCCTCGGCCGAAGGAGTCATCCATCCCTATGGGCTGAACTTCGACGTCATCGCTCACGAGATAGGCCATACCATCGTCTTCTCACTCGTCGGGTTCCCTACAAGCGGCGAGATGCCACTCGCATTCCGCGCTTTCCATGAGGCCTGCGCCGACGTCACGGCTCTGATCGGTCTCCTGCACTTCGACTCCGTTCTTGACAGGCTGCTGCGTTCTTGCCGAGGCAACATCTACACGCTCAACGAACTCAACCGTCTGGCCGAAGTTTCGGAGACGAAGCAGATCCGTATTGCGAGCAACGATGCGAAGATGTGGGAGGTGCGTCCCGAGCCCCATGACCTTTCCCGTCCCCTCACCGGCGCGTGCTTCGATATCATCGTTTATCTGTATGCCGCGGAACTCGAGTACCGTGGGCTCATCCCGCCGGATCTATGGATGAGAGCTTTCGAGACGAAGACCAATGAACAATGGGCTGATCAAGTCTCTGAAACCTTTGCCCGCCGCTACGAAAACCGCCACTTTGCTTTCAAGGCCGCCCTCATGGAGGCGCGCGATATCTTCGGACATTGCCTCGTCTCAGCCTGGCAGGCGATGTCACCCAATCAGTTGACGTTCGAAACGTTTGGAGGGGCGCTCCAGGATGCCATTCGGACCATCGCGGGAGAACGTCACCTGGACGAAATCAGCTCGATCTTTCAATGGAGAGGAATTGACGTGTCAGTGAGAGCGCCTGAGTTCCGATGACACAACCTACCCATCGCTGAGGGCAATGACGCCCTTGATGTTGGTCCCGGCCGGGAGAGCTTGAATGTTAAGATGTATCTCGACCAGGAAACCGACGGAAGACACAGGTGGAGAGATGTTCAGCGGCTCAGCCTCACAATCTTCATTGCAAACCTCATATTCCGGCAGGCAAGCGTAGAGATCGACTCTCTCCCTTCTCACGTTGCCCTCACAGAAACTTTCAGGCAATTGGGGCACCTGCCTCAAGTCATGATAATCCTGGTACTCCGAGTATATGACGCGCTCGATTGCGCGTTCGGCCCCACGAACGGTTGCGGTCACCTCCGCATAAAGAGTATCCTCATCCGGGTTTCGAGGTGGTGGGCTGACGAGCTTCACCCTAAATTTCCGGGCGGTGACACTGGTGATACCCGTTGGAACATTGACGATTTTCGTGAACCGACGCCGCCCATCCAGCCTGCCGAAGAAAAAGCCGAACACGCTTGTCATCGCAGCATCCCCACGAATTATTCGGAAAGCTTCCCGCCCCGATGTGCCATTTGATGAGCAATCGAATAGGCGATCGGCTGCTTCGTGGTGTTGAGGTTGCGATTGAGGATCAATTCCTCGAACGAGTCCCCGCGAGCTTGGAGCTGGATGGTTTGGTTGGACTTGTCGACATCCCAGGCAAAGTAGTCCTGGTTCTCCCATCCGCAGCCATCCGCAGCTCTTCCAACCCCTTGGACGAGGACGATCACCGGCTCAGGAAGGGAATAGCAATGCCCCTGGTAACAGAAGCCATAGATCAGAGCCAATGTCTGGTCTGGATGGGGAGGATCAGGAGTACAGATGATCGTTCCCTGGTCACCTAGTTCCAGTGCCAAGATGGGAACGCCATAGAGCGTGATGCGTGCAGGGCTGTACTGGTAGCTCGCTGGGACAGGTCTGCTCCGGGTGACTTCGACCAAGTTGGTCATTGGCGCCTCTCCTGCTGCTCGACTATGTCAGGTTAAGATCAACCTCAAGTCAAGCCGCTACTCCTTATTGGAATACAATGCTCTTCGCTGTATTTGCGAAAGAGATACTCCCGAAGAAGCGCTCTATTCATCTCGGATACGTCAGAAAACCCCATCTTTTGCGCCAGTGTCTCTGAGGACGCCGTCTGAATCTGTCCAGGGAACGTCTGCCGCCAGAACCAGCCGAGCAGAGCGGTGGGGGATATGCCGCTTGTTTGCGTCGTTGCTCCTTCTTTGCCCAGCGCACGAAGAGCGAGCTGCTTTGCCTCGGCACGCTCGATGAGAGCAGCAAGCCATCCACGGGAGCGCAGCGTGTTGAGAAGATTGTTTTGAACGGCTTGCTCCAACGCTGTTTCCGTCCAGTGGACGAGCGCCTCCTCGCTGAGGAAATTCTCCAACTCCGCATCACCAAGCCGGTTGTCTTCGAGAGCCCGCTGCAATCCTGCGCGACGCTCGCGAAGCCATGTTCGGAGCGCCTTCTCCTTTTCGTCGGAACCGGGATCGATCCCCTGTCTGCGCGCTTCTCGGATTGAAAGGGCGCGGGCCAGAGCCTCCCGCTGTGCCCGTGCATAATCGCCCGGGATCAACCGGAGCTCGTCTAGAATGTCCTGCACGAGAAGCGCACGGGATGCGCCACCAATGAGCTGTGGAAGACTATGCGCGGCCTCGTAATCGAGCTCCCAGACCTCCGTCCGCTCGAAGGTAAAGTTCGGCTCGAAGGGCGGAGGATCCGTATCGAGAAAACCGCGGATTGCTGCCAGCATTTCCAGCGCATCCCTGCGCTTGAGGTTGACACGCCCTGTGGGGAGCCACGCCTCCAGTGCATCGAGTCCCGCGATATCGCATCCCGATGCCCTGGCGAGTGTGATGAGATCCGGCCAAGCACGATCTGCATAGAAAAGCTGTTTCGCCTGATTGATCAGGTGATCTTTCGCGGCTTGGTCAATGATGTCACCACGAAAAGCCGCATCAAGGGTTGCCCGAACGTCGACCATCGCTTCGTTGAGCGGCATGAAGCCGAGTTCCGGGGGGCCATGCTCCACCGCCACCTCATCGTCGTCCTCGATCTGTCCGGAGCGGTACCCGGAAAAGATGGAGCCGATACCCACCATCCCAAATTCGCAGAGTTCCGCTGCTCGTAAGGCGCCCATGCTGGCTGCACCGAAAACGTGAGTGCCCTGATGCAGAGCCCAGAGAATTTCCTTGTGCCGCACGGCCGGAACATTTCGGAAGGATCCATCGATGATCGCAATCACGCGCGGTTTCGGGGACATTTCCACCGCCCGAAGAATATCACCATGCTTGGCCGGTGGGAGGCACGTCGCGTCAATCCGTTCACGAACCTCCGCAGCCGAGATGGTCGGACCGCAGAATACAACCACGCTCATGAGATCCGCTCCATCTGAACGCGGGCGCGGTGTCCCAGGGCGACATCAATGCCAAGAGGCCCTTCAAGGCCCGGCACGACCACACGGACGACGGCGGCTGGAATGGAATTGTCTGGTTGAAGGTCGGAGACGATGACGTCGTTGAGCCCTGCTCTCCAGAGGCGCTCCACGATGTGTTCGATGTCCTCGTCCACAGTCGCATGGTAGGCATGGGGAACATTGCCGAAGCTGCAGGCTGCCGCCTCCGAGCCGAGGCGTTCACGCCAGCGGGCCAGATCCGCCATATCATCGAACCGCGTATAGAGAGCGGGCCCCACATCGTCCCGGCTGCCCGCGATGATCGTGGCGCGGGATTGGACGGCTTCGAGAACCGCTCGCAAGAGTGCGATTCCCTTGTCGGGATGACACCCATGCCCTTCGGCAGGCAAAGGCATGAGGCCTGGACCACCATGCCGCTCCATGATGTGGCACTTGAAGGCCGCGATGCCGATATCCGTGGTTAGATCCCATACGGCTACGACGAAGCCTCTCTCCGAGATCTGTAACAGCACAGACGCTGCATTCGGATCGTCAACCGATGTGAGATCGAGGCGCCGACTGTCGATGCCTCTCGAATCCAGCGAGAAGAGAACCTGCGCATCACGTTCGATCAGCTCGCAGAGGCTATGGACGAACGCTTCACGGCGGTCGTTTCCCGATGCGAGGCCATTCGTGCTCGCCACGAAGTAGCCACTGCCGGCAGGCGCTGGAAGGGTGAAATTCGTGTGAACGCACTCGAATGGCAGCCAGCAGCTCCCTCCACCGGCTAAGTGCTGCCCTTCGAACCACAGAATGCGGGTTTCCCCCGAGAAACGTGCCCCTAGACGATAGCTGAGACGGCTGAAATTCACGATTTGTCGACCTGCTTGCCGCATCTCACTTGCGCAGGCCCAGACCAGAGGGCCAAATGCGCGCTCCGCACAACAGGTCTCAATAGATTCCATGACAGCGGAGACTCTTGCGGCTGTTCGATCCAGCCCCTTGCCTTGGAACGTGATGTTCGAGCGCGAACCGGGACGAATAGCGACCGCAACCGGAATCCCGATGGAGTCGAGGCCCGTGATATCCGCGATACGGGTGATGCCGAATGCTCCGAAGAAGGGACGCAACCGATCCAGGGTCTCTTTTGGCTCAACTGCGCGATGCGTTCCTGACCGGTAGACCTTCGACAGCGCCGCCTCCCTGGAAGGAACTCCGGTTTCGTCGACTGTCGCGGCGAAGGTCTTGCTCATGTCATTCACCGCAGCCGGCCCAGAAGATCCATCGCCAGAGCTTTGTCCCGTGTCGGCGTTGCCTCGGGTATTCTCGCAAGAGCAGTTTCGAGCTGTGAAACGCCCGCCCCCCTCAAATCTGTGTCTGCGAGAGCAGCCGCCCGGCTGGTCGCGGAACGCAGGAGAAGGGCGTTCGCATTCTGGGATTCTGCAGCCGCGATAGCCTCGTCATAACAGCGAAGAGCCTCATCCCCTCGACCAAGGGAGGAGAGGAGATCGCCCTTCCGTCGCAGAATTTCCGCGATCCAGTAACGCAAGCCGGTTCCGTTCGCGATGCTGATGGCTTCCTCGATCACCTCAAGTCCGCGGGAAAATTCACCCGAAAGTCCATAGACTTCTGCAAGCATCTCCAGATAGGCCGGGAAGTCCTCCTGCGTGCCGATGATCCTCTGGGTCTCAAGACCACGCTCGATTGATACAACGCCTTCGGCGAGATCGCCGCTCAGCGATGCCGCCCATCCACCGAAGATCTCTGCCTTCGCAGCAATGTCCCGGAAGCTCAGTTTCTCCGCGAAACGATGCATGCGCGAAGCTCGGTCCTTCACAGCCTCCACGTCGTGGCGATAGTGAAGGAGATTGATTTCAGCCTCTTCGAAATGGGTCTTGCTGGCAAGGTGATCGAGCGTTGCAGCGTGCCGGGCGCAAGCCTTGATGATAGCCAGAGAACGTCTGGGGAATCCCTGTAGCCAAAGGGACAACGCCTGTTCGCCCAGACCACAGACCTTCGGGTCGTGACCGCCATAAAGGATGGCGTCGTGCCGATGCTCCACTACATCATAGAGAGCAAGTCCCTCCTTGATGTGCTCGCAGCAGCGCTCCTGCTCCCCCAACATGAAGAGCGTCGCCCATTGGCAGTGGTGGGCCTGCAGAGCCAGATGCGGATTGGCAAGATCTTGGACTATGGCAGACAGCTGATCAGCGCGCTCGCGCATGGCTTTGAAATCCGGAGCCGTGCGCCACCATCCCCAATAAGCCGTGAAGCGACGTTGATCGGTCGGAAGACTGTCTGAAAGCGCAATGGCCTGTCTGTAAAGCTCCTGGACTTCATCGGCGCCAGGGCCAACACTGGAAATTAGGAGCGGGCCGAGAGCAAGGCAGATGTCGAGTTCGATCTCGTTCTGCTCCTCTCCCGGCTCAACGTCGCTGCAGAGGGACAGAGCCCGCCGCAGCAGACTGATGGCCTCGAGATTAGCGGAACGTAACGCGGCACGCTGGCCGGCGAGCTGGAGCTGAACGATAGCCTCGCGGGGCATGCCGGCCTCGGTGAAATGACGCGCGAGGATTTCGGGCTCGGCGGAGGCTGTTTCCAGAAGATGGGCCAACCGTCGGTGGATTTTCTGGCGAGTGGCCTTCACCATGCTGTCATAGGCGCATTGCTGCAAGAGAGCATGCCTGAAGCTATACGAATGCTGTGGCACGTCGTGCTCGGGAGCGATCACACCGCGTTCGTACAATCGGGCGAGACCGGCATTGAGTTCCTCTTCATCGAGTTGCGTTGCATCCTGCAGCAGATTGTGCGGAAACCTTCGTCCGATCGCGCTTGCCACTTGTGCAATCTGCTTGCCAGGCCCGGACTGATCGAGGCGCGCTGCCAGCACATCCATCAGCGATATGGGCAGTTCGCTTGTTTGCCCGGTAGTTGCCTCCCGATCCGCCGTAGCCTTCTGCTCCAGAAACGTTCGCGTCAGTTCTTCTAGGAAAAAGGGATTTCCCTCGGAGCGGTCGATAATGCGCAGCAGCTCTGCATTGGGAATTTGAGATGGGCCAGCAACGTGCTGGACGAGGGCAATTGCCGCCTGTTCCGCCAAGGGCGAGAGCTCAATTCTCGTCAGATGCCGTGTGTCCGACGGTTCAAGAGCCGTGAAGGTTGGACGCGCCGTCGCGATCAGGAGAACGGGCAGGTCCACGATTGTGGAAATCAGACGATCCAGCAGCTCCAGCGAACTCGGATCTATCCACTGCACATCCTCGACGATGATCAGGAGAGGACCACGAGCGGTCAGACGCGCGATGATTTCGATCAGGATCGTAAAGGTCTCTTCCTTGATCTGCTCCGCTTTGTCCTGTGGCCCGACCTCCCCCCTCTCCTCCTGAAGCGGAAAAAGGACCCCCATGAGGATAGGAGCTGCATCCGGCATGGGAGGCACCGGAAGATTAAGAAGGCGGCTCAACCTCCCCTTCGGCAGATGATGCAGCCGTCCTGTGCGCATCAGCAAGGCCCGTTCGAGAAAGGTCTTAACTGGATGGAGCGGTGTCGACACATGGAGGGGCGAACATTGGAAGCTGAGCACGAGAGCGGCATCGTGATCCATGATCGCGCGAATTTCGGCTGCGACGCGTGATTTACCGATGCCGGGATCGCCGGTGAGGAGAATCGTTTGCCCCTGCCCGTTCTGCACGCGTTGCCAACGTTCCGATATGGCTGCGAGTTCGGCACCCCTTCCGAGAAAGGGGGTATCGCCCCGTGAATGGAACCCCTCGAAACGTGTTTGCGGCCGTCGAGCACGCAGGACGGTCCAGGCCTGCTGCAATTGAGAGAAACCGGCCAGCTGCAGCTCCTGGCGGTGACCGAAGCGGAACATGGTGCCGACGAGCCGACGAGTCGCTTCGCTGACAAAAACGGAGTTCGGTGCTGCCGCACTCTGAAGGCGGGCAGCAAGATGGGGCGCGATGCCAACAACCTCATCGGTTCCGAAGCCCCGATCCCCAGCCATGTCGCCCGCAACGACCCTGCTCGTGGCGATGCCGACACGGACGCTCAATGCGATCCTGCCGCCATATCCCGCAGGGCTGAGATGAGCGCATCTTTCTATGATGGCGAGGCCTGCCTGGATGGCCCTTTCGGCCGCATTCTCATAAGTCGTGGGATAGCCGAAATAAGCCATCCCGCCATCGCCAATGTACCGGTTGACCTTGCCCCCAAACTCCTCGACGGCGGCAGTGCACATCCGGTGGAACCCCTGGAGGAGTTCGTGCATATCCTCCGGATCAAGCCGCTCGGCGAGGCGGGTCGAGCCGACGAGATCGTACGCGAGCGCAGTGACCTGCCGTCTCTCGGCCGTACTCGCCAATTGCGCCGATGGGACGTGCTGTGGCATCCGCTGCGACCCCGTTGCGGCGCAATATAGCACGATTCATTCAGCAGGTGTCAGGCGGCTCGTTCTTATAGAGCCGGCTAAATCGAGTTTAATATCTAAGGAAAATTCAGAGGCCGAGGGAGTGATCGAGGCCAGTTCGGGAGTGCTGCAGCCCTCGGAAGTCAGAGGTTATAAAATCTGCTTGAGGTATCGAGGGCGCTAGACCTTCAAGCCGAGATAACCAGTAGGATTTCGGCTACGTGATCAGCAGGGATTAGTGCCGCCTTGAGCCGCCGCCTGCCCGAAACAATGAAGCGATAATGCGTGCGGGAACGGCCCGAAATGGCGTTAGCGGTGCAGCACGTCATGCTGCACCGCTGCCTTGAGGCTTAGATGGACTCCTTGAGGTCCTTCGCAGCGCGGAAAGCGATCTTCTTCGAAGCCTTGATCTTCACAGGTTCGCCGGTCTGCGGGTTGCGGCCCATGCGAGCAGCGCGCTTGCGAACCTGCAGGATGCCGAGGCCGGAGAGGCGGATCTTCTCACCCTTCTTCAGGCTCTTGGCGATGAAGTCGATGACCTGGGTCATCATCTCGTTCACTTGGCGCTTCGGAAGCTCGTGCGCTTCAGACAGTGCCTCAGCGATGTGACGCAGCGTGAGGATGCCGTTCGTCGTCGGACCCTTGGCAGGCTTCTTCACGGCCTTCACGGCAGCCTTCGCCGTGGTCTTGGAAGCGGCCGCCTTAGCGGGCTTCTTGGCGACTGTCTTGGCAGCCGTCTTGGCGGTGGTCTTCTTTGCTGCGGTCTTCGTAGCTGCGGCCTTGCGGGCCGGGGCTTTCTTCGTTGCTGCTTTTGCCACTGGAAACTCCTTTTGAGGCCATGCGCATACTGAATAGCATTATCTGCATAGTGCTTGGGAACAAAGTTCCAAGTTGTCAGAATCGTGTTTCCACAAGGCAAATGTCGCAAAAACACGTCAATAACCTTGGTCGATGTCGCTACAGGCCAGGAGAGCCCGCCAGGATGCCCATGATTAGGCCCCAAAAGCCTTATACGCCACTATCGGCCGGAGACCTTTCCATCGAAGGTCAGAATCACCAATTCGCATCGGACAAGCCAAGCTGAAACGCTCTGCGGTCAACTGCCGTTAAGTAAGCAGGAAACGCAATCCGCGATTGGCTCACATGGAGAAGCACCGATGCGTATCAGCATGAAAACCACTCTTGTTGCGGTAACCTTGATATTCCCGACGCTAGCCATGGCAGAGACCGGAGGGGCCGCAGCGGGCGCGGCGGCCGGTGGCGCGGCTGGCGCCGCAGTTGGAGGACCCGTTGGGGCAGCGGTGGGCGCCGGCGTCGGTGGCGCCGTTGGCGGCGCGGCTTCCGGCCCGGATCAGCAGAATGTCACGATTGAACATCGGGATGTCGGCACGACAGGAAACGTCGGATGCTCGACTACCACACAGCAAGAGACCGATGCGACGGGCACGACCACAAAGCAACAGACCAACTGCTAAGGACACGCTTGCTTGGCGGCGCCTTTCATAGCGCTGCCCCTGCAACCATCAGCTGACGATCCTGCCGCCGAGCTCGTCCTCGATGTGCTGGCGGATGATCTCGTCGAAGCTCTTCTCTGCCTGGAAGCCGAGGCTCTCGGCTCGGCTGGCGTCGAAGCGGCGCGCCCATCCTGACACCATGCGCATGATGTCAGGATCGGGCTCACGGCGGATCCTCGCCGCCGCCTTCTCGCCTGCAATACGCCGCAGGGCATCGATCTGCTCCGCTACGGTCACCGAGACACTCGGCATCGTCAGATTGCGCCGGGGACCGATCTTCGCGGTGTCGATGTTGGCCGCATGCATGAGAAAGCCAACGGCGGAGCGCGGCGACGCGTGGGCGTGTCGCACATCCTCGGGCACCGGCAACACGGCCTCCTGCCCGCTCAACGGCTCGCGAATGATGCTCGAGAAAAAGCCCGAGGCCGCCTTGTTGGGCCTGCCCGGCCTGACACAGATCGTGGGTAGGCGAATGCCGATACCGTCGAAGAACCCGCGCCTCGTGTAGTCAGCCAGCAGCAACTCACCAATGGCCTTCTGCGTACCGTAGCTCGTAAGCGGCGTGAGGAAGAATTCATCACCAATCGCCTCCGGGAACGGGGCACCGAAGACGGCGATGGAGGATGTGAAAACGAGGCGCGGACAATAGCCGTCGCCAATATGACGAATGGCGTCGAAGAGAAAACGCGTTCCATCGAGATTGATCCGGTAGCCCTTCTCCAGATCAGCTTCAGCCTCGCCGGACACGATGGCGGCGAGATGGAAGATGATGTCGGGCCGGCTCGCCACAAGCTTCTCCGCCTCACCCGGTTGGGAGAAATCGGAGGTGAGCGTCGAAATTTCGAAGGAGGCCTTTGGTGCTTGGGGCTCCACCACATCATGCAAGACCATGCGTGTGATGGCCTGTCCGTTCAGCTGGCCTTCCTTGATAAGCCGCTCGGTGAGCTTGCGGCCGACCATGCCGGCCGCTCCGAGAATGAGAATCTGCATCGATCAAAAACTTCGTTCAAAACACCCCGGCCCAGCGAAGACCGGGACAGAAGGAAAGGACAGGCAAACTGCCCAGGGCGTCGGCACCCCGGGCAGTACCGTGCGAGTTGGATCAGGACGGCTTACTTCTTGCGCATCTTGTCCAGTTCATCCTGCATCATCTTCACCGTCTCCGGGCCGATGGTGGAGGCATGCTTTTCCCACACAGGCTTCGCCTGCTCGCGCATGCGGTTCGCCTCCTGCTCGTTGAGCTCGTTGACGACGACGCCAGAGCCCTTGATCTTCTCGAGCGAGGCCTGACCGAGCTCGCGGGAGGCCTTGCGCTGCTCGTCGCGGGCAACGACGGCGCATTCCTTCAGGGCCGCCTGCTCATCCTTCGACAGCCCGTCCCACAGCTTCTTGGAGTAGAGGGTCAGGAACGGCGTATAGGCGTGGCGGGTGACCGACAGATACTTCTGCACCTCGTAGAACTTGGAGGTGTCGATGGTCACGAACGGGTTCTCCTGGCCGTCAATGGCCTTGGTCTCAAGAGCCGTGAACACCTCGCCGAAGGCCATCGGCACGGCATTGGCGCCCATGTTCTTGAACGTGTCAAGGAACACGTTGTTCTGCATGACGCGAACTTTGAGGCCCTTGAAGTCCTCCCACTTCTCCACGGGGCGGCGGGAGTTCGTGAGATTGCGGAAGCCGTTTTCCCAATAGGCCAGATTGACGAGCCCGACCGTCTCGAGCTTGCCGTTGATATAGTTTCCGAACGGACCGTCGAGGATGGTGTCGGCCTCCTTCTCGTTGGCGAAAAGGAACGGCAGATCGAAGACGCCGAGGTCGGGCAGAATGCCGATGAGCGGCGAGCTGGAGGTGACAACCATCTCCTGCGTGCCAGAACGCAGGGCCTGCGTTGCCTGGAGGTCGCCGCCCAAAGCGTTGCCCCAGAAGCCCTGGACCTTCAGCTTGCCGCCGGACTTGTCAGCGAGACAGGTTCTGAACTTCTCGACGCCCTTGCCGTTGGGATGGTCCTCGTTCACGCCGTTGGACAGGCGGATATTGCGCTCCGTGAACTGCGCGGCGGCCGGCACCGCGGACAGGAGCGTCATGGCGACGCCTGCAGCAAGTGCGAATTTCAATGTCTTCATGGTAGTTTCCTCTCTCGGTTCTTCTTCCCCCCTGCTCACCGCCCCCGCAGCCATGACAGGGGCACCATCACCAAGTCTGGGAAAATGATGAGCAGGACGAGCACTATGAGCTGCGCGATCAGGAAAGGGTTGACCCCCTTGATCACAGCTCCCATCGGAACGCGGGCGACGCCACTCACCACATTGAGCACGATGCCCACCGGCGGCGTGATCAGCCCGATTGCATTGTTGATGATGAACAGGACGCCGAAATAGACCGGATCGATCCCTGCCTGCTTGACGATAGGCATGAGGACCGGCGTCAGGATCAGCACCGTCGGCGAGAAATCCAAGGCCGTGCCGACGATGACGACCAGGAACATCAGCGCGAACATGAGCAGGGTCTTGTTGCCCATGAGTGGCTGGATCAGGCTCCCGATTTCCGCCGGAATGTTCGCTTGGGTGATGAGCCAGGCCGAAACCAGCGCTGCCGCCACGAGGAACATCACCACAGCCGTCGTCTTGGCAGCCGTCAGGAAGATCCCATAGAGCATCGACGGCTTCAACTCGCGATAGACGAACATGCCGATGATCAGTGCATAGACCGCCGCCAGCACGGCCGCTTCCGTTGGCGTAACGATGCCCCATTTGATACCGCCAAGGATCATCACGGGCATCAGGAGGGCGTAGAAGCCGTCGACGAAGGCCTTTCCCCGCTCGCGCATGGTAGTCCGAGGCGTGGTCTTCAGCTTGTCCTTCCTGCTGACGATCCACCACGCGGCGACAAGCGAAAATCCCATCATCAGGCCGGGAGCGACGCCTGCCAGGAACAGCTGCGAAATCGACACATTGGCGGCAACGCCAAAGACGATGAAGCCAATGGAAGGCGGGATCACCGGAGCGATAATGCCCCCAGCGGCGATGAGGCCGGCAGAACGCGGGATATCGTAGCCCGCATTGCGCATCATTGGGATCAGGATGGCCGCAAGCGCCGCCGTATCCGCGGCAGCCGAACCTGACAGGGCGGCCAGGATCAAGGCCGCGACGATGGCGACATAGCCCAGGCCACCATGGATATGCCCCAGGCAAGCGAGCGCGAAGTTGACGATTCGCTTCGACAAGCCGCCGACATTCATTATCTCGCCGGCGAGCAGAAAGAACGGAACGGCCAGAAGCTGGAAGTTGTCCGCGCCGATGATCATGTTCTGAGCCACGATCTGGCTGTCGAAATTGCCGAGCCAGAGCATGAGAGCAAGCGCGCAGACGATGAGCGCAAAGGCAATCGGCATGCCGGTTGCCATGGCACCAAGCAGGGAGACGAGAAAAACGACGATCGTCACTCGAGACGCTCCCTCAAGGCATGTGCTTCGTCATCGCTGTAGTCGCCAGCAAACGCCCGGAGCTCATGCTCGCTGATTCGACCAGTCAGCACGCGCAGAATTCTGAACAGGGCCATCAGCCCAAGGCCGAGGCTCGTGAAGTAGCCGACGCCGTAAACCCAGAGCATGGAGATTTCAGTGATAGGCGCATAATTCGTGGCGTTGATCTCGGCCTGCAGCCAGGTTCCCCAGAAGAAAACAGCGCAACAGATGATCACAAACAGATCGGACAGGATCATGCAGACCTTGCGGCCGTTATCGCCGAGCTTGGCCACTAGGGTCTCGACACCAAGGTGCGCGTTCTCACGCCCAACCACTACGGCGCCGATGAAGGTCAACCAGACAAAGAAGAAGCGCGACAGCTCCTCGGAAATGTCGATGCCTGTATCGAAGAGATAACGCAGCACGACGTTGCCGAAGACCATGACAACCATGGCGGCCAACAGAAGGACCATGAGTCCCTCCAAGCCCTTGAAAAAGAAGGCCCCAACCCTGTTCACATTTCCTCCCACCCTGCTGTGCCGGTTCCGCTATTATTCTGTTCGTCAAGGGTGATTATTCAAGTCAACCCGCCAGCGAAGATGTTCCCGTGCCCAAGCATCAATCTTGGAGCGCAACTTGAGCAGATGAACGCATCTTACGCAAGGATCCCTGGGGGGAGGCTTCCACAGGTGCTTTCACCCTCTCCTCTTTGCAATGCCCCAAACTGGCGGCGGCGCAAGAGCCACACGAAGTGTTTCTTTGTTTCATATTAGACTTATGACTACCTGACTGCGTTCTTCACGTTGGTGGATATCATCAAGGCTGCATGCATATGGATGGCACACCAGGTGAGCAGCCAATCTCTTCTGCTGACTGCCGTGAACTAGAAGGCTTAGCCATAAGAGGATCCCATGAAGATCACCCACGTCGAAACCATCCGGCTTCAGGAATTCGCGAACATTGTCTGGGTTCGCCTTCACACAGATGAAGGACTTATCGGACTCGGAGAAACCTTCATGGGAGCCGCTGCCGTGGAGGCCTATATTCACGAGACCGTAGCGGCGAAGCTGATCGGTCGCGATCCGCTCCAGATCGAAGGCATCAATAGCGATCTTCAGAACTATCTCGGCTGGCGCTCCGCGGGAGTGGAAACGCGCGGCAACTCGGCCATCGACATTGCTCTGTGGGATATCTTCGGCAAGGCGCATGGCAAGCCCATCTGCGACATGCTCGGCGGCCGCTCGCGCGACAGGATCCGCGTGTATAACACCTGTGCCGGCTACCGATACATTCGTGACAGCCGCGCTCAGAGAGTCGCGAACTGGGGCATCGGACAGGCGGAGGGAGACTACGAGGATCTTGAAGCCTTCCTGCATCATGCCGACGATTTGGCTCACTCACTGCTCGAGCAAGGCATCACCGGGATGAAGATCTGGCCATTCGATGTCGCCGCAGAGCGCAGCCAGGGCTATGACATTTCACCCGACGAGCTACGAACTGCGCTCGAACCCTTCGCTAAGATCCGCAAAGCCGTCGGCGACAAGATGGATATCATGGTGGAGTTCCACTCCCTGTGGAGCCTACCGATGGCCAAGAAACTGGCCGGCGCTCTTAGGGAGTTCAACACCTACTGGCACGAGGATCCCTTCCGTCTCGACAATATCGGCGACCTGAAGGAGTACGCGCAGCACTCGAAAGCGTGGGTCTGCGCCTCGGAGACTCTGTCCTATACCCATGCCTTCCGAGAGTATCTCGAAACCGGCGTTGCCGGCGTAGCCATGCTCGACCTGTCCTGGTGCGGGGGCCTCACGGAAGCCCGCAAGATCGCAGCCTTGGCGGAAGCTTGGCATGTCCCGGTCGCCCCTCACGATTGCACAGGCCCGGTTGTCTATGCCGCCTCCTGCCATTTCTCGCTTCATGCTCGCAACGCGCTGATCCAGGAAAGCGTCCGCGCGTTCTATACAGGCTGGTATACCGAGCTCGTGACGGAGCTGCCGACCGTCTCGAAGGGAGAAGTGACGGTGAACATGAAGCCCGGTCTCGGGCTTGAATTACTGCCGGATCTCTGGAAACGGCCGGATGCCATCGTGCGTATGACGGACGCTTCCTGATCGTGCTAGGCCCGAATACCCGCTCCATAGTTTCAAAACGTGAATTCAATGAGCAATGTACTTGAAGCCCTCGTCGCCGCTCTCGGTCCCCAGGTTCGTCTCGGAGCCGACATCCCTGGCCGCAACCATACCGATGCAAGCGGTTTGCAGCCCGTTGCCCCACAGGCCTTGATCCTTCCCCAGAGCACGGAAGATGTCGCGACAGCGCTGCGGATCTGCCATGAGCACGGCCAGTCGGTGGTTACCCAAGGCGGATTGACTGGCCTTGCCGGCGGCGCCCATCCCCAAAGCGGTGAAGTTGCGTTGTCGCTTGAGCGCATGACTGGGATCGAGGAGATCGATCCGGCCAGCGCCACACTCACGGCTCTTGCAGGCACCCCTCTCGCGATTGTGCAGCAGGCTGCCGAGGACGCGGGTTTCCTCTGTGGCATTGATCTCGGGGCGCGCGGCAGCTGCACGATCGGTGGCAACATTGCCACGAATGCAGGCGGCAACCAGGTGCTGCGCTATGGCATGGCCCGACGCAATACGCTCGGCTTGGAAGCGGTGCTTGCGGATGGCACCGTCGTCCGCTCGCTCAACAAGATGTTGAAGAACAATGCCGGATACGATTGGACGCAGCTCTTCATCGGCAGCGAAGGAACCTTGGGCGTCATCACCCGCGTCGTGATCGGCCTTCATCCAAAGCCTCAAGGTGTGCAGACGGCCCTATGCGCCGTCAGCAGCTTCGATGATGCCCTCGCGGTATTGCGCAGGTTCCAGCAATCCTACCCGGGACGCCTGCTCGTCTTCGAGGCCATGTGGCGGGAATTCATGACAGTCGCGACACAGATCTGCGGCCTTTCGCCAGCTTTCGAAGAAGACCATGACCTGACGCTTCTCATCGAAGCCGATATGGGCGAAGAGTCCACAGGGAGCGAAGCCTTCTCGACCCTTTTGAGCGATTTCTACGAGCAGGGCCTCATCAAGGATGCTGTCGTCGCCCAATCGCGGGCTGACCGCAACCGCTTCTGGGCCTATCGGGAAACGCCTTACGAATATGGCCGCTTCCTGCCGGAGGAAATTCGTTTCGACGTCAGCGTGCCTCTCGATCGCATGACAGAGGCCGTGGAGTATCTGCGCCAAGAGATGCCCCGGCAATATCCGGATTCGGTCTGGGTCGTGTTCGGCCATGTGGCCGACAGCAACATCCACATCAACGTGGCCATCAAGGACATGACGAGCGACACCAAGAAAGGCGTTCAGAACCTCGTCTATGGCATGGTCTCGAGACTCGGCGGCTCGATCTCGGCCGAGCACGGCATTGGACGCATCAAGCGGCCCTATCTCAATCGAAGCCGCACCGAGCCTGAGCTTGCTCTGATGGCCAAGATGAAGCAGACCCTCGATCCAAAAGGTATCCTCAACCCGGGACGGGTGCTTTGAAAGGTGCCACCCGTAGGACCCTACAGAGACCACCAAGCATCCGACACGCAGAGGAAAGCAGCATGCGCGCAATGGTGATCACTCAGTTTGGCGGCCCGGACGTATTCAAGGTGCAGGAACGGGAGCGCCCGGCTCCAGGACCGGGCGAGGTTCTCGTGCGCGTGGTCGCCTCCGGCACCAACCCTGTTGATGCGAGGATCCGGCAAGCGGGCTCCTGGGCTCAAATCCCATTCCCGGCCGTGCTCGGCTACGATGTCTCAGGCGTCATTGAGGAAGTCGGACTAGGTGTCACCGAGTTTCAGGTCGGTGACGAGGTGTTTTACACGCCAGAGATCTTCGGCAACCCGCATGGGAGCTATGCCGAGTACACGGTCGCTTCTGCCACGATCGTCGCCCGCAAGCCTGCAAATCTCAGCCATGTCGAAGCTGCAGGGATTCCGTTGGCGGGAGGCACGGCTTGGGAGGCTATCGTTCGTCGCCTGAACGTCAGGCCCGGTGAGACTGTACTCATCCATGGTGGGGCCGGAGGTGTCGGCTCCTTCGCAATCCAGTTTGCCAAGGCCGCAGGGGCGCGGATCATCGCGACGGCCAGCAAGGCTAATCACCCTGCTCTGCGTGAGCTGGGTGCGGATGTCGCGATCGATTACCACGATGCCGATGCGGCCGATCAGATCATGCGCGAAACCGGCAGCCGCGGTGCCGATGCCTCGTTCGACACGGCTGGAGGCAATGTCTCCATGAGCACCCTGGTGACACGACCGTTTGGTCGGATTGCCACGATCCTTCCACCGGATGGCGACCTGAGTGCCCTCTATACCAAGAACCAAACGCTGTTCGGCACCTTCCTGACACGGGAGAGTGCAAGGTTGCGCGAGATGATACCGCTGTTCGAGCGCGGACAGGCTAAGGCCGTTGTCGATACCATTCTTCCTCTGGATGAAGTCGCAAAAGCTCATGAGCGGCTGGACTCAGGGCACGGCAGGGGAAAAATCATCCTTCAGGTCGAACGTTGAGAATTTCATAGGAACATTCTCAAGTCGGATATGAACGCCCGCCATTTTGCCCAAGGGAATGGCCTACTTCGGCATGCTCGTGGTGTTGCCGGTTCTCGGCTACACGACTTGGCATCTCTATCGAAGGTTTGTCGCTTAGCGCATCGTGCGGAAAAGTGGACCCGGTTTTCCGCTCAAACGATGCTCATTCTTTAGAGGGACCGACGCCCTTCACGAAAAAGGCCGGCTTACAATGCCGGCCTTTTGCCTCGCAAAAAGAGGGTTTCCTGTCTCAGACCCAGCCACCGTCGACCAGGTAGGTCTGGGCCGACATGGCACCGGAATCGTCCGAGCCGAGAAACAGGGCGAAATTGGCGATGTCCTGCGGCACGAGCTTGCGCTTCACGCACTGGCGCTTCAGCAGCTCCTTCTCGCCTTCAGGGGTGAGCCAAAGATCGATCTGGCGCTGCGTCATGATCCAGCCTGGCACGATGCAGTTCACGCGGATGTTCCTGGGGCCCAGCTCACGGGCCAAGGCGCGCGTGAGGCCGACCACGGCAGATTTGGCGGTCTTGTAGGCCGCGAAGGAATCCTCGCTCACCAAGTAGCTGGTCGAGCCCATGTTGACGATCGAGCCGCTGCCCGCCTTTTCCATATCCGGCAGCACGGCCTGAGCTGCGAAGAACTGATGGTCGAGGTTGGTGGCGAAGCGCTCGCGCCAGTATTCCGGCGTCACCTGATCGATCGTGTGACGATCATCGCGGGCGGCGTTGTTGACGAGGATGGTAATGGGGCCGAGCCTTTCGCTGGCGCGGCGGATCGCGGCCTGAAGAGCCGGGATGTCGCGCACGTCGTTATGCTCGAAATGCGCCCGCTCGCCGAGCTCCTTCGCCAGTGCCTCGCCAGCCCCGGCATTGTAGTCGAGGATAGCGACCTTGCTGCCTTGAGCATGGAAGGACCGCGCAATGCTCTCGCCGATGCCGCTG
>NZ_LCYG01000034.1 GCF_001017175.1 Microvirga vignae | reverse complement strand
TCAGCATTGGCCGAGAGATAGCCTGAGGTGGAGAAGAAGGCATTGGGGTCACGCCCCTCGCGCCAGCCAAACGCCGCATAGTGATCATCCGCATCAATCCCAGCCGCCCGAACATCCGGATAGAGTGCAAGGTAGAAGCTATCATCCACAAGCGCCTGAGCGTCCGGCGGCACATCGTCGGCAAACCGAAGGTTCTCAACGTTGGTGAGGAGGGTACTCGACCCCGATTCCTCCGGGCCGCGAACTCTCACGCTGCCTGTCGTGGTTGTTTCGATAGTGGCGTCGGCGCGATTGAAGTTAAAGACAACGGTGTCGTTTCCAGCTCCGCCGTCGATATTGTCGCTGCCAGCGCTACCCTCGAATGTATCGTCACCCGCATCGCCCCGGAGACGGTTATTGAGCTCGTTGCCGATGATAAGGTCGTTGTTCACGGTACCGCGAACCCGCTCGATGGCGATCAGAGTATCCGTACTACCTGTCGCATCCTGTACCGACCCTGTGGCCAGATTGATGGTGAGACCTGTCGTGAAGCCAAGCACCCTTGCCTCAGTCCGGTAGTCGACCTCGTTGATGCCTGAGGTGCCATCGAAAGTATCTGCCCCACCAAATCCGACGAACCGTTGGACTCCCTCTCCAGATCCACCAGTAAACGTATCCACTCCTGCGGTTCCCCGCACGCCATCGATTCCGAAGAACGTGTCGACGCTGCTGTCAGACTTTGTGACCGTTCCTTGTCTGGACGTGGAGCTAAATACTACTTGGATACCTGTGAAGCCCGTGTTGAAATAATTGATTTCGTTAATGTACAGATTTGGATCATCGTTGACCCCGATGCTGCCGCCATAGATTGCGTCATTGCCTCCGCTGCCATCGATGGTGTCGCTGCCTAGCCCTCCCTGAAAGGTGTCGTTCCCGGCTGTACCACCGATAAGCCGGTCGTCGTTATCTGTTCCGCTGATAGTAGCCATATTATCTCCCTAAGGGCTTTGAAGTTCTTGGCGCCCGTTCTAGCATTCAGATGCAGCCATCCACGCGGCAAGCGCGCGTTTGGAATTGCTTTGAGAAACAATTCTCGGCTTTCCTTCAGCCACTTGAGCCACACCAACAACCAGTCCGTCTCTAGACGGACTTCCAAAAAATTAGCGCTCTGCCTGGGTAACACAACTGATGCTAGTAGGTATCTCCCCTAGCCAAGATGGAGTAGGTGGTTGGAGGTAAGCGAGCGGCATCCACAGTGCACGTTAGTAATCACAGTGCAGGCTTCACGGTGCAGGACTTCCTCCTCGATTGGGATCGGGAAGTGGCTACCTGCCCGGCAGGGCACGAGAGCAGGAGTTGGAGTTCCGCTACCATCAGGGGCGAACCGCGCTCAAAGCTCGCTTCTCGACGAGCAATTGCCGGCCGTGTCCCTTGAAACGGCAATGCACTCACAGCGCTCGGCGCCTGCTCACGCTCCGTCCGCACGAGGGACATGAGATTCTTCAGGCCGCTCGGGTTCGTGAAGCACAGCCAACCTTCGCACGAGAATATCTGCGGCGAACTGGAATTGAGGGCACGATCTCGGCGGGCGCCCGGGTCCTGCACCTGCGGCATTCCCGCCACGTCGGGCTAGCCAAGGCTCATCTGCAGCATGTCTGACTGCGGCCGCCATGAACCTCATCCAGATCGGTACCTAGCTCGACGACACATCACTCGCGCAAACACGTCAATCCGTATTCAACAGGCTCATGATAGCTTCCACCCCAGCGTGACGACCCGGCGTGATGAATTCGCCAGCATAATCTTTCGAAGAAACTCCAAGGTGCCGTTTCAGCGAGGACAAATCGATCAGCCCCGACAGCCGGTCCAGAGAGCAGCGATGGGCCGCGGAATCTGCAGAAGCGACCATAGCCAGAGAAATGAGGCCGCAGACTCTGGGCCTCACTCCTTCAGGTAATCTTCCTACTTACCGTGCAGCGTTCTTACGCGATGACGCTATCGCTGAAGGTAGATCGGCCCTCATAGACGCCGAACTTCAGGTAGTGCTCAAGCGGGTTGATGCCGGCAGCCGCCACATCTCCATAGGCGGCCAGGTAGCTCGAGGTGTCGAAGGTCTCCGACGGATCCCGCCCCTCCTGCCAGCCAGACGCATTGTAGTGCTCGAGCGGGTTGACCCCGGCTGCGGCCACATCGGTGTAGGTGGAAAGATAAGCCGAGGTGTCGAAGAAGGCGTTCGGATCCCGCCCCTCCTTCCAGCCATAGTTGGCAAAGTGGAACGCCGCATCGGCCCCGGCAGCCCCGACATCCGGATTGGCCAGGAGGTAGTACTCGGCATCAAACGTGCCCTGCACGCCCTGCCCGACTGCCTTGTACGCCTGCCGGCCCTCGAAGCGGCCATAGGCGAGATAATGCTCGAGCGGATCGATGCCGGCATTCCTCACGTCAGCATTGTTGAGCAGGTACAGGGTCGTGTCGAAGGAGACAGACGCATCGCGGCCCTCTGTCCAGCCCTGCTGGTGATAGTGCTCGAGCGGGTTGATGTTGGCCGCATCCACATCAGCATTGGCCGAGAGATAGCCGTTGGTGTTGAAGAAGGCATTCGGGTTGCGGCCCTCCTGCCAGCCAAACGCCGCATAGTGATCATCCGCATCAATCCCAGCCGCCCGAACATCTGCGTAACGTGCTAGGTAGAGCACATCATCCACGAGTGGTTGCGCATCGGCAGAGGCTTCATCGAGCGTGTAGGTATAACCTGGAACGGAGGTTGGCCCCGAGGCCATGCCAAAGACGCTGTTGCCGGAGACCTGAGTTCCAGTGGCGCCACCGTTGAGATTTGTGACCTCCTCGCGAATGCCATAGCGGGCGTCGATTTCACCATCGGAATAAATCGCATTGTTGAGGATCTGGGTGTTAGTCGAGTAGTAATTGATTGCCGGGACCGTTGTCGGATCATTGTCGGGATTGCCGTCTGGGTAATCGTTGCGCAGGCGGATCTGAACTTGGTCGTACCGTTCAGTTGCCGTTTGGCCTTGCGCATTGTTGAAGATCTCGCTGTTCCTCAAGATTGTGTCCGTGGAGCCTTCGATGCGCACACCTTGGCGCATGTTGTCATGCACCGAAGCGCCGTCAATCGTCACATTCTCGGAGAGTTTTACGAGGATACCCTCACGCGAATTGTGGTAGTACTCACCCCCGATAATCTGGATGTTGCTAACCCAGTCGATCGTGCTCGCACCATCGCGCAGAACATCGCCACGCTGAACAACGATGCCAGCGCCACCAGTTGCTCCTGAGCCATTGTCATACGCTTCGTTGTTTTCCAAGACGAGATTGGTGGTGGCATTTTGGATATTGAAGCCATGGCGGTCGTTGGCGTAGGAAATGTTATTCCTGTAAGTACCGCCCTCGGCACCATCGGCTACAAAACCGTCGAGGCCATTGTGATGAGCCAAACAATCCTCAATGGTGATATTGGTGGTGATCTCGTGTGGGTTGAAGCCATACGCTGTGCAGTTCAGGATCTCGACACCCGAGACAGTAATATTAGAATGCGTGACTCCCTCCTCGGGTTTTGCTCCAGAGATAAAGCCAGCTTGGTGGCCCGTATTGTGGGCTCGGTTCCCATCAATGGTCAGGTTGGCGAGTGTCACATTCTGCACCGTCTCCTTCACATCGGTGCGCACAATCCCGTTAATACGAGCATTGAAGTTATCGGCGAGCTTGATGGTTGTCGCCCCCATCCCTGCGCCCACCAACGCAACTCCGGAAAGCAACTCAACCGGACCAACGGACTCATTGGTCGGATCCCCTGTTACGATGTAGGTGCCGGTTGAAAGTTGGACGGTGACCTGCCCCGCTGATGGGCTCGCCATGTAAGCTGCATTGGCTTTTTGGATAGCTGCGTTGATCGCAGCCGTGTCCTGCGCAGCATTTCCAGTTGGCGGACCGACGGTGATAACCTGTGTGGCCATGATTAATGTCCTTCTTGGGCGTTCTTAAATTGCTCGATTGCAGGCATTGTCGTCCGGACACATGACCGGCGCGGGGGTTACAGCGAGAGAGGGGCTTAAGGGAGATGTTTTGCCAGAGCCGAAGCTGCCATGCCGCCTGTCACGGCCATGACAGGCGGACCTGCTGCGGCTCCAAGAGTATCAGCTGTACAGCTGAGTATTTATCCTCGAATTTGATTGCACAGTCCGATATCATAGAGCCACTTTTCATTAGCGCCTGCTGGTTTACAGGCTATAAGATAGGCGGCGCTTGACGGTTTGTATTAATTTATACTGTCTACTAATGGTGCAATTTTGGTGTAGCCCTGACGGGAAGACGCAAACATTCCACCTCTTTGGTGGTAATCTGGTCCATGCCAGTAAAATTGAACGGTAAGGTTTTGAGGTACATCGAGAGACCTCCTGCATGAGGCCTCAAAGAACACCCCGAACACGCCAGCTTGGCTCAAGTGCCAGAACCGCTTTAAGACCGAGTTCCAGTTGCCGAAGGAGGGCAGCGCCCGCCAAGTGAACATGCCCGTGAAAGAGTGAAGTGCCTCAAGGAAGCGACGGTCATCGCGGCTCTTGCTACCCTGCCGGGAATACCAAAGTGGCAAACGCCTGCGGCACCGTCACCCAATCTTTTTCCCTTGTGTCAGCATGATCGGGTCTCTCGAAGCCGCCTCGCCATGGATCACTGACAGATCGATTTAGGGAAATATTCTAATATTGCCCATCTCAATCCACACGGCCTAGACCAGCTGGGTGAATTGCACGGTAGCTCCGGATCGCTCACTAGAGTGCAAGCTTTTCGGACAAGAATTCCATCTGACCTTCGGGCTTAAACCCAAGAACAAGCCCGGCGAAAACGCCGGCACACCTTTTGGAGTAGACATCATGGCAGCTGTCACGACTTACAGCCCGACCGGAAACGCGTATATTGACGGCGTCCTCGGCGGCTACAAATGGGCCGTGAACAGCCTTACCTTTAGTTTTCCCACCAGCGGTTCCTATTACGGATCGACCTACGGTTCAGGTGAGCCCCTGAGCAATTTCAGCGCGCTCAACACTGCGCAGCAGAACACCGCCCGTTCTACGTTGAACATGTACGCTTCGGTGGCCAATCTCCGCTTTTCCGAAATCACAGAGACGACCACGCAGCACGCCGACCTTCGTTTTGCCGAGTCTGATTTGCCCGGCACAGCCTGGGCCTACTTCCCCAGCACGGCCGCCGAGGGGGGAGACGCCTGGTTCAACAGCACCGACTACAATACTCCTGTGAAGGGCAACTACGCCTATCTCACCTTCGTGCATGAGATCGGCCATGCGCTCGGCCTCGAGCATCCGCACGAGAGCGGCATGCCGGCAGACCGGGACTCGATCGAGTACACGGTGATGAGCTATCGCTCGTATGTCGGCGCCTCCACCACCAGCGGCTATGTCAACGAAACCTGGGGCTATGCGCAGTCGCTGATGATGTACGACATGGCGGCTCTCCAGCATATGTACGGCGCTAACTTCACGACCAACAGCGGCAACACGACCTACAAGTGGAACCCGACTACCGGCGAGATGATGGTCAACGGCGTCGGCCAAGGGGCGCCCGGCGGCAATAAGATCCTCCTGACGGTGTGGGATGGTGGCGGAACCGACACCTATGACTTCTCGAATTATGCGACAGCCCTGACAATCGATCTCCAGCCTGGAGGCTGGACGACAACTGCCTCCAATCAGTTATCGAAACTGCACTATGACGGGTCGAAGGTCGCGGTTGGCAACATTGCGAACGCACTGCTCTACAAGGGTGATGCCCGGTCGCTCATCGAAAACGCCGTTGGTGGTTCCGGCGGTGATGTGATCATTGGGAATACGGTATCTAACACCCTTTGGGGTGGGAGTGGCGATGATCGGTTATCAGGTGGTATTGGCAGCGACACGCTGGAGGGAGGAGCGGGGACCGATACCGCGATGTTCAGCGGCTTGCGCGCCCAATATGACATCAGGCATCAGTCCAATGGTTCGATTGTTGTTGCCGACCTGCGTTCGGGCTCATCGGAGGGTATGGATGTTACTTGGGGTGTGGAATATTTCCAGTTCACCGATGGCCTATACGCATCCGCCAATCTGACGCTCCGGAGCGCTTTTTCGGCGCTCAAGACAGCCTTCACGGCCCAAGCCTATCTCTCGGCCAATCAGGATGTGGCGGCAGCGGGTCTGAACCCACTCGATCACTTTGTGAGATATGGTGCTGCAGAGGAGCGCACAGGGAGTGGCGTGAATCCGGTCCAGACAGTGGGGCGAACTATCCTAAAGGGCTTCGATGCGGACTTTTACCTCATGACCAATCCGGATGTGGCGGCAGCGGGGGTGAATCCGCTGGACCACTACAACGGCTTTGGCTGGAAGGAGGGCCGCGATCCTAATGCCGCCTTTGATACCAGCGACTATCTGGAACTCTACCGGGATATCGCGGCGGCCCAGGTGAACCCGCTTGACCACTATTTCGACTTTGGCTGGAGGGAGGGGCGTGACTCCTCGTCACGGTTTGACACCTCCTCCTATCTGGCCGCCAACCCGGATGTTGCTGCTGCCGGTGTCAACCCTCTGCAACATTACCTGAACTATGGCATCTATGAGGGCCGAAGCACGTGGGATGTCCTGGCCTAACGAAGGTGATGGCTTCTTGTTGGCTTGTGCCCCGACGGCGGAACTCCTTTCCGTCCTACGGCCGAAGTGGCTGCCGGCACTGTTCATTGTGGTCATTGTGGTCGAGCATGAGTTCTCAAGCCCTCAGAGGCTCGGCGGTGACTGAGCCTCGGCCAGTAGAGATGCCGAGAAGCCCGAGAAACTACTCCTCGGGCTCACCCGTACAGAACTGCGCCTGAGCAGGACCATCAATTCGGGATAAGCCTAGGCAATAACGCTGTCGCCGA
>NZ_LCYG01000033.1:9024-74445 GCF_001017175.1 Microvirga vignae | reverse complement strand
CCCGGCCGTTACAACCTCTATCTGGGAGGGGCTTTCGATGGCTCGCGCCTGTCGAAGCTCTATGCTGCCGATCTGCAGCATGACGAGATCGTTGCTGCGTTAGACCCGTTGTTCGCGGCCTACGCGCATGGACGCGGCCCCGGTGAAAAATTCAGCGACTTTCTGATCCGTTCAGGGATCGTCTCGGCTACAACGAACGGGCCCGATTTCCACGCGAATACCGGCCCGATCGCGAAGGCGGCGGTATGAAGACGCCAGTCTCTCCCAAGGCCTCGCGTCCGGCTCGGCTCAATCCGTTGCCGAAGCTGCCGATCTTCTACGACCTCACGGGAAAGCGCATTCTCGTGATCGGCGGAAGCGAGGGTGTCGCCTGGAAAGGGGAGCTTCTCGCGGCCGCTGGCGGCATGGTCCGGATTCTTGCAGAGAACCCGTCTCCAGAGTTGCTGGCCCTTGTCCGAAGCAACCCGGAGCGGCTCACTCTGACCCGGCGGAATTGGCGAGATGCCGACCTCCAAGGAGTCTCAGTCGCAGTGGCCGATATCGAGGATCGGCAGGAGGCTCAACTCTTTGCTGACGCGGCCCGTCGGCATGGGGCTCTGATCAATGTCGTCGATCAGCCTGCCTTCTGCGACTTCCAGTTTGGGACCATCGTCAATCGAGCTCCGGTCATCGTGTCCATTTCGACCGATGGAGCCGCCCCGATTCTGGCCCAAGCGATCCGTCGCAGGATCGAGGCGGTCCTGCCTTTCTCCCTTGGTGAATGGGCGCAGACCGCAAAGGACTTTCGTGAGCGGCTGAGGGAGATCGTGCCCTCGAAATCTGGCCGGCGCCGGTTCTGGGAACGCTTCGTGGATGCCGCGTTCACGGGCACGACCCATGAGCGTGAGCGGGACGGCACTCTGGATGATCTTGCCTGTCAGAGCCAAGACGAAGCTCTGGAGAGGGGAACACTCGGCGAGGTTGTCATCGTCGGCGCAGGTCCAGGTGATCCTGAACTTCTGACGCTGAAAGCGATGCGCGAGCTCCAGGCGGCCGACGTGATCGTCTATGATCGTCTTGTCACCTCCGGTACCCTTGAACTGGGCCGACGGGAAGCGCGCCGGATTCATGTTGGTAAGGAGGGCCACGGTGCATCCTGCCGCCAGGAAGATATCAATGCACTGATCGTCGATCTGGCGCTTGCAGGTCAGCGTGTCGTTCGCCTCAAGGGAGGTGACCCTGCCATCTTCGGCCGCACCGGCGAGGAGGTCGCGGCCTGCCGCGATGCCGGTGTTCCGGTCCGCATTGTGCCAGGAGTCACGGCAGCGAGCGCGGCGGCTGCCTCGCTCAATGGCTCACTGACCCATCGCGATCACGCCCAAAGAGTCCAGTTCATCACCGCTCATGACCGGCACGGCAATCTTCCTGAGAGTTTGAACATCGACGCCTTGGCCGACTCGCAAGCGACAACGGTGGTCTATATGGGCCGGCGCACGGCGTCCAAACTGGCGACGCGCCTGATTGAGCATGGCCTGCCGCCCAACACGCCCGTTGCGGCAGTCAGCAACGTTTCGAGGGACGATCAAGAGAGTGTGCAGACCACGGTCATGGATGTTGCTCAGGGCGTTTCTCTGCCTGAAGAGGGACCGTTGATCATCGCGATCGGGGCATCCGTGAGTGCAAGAAGCGAAGTCCCGCTTCGTGCGAGCAGGGCGATCAATCCTCATTGTGCGGAACGGCAGTTTGTGCCAACGACAGGACGAGCCGTGTCCGCTCTGCGGGATGATGAGGAAGGATTGAAGCTCCCTCTCTATCGCGGTGTTGACGTCGCGTGTGCCGAAATCTGATCGTAGTAGGCGATCCTGCCGGCTGTGGCCGCTGCTACAACGAGCCAGAAAAGAAGGATACCCAGAGCAAACTTGCGAGAGGAGCGTGAGGGTTCGCGGACCATGTTCTTTGAGAAGCGAGGAGCACTACACTTTGGATAGTATAAGCCCAAGCGTGCTCTCTCACAGCACTTTCGCCGCACTGAACAAACTTTGGAACGTTTTTCTGCTGGCAACGCAAATCGTAGGATAAACGCGCTCTCCTCATGCAATCGCAGAGTTCAAAATTTCACGTAACCATAACCTTAGCCAAAATCGCGCCGCAAAGCATTCCCGACTGGGTCCTCACATGAGCTCGGGCGTTGGATTGCGTCGTCTTACACGAGTTGGATGATCGAATTGCCAGCTACAAACGCTACTGCTTTCCGCCTGAGGTCATTGCTCAGGCGTCTGACCTCTTCAGGGCAAGCAGCGGACAGTCCGATATCCTTCCGTCTGAGAATTGCGGCTATCCGCTCACCCTTCCTGCGCACGCTGAACGTGCCGAACCCCGACATCTTTACGGTTTCGTCCGCTGCGAGGGTCACGCCAATCGTCCCGATAATCTGTTGGCCAACGCGGTTGAGTCTGCTCGTGAGTCGTCGAGTTTTTGATGAACGGCCTTTATCGACTCCATCCAAGTCACGTTCTTGCCCGCCGTCATCGCTCTCCCGCCAATGAGAGACGCCTCAATCACGAGCGGAGGTGCAGCCTTAAAGGATCAGGGGTGCTCTGCAGCTCTCCATCTTGTCCACCAGCAGACTGCTCGTGATGGCGTTGGACAAATATGACGGCCTTTCTTGCAGGGTGGCGACTATCAAACAGGCTTGGTTCAGGCTAGAGCGTGCTGCGGTTGCGTGGAATCGCTGGAGCTGATTCCATAGGGCTGGTTGTGATTGGCCGGGAGGCGTCCCATGCCAGCTCCGCTGTCCCGCGATCTGCGTGATCGAATTGTGCGCGCTGTCGAGAATGGTTCGTCGATCCGTCAGGCGGCTTTACGTTTTGACGTGAGCCCGTCGGCCGCCGTGAAGCTGATGCGGCGCTTCCGCCAGAGCGGCAGTCCCGCTCCGGCCCGTTTTGGTGGCCATCGCCGACCCATCCTTGCGCCGTATGAGGCGCTCGTGCGCGCGCTCCTGGATACCAGGTCCGATATCTCACTGGTGGAAATCCAGGCCGAGCTGCGTCAGCACGGCATCGTGGTCGGCGCGACCTCCACCATCAGCCGCTGGCTGAGACGAGCCGGTCTGACGCACAAAAAAGAGCCTGAGAGCTGCAGAGCAGGACCGGCCCGATGTGGCGCGCGAACGCCGGAGCTGGCGCGTATGGCAGCGCTATATGGATCCGATGCGCTTCGTCTTTCTCGATGAGACGGGCACGAGCACGAACATGGTGCGCCGCTATGGGCGCTGTCCGAAGGGCGAGCGCCTGGTCGATGCCACACCGTGGGGGCACTGGAAGATCACGACCTTTGTGGCCGGCCTGCGGGCCAGCGGCCTCATCGCCCCGATGGTGCTGGACGGTCCCATGACCGGTGAGGTGTTCCGTGCTTATGTTGAGCAGGTTCTGGTTCCGGAGCTGTCGCCGGGTGACGTGATTGTGCTCGACAACCTGGCCGCTCACAAGGTGGCAGGTGTCCGCGAAATGATCCAAGCCGCCGGGGCGAGTCTGCTGTACCTGCCGCCGTACTCGCCTGACCTGAACCCAATCGAGCAGGTGTTCGCCAAGCTCAAAGCGCTCCTGCGCAAGGCTGCCGCTCGCACCAAGGAGGCGCTCTGGAGCACGATTGGAGAACTGCTCGATAGCTTCCCGGCTGAGGAATGCCAGAACTATCTCAGAAACTGCGGATATGAGTTCACCTAAATCGAATCCGCTCTAAGCAGGCTTCCCCTCCAGCCATACCCCTCCCGGTGCGATCGTTGCCTATGAGCAAAGTGTTTCGGTCTCTATCTTGGGCAAAACGCCTTGTTCCGGACCTGACCCATATCAGCCCCCTGGAGCAGCTTCGCGTTTGCTCTGGCCTACTCACGGGCATTCTGACGGTCGGCTTCATCGGAGCAGGCTTTCTCGGCTCTTCTGGGGACCTGCCTCTCCTGAGTGCGCCTTTGGGGGCTTCCGCCATCATTCTGTTTGCTCTGCCGGCGAGCCCGTTGGCGCAACCATGGTCCCTTCTCGGCGGCAACGTAGTGTCGGCAGCCATTGGTGTGACATGCGCCAAGTGTCTTGGCGAGCCGCTCCTGGCGGCCACGTTCGCCGGGACTGTCGCGGTGGCCGCAATGTTCGTTCTCCGGTGCCTGCATCCTCCCGGCGGAGCGCTGGCTCTGATGGCGGTTCTTGGCGGGCCGGCCATCAAGGCGGCCGGATACGGGTTTGTCCTCTGGCCTGTCGCGCTCGGATCATTGATCCTGCTGGCGATGGGAGTCCTGTTCAACAATCTCACCGGCCGACGGTATCCGCATCTGACCAAGCCGCCCTCGTCCAATCTTCACAAGACCACGGACCCTGCACCGTTGCAGCGGATCGGGTTCAGGAGTGACGATCTAGATGTGAGTTCTGATCAGGTTGTTCCGGCGAGAGCCTGAGCCGGTGTTCGTCGGTGTAGGCTACCATGCGGGCGCTGCTGATTGTACCAGGTCAGCCACCGCGACAGGTCGGCGGCTCGAGCCTGCGATGAACTGAACGAGATCGCATAGGCCCATTCCCGCAGAAGCGTCTGGATGAAGCGCTCGGCCTTGCCATTGGTCTTGGGCGTGTAAGGCCGCGTGCGGATATGCCGGATGCCGAGCATCCTCAAGGCTTTTCGGAACAGCCGCGCGACGTACCCGGACCCGTTGTCGGTCATCACCCGCTCGACCCGAATGCCGCGTTCTCGAAACCAGCGCAGGGCTCGCACCAGGAAGGCTGTGGTCGAGCGGCGGGTCTCATCCGGCAGCACCTCGACATAGGCCAACCGGGTGGCGTCATCGATCGCCACGTGAAAGCAGTCGTATCCGGCACCAGCACTGGGGTTGCGCCGGTCACCGGTGATGCGATGGCCGACCCGTTCAAAGCGGGCGAGCTTTTTGATGTCGAGATGGATTAGCTCGCCCGGACGTTCGCGTTGATAGCGGCGCGGCGGCTCCTTCGGCTCGAGCGCAGCCAAGCGACCGAGGCCGCGTCGAGTGAGCCAGGCCGCCACAGTGGAGCGGGCGAGGTTCAGCTTACCGGCGATCTCCTCAGCCGTGAGCCGGTATTCCCGCCGGAGCATCTCAATCACGCCAATCCAGTACTCGGCCGTGCGATTTGCAATGGCTTTCGGGCACGACGAGCGGTTGTCCAATCCGCTTGCACCTTCCGCCCTGTAGCGGGCCAGCCACTTGCGGGCGGTGCGCTCGCTGATACCAAAGCCTCTGGCCACCTCGCGAACAGGCTGGTCGTCTTCGAGGATGCGGCGGATCATTTCCGCTCGACCCAGACGGGTCGTGCGGGCATTCTGATGCGGGTTGTTCATTCCTCAGGTCCATCAGGGGTTCGTGTCGCAACGACCACCTTCAGGCCCTCAGACGGGATGAACAACCTCCTCAGATCTCACATCTAGATGCCATCCTGCGAGAACTTGACGAAGTCGTTGACGTGAGCCGCGACAGCCTTGAGGCCCTGTTTCGGAAGGTCGAGGTGCAGGCGTATAACCGCCGCTTCGGAGGGATCACCTGCGCCGATATCATGTCCCGCGACATCATCTCCGTCACAGCCGAAACTCCGCTGCGGGTGGCTTGGAGACTTCTGCGTCGGCATAGCATCAAAGCCTTGCTGGTTGTATCCAATCATCGCCACGTCATTGGAATGATCACCCAGACCGACCTCATCAGGCACAGTGACTGGGATGCCAATCGTGGGCTTCGGATCAGCTTCCGTCAAATGGCCCGTCGGGTGATCCAGCTCGAACGCGGGCAAACAGGTTCGGTGGGGCAGGTCATGACGGTTCCCATCCAAACGGTCCGGCAAGATGTGGCTGTTGCCCAACTTGTTCCGCTGATGGCCGACGCTGGGGTGGAGCAAATTCCGATTGTGAATGACGATGACCAGATCGTTGGCATCGTGGCACAGTCGGATCTGATTGCGGCGCTATTCCGAGTTCAGTTGGCTATGGCATTGGAACCACTCGAGCGCGGACGAGCGACCTTGTCGGTTGTTGAGTAATCTAAGGCCTATCCGTGAAGCATCCTGGATGCGTCAGTTCTCTTGGGCTGAAGCGTAGTGCCTGATTGACTTGGCCTCGGCCATACCGGCAAGGACATTGGCGCTCTCATCCGTAGCCGCCGGGTCGGGACGTATGGAAGCCCGCACGCGGCATTGGTGCGGCAGCCGCAACTCGCGTAACAAGCTTGTTACTCCCTGTTGCTACACGTGACATCGGCTCAGGTACGGATCGAGCCTCCAAAGAAAACCCGTTCAGTTGCTCAGCCAGAGCAGGTTTCATCCACCTGTTTCGGGACGACTAACCCGTTCGCACCCGGGATTCCCAAGGTCGATCAGGTCTGGCCCCGCTGCGCGGTGGCTCATCTGCTGCGGCCAGAGAAACCTAACGCCATAATGCTCACCTCGGCTCCAGACCACATGGGCATCAACACGCAGGGTGAGGCTGGGAATCTCAAGCACGAATTCCGGGGGAAGAGCAACAGCGGTCGCAAACCGGATACGAACACCGCCGGCGGATATGTCTTCGACATTGCAGGTCAGAGTTGGAGATTGGTTTGGGAGTACAATCTCGGCACTGCGATTTGACGGTTGCCGGCGATGCCAGCGGCGTTCGCCCTTTCTCGTCATGGCAATCTAGCGCCTCCGGTCGAGCCGATTTCTGAGAGCTGTGATGACCACGAGCAGGATGGCGCGACCCAAGGTTCCTGCGAACCACTTGCCAATGACATGCGTGTCGATATCTTCCGGAGTGTTGGTTGAGATGGCATGATGAGTTTGGCGGAATGTGGCAACAGCCAGGACGATCAAGCCGCTATCGACAGCACTCCTTGAGGCACTGCAATTCTGCTCCGATCCCAATTCCCTTTTCATGGGGTCCGCCTTCTCCGAAGCTCGCTATCCTTCAGTTCACCCAGTGACGGAGAGGAAGCCCGGTTCACATGGGTCTTGAGAACAGGTGAGGCCTGAAACGTGATGGACCGGCGGGGCTCAATAGGCACTTCAATCCCTGTCTTTGGATTCCGCCCGACCCGCTTTGCCTTGTCGCGCACGCGGAAGATACCGAATCCCGACAGCTTCACGGTCTCGCCCGACGCAAGAGCCTCGCAGATCTCTCCGAGAACCTGCGAAACCAGTTCCGTGGCCTCAGTTCGCGAGATGTCAACCTTTTGGCAAATAGCATCAACGAGGTCTGTCCGGATCACGGTCTTGGGCGCCATCACCACACTCTAGTCACGTCAAAGAAATGGGCTGCCGTTGCCGGCAGCCCGAGTTTGGGAGGATACCCTCTTCTCAGAGGAGCGACACCGCAGATGCACAAGGGGGAACGGGTCGCGCAAGCTCCTTACCAATGGATGCTCTCGTTTGAAATGCCCTGTCGCCGATGTAAACGATTGCGCAACTAAATTTTTCTCTAGCCGGCATAACCTGTGATCAGGAAGACACAGGATGTAGGTGCTTTATTCCACCGTCACGGTTCATCTCGCCTGCTGAATGTCTCACTCTGCTCGTGCAGCGGGGCAGGACGACGTCGTCGAACGGTCAGTCGTGTCATTCTCCAGCACCACGTTCTTCCATGAGCAAAGTGAGCCTGCTTAATCCGGCTGTGTCGTGAATTGATCGTCCCTTCGCTTGCGACAATCTCCAAAAAGAGAACAAGCTGACTGTCTGTGATCCAAGGACAGCAAAAACGAACTCTATCGAAGGATGAATATAGAAGATCCAACCCTTGAACCCAGACTCATTGCTACGTTAGAAGCTTTCGCGGAATGAGCGCCTTCTGTTCGTTCATCTGGAGCCCATCTGCGGCGTTGATGTCAGTGCTCCTCTTGAGCATTGAGGTCGATTCTTGCAGCACGGAATTGACCATGATGGATAGCTGGAGCGATGCCTCTGCCTTGCATCCGACCAGGGGCATCAACAGAAGAAGGATCGCGCAATGAGGAAAGTTGTTGCTGCCAAGCTGCATGGCATCCATGTGACCGAGGCAAACTTGAACTATCACGGCTCGATCACCTTGGATCCCGATCACTGTGAAGAGGCAGGGATTTTCCCACTCGAGTTCGTGGAGATCTGGAACAAGAACTCCGGCGCTCGGATCTCGACGTATGTGATTCTGGGTGAGCGCGGATCCCGCTGTTGCATCTTGAACGGAGCGGCGGCGCGAACCTGCCAACCTGGGGATCAGGTGATCATCTGCAACTCGATCTACATTCCTGAAGCGCAAATCGCCGCGATGACCCCGAGGATCTTGACCTTCGACCACGACAATAACGTCGTTGAACGTCTGTGCTATCAGGTGCGGGTCGATGCGACAGGACGCTATCAGTTTTCGATTCTCAATGAGGCCGGCGTCAGGCAGCCGATCCCCCTTCTCACAGGTATCGGGTGATCTCGCCCTCGCCGTTTATGAGCGAAATCCCGATGACTGAAGGAGCAGCTCGGCTCGTGCGCCCGACTCTCACACGATCTTCGACCAGGTGACCTTTGCTCACGGGGAGCACGTTGTTTTCGATGCTTCTCCCTCTCATTGCAGGAGCGGCGCGTCCGCTTCATCGGATTCAATGGCTCAGGAGAGCTCTCTCCTGAAACTGGCCCATGGTTTGGCTTGCAGCCCTGCAAAATGTGCGATTCTGGCAGACCCTTGAATGCGACGCGCCGCTTTAACTGTGCGGGCGAATTCTGGGCGTGAGTCAGCGAGGGTTGACAACGGCTGTTTGAAATACGGTGCGAAGTGCTTTCCCGCGATCAAACCATTGCATTGAAGGCTAGGCGCATCGACGCATTCCGGAGCTGAAAGGCTGCAGTCAACAAACGGCTCAAATACGCTGTGGATAAACCTCATTGATATCGCTCATTGCGATGAGCGCCAGCTTCTGATGGCCCTGATCCCTCAGAAGGCTCGCTGCCCGCCACGCTCGTAGGCCGCTGCGGCAGCAGAGCACGATGCGGCTCGATTCTGAGACATCCCGGCTCCGTTCCACGATCGTCTCGACGGTCGCGCGGCGGGCCTGCGGAAACGAAGAGACCGCCACCTCATCAAGGCTTCTGAGCTCGAAGACAGTATCGTCGGGGTTGACATCAGATGGCGCGATAAAGGGCGGTGCGAAACCCGTAGCCTCCGGCGCATCCAGGAACGAAAACCCGCCAAACTCCAGTTTCTGCAGATCAACCGAAACCAGCCGCCCGTGCGGTGATGGATCCAAGCCCAGAATCAGGGCCAACACCATCTGCGCCTGCAAGCCACCGAGTACGGCAACAACCGAGCCCAGGACACCCAGCGAGGCGCAGTTCCCAAGTTTCTGTGGAATATCCGGGAACACGGAGCGGTAGCTCGGAGCACCAGCACAGAAGGCACCGACATAGCCCTTCAAGCCCACACAGGACGCACTGACCAAGGGTTTGCGCGCTGCCTTGCAGGCATCGCTCAGAATGTACGTGACCGCGATGCTATCGGCGGCATCCACGATGATATCCGCGCTTCTCACGAGATCCGTTGCCACGGCGGGGTCACAGGAGATAGCAAGCGCGTTGACGATCACAGACGGACTGAGGGCTTCGAGAGCTTTTTGAGCCACCTCGACTTTCAGCTGGCCAATGTCAGTTATGCGATAGAGAGGCTGCCGGTGAAGGTTGCTCTCGTCAATGCGGTCATGGTCCACGATCGTGATGCGTCCGACACCGGCGGCCGCGAGATATTGCAGGACGGGACACCCAAGACCGCCGGCGCCGATGACCAGCACCGAGGACGAAGCCAGCTTGGCCTGGCCAGTCTCACCCACCTCCGGGAGGACGATCTGCCGTGCGTAACGTGTGGTCATACGATTGCTCTCGTTGATAAAATCCAACGGCGGGTTTGTTGCTCCGGGTCCGGGTGCCGGAGAATGTCCGTCACCACCGCCGCACTGTCGGCGCCAGCGGCCAGAACGCCTGGGGCACGATCGACTGTCAGACCACCGATTGCAACGAGCGGAATCTCGCCAATGAGCTGCTTCCATTCCGGGATGCGGCTCAAGCCTTGGGGAGCCCAGGGCATCTGCTTCAGGACGGTCGGATAGATCGGCCCCAGAGCAACGTAGTCCGGCGCAACTGAGAGCGCCTGATCGAGTTCGGTGTGATCATGCGTACTCACACCCATCCGAATGCCAGCCTTTCGAATGGCGGTCAGATCCGCGCCGGCGAGGTCTTCCTGCCCGAGGTGAACGAAGGTGCAGCCTTCTGCGATGGCGAGCCTCCAGTGATCGTTGACCACGAGTTGAGCGCCATGCTGTTCGCAACAGATCTTCGCCTCTCGGATCTGACTTGCGATCGCGGCATCAGACTCGCCCTTGATGCGAAGTTGAACGAGTTTGACGCCGAGCGGCACCAGGCGCCGCACCCAAGCCGCGTTGTCAACAATGAGATAGAAGGGATCGAGCACGAGGGTCATGCCAGCATCGCCTTCCCGATCACCGGAGTCGAAGGGCTCGCCATCTCCCGTGGCTCCATCGGAATGGAGTGCCGTGCCAGCCGTCCAGCTTCAACCGCCAGGGCGAAAGCCTTGGCCATCCCGACCGGATCACCGGCCTTGGCGACTGCGGTGTTCAGAAGAACCGCGTCAAAACCGAGCTCCATCGCGGCAGCAGCGTGTGAGGGCAGTCCAATCCCTGCATCGACCACAAGCGGCACATCGGGGAAGTGGGCCCGGAGCATTTTCAACCCGAAGACATTGTTGAGACCTCTCCCTGAGCCGATCGGTGCACCCCAAGGCATCAGAACCCGACAGCCCGCCGCCAGCAGGCGTTCAGCCACAACAAGATCCTCCGTCGTATACGGAAAGACCTGGAAGCCTTCTTCGGTCAGAATTCGCGCAGCTTCGACCAAGCCGAAGACGTCCGGCTGAAGAGTGTCCTCCTCGCCGATCACCTCGAGTTTGATCCACGGCGTCCCAAACACCTCCCGGGCCATATGGGCCGTCGTGACCGCCTCCTTGACCGTGCGGCATCCAGCCGTATTGGGCAGGACGCGGGTGCCGAGAGCGCCGATGATCGACCAGAAGGCCTGTCCGGCCAGATTGCCACTCGCCTCGCGCCGGAGTGAGACGGTCACCACCTCCGCACCCGAGGCTTGGACAGCCGCTGCCAGGATGGCCGGTGATGGGTACTGTGCGGTTCCCAGCATCAAGGGTGATGCAAGTTCGACATCATAAAACAGCATGCCTCAGCCTCCTTGCATGGGCGCGAGAACCTCGAGGCGGTCGCCGTCGTTCAACTCGATGGCCGATCGCTGAGATGCGGGCACAAACCGCTCATTGACGGCCGTGGCAACAACCGCATCGCCGAAGTCGAGCTCACACAAAGCGTGCGACAAGATCCGTTCCTCAATCTCACGTTCCTCACCGTTCAGGATAATCTTCATGCCTGGTCTCCTAGTTGTGGAATACGGCATCAGCGACCTGGGTCGCGAAGGCAGGGGCGAGCAAAAATCCGTGACGGTACAGGCCGTTGAAGTAGATCGTTCGGCCGCATTCGCGGATGGCGGGCAAGTTGTCAGGAAAGGCAGGCCTCACATCGGCTCCAAACTCGATGATCTCGGCCTCGCCGAAGGCCGGATGGACAGAGTACGCTCCATTGAGGAGCTCAACCGCTGAGCGCGCCGTGACGCGACCCCGATCTGAACTCTCGATCATCGTCGCTCCAATCATGAAGAGCCCGTTCGCGCGCGGCACGATGTAGAGGGGGATGCGCGGATGCAGGAGGCGGACAGAACGTTGGAGGGAGATCTCCCGTGTCTTGACGAGCAGCATCTCACCCTTGACGCCGCGCAAGTCCGGAAGATCGCCCTGCGCGGCAAAGCCGCGACAGTCGATGGTGCGATCCACATCTCTGTCCCCGGTGGGGGCCTCGACACCAAATCGCAGAGAGACACCAAGCTCTACAAGACGGGCGGCGAGTGCTGTCAGCGCGCTGCGGGGGTCGAGGTGTGCTTCGTCGGCGAAGAACAGGCCTTTATGAAACCGTCCTTGAAGATCAGGCTCGAGGTCAGCAATCTGATCAGCGTCGACCCAGTCAAAGCGTTCCGTTCTGCGCGCAAAGTGAGTGAGTTCGCCTACATCGCGTGGCTGTGCGATCACCAACGTCCCTTTGCGCGTGGTCCCTGGAAATCGCCGCAGCCACCAGTCGATTGCACGATGGCCCAGTTCCGCCACGGTAGGATCTGCGCTCTCGCGTTCGCACCAGGGCGCGAGCATACCGCCCGCGCACCAGGAGCAGGCGGCCGCGCCGAGGTGCGGGCCACGGTCAATCACCTCGACTCTAGCGCCTCGCTCGGCCAATTCCAGTGCCGCTGTCAGGCCAGCCACTCCGGCGCCAATGACACGGATGTGCATGCCGCTACTCCGAGGCTGAGACATAGAGTTTGCCGCCGCCGCTCAGGAATTCCTGGCTCTTGGCACGCATGCCGGCCAACTGTTCCTGAGCCTCCGGGCTCATCGCCGCTACCGCCGCCCGCAGGTCCTGGGTGATCTTCATTGAGCAGAACTTCGGACCACACATCGAGCAAAAATGCGCGACCTTGTGCGCATCCTTCGGCAGTGTCTCGTCATGATAGGTGCGCGCCGTGTCCGGATCGAGAGAGAGATTGAACTGATCCTCCCAACGGAAGTCGAAGCGGGCGCGAGACAATGCATCGTCCCGAACTTGTGCGGCTGGATGTCCTTTTGCGAGATCTGCCGCGTGGGCTGCAATCTTGTAGGTGATCACTCCCGTCTTCACGTCATCCCGGTTCGGCAGACCCAGGTGCTCCTTCGGCGTCACGTAGCAGAGCATCGCCGTGCCGAACCAGCCGATTATCGCAGCCCCGATGCCGGAGGTGATGTGGTCATACCCAGGTGCGATATCGGTCGTGAGTGGTCCGAGTGTGTAGAATGGCGCCTCGCCGCATTCACGAAGCTGCTTGTCCACGTTCACCTTGATCTTGTGCATCGGCACATGGCCGGGGCCCTCGATCATCACTTGGCAGCCCTTGTCCCACGCCACCTTCGTGAGTTCTCCCAGCGTTTCGAGTTCCGCGAACTGCGCCGCATCGTTCGCGTCGGCGATGGAGCCGGGGCGCAGCCCGTCCCCGAGCGAGAACGAGACATCATAGGACCGCATGATGTCGCAGATCTCGTCGAAGCGCTCATAGAGGAAGCTCTCCTTGTGGTGCGCCAGGCACCAACGCGCCATGATCGAGCCGCCTCGGGAGACGATGCCCGTGACGCGGTTGGCCGTGAGGGGTACATAAGGCAGGCGCACACCGGCATGGATCGTGAAGTAGTCGACTCCCTGCTCAGCCTGCTCGATCAATGTATCCTTGAACACCTCCCAGTCGAGCTTTGTCGGATCGGCCCCCACCTTCTCCAGCGCCTGATAGATCGGCACCGTGCCAATCGGCACTGGCGAGTTGCGCAGGATCCAGGAGCGGATGTTGTGGATGTTGCGGCCAGTGGAAAGATCCATCACCGTGTCGGCGCCCCAGCGGATCGCCCAGACAAGCTTCTCCACCTCATCGGCTGCCGTCGAAACGACCGCGGAATTGCCGATATTGGCGTTGATCTTGACCAGGAAGTTGCGCCCGATCGCCATGGGCTCCAGTTCCGGATGGTTGATGTTGGCCGGGATGATGGCGCGGCCTCGGGCTACCTCCTGGCGCACGAACTCCGGCGTGATGAAGGGCGGGATGGCGGCCCCGAAGCTCTCGCCGTCGGCAATCTTCTCTTCCGCCTCTTCCAGCATTGCCTCGCGGCAGAGGTTCTCGCGATGCGCGACGTAGATCATCTCCTCTGTGATGATGCCGGCGCGGGCGAACTCGTATTGTGTCACCAGCTGACCGGGCGCGGCACGGCGCACGACGCGCTCGGCCGGGCATGGCGCCACAAGCGCGTCGGCCGAGACATTTCCGTTGTCCTCAGGTTTTACCGGCCGCGGCTCCACCGCCGCACAGTTCCGCGCTGCAATCCATGTTTCGCGCACAAGCGGAAGTCCCTGGCGAAGATCGATGGCTGCATCGTCCTGCGTGTAGGGGCCGGAAGGATCGTAAACGCGCACGGGCGCCTCGCTAGGATCGGTCAGCACGATCTCGCGGTAAGGCACACGAATGTCCGGTCCGCCCGTCGGTGTGGCATAGACCTTGCGTGATCCCTGAATCGGACCGGTGGTGACGGATTGGGGAGCGCCCTTAGGCTTGTCGATGTATACGGTCACTGGATCTCTCCTCTGGGACAAAGGGAGATCCGGGCAAAGCGAGCTGAGGGATTCTTGTCGTGCTCGATAGTTCCAGTCCCTCCGCCGGTATGACCCGGATCAGGTTCAAGGGTCACGGCGGATCAGCCGACTCTCAGCCCCTCACAGGGCTCCCCTCGGAACGAGGCGAATAGTCAGCGAGGTATCCTCTCGTGTCAAGCGGTCGTGCATGACAGCGAGAGATTGCGTCTTGCCAAACGGAGCAGAGGGTGCTTACTTCGGCGCCATCTCCTTGGGGTGCCCATCCGGGCTGAGAGGTCTTTTCGAGACCAACCCATCGAACCTGATCCGGATCATGCCGGCGGAGGGACTGCGAGATGACGAGCGCACCAGCGTCCAATTGCGACGCCCACAATCTTCCACATTTGGCAGGGCTTCTGCTCGACCGTCTTCGCCGCGAGCACACGCGTGTGCATGCGCTTACGAACGCCGCAGCTCAGACCTTCACCGCCAATCTCCTTCTGGCCGCAGGCGGTATTCCGTCGTTGACCTTCGCCCCGAATGAAGTCTCTGCCTTTACAAGCCATTCAGCTGCGCTGCCCGTCAGTCTCGGAACACTCGATACTGATCGCCGCGCAGCGATCCCCCGAGTCATCACCACTGCTCAAGCCCAGAACAAGGCGTGGATCCTCGATCCTGTCTTTGTCGATGCATCGCCTCTCCGTCTGGAATTCGCCCGCGCGTGTCTCGCGAACAGACCGTGGGTCTTGCGCCGCAACGCGAGTGAGTTTGCAGCTGTCGCGGGCGGCCATGCGACGCCTGATGTCGTGAAGGATCTTGCACACTCGCACAGCACCGTCGTCGACATTACAGGTACCGTGGATCTGATTACGGATGGTATGCGCACCTTTCATATCGAGAACGGTCACCCATTGATGACCCGCGTCAACGCCATGGGATGCGCCGCAACGGCCCTGATGGCAGCCTTCACGACCCTGCATGGCACCACTCGAAGCGGCGGCTGCGGCATATGGTGGATCAGGCCCTGACATCGCGGAGCGTTCCGGCATGACTGCCATCGCCGTCACGATCGCGGGCTCGGATTCAGGCGGTGGCGCCGGCATCCAGGCGGACTTCAAGACCTTCTCGGCACTCGGTGTCTATGGGGCCAGCGTGATTACCGCGCTCACGGCGCAGAACACTATTGGTGTTCAGGGCATTCACGATGTTCCGCCCACCTTCGTCACGCAGCAGATCGACAGCGTCTTCTCCGATCTCACCGTCAACGCGGTGAAGGTCGGCATGCTGTCACAACCCGCTATCATCGAAGCCGTGGCGGAAGGGCTTACGCGTTACAGTGCGACGCGGATCGTACTCGATCCCGTGATGGTGGCGGCAAGCGGCGACCGTCTGCTCGCGCCGCAGGCCGTTGACGCGCTGCGCCGCGTGTTGCTTCCCATGGCGCTGCTCGTCACGCCCAATCTTCCAGAGGCCGCGGCCCTCCTCGACGAGCCGCTGGCTCAGGACGAGCAGGCCATGTGCCGCCAGGCCGAGCGCATCCTCGCATTGGGCCCCAAAGCCGTTCTGGTGAAAGGCGGCCACGGCACAGGACTGGAGAGCACCGACATTCTCATGGATCAGCAGGGCATACGGCGCTTTGCGGCTTCTCGCATCGACACCCGCAACACGCACGGCACCGGCTGCACCCTGTCCTCGGCCATTGCAGCCGGGCTTGCCAAAGGCCTGTCGCTCGACGACGCGGTTGCAGCCGGGAAGAGCTTCATCAGCGCCGCCATCGGTGCCTCCGACCAACTCCAGATCGGGCGCGGGGACGGACCCGTGCATCACTTCCATGCCAAGTGGTCCTAATCACTCACGCCGTGCGGCGCTTGGCATTGGTGCCTCGGCTCTTGCCGCCCCGACTGTCGTTCGCGCTCAGCCCCTGCACTGGCACAGGGTCACCTCGTGGCCAAAGAACCGCACCGGTCTCGGAATCTCCACGCACCTGATCGCCGAGCGCATCAATGCGATGAGCGGCGGCCGACTTCAGATCCACGTTTTTACTACAGGCGAGATCGTGCCGCCGGTTGCGGTGCTCGATGCGGTCTCGAATGGAACCGTCGGGATGGGGCACACGGCATCACATGCCTCCCCATAATCCCACTCATGATTCAGCTCCAGATTCGTCAGCTCCGCACCTGGGTGTAACGCTGCCACCCCGCTGACCGCAACCGACAGGCGTCGCACTCGCCACACCCAAAGCCCCAGTCGTGCCGGGTGCCGCGATCTCCGTTGTAGCAGGTGTGGGTTTCCCGCACGATCAGCTCGACGAGCGCGTCCCCGCCCACCGTTTCAGCGAGAGCCCAGGTTTCGGCCTTGTCGATCCACATCAGTGGCGTCTCGAGCACCAGCCGCGCGTTCATGCCGAGGTTGAGCGCGGTCTGGAGTGCTTTGACCGTGTCGTCGCGGCAATCGGGATAACCGCTGAAGTCCGTCTCGCAGACGCCTGTCACCACGCGCTTCAAGCCACGTTGAAAGGCCACGATCGCCGCAAAGGTGAGGAACACCAGATTGCGCCCGGGAACGAAGGTCGCAGGAAGCCCGTCCGCACGGCTGCTGGCCACCGGCAGGTCTGCGGTCAACGCGCTCACACTCACCTCGCCCAGCACATCGAGCGGGATCACCCGGTCCGGTCCGAGGCGGCTGGCCCAGAACGGCGACAGACTGGCAAGCGCCCGCCGGATTGGCTCCCGACAGTCCATTTCGACCGCGTGGCGCTGGCCATACGAGAATCCGATCGTCTCGACCCGCTCATAACGCGACAGCGCCCAAGCCAGACAGGTGGTCGAGTCCTGCCCACCCGAGAAGACCACGAGAGCGGAGAAGTCAGCGGCGTTCATGGTCAGCCGGCGCGTAGTAGGTGCAGGTTTCGCCGCAGCTATCGCGGTAGATCGTCACCCTTGCGATGGGCCCGACATGCTGGACCCGCTCGAAGATGAACCGGGTGATATTCTCCAAGGTTGGTCGCTCCAGCCCCTCGATCCGGTTGAGGAACTTGTGATCGAGCGTCCGGCGCGTCTCTGCGAGCTTGCCCTCCAGCAGGCCGAGGTCGATCAGCATGCCCGTTTCGGGATCGGGCAGCCCGCGCACGGCGACCTCGGCCCGGAAGGAATGGCCATGGATCTCCTCGCTCGCTGGCCCGAGCGTGGTGCCAGTCAGAGTATGGGCGGCTTCGAAGTTAAACGACTTGGTGAGTTCCCACATCAGCGGATCCCTAAGTACTTGTGTGTTTGGAGGCTCAGCCGCCATTGCGGATGAGCCAGGCAATACTCGACGGCCCGCGCCGTGTTCACGACCTGATCCGGCCCGTCCATGGGCTGAAGCGAGAACCGCTCGAAGGACAAGGAGGCAAACCGCTCGGGCGGCGCATCCTCCTGCGGAAAGACCAGCTTCAGTTCATGACCAGCGCGGATCTTGAGCGCGGTGCTGCCCTTCGGGCTGACGCAGATCCAGTCGAGGCCCGGCGGCGGCTCGACTGTGCCGTTTGTCTCGACCGCAATTGTGAAGGAGCGGCGATGCAGTTCATCGATGAGAGCGGCGTCGACCTGGAGCAGCGGCTCGCCTCCCGTCAGCACGACAAGCCGATGATCGGTCCCGGGTCCCCAAAGCTCCTCGATTCGGTGGCACAGGTCGGCGGCGGTGGCATAGCGTCCGCCGAAGGTCCCATTGGTGCCCACGAAGTCTGTGTCGCAAAACCGGCAAGCAGCCGCGGCCCGGTCGCTCTCCCGCCCTGACCAGAGATTGCAGCCGGCAAAGCGGCAGAAGACGGCGGTTCGGCCGGCTTGCGCGCCTTCGCCCTGAAGCGTCAGGAAGATCTCTTTGACTGCGTAAGTCATTCAGGTCTCGTTGGTGAGCCTGTGCCTGACACGCGGCAGCTGGTCAGCGCCGGTCGGGAGACATCCGACGGCGGAGATCTCGATGGTGTCGTGCGGCACGCTGAGCAGCGTGAAGGTTCGCTCAGCTGCAACCTTGTGCGCGAGCATGGCGGAGTCCAATCCGCCGGAACCGATGACGAGGTGTTCACCAGGGCTCCTTGTTTTGACCGGGTAGGCTGCGACCGGATCGGCTTGCGTGCCGATGAACGTGAAGTGGATGGACCTGTGAACGCGCGGCTCTACCAAGCGCTCACCCCATCTGCTTCTGCGCGGCATAAACGACAATAGACATGCAGGTGTCAATAAGAATGCATTCCATCACACGCTTCCTCAGAGCCGCCATGGCTTCTCAGCAGGAGGGATAAAGAAGCCTGATCTGCTCAAGCACCGGAGCCGAGGATGGACTGAAATTGCGGCTGGCTTCGAGCAGTGCCTCTTGGCCCTCCTATCAACCAAAGCTCGACTTCTGGCGCAAACCGCGACAGAAGGAGACCCGTTCTGACCTGAAGTGAACCATGACAGCGATCCTGAAAGAACTCGGCACACGCACCTTGATCATGGGTGTCCTGAACGTCACGCCCGACTCGTTCTCCGACGGCGGCCTGTTCCGGGACCCCGCCGTTGCCGTTGCACATGCCCATGACATGGAGCAGGCGGGCGCTGACATCATTGATGTCGGCGGAGAGTCCACGCGGCCGGGGCATACGCCCGTGGGGGCCGATGAGGAGCAGCGGCGCGTCGTCCCGGTTATTCGTGAGCTTGCGCAGATCCTGAAGGTGCCGATCTCCATCGACACCTATCGGGCGTTGACGGCCCAGGCTGCCCTCAGGGCGGGAGCGAGGATTGTGAACGACATCTGGGGCCTTCAGCATGACCCCGACATGCCCACAGTCGTAGCGGAACATGATGCTTTCGCGATCGTGATGCACAATCGCGCAGAGGTCGATGCTTCGCTCGACATCATGGCCGACATGCTGCGCTTCTTCGAGCATTCCCTGACTCTCGCCCGCCAAGCCGGCATTCCGGATGCACGTTTGATCCTTGATCCCGGCACTGGCTTCGGCAAAACCGCCGACCAGAACCTTGAAGCCCTCCGCCGCCTGCCGGAGCTGAAAGCGCTGGGCTTCCCGGTGCTCGTGGGAGGCTCCCGCAAATCGGTCCTGAGCCGCTTTTACCACCCCCAAGTCCCCCCACGAGACCGGCTCTTTGGCACCTTGGGAGCGCATCTGGCCGCCGTGAGCCGGGGTGCCGACATCGTTCGCGTCCACGACGTGCAGGCTCATGTGGAAGCCTGCCGCGTAGCTGACATCCTGCTGAGGAATGTACCTTGACCGACACGATCACACTCTCTCGTCTGGCGCTGTACGCCCACCACGGCGTTCATGCCGAAGAGGCCCGTCTGGGGCAGCGGTTTTACGTCAGCCTGACCTGCTCGCTCGACCTGAAGCCGGCCGGGCAGGCCGATGATTACCGGCAGACCGTCTGCTATGCGAGCCTCGCCAAGCTCGTTCATGAGATCGGCACGACACGTCGCTTCCACACCATCGAAGGCTTGGCTGAGGCAATTGCCGCAGGCGCGCTCGAGCGATCCCCACGGATTACATCTGTGGCCGTCCGTGTTGAAAAACCTGAGGCTCCGGTTCCGTTCATCCTCGATGGTGTGAGCGTCGAGATCAGGCGGTCGCGCGATGGCTAGGGTCACGCTCAGCCTCGGCAGCAATCTCGGCGACAAGCGCGGCAACGTTGCCAAAGCGCTGTCAGCTCTTGACGCGGGTGGGGCAAGAATTCTCACCCGCTCGGCCGACTTTCGCACGGAGCCGTGGGGGCCCGTGGCTCAGGACTGGTTTGTGAATGCCTGCGCAGTCGCCGAAACCGAGCTCGCGCCGCATGACCTCTTGGCCCTGTGCCTTCGGGTGGAGCAGGAGCTGGGACGGGTTCGCGAGGTCAAGTGGGGACCTCGGGTGATCGATATCGATATTCTCACCTACGATGATCTTGAGGTGAACACCCCCAGCCTGATGCTTCCCCATCCGTATCTGGCGGAGCGCGCCTTTGTTCTGGTGCCGCTGGCCGAGATCGCACCTGATCTGAAGCTCGGTCGGAAAATGCTTGCCGACATCCTCGCTGACTTGAATTGCAGTGGCATCACGAAGCTGGCCTAGCTGAGTACACGGCTGCTGCCGCCAATTTCCAGTCTCAGGCCAATCGCATGATCCGCTGTCAGTTCATCAAGGCGAGGAGATTGGCGCGAATATGCTCGACTGTTTCCCGCCTGTGGCGAGAGAGCGGCTTGCCATCGAGTTCCGTCGCGTGCGCCACAAGCACCACAGAATTGGTCAGGAACACGGCATCGGCTTGAAAGAGACTGTCCTTCGACAGGTTCACCTCTTGTGGGATCAGACCGAGTTCGGGTGCCAAGACATTGAGAACAAGGGCGCGGGTGATTCCAGGCAACACTCCATTGTCGAGGGATGGGGTGAGGAGCCTCTCACCCTCGATGATAAAAATGTTCCCAGCGCTGGTGCAGGCCACCTGCCCGCCAGCTGCCAGAAGGAGCGCGTCGTCAGCGCCTCGGTCCAACGCATCCTGTAGGGCGAGGACATTATCGAGATAGGCGAGCGTTTTGTATCGTGATGTAGGCGAAGAAGGATTGCGCCGAATCCGCGCCGTTGCCAAGCGCACCTCCGCTGACGTCGGATTTGGGAGCCATGGTGCGGACGCAGCCGCAAAGATGGTGGGTTGTTGGTGGATTGGAAGTCGTAAGCCGCGGGGTCCTGCGCCTCGGGTCAGGGTCAGGCGAATGATGCCCCCGTCGGTGAGAGCGGCAGTCAGATCATCGACCGGCTGTCGCAGGGACTCCCGGCCCACTGGGATGTTCAATGCAGCCGCACCGGCGAGAAGACGATCGAGGTGCGCGTCAAGCATGAAGGCTCTGCCATCTGTGACAACCAACGTTTCGAACAAGCCGTCGCCCAGCAGAAGCCCTCGGTCGCGCAAATCGAAACCGGTTCGTGGGTCATCCGAGATCGCCCCATCAAACCATAACATGGCGACCCTCCTCGGCTTTCGCCGCGAGATCGAGGAAGTTGGACAGCAGCGCGTGTCCGTGCTCGGTCAGGATGGACTCCGGATGAAACTGCACGCCATACGTGGAATGGCGTCGATGCTGCAGGGCCATGATCTCACCGTCCTCCGAGCGTGCGGTCACCTCCAACTCCGTCGAGTTCCGATCTTCCTCGACAATCAGCGAATGATAACGCCCCGCCTTTAACGGATTGGGCAGGCTGTTGAAGATGCCCTGACAACTATGACGGACGGCAGAGGAGCGCCCATGCATGGGGTTGCGCGCCTGCGTGACCCGCCACCCGAAGACCTGTCCGATGCATTGATGCCCAAGGCAAATCCCCAGAAGCGGGAGCACTCCCGACAGGTGCCGGATGATCTCGCAGGACACGCCGGCTTCCAACGGAGAGCACGGCCCGGGCGAGAGCACGACGGCTCTCGGCGACAAAGCGCGGATCGTGCCAAGATCGATCGCGTCGTTGCGGACCACCTTCACCGTCTCACCCAGTTCAAAGAAGTACCGTGCGACGTTGAAAACGAAGGAGTCATAGTTGTCGATGATCAGGATCATTCTGGTCGTCTATGCTTCAAAGGCCGCAAAAATGCGCTGGGCCTTCGCCAAGGTTTCCTCGTACTCGGCCCGCGGGTCGGACAGCGCCGTGATCCCGCCGCCGGCATGAAACACCGCTGATCCGTCTGTCAGCATGATGGTCCGAATCGCGATGTTCGTATCAGCCGTTCCGTCGAAGCCAAAGTAGCCGATGGAGCCACAATAGACCTGCCGGGCACAGCGTTCGATCCGGGTGATGATCTCCATGGCGCGGATTTTCGGCGCCCCCGTGATCGACCCACCCGGGAAACAGGCGGCGATCACGTCAGTCGCCGTAAGGCCTGAATGGAGTTGACCCTCGACGACCGAGACGAGATGGTGAACGGCCGCATAGCTCTCCAGGCTGCACAGCATCGGGGCGCGCACCGTGTGTGGCTTGCACACCCGCGACAGATCATTGCGCAGCAGATCGACAATCATCAGGTTCTCGGCTCGATCCTTGTCGGAGCGCAGCAGCGTCTCAGCCAGGTCCCGGTCGCGCTGCTGATCGGAGGAGCGTGCAGCTGTGCCTTTGATCGGGCGTGTCTCGACACAGCCCTGATCAACCTTCACAAAGCGCTCAGGCGAGCTCGAGGCAATCGTACTCTCATCGAAGTTGAGAAAAGCACCAAAGGTCGCAGGATTCACGCGGCGGAGTTGGCCGTAGAAGGCAAGCGCATCGAACTCATCGGAAACCTGAGCGGTAAAGCGCTGGGCAATGTTCGCCTGGAAGATGTCTCCGGCCAGGATGGAGTCGATCACAGCCTTGACGGCCTTCATGTAGCCGCTGGCCGAGAAGTTCGACGTCCATGGACTCGCGAGCCTGCGGTCACGGAGCTGGCGCGGTCCATGGCCGAGAAGCCTCCGGAATTGCTGAGCGCGAGCTGCGGCCCGCTTCTGGCGCTTGTCTGGGTCCTGCTCTGGCCAGCCCGTTGAAAGAAGCCATGCGTCGCCGCTGCGGTGATCGAAGCTCACGACGATATCGTAGAATGGGAGCACGGCTTCAGGGCATGGGACGTCGGTCGGCGCCGGTGTGAGCCTCTCGAGAGTGTGCCGAAAATCATACGCGAAATAACCTGCCGCACCGCCTTGGAATGGCGGCAGGCTGTCAATTCTCGATTGGCGGTACCGATCTAAGAGGGAGCGCAGTGCGGATAGCGGCGGTTGAGGTAAGAGGTCGCCGTTCCAGAGTGCTCGTCCACCCCGTACGACAAACCGGCCGAATGGGTCCGCGGCGACGAAGGAGTAGCGCCCGAGCACAGGATGGCGCAGAGCGCTATCCAGGAACAGCAGATCGGGCAGGTGCGACAATGTCTGCGCGCAGGTGAATGCGTCAAGGCTGCCAAGATGTTCAAGATGGATCGGGTGTCGCATGACATCAGCAGTTGAAAATCAGATCAAGGTTGGCGTTCTTGGCGTGCTGACCTCATCCAACAAGCGGCACACCGAGGCGGGTGAGGGATTGCTCAGCCGCGACCTTGTGGGCGAGGGTGACGGAGTCCAATCCGCCGGAACAGACGACGAGGGTCTTCACGTGAGCTCCTTGTTTTGACCGGGTAGGCTGCGACCGGATCGGCTTGCGTGCCGATGAATGTGCGGCAGACGGACGAGAGGCATCGTTGATGCGCTCACCCGTTAGCGCCAGAGCATCAAGGACTACATCGGAGCGAGTGTCAACACGGTCGCCCGGGCACGAGACATGGGTTGCAGCTCTCTTCCCAAGGTCAGCACCATTACCAGTATTCTCTACGGAACTGTGCCAGCAGGGCGGGTGACCGGGTTCACATCGGTCGGCCTATCAGGGAGTTACAGCGTAACAGCTGCGCCTCACTCAAGATGCCACAGGCCCCGGTACCAGAGTCGATCCAAGGTGTGTCTTGACCCAACCAACAAGAAAGCGGATCCAGCGAGCTGTAGCGCGGTCTAACCAACGTTTTCCGCGGGTTCTTGACGGCGCGGTGTCGCATGGTGAAGAGAGTAATGTCGTCCGGTTTTCAGGAACAAACCGCTCAAGCCTCGCGAAAGGGGCGCTGTGGTGTGGGTCCTCGATTTGGCTCGAACGACTGAGATTGTCGCTGACGACGAAGCAAGGGGCGCAGGTCGGTGCAACATCTTCACCATCTCTATATCGATGGACGGTGGGTCTCACCTGAGACCCCGCGGCTTGTCGACCTCATCAACCCTGCCACCGAGGCAGTTTTCGCAACCTTCGCACCGAGTGATGTCGGTGATGTGAACCGCGCCGTTGCCGCAGCCCGGCAGGCCTTCGGAGCGTACGCCCAAACCACACGACGGGAGCGGTTGGATCTCCTGCGGGCCATAGTCGACTGCTACCGGCGACGCACCGACGATCTTGTCGAAGCGGTCTTGCTGGAGATGGGAGCCCCCCTCATCCTGGCCCGCGAGCGGCAGGTCGCGGCTGGGCTCATTCATCTGCAGCAGAGCATCAAGGCGCTGGAAACCTACCAATTCGATATAGTACTGGGTTCGACCCTGATCACGCGGGAGCCCATCGGGGTCTGTGGGCTGATCACCCCGTGGAACTGGCCTCTTCTGCAGATCGCCTGCAAGGTTGGCCCAGCGCTTGCTGCCGGCTGCACGATGATCCTGAAGCCCAGTGAGGTCGCGCCCGCCTCGGCCTCGATCTTTGCAGAAATCCTGCATGAGGCCGGCGTGCCACCGGGCGTGTTCAACCTCATCCAGGGCGACGGACCCACTGTCGGTCAGGCACTTGTGTCTCATCCTGACGTTGATATGGTTTCCTTCACCGGCTCAACCCACACTGGGATCGTTGTGGCGAAAGCCGCAGCTGACACCCTCAAGCGGGTTCATCAGGAGTTGGGTGGCAAGTCCCCCAACATCCTTCTCGACGATGCAAGTTTCGCGACAGCTGTGAGACATGGGGCCTATGCCTGCTTCGCCAACAGTGGCCAGTCCTGCAACGCGCCAACCCGCCTGCTCGTCCCTGCGCATCGACAACCGGAAGCGGCCGCGATCGCCAAGAGCATCGCCGAGGAACTTGTGGTGGGAGAACCGCGCTCGCTATTGACCACCCTCGGCCCAGTAGCGAACAAGGCGCAGTTCGCGCGGGTTCAAAGCCTGATCGCCTCTGGATTGCAGGAGGGGGCAACGCTCGTCACCGGAGGGCTCGGTCGCCCTACGCGATTAGAGCGGGGCTATTATGTTCGTCCGACCGTCTTCATGGACGTGCACAATCAGATGACGATCGCACGGGAGGAGATCTTCGGGCCTGTGCTCTCCATCTTGCCGTACGAAAGCGAGGATGAAGCCGTAGGAATTGCCAACGATACCCGCTTTGGTCTCTCAAGCTATGTGACCTCGGCGGACCTTGAGCGCGCCCAGCAGATCGCCCGGCGCCTTCGCGCCGGCATGGTCCATCTGAACGGCGTGCCAAGTGATCCTGCGGCGCCGTTCGGCGGCTACAAGCAGTCCGGCAACGGGCGCGAGCGTGGGGTGTTCGGGCTTGAAGAGTTCCTCGAGCTCAAATCGATCTTTGGTTACAATCAGATCTGACCTCTTCTTCCCACAGTAAGATGCCTTGGACTTGCGGATCGCAGGTGTGGGGTTGGAAAATAGGCGGGACAACGGTCGGTTCGGTCGCAAACTTGAAGTATAGGCATTCCCAGCGCCAATTTGGCGCTGTGGCAGTGGCCTTAAGCCGTTGGTTTCACGGCAATCAGGCAGTGCGGGACCAACAGTATTGATCAGTAAAAAACGAGCTTGCGACAGAACCGGTTGGAGGCTCGTCATCTGCCTTGGTCTGAGAGCACATCGAATTTAGCGGTTCACAAGATGCAAGATAATGTGTTCGGTCAGCCGGGACTTCGTGACCTGATCTGCTAACAGCAAAGGAGCATTAAGGTCTGATGCTAAGCCATTGAGGAAGCGTTCGTATCTGATGGCATGGATTGGCGATCATGCATCGTCTCTCTCCTGCTTCAAGAGGTATATGTCCATGATCCAGCCTTTCTTCTCGCGAAGGGTTCGACGGACCTCCTCGATCCGATCCGCGACCTCTTCAAGAGGACCTGCAATGATCGTCTCATCCGGCATACCGAGGTAGGCGCCCCAATAGATAGTGGAGTTCGTGGCCGGAGCGGATCTGAAGCTGTTCTCGCCGTCGAGCATGACCACGACGCTTTCGGCATCGCCCATGCGGCCCTCGGCGAGTTTCCGTCCCGTGGTGATGTGAACGGCCTCGCCGATGTTGTTCAATGGAATCTTGTGGGCTGCTGCGAGCGCCTGAACGCTGCTGATACCCGGAATCACCTCATATTCGAAACTCACGCTCCGCTGCGCCAAGACGTGCTGCAGGATCCTGATCGTGCTATCGTAGAGTGACGGATCGCCCCATACAAGGAACGCGCCACACTCATCCGCTCCAAGTTCATCGCGGATCAGGTCCTCGAAGACAGCGGCCCTTGCCTTGTGCCACTCCTCGACGCCGTGCCGGTAATCGGCCGATCGTGCATCGCGCTCGGGATTGCGGGCGCGGACGATACGGTAGTGAGAATCCTCGATGAAACGCCGGCAGATTTCCTCGCGTACATCGATGAGTTCGCTGGCGGCCGCTCCCTTGTCGACCATGAAGAAAACATCGACCTCGTTGAGTGCCTTGATGGCCTGAATGGTCATGTGATCGGGATTGCCCGATCCAAGACCGATCACGTAGATTTTTCTCATGCGATGCCCTCCTCGCGCTGGGACGGTGCAGCCCTCTCGACCTCGCTGGCGAACTCGGCAAGCGCCGTTTCGAGGCGCGCCCAGGCCTCTGCCGATCCCGGAAGCCCGAAGCGCAAACGATTTGGGTTTTCCCTGAAACGCCGTGTCCAAATTCCGCGCCTTCCGAGATGGGTGAACAGGTTCGCTGCGGCAGGGTTCTCGATCAGCCGATAGAGCGTTGTACCCAACGAAATTGTTCCGACCGCCTGTTGCAGAAGCCTGTCGAGACGATCGGCATCGTTCGCCCTGGCCTCGGCAGCGGCAACCCGCCATTGCCTGTCCCGCAGAGCCTTCCGCCCCACCTCGATCGTTGGTCCGGCCACCACCCAGGGACCGAGAGCCGCGCGCACGAGACCGGCGATGTCAGGCTGTGCGATGGCAAAGCCCAATCGTATTCCAGCAAGCCCGTAGGTCTTGCCGAACGAGCGCAGGACGATGGCCCCGGTCGGGAGAGAAGGCACAATTGTCTCGCCGGAGTCGAAATCGGCAAAGGCTTCGTCCACCACAAGCCAGCCGCCGCGCTGATGAAGCCGCGCTGCCAGATCGACCAGCGTTCGCGGCTGAAGGACGCGACCGTCGGGATTGTTGGGATTGACGACAACGAGAACATCCGTCTCGTGATCGTCATCGGGCGAAACGATGTCCACAACCTCATGCCCTGCTCCGCGCCAGGCCCGCGCATGCTCGGCATAGGTCGGCCCGAGCACGCTAACCTTCGAGCGTGGTCGTAGATGCGGCAGGAGGCTGATGAGGATCTGCGTGCCTGGCGCAGCCACCACTCCCGCAGCATCCGTCGCTCCATAGGCCTCGGCGGCAGCCGCTTCCAGATCCGCGTGAGCGTCAGGTGTCGGCAGCCGCTCGAACGAGGACGCTGGCAAGGCAGGCATGGGATACGCTATGGGATTGATCCCCGTCGACAGGTCCACCCACGGCCCGGGCGCATCGGGAAAGAGCCTCCGGGCTTCTTCAAGATTTCCGCCGTGAGGGATCTGTGTCTCAACCATTCGATTCAACCCATGTCCTGGTCCGATAGCTTTCTGGTTCTGATCCTCGCCCTCGGGGTGGAGGCTGCCTTCGGCTATCCCGGTCGTCTTTATACGGGGATCGGGCATCCCGTCACCTGGATCGGGAGGCTGATCAAGGCGCTTGACGGCTCATTCAACCGCGAGGCCTGGAGCGGCAGGCGGCGCCGCGCTGCGGGCGCCCTCGCCCTCCTGCTGCTTCTCGCCGTGACCGGCCTCGCCGCTCGATCCGTGGAGTTCGCTCTCGCTTCAGTTGGAGCCATCGGGCTCGGCGCTCTGGCGATCCTGGCCAGCAGCCTTCTGGCGCAGCGCAGCCTCCATGAGCATGTGGCAGCCGTCTCGACAGGATTGCGTGAGCATGGGATCGAGGGCGGGCGCGCCGCCGTGGCAATGATCGTCGGGCGAGATCCGCAGAGCCTGGACGAGGCCGGTATCTCCCGTGCCGCCATCGAGAGCCTTGCCGAGAATTTTTCCGATGGAATCGTTGCGCCCGCTTTCTGGCTTGGTGTCGGCGGCCTGACCGGCGCGGCTCTCTATAAGGCTGCAAATACCGCCGACAGCATGATCGGGCACCGCACGCCCCGACATGAGACCTTCGGCTGGGCGGCCGCCCGCTTTGACGACTTGGTGAACCTGCCGGCCTCGCGCCTGACGGCCTTTCTCATTGTCGCAGCGGCCGCCCTGAACCGGAATGCCTCGCCGCATGGAGCCCTGCGTGCCCTGCTGCGGGATGCCTCCCATCACCGGTCGCCCAATGCCGGATGGCCCGAGGCTGCGATGGCGGGGGCCCTCGGCCTGCGGCTGGCCGGACCGCGCATCTATGGGAATGTCCGCGTCGAGGATTGCTGGATGGGCGACGGACGTTCTGAGGCGACGGCGCAGGACATCGACCGGGCGCTCGTCCTCTACCGGACGGCTTGCGGACTGCTCTTCGCCGTGGCCTCGGCGCTGTTGATAGCGATGTGGCTCATCACGCGCTGAGCTCCAGAAGCCGGTTGCAATCCACGTGTTGCTCCAGGTGATCGGCGAAGCGGTCCAGGATGTCGTCCACAAGCGCCTCGTACACCAGATCGCTCGCCTCGGCTCCGAGAAGCCCCAGCCAGCGGGCTCTTTGGCGGTCGTCGGCAAACAGGCCGTGAACGTAGGTCCCCGTCACTCGCCCGTCCGCCGAGACGGCGCCGTCAAGACGACCATCGTCGAGCCGCGCAAACGCCTGCACCGATGCGCTCTGCCGCAACGTCTCGCCGACATGCATCTCGTATCCCGACAAGGGGATCCGGTCCGGGATTGTCGTTCCCGTAACGGCCTCAAGGCGCTTCGTTTCCGTCAGCGTGCTCGCCACATCGAGTAGCCCCAACCCCTCCACGGAGCGGCCTGCCTCGCCCTCGATTCCGAAGGGATCATCGATGCGCCGTCCCAGCATCTGATAGCCGCCACACAGGCCGAGCACCCGCCCTCCCCGGCGCAGATGCGCCTTGATGTCGATGTCCCAGCCTTGCGCGCGGATGAACAGCAGATCGTCGATGGTGGTCTTGGAGCCGGGCAGCAGGACGAGCGCTGCTTCTACTGGAAGCGGCTGACCCGGCTCGATCAGAGCGACATGGACGCCCGGCTCCTCGCGCAGCGGATCGAGATCGTCGAAATTGGAGATGCGCGGCGTCACCGGAACGGCAATCAGAACGGTGTCAGTCCCGGACTTGCCCCCGTCTCGGCGCAGGCCGAGACCGTCCTCCGCCGGAAGCCGTGTGGCGTCTGGGAAATGCGGCACAAGACCGAGCGCAGGCCAGCCGGTGCGCTCCGCAATGAAGCGCATTCCGTCATCGAACAGCGCCGGATCGCCTCGGAAACGATTGACGATGAATCCACACACCATAACGGCATCCGCTTCGTCGAGCACCGCCCTCGTGCCGACGAGGCTCGCGATGACCCCGCCCCGATCGATATCGCCGACGATCACGACCGGCACTCCGGCGGTGCGGGCAAAGCCCATATTGGCGATATCACCAGCACGGAGATTCACCTCGGAGGCCGAGCCCGCGCCCTCCACAAGGACGAGATCGGCTTCATCGCCGAGACGCGCGAAGCTGTCGAGCACGGCAGCCATCAGGCGCGGCTTCCAGGATTGATATTCCCGAGCCTTGGCGGTCCCGATGCGGCATCCCTGCACCACCACCTGGGAGCCGACCTCGCTCTGGGGTTTGAGCAGCACGGGATTCATGTGAACGCTCGGCGCCACGCCGGCGGCACGTGCCTGAAGCGCCTGCGCCCGCCCGATCTCGCCGCCATCCGCCGTCACTGCGGCGTTGTTCGACATGTTCTGCGGCTTGAATGGGCGAACGTTCAGGCCGCGCCGTGCGAAGACGCGGCAGAGGCCGGCGACGAGAAGCGACTTGCCGACATTCGAGCCGGTGCCCTGCACCATGAGCGCGCGCATCAGAACTCGATGCCTTCCTGCGCTTTCACGCCTGCGGCGAAATGATGTTTCACCAGGGTCATCTCGGTGACGAGATCGGCGGCCTCGATCAGTTCCGGCTTGGCATTGCACCCGGTCACGACGATGTGGAGATCCGCTCTGCGCTGGCGCAGCGTTTCCACGACGTCAACGAGGGGCAGATAGTCGTAGCGCAGGGCGATGTTGAGTTCGTCGAGGACCAGCAGACGGATGTCCTCGCGGGTCATCAGTTCCTGCGCCTTGCTCCAAGCCCGCTCGGCGGCTGCCACGTCGCGGGCCCGGTCCTGTGTTTCCCAGGTGAACCCCTCACCCATGGTATGCCACTCGATCTGGTCGGAGAACCGATCCAGAGCAAGGCACTCGCCGGTTTCCCAGGCTCCCTTGATGAACTGGACGACACCCACGTTGAAGCCCCGCCCCAGCGCCCGCAGCATGAGGCCGAAGGCTGCCGTCGACTTACCCTTGCCCGGCCCGGTATGGACGATGAGAAGCCCCTTCTCGACCGTCTTCGAGGCGACCTCGCGGTCCTGCACTTCCTTGCGCTTGATCATTTTGGCACGATGGCGCGCCTCGTCGTCCGGGGTCATAAGATCCTCATCCCTATGAGAGGAGCGCACCATGACCAGCGCCGGTGCGGATTTCAAGGCCGGGTTTACGAACACAGTCAGGCTTGAAAGATGTCTCCTGCCCCGGTAAGCATGTAGAAGACGGTGCCCCGGCAACGGGGTGAAAAGGGAATGCGGTGAGACACCGCGGCTGCCCCCGCAACTGTAAACGGCGAGCCTGCGCTCCATAGGCCACTGGGCCTCACATCCCGGGAAGGCGGTTGGCGCAAAGCATCGACCCGTGAGCCAGGAGACCTGCCGTCATCGTGCAACCCAAATGCCGCCGGAGGGGTGGCCAAGAGGTATCCATGTCGACCCTGATCAAGCAGCAGGCCTACGTCGCCACTTCGTCTCAGCGCCTCGTGGCCGTTTTCGCAGCGGCATCCTTCGGCCTCGCGCTCGTTTTCATTTCGGGCTTCGCCTCGCCTGAAGCGCTGCACAATGCGGCGCATGACTGGCGCCACTCGCATAATTTTCCCTGCCACTGAGAGGTGGCTCCCATGATCGTGCGTGTGCTGAAAGCGGCTTTGGTCGCTGGGTTTCTGGCTGCTTGCGTGGCCGCAACCCTTCAAATCTTCCTGACTTCTCCCCTCATCCTCCAGGCCGAGACATATGAAAAGGCGGCCTCGCCCGAGGCGCATGGCGCTGGACACGGCAGCCTGAATTCGCCCCATGAGCATCATGCCTCACCTGACGCTGGGGCTGAGGACGCGTGGGAGCCGAGTGAGGGCTTTTCGCGAACGGCATTCACGGTTCTTGCCACATTGGTCAGCGGTGTCGGCTATGCCGCGATCCTTGTGGCTCTGATCATTGCAGCGGGCCGAGAGATCGGCATGCAAACGGCTGTGCGATGGGCTATCGGCGGCTTTCTTGCGGTCAATCTCGCTCCTGCCGTCGGATTACCTCCAGAACTTCCCGGAATGGGAGGCGGACATCTCGCCGAGCGGCAAATCTGGTGGGTCTGCACCGTCCTGGGGACTGGACTTGGTTTGTATCTGATCACGGCGGTGCGTCATCATGCGGCTGTTGCCCTTGGTCTGCTCGCCATCGGGCTTCCCCACGTGATCGGGGCGCCCCATGCGGCTGCTGCATCAAGTGACGTTCCGGCTGTCCTTGCCGCACAATTCGCAGCGCGATCGCTGGCTGTTGCATTCGCCTTCTGGGCAACCCTTGGAATTGGCCTCGGCTGGTACTGGACGAGACAGCAAGACGGCACGACGTCAGAGCTCCTGTCTCAGGCGGCTCGCGTCACAAGCCGACGCAAGGCCGTTTAGTCCATGACGTCAACCCCTGCAGAGATCTGCCTCCATGTCTGCATCACTTGCCGCGAGGCAGGTGGCCCGGATGACAAGGCGCTCCGGCCCGGTGCGATTCTTCACCGAACCCTGACGGAGGCGCTTGCTCAGCCCGGCGCGCCTGCGGTGCGGGTGGAGGCGGTCGAATGCCTCTCCGTGTGCAAGCGTCCCTGCACGATCGCAGTCTCGGGTCCGGGGCGCTGGACCTACATCTATGGCGATCTGAACGCCGAGACATCGGTTGAAACGATCCTCGACGGGCTTCGCCGCTATGCCGCCACCTCGGATGGCCTCGTGCCCTGGCGCGAGCGGCCTGAAGCGTTCCGCAAGGGCGTGGTCGCCCGCATTCCCCCGTTCAAAACAAGCAGCGCGGCTTGAGAAAGCTGCCGAAAGGCTCACCTCATGAGCGATCTCACCAAGATCCCCTGTACCATCATCACTGGCTTCCTCGGCGCGGGCAAAACCACCCTGGTGCGCCACCTGCTGGAGAATGCCGGAGGCCGCCGCCTCGCGGTGCTCGTCAACGAGTTCGGCGATCTCGGCTTCGATGGCTCTTTTATCGAAGGCTGCGGCATCGAAGGCTGCACGCAGGAAGACATCGTCGAGCTGCCGAATGGCTGTCTGTGCTGCACGGTGGCAGATGATTTCGTGCCGGCCCTGAACACGCTGCTCAACCGGCCGAACCCGCCCGAGCACATCCTCATCGAAACCTCGGGCCTTGCCCTGCCGAAGCCACTGGTACGGGCCTTCAACTGGCCGGACATCCGCTCCCGCGTCACGGTCGACGGCGTGATCGCCGTGGTGGACGGCCCCGCCGTCGCCTCCGGCGCCTTCGCCGATGATCCGGAGGCACTGGAAGCGCAGCGCGCCGCAGACTCGTCCGTCGATCACGAGAACCCGCTTGAGGAGGTCTTTGAGGACCAGCTCCTCTGTGCGGACCTCATCCTTCTCAACAAGACCGACCAGATGGCAGCCGGTGACAAGGCGAAGGTCCTCGCCGAGATCAATGAGCATCTGCCTCGCGCTGTGAAGGTGATCGAGACCGCGCATGGCAAGATCGATCCAGCCGTGCTGCTCGGCCTCGGTGCCGCCGCCGAAACGGATCTGGACGCGCGCCCCTCCCATCATGAGACGGCCGATGATCATGATCACGACGATTTCGAGAGTGTGGCGATCCCGGTCGGTTCGGTCGCCACGCCGGAAGCGCTGGTCGCCCGCGTGGAGCGCGCGGCGGAGGCGGCAGGTGTGCTGCGCATCAAGGGCTTCGCTCCGGTCGACGGCAAGCCGCTGCGCCTTGTTGTACAGGGCGTCGGGCAGCGAATTGCTCATCACTTCGATCGTCCCTGGAAGTCCGGCGAAGCGCGGGATGGGCGCATGGTGGTGATCGGCCTCAAAGGCTTCGACCTAAAGGCCGTCGAAGCCGCTCTGCGCAACGGGTGAGATGCACCTTCTTCCGGTCACGACGGTATCCCTCGACGAAGGCTCGGAGGCCATCGACCTCCAGCAGCCCCCGGGGGATATCGTGGTCCTGTCCTTCGCGGACAGTGACCTCGGTGCGCTGGCGGCTGCCCAACAACGTAAGCTGGACGGGCCCTTGCTCCGCCTGGCTTCGCTCCGGCGCCTGCGGCATCCGCTTTCCATCGACTTCTATGTCGACAAGACCGCAGCGCAGGCTCGCTTCGTCCTCGTGCGCTGCCTCGGCGGGCGCGATTACTGGCGCTACGGACTGGAGCGATTGGCGGAAACCTGCCGCAGGGCAGACGTGAAGCTGGCCGTGATCCCGGGCGATGACCGGCCTGATCCTCGGCTTGCAACCTATGCCACCGTTTCCCCTGCTCTCTGTGACGCGTTGGAAGCTTATTTTCGGGCTGGTGGCATCGACAACATGAGCCGCCTGCTCGCGCGCATCGCTCAGGAGATTGGCGAAGCGGGATCGATTGCGGATCCACCGCAGGCTGCTCCCCGCGCCTTCACTTGGACACCCGAGGAAGGAATCGTGGAGCCAGAGACGCTGCTCGCCCGATGCTCCGATCAGCGTCCCCTTGCGTATATTCTTGTCTATCGTTCGTCTGTTCTTGCCGGTGACACCAAGCCCATCGAGGCTTTGTCAGTCGCGCTTCGTGAACGCGGTGTCGAACCGCTCGTGCTCGCAGTCTCGAGCCTGAAAGATGCGGAAGCGGTCGACGTCGTTCGCCGTGTCCTTCATACACGCCGCCCCGACATGATCGTGACGACGACGGCCTTTTCTGCACGCGACGATTCCGGTTTCGTCCTTGATGAAGCCGATTGCCCCATCCTCCAGGCCATTCCCGTCGGCAGCGCAAAGGACGCCTGGGAAGCCTCTCCGCGCGGGCTTTCCGCTGCGGATCTCACCATGCAGATTGCCCTGCCTGAATTCGACGGACGCATTGCGGCAGGTCCGATCTCTTTCAAGGCCGAGATGCCCACGGATCTGGCCCTCTGCTTCTCCCATCGCGTGCAGGCGCCGGATTCTGACAACACCGGCATGGTGGCGGACGTGGCCGCCGCTTGGATACGGCTTGCCCGCACTCCGCGCCAGGAACGACGATTGGCGCTCGTTCTCTCCGACTATCCGGCGCGCGGCGGCAGGGCCGGCTTTGCGGTGGGGCTTGATACGCCGGCGAGCGCCTGCGCGATCCTCGATCTGTTGCGTGAGGCCGGTTACGATGCGCAGAGGAACTTCACCTCCGATGACCTGATGCCGCGCCTGACCAAAGGCGAATATGCGTTCGAGGTTCCGCTTGCCGACTATCGCGCATGGTTAGACAACGTGCCTGTGGAGCAGCGATCGGCGATCTTCGAGCGTTGGGGCGATGCTGAAAGCGATCCGGCCCTGAAAGAAAATGCCTTCCGGTTTTGCGCGCTGCGCGCCGGCAACATCCTCGTTGCCCTTCAGCCTGACCGAGGCCATGGCAAAGACCGCAAGGGCTTCTATCACGATCCGGATTGTCCCCCGAGTCACGGCTATCTCGCCTTCTATCTCGGTTTGAGAACTTTGGAGAACATTCACGCGCTCCTGCATCTGGGGACGCACGGCACCACCGAGTGGCTGCCCGGCAAGGCAGTCGCACTCTCCTCCACTTGCTGGCCGCGTCTCGCAATCGGCTCAGTTCCTGTTATCTATCCCTTCATCGTCGATGATCCCGGAGAAGCAGCGCCCGCCAAGCGTCGGATCAGTGCAGTCACAATCGGGCATCTGACGCCGCAGACCCGCGTGGCCGGATTGCACGGTGAAGCCGCGGCGCTTCGCGAACTGGTGGAGGAGTTCTCCTCCGCTCAAGTGCTTCATCCGGGGCGGGCCGATCTCGTGGCCAGCGAGATCCTGGAACGCGCCCGCGCCAGCGGACTTGCGGCTGCGTGCGGCGTCGATGACGCCACGCCCATGGACGAGGCCCTGACGCGCCTCGATGCCCATCTCTGCGATCTCGGCGAGGTGACGATCCGCGAAGGCCTTCACGTCTTCGGGCGCGCACCCGACGGTCTTGAAGCGTGCAGCATTGGCGAGCGCGAAAGCCTGCTGAAAGCTCTCGATGGCCGCTTCGTCGTTCCAGGCCCGGCAGGCTCGCCTTCGCGTGGGCAAACAAACGTGCTGCCCACCGGCCGCAATCTTGCGACGCTCGACCCGCGCGCCATTCCAACACGCGCGGCCACCGAACTCGGCTGGCGCGCCGCGGCGGAAGTGGTGCGCCGCCACTTGCAAGAGGAAGGCGACTGGCCGCGCCGGATCGTGATGGACCTGTGGGCTTCGCCCACGCTCCGCTCCGGTGGCGAAGACATTGCCCATGCCCTCGCGCTCATGGGCGTGCGCCCCACATGGGATCATGCCTCCACCCGCGTGACCGGCTTCGAGATCGTGCCGCAGCCTCTGCTCGACCGCCCTCGTGCCGACGTGACCGTTCGCGTCTCCGGCGCATTCAGGGATACATTCCCTGATCAGATCGCCCTTCTCGATCAGGCAGCCCGCGCCGTGGCAGCACTCGACGAGGATGACGAGTGGAACGAACTCGCCGCTACCCGCAGGCGCGGCGAAACGCTTTCGCGTGTGTTCGGATCGGCGCCCGGCGTCTACGGTGCCGGTGTATCCGCTCACGCGTTGGATGGGGAATGGAACACGAGAAACGATCTGGGCCGGACCTATCTTGAAGGCACCTCCCATGCCTTCGGGGCGTCCGGGACAATCGGCGCGGATGAGAGCTTTCCACAGCGGGTCCGTCAGGCCGAAGCCTTCGTGCATGTGAGCGACGTGGCTGAGCGCGACATCCTGGATGGCGATTCCGCCGCCGACGTCATCGGCGGTTACGCGGCTGCGGCTGAGGCCTTGGGCGCCTCCCCTGCCCTCTACAGCCTCGACACAAGCCATCCGCAGAATCCGAAAGCTCGCACCCTGCGGGAAGATGTGGATCGCCTCGTGCGCGGTCGCCTGACGAATCCGCGCTGGATCGCAGGCCAGCTCCGCCATGGCTGGCGCGGGGCTGCCGAGATCGCGCAGGGTGTCGATGCGCTCTATGCCTTCGCCGCGACGACGCATGCGGTCTCGAATGCGGCCTTCGATCTCCTGTTCAATGCCCTCGTCGCGGATCAATCCGTTCGCGAGCAGATTGATGCTTCGAATCCTGCCGCCGCTCAAGCCATTCGGGATCGTCTTGCGGAGGCGAGACGGCGGCGTCTGTGGCAGAGCCGCCTTAATTCCGCGGCGGCCCTGCTCGACGATGGTCGGCAGGAGGTGCCGGAATGACAGCCGTGAGCACCGTCATGCGCAGAGGCTGGTGCCCGGGCGTGCGCCGTCCCATGGCCACAGGTGACGGCCTGCTCGTGCGCCTTCATCTCCTTGGCGGCAGTCTTCCGGCCGACCGGGCGCGCCTTGTCGCAGGCGCGGCGCGCAAGCACGGCAATGGCCATCTCGACATCACAGGACGCGGCAATCTGCAGATCCGTGGCGTGCGCGACGAGACGTATCCTGCATTGCTGGCGCTCCTCGAGCGCGAAGGCTTGGTTGAGCCCGAAGGGAACGGTCCGCCCCATCCAGCCGTGACCTCGCCGCTTGCGGGCATCGACCCACATGATCGTTTCGATGCCCTAGCCCTGGCCCGAGCCATCGAGGATAGGGCGCGCAGCATAGACGGACTTCCTGCCAAGTTCTTCATTGCTGTCGATGGCGGCGGTTCCATGCCGCTTGATGCCATCGGAGCCGATCTTCACCTGCTGGCCCAGGGTGAGGGCAATGCCGCTGCCTTCGGCGTTGCATCACCAGAGGGTCTGGAGTGGATCGGGGCGGCCGGCCTCTCGCGGGTGCCCGAGGCGGTCGCCGGCATCCTCTCCGGATATGCCGGGATGAGGAAGGCAGGACTGACAAAAGCCCGGCGCCTGCGCCATCTCGAGCAGGGTCTTGTTCGTGAACTCGCGGATGCCGCGGCGCTTGAGCCGACCTCGCCTCCCTGCACGCGTTCTCCTGCACGACGGGCCGGCATCCTCCATGCCGAGGGCGACAAGGCCGTTCTTCTCGCCCTTCCCTTCGGCCGCTGTGGGAGCGCGCAGCTGGAGCAGGCTGCGGCATGGAGCGAGCGTTTCGGCATGGGAGAAATCCGCCCGTCGTTTACGCGCGGAATTATGCTGCCGGGCATAGCGGAAACCCATCTTGCCACACTCCTTGACGAGGCCCACCGCTCCGGCTTCATCACCGAAGCGCAGGACCCTCGCCTGTCGCTGCTTGCCTGTCCCGGCAAGCCCGATTGCGCCAGCGCCTTGACACCTGCCCCTGCCGACGCCCTGCGGATCGCAAGCGCCTGCGGTCATCTGCTGTCGCAAGGCGTGACCCTTCATGTCTCAGGCTGCCGAAAGGGCTGCGCCCATCCGAGCCGGGCGAACCTCACGCTGGTAGGCTGCGACGATGGCCGCTATGACGTGATTCCGAACGGCTCCCCGCAGGACGCCGCCTGCCTTCACCTTTCCATCGACGATCTCATGACGCGTTTATTGCCCTTGAAAATCTTGGACGACCTGCGCCACGCCCTTACGGAGAGCGCACGATGAGCAACGCCCGCGACTACATCCGCGAGGGAGCGGAGATCTATCGCCGCTCGTTTGCGATCATCCGCAGCGAAGCGGACCTGTCCCGCTTTTCCGGTGCCGCCGAGCGCGTCGTCGTGCGCATGATTCATGCCTGTGGCATGACGGACCTGCCGCGGGATGTCGAACTCTCGCCCGACTTCGCGGAAGCCGCGGAAGAAGCTCTCAAGCGCGGCGCGCCGATCCTGTGCGACGCAAAGATGGTGGCGAACGGCATCACCCGTTCCCGGTTGCCTGCGGACAATGCGGTCATCTGCACCCTCGACGATCCGCGCGTGCCTGCGATGGCCGCCGAACTCGGCAACACCCGCTCGGCGGCGGCCATGGAGTTGTGGCGAAAGCATCTTGAGGGCTCTCTCCTGGTTGTCGGCAACGCGCCCACGGCCCTCTTCCACCTCCTCGACATGCTCGATGCCGGTGCGCCGAAGCCTGCGGCGGTGATCGGCATTCCCGTCGGCTTCATTGGTGCGGCGGAATCCAAGGATGCACTGGCCCGGGATGGCCGCGTCCCATATCTTGTCGTCCACGGGCGGCGTGGCGGCAGCGCGATGGCGGCTGCAGCGGTCAATGCCCTCGCCAATCCCATCGAGTGAGACAGGCATGACCCAGACCGCCATTCGCTTCTTCGGCCTCGGGCTCGGTCCCGGCAATCCGGACTACATGACGGTGCGCGCCCGCAAAGTGCTCGAGACCGCCGACAGGCTCGCCCATTTCTGTAAGCGCGGCAAACGTGGCAATGCCCGCACCATCGCGGATGCCATCGTCGGTGCGGAACCGGAGCGGGAGATCGCTCTCGTGTATCCGGTGACGACGGAGATCCCGGCCGATCACCCGGATTATGCCGCCACACTCAGACCTTTCTACGAGTCCGCGGCGGCGCAGCTTCTTGCGGAGATCGAGGCCGGTCGCATGGTCGCTTTGCTATGCGAGGGCGACCCCTTCTTCTATGGCTCCTTCATGCACCTCTGGTGGCGTCTCAAGGATAAGGTGCCCACCGAAATTGTGCCGGCCGTCTCCGGCATGTCGGCTGCCTGGACCCGCGCCGGCGCGCCGATCACGTGGGGCGACGACGTGCTCACCGTGGTGCCCGGCACGCTGTCCGAGGCAGAGCTGACGCGGCGTCTGTCGGGAACGGATGCCGCCGTAGTGATGAAGCTGGGACGCAATCTGCCGAAGGTGCGCAGGGCGCTGGCCTGCGCAGGACTTCTGGAGCGTGCGATCTATGTGGAACGCGCCACAATGGCTGAGGAGCAGATCATTCCGCTCCCTGATCTGCCGGAGACCACAGAGGCTCCGTACTTCTCGCTCATCATCGTGCCGGGACAAGGGAGGCGCGTATGACGGGCCAACTCACTGTCATCGGTCTCGGCCCAGGCGATCCGCGCTGGCTGACGCCAGCGGCTTCCGAGGCACTCGCCTCGGCGACGGACCTCGTCGGCTATGGCCCCTATGTCGACCGCGTGTCGGAACAGCCTGGCCAGTGTCGTCATGTCTCCGATAATCGCGTCGAACTCGACCGCGCGCGCTTTGCCCTCGGTCTTGCAGCAAACGGAGCCCGCGTCGCCGTGGTTTCCGGCGGCGATCCCGGCGTGTTTGCGATGGCAGCGGCGGTGTTCGAAGCGCTTGAGACGGGCAATCCCGCGTGGCGCAGCCTCGACATCCGTGTGGAGCCCGGCATCACGGCCATGCTCGCCGCCGCCGCCCGGGTGGGCGCGCCGCTGGGCGGCGACTTCTGCGCCATGTCGCTCTCCGACAATCTCAAGCCCTGGGAGGTCGTGGAGAAACGCTTAAGGGCAGCGGTTGAAGCCGATTTCGTGGTGGCACTCTACAACCCGATCTCCTCCGCGCGGCCTTGGCAGCTCGGCGCCGCGCTGACGATCGTTGCCGAAACGCGAGGCCCCGACACACCGGTCATTCTCGCCCGCGCGGTGGGACGTCCCGATGAACGCATCCGGATCTTGCCGCTCTGCAAGGTGGAGGCTTCACTTGCCGACATGTCCACCGTGGTGATCATCGGCGCCAGCACGACGCGGCGGATTGAGAAGAGCGACAGCGATACGCCCTATGTGTACACGCCTCGATTCTACGGAGCGCGCGCGTGATGCCGTTCGAGCCAGTCGAGCGCCGCGTCGGCGGTCGTGACCTCCTCGATGCCTCGAGGCATCGCGGGCCGTGCCACGACGATGACCGGCAGGCCCAGAGCGCGCGCGGCCGCGATCTTCGGATAGGTCGCGGCGCCGCCGGAGTTCTTCGTCACCAACACCTCGACCCGTTCGCGCTCCATGAGCGCGCGCTCAGCAGCCTCGTCGAAGGGCGCACGGTCGCGAATGGCGATGACATTCGGAACCGGCAGCGCATCGTCGACAGGCTCGATGGTGCGAACCAGATAAGTGTGCTGCGGCGCATCGGCGAAGTGCGGAAGCTCGAGACGGCCGATGGTGAGAAAGACACGGCAAGGTGCCTCTCCAAGCGCGCCAACCGCCGCTTCCATGGACGGCACGCCGATCCAACGGTCGCCCTCCTGCTGCGTCCAGGGCGGACGGCGCAATGCGAGCAGCGGCACCCCGGCCTTCGCACAGGCTTCAGCGGCATTGCGGGACATCATGGCAGCGAAAGGGTGCGTCGCATCGACCACCGCTTCGATCTGCTCGTCACGCAGGAAGCGGGCGAGCCCCTCCACGCTGCCGAAGCCGCCGATGCGCGTTGGAATCGGCATGGGACGCGGGTCGCTGGTGCGGCCGGCGAGAGACAAGAGTGGGCGGAAGCCGGACCGGCCGACAAGCCGCGCCGCGAGCGCGGAGGCTTCGGTGGTGCCGCCCAGAATGAGAATGCGCATGAGCTCCTTTTCTCCGAATTCTGAGCCCGAGTCGAGCGCTCCACCGCGCTGCCCCTGGCTGACCATCATTGGAATCGGCGAAGATGGACGGGCGGGCCTGTCGGCGGCCGCTCTCGCCGCCCTTGACGCAGCAGAGCTCGTGATCGGCGGCACGCGCCATCTCGACCTTGCCGCTCCCCTTTTTGCGCGCACTCTCGCTTGGCCGAGCCCCTTTTCGGATGGATACAAGATGGTCTTGGAACGACGGGGCCAGCCCACATGCGTGCTCGCGACAGGCGATCCCTTCCACTACGGCATCGGCGCCGAACTCGCCCGCCACATCCCGGCCGGTGAGATCATCAGTTTCCCACAGCCCTCCGCCTTCAGCCTCGCTGCTGCGCGCATGGGCTGGTCATTGCCCGATTGCGACTGCGTGAGTCTTCATGGAAGGGCAATCGAACGGATCGTGCCCTATTTGCAGCCGGACGCTCGCATCATTGCCTTGTCGTGGGACGGAACCACGCCGGGCAAACTCGCGGAACTTCTGAAGGCACGAGGATTAGGCACTTCGACGATCACGGTGCTCGAGGCCATGGGCGGATCGCGCGAGCGCATCCGATCCAAGGCCGCCGCCGAATTCGACATCGCGGAAATAGCCCCGCTCAATTCGGTCGCCATCGAGATCGCGGCGGTGGATGATGCCCGCATGATCTCCCTTGCGCCGGGCCTTCCCGATACATGGTTCGAGAATGACGGTCAGCTCACGAAAGCGGAAATCCGCGCGCTGACGCTGGCGGTGCTCGCACCGCGAGCAGGCGAGTTGCTGTGGGATATCGGCGCAGGCGCAGGTTCGGTCGGCATCGAATGGTGCCTGCGCCATCCGCGAAACCGCTGCATCGGCATCGAAGAGCACGCAGAACGGGCCGAGCGGGCGCGCCGCAACGCGGCGGAGCTTGGTGCGACGACCCTGGACATCAGACTCGGCCGTGTGCCTGAGGCGCTCTCGGACCTGCCCTCTCCGGACGCGGTGTTTATCGGCGGCGGCGCGTCCGAGCCGAGAGTCTTCGATGCTACCTGGACGGCTCTCAAGCCGGGCGGCCGCCTCGTCATCAATGCAGTGACCCTCGAGACCGAGACATTGCTCGGCACTCTCCATGCTCGTCATGGCGGCCTTATGCGGCGCTTGGCGCTCTCGCGCCTGGACCACATTGGCAGCATGCATGGCTGGCGGGCGGCCATGCCCGTCACGCAATGGGCGGTGACGAAGCAATGATCGTGGCAGGAGTGGGTTTCAGGCGCAGCGCCGACGCGAGCGAGATCGTAATGCTCGTGGAGCAGGCTCTTGCTCGCGCAGCTGTGAAAGATGAATCCTTGACCCAGCTCGCGACTATCGAAGCGCTCGCCTTTCTTTCCGCCTTCAATGAGGCGGCTCACCGTCTTGCCGTCACCCCCGTCTCTGTTACAGAACAGGCCCTGATTGCTGCGGCTCTACGCGGGAGCACAAACTCGGCGCGCTCCATGGCGGCGCACGGGGTCGGGTCGGTCGCGGAAGCCGCTGCGCTTGCGGCCGGAGGACCGCAAGCGGAACTCATCCTGGAGCGCATCGCCTCAGCCTGCGTCACATGCGCCCTGGCGCGACGGGAGATCCATTCATGACCGTTCATTTCATCGGAGCCGGTCCCGGAGCCGCCGACCTGATCACCGTCCGTGGGCGCAGTCTCATCGAGCGCTGTCCCGTCTGCCTCTATGCAGGCTCCATCGTGCCGCCCGAAATCCTCTCGTGGTGCCCGCCCGGTGCACGCCTCGTCGACACGGCGCCCCTGGATCTCGATGCTATCACCGCCGAGTATGTGCGCGCGCATGAGAACGGCGAGGACGTGGCGCGTCTGCATTCCGGCGACCTCTCGATCTGGAGCGCCATGGGCGAGCAGATCCGTCGTCTTGATGCGCTCGGCATCCCCTATACGATCACGCCCGGCGTTCCGGCCTTTGCGGCGGCGGCGGCGGCGCTCGCGAGAGAGCTAACGGTACCGGAGGTCGGCCAGTCGGTGGTTCTCACCCGCACCTCGGGCCGGGCGTCGGCCATGCCGGAGACGGAGCGTCTCACAGTATTCGCCCAGACGAAGGCGACGCTTGCGATCCATCTGTCGATCCACGTGATCGAACAGGTTGTCGAGGACCTGCTGCCGGCATACGGCTCCGAGTGTCCCGTAGCGGTGGTCTGGCGCGCGTCCTGGCCGGACGAGCGGGTCCTGAAAGGGACTCTCGGAACCATTGTCGCCATGGTACGAGCCGAAAAGCTGGAGCGAACGGCGCTGATCCTGGTTGGCCGGACACTCGAGGCAAAGGATTTTAGGGACAGCGCACTCTACTCGACGGATTACGACCGACGCTTCCGTCCCAGCCTGCGCGAGGGCCGCCGATGAAGCACACGCCGCCCGTCAACCTTGGATCAGGCGAGGACGTAGAAATGCGCATGGCGCGCCTGTCCCGTGTCACACCGTCGTTTGCTCCCGGCACCGTTTGGCTCGTCGGCGCCGGTCCGGGCGATCCGGGCCTGTTGACCATCCATGCCCTTAATGCGCTCGCGACGGCGGATGTCATTGTCTACGACGCGCTCGTTGGACCGGACATCCTGTCGTTCGCCCGCGAAGGCGCCGTGCTCGAATTCGCCGGCAAGCGCGGAGGCAGGCCCTCGGCGGTTCAGCGGGAGATCTGTGAGCGACTGATCCAGCTTGCCCGCGAGGGACATCGGGTGCTGCGGCTGAAGGGGGGCGATCCCTTCATCTTCGGACGAGGAGGTGAAGAGGCGCTGGCGCTCGCCGAAGCCGGCGTTTCGTTCCGCATCGTTCCAGGCGTGTCGAGCGGTCTCGCATCGCTGGCGATGCATGGCGTTCCGGCCACGTTCCGCAAATCCAACCACGCCGTCATTCTCGCAACCGGTCATCCGGCGCCCGGTGAGAAAATCGACTGGACCTCTCTGGCTCGCACAGGCGTTCCGATCGTTCTCTACATGGCCGTTTCAAGCATTTCGTTGATCGTCAGCGCCCTGATGGAGGGTGGACTCGCCGGCGACACACCGACGCTCACTGTCCATGAGGCCACGACATCCCGGGAAAGCGTGGTGGAGGCAACGCTCGAAAGTCTGCCAGGTCTTGCCGAGAAAGGCATGATCCGCTCTCCCGCAATTATCGTCATTGGGGCAATCGCGACCTTCCGTTCGGCCATCGTCAACCATCTCCTGGAATTCGGCAGCGAGGCTGCTCAGTGACTCAGGCTTCGGGCATTCTCATCGCAGCCCCCCGCTCCGGATCGGGCAAGACGACAATCACGCTGGGGCTTCAAAGAGCGCTGGCGCGGCGTGGCCTGCGTGTCCGTGGGATGAAATGCGGTCCGGACTACATCGATCCGGCTTTCCATGCAGAAGCCACCGGCACGCCGAGCTACAACCTTGACAGCTTTGCCATGAGCACGCCCCTGCTGAAGGCTCTTGCCGCCGAGGCTGCATTCAATGCGGAATTCATTATCGCTGAAGGATCGATGGGTCTCTTCGATGGGGTACGCCAGGAGATCGGTCGCACCGGAGCCAGCGCCGACATCGCCGCTCTGTTCGGCTGGCCGGTGGTTCTTGTGCTCGACGTCTCCGGGCACGCGCAATCGGCCGCAGCGGTCGCGCTTGGCTGCGCCCGTCTCGATCCGAGGATAACGGTCGCCGGCGTCGTGCTGAACAGGGTCGCGAGCGAACGTCACCGCAGACTCGTGGAGGACGGCATGGCGCGCATCGGCATGCCCGTGCTTGGCGCGCTCATGCGAACCGACACGCTGTCCCTGCCCGAGCGCCATCTTGGCCTCGTGCAGGCGGGTGAAACAGCTGAACTCGATCAGCGGCTGGAACATCTGGCCGATGCGGTGGAAAACGCAATCGACATCGACCGGCTCATCGCGCTGAGCCGCCCTACCCTCATTGACAGGGACGCCGCCGTACGGGCCCTGCCGCCGCCCGGACAGCGCATCGCGCTTGCATCGGATCAGGCCTTCTCGTTCATCTATCCCCATGTGCTCGCAGGCTGGCGAGAGGCGGGAGCGGAGATCGTGACCTTCTCCCCGCTTGCAGACGAGCCTCCACCGCCGGATTGCGATACGTGCTGGCTGCCGGGGGGCTATCCGGAGCTTCATGCAGGCCGCATCGCTGGCGCGCACCGCTTTCTTCAAGGTCTGCGCACCTTCTCCACACATCATCCGATCCATGGGGAGTGCGGAGGATACATGGTCCTGGGCAAGACGCTTGAGGACGGGAGCGGCCACGTTCATCCTATGGCGGGGCTGCTGCCCGTCGAGACGAGCTATGCCAAGCGCAAGATGCATCTCGGCTATCGGGTCGCGCATCTGCTCCACAATGGGGTGCTGGGACCGGCAGGCAGCCGTCTCGTCGGACACGAGTTTCACTATGCCTCGGTCACACAAAGCGACAGCTCTCCGGATGCTGCCTTTGCCGCCATCATGGATGCTGAGGAGACTCAACTGGGAGCCGCCGGCCACCGCAGAGGTTTTGTCACAGGCAGTTTTTTCCATGCCATCGCACGCGAATGAGCATCGTTCATCCAACGACGCATCGGGAGAGCTTGCGAAGGAAAAGGTGACCTTCACGCGCCCTTTCAACGTTCGTTGCCCGCGCTGCGGAGCAGCGCGAGGTCAGCCATGTACAACAAAAGCAGGCATTGATCGTGAGCCGCACGAGGGTCGTATCGCGAAGGCAGGCGGGCGTTGAGTGCAGCAGACCGTGCCTCAGACTTCATGATCCGCTCAGGGCAGAAACGAACCTCGGGTCTTGGCCCGAAGGACCGCTCTGGGTCGAACCGGTCATGCAGTGTGGCCGTGTCGAGGTCCGCTTGGCCGCTCAAAGCACAAGTTCGACTTGGCTCTGTCCCTCGGCCGCACGCCCTTGTCTCGCCAGAACCGACCGATGCGGCCGGCAAGGATATCGTTACGGGCAGGACAGCATCACCGAGCCGCAAACAGCGCGGCACACCCGACAATCTCCACCCTCACCTGCTCAAACCGAGCAGCCAGTTCACGGCGCAGCCCCTCGATGCTGTCCTGCTGGTTCGAGAAGATCCCCTTCGCGTTGTAGAAGCGCATCAGCGCCCGAGCCGTCCCGGAGCGCTCGACGCCCTCCGCCAGAAGGGTTGAGCCGAACACGACCCCGCCGGGAGCAAGAAATGGCTTGAGATGGTCAAAGGCCACTGCCTTCCGCTCCAAGGCACCCGGCAGGCAATGAAGGAGATAATTGAGGCCGATGGAGGCAAAGGGACCTGTCTCGAGCTCAAACGGTTCAAGCACGTTGGCCCGTACGACCTTGGGGGCGTGACGCTCGATGCGAGCTGAGGCCCGCTCAAGGCAGACGGGATTGAGGTCCAGCAAGGTGACGTCTGGCCTGTCTGTGGGAAACCGGCAGTGGTCGAGAAACCAGCCTGTGCCGACACCAACATCCAGATGCCTGTCGGATATATACTCATTATAGTGGGCGAGCAGACGTCTGGTCGGGCATTTCCAGATCAGCGCGTTGGACAGGCCGAGCACTACCACATCGTAAAGATCGAGCGTCCGTCGGGTGTAGACAGCTTGTCCGGCCATGACCGCCGCGCCAACTTGGTCCTGCTGAGTTCTCATCGCGTTCCTCTCATCTGAGTGTCAACAAGTGTGCAGCCGCGAGATCATTGAGTGACATACCGGATCGGAGCGCGCAATTGCGGTCCATGGCTCGCCCAGCGCTGGGTAAACGTCTTGCGTCTTGTTTTTTAGACAGTCTTGGCGCAGTCCGTTTTGGATCAGCAAGAGACCCTCAGCGTACTGACTTTAAGCCAGTACGGCAAACGGACACTCAAGATGAACCAGAGACTCCAGCCCGTTCGTCATGCGTCCGGTGCCACAACAAATGAGGAGAGCACAGCACCGTAGTGGCATGCAGTCGCCACCAGTACGAAAGCGTGCCAGATCGCGTTTTGAAAGCGCAGGCTATGCCACACATGGAAGAGCACCCCGGCAGTGTAAAGCAACGCGCCGGCTCCAAGCAGCCAGAGCGTTGCGCTCGGGAGTGCGAGAATGTGATCCCACAGGACAATCCCGCTCCAGCCGAGCAGGAGGTAGAGCCCGATCGACAGCCGATCGAAGCGCCCAGGCAGCGCGATCTTGAGAATGATCCCGACCAGAGAGGTTACCCAGACAACAATCATGAGAACCAGCGGCATGATTGCGCCGCTCATGCGCGTTAGGAATGGCGTATAGGTGCCTGCAATCAGGACATAGATTGCCGCATGGTCGAAGCGGCGAAGCCACCATTTCACAGGCGAGATCGGCCACATGTTGTAGGCTGCCGAGATCACCAGCGCCGCTATCATCGCGACGCTATAGATCAGCACTGGGATTAGGTCCAAAGGCGATGAGTTGGGCAGTATCGCAGCCACAAGCACTGCAACGGCACCAAGTCCAAGAACGAGGCCGAGTCCATGGATGATACCATCGGCCCAAAGTTCAGCACGATCATACTCAAAACGCCCGACGGCCGGTCTTTGCAAACCCATTCTCCTTAAACATCTTGACGCGTGTACCAGCCTAGTGAGACAAGAGTAGGCCGGACGTGGCCGCAGTGACATCTGAGCGCGGGCCTGCCCCCCTGGCACACTCGGAACACCAACTTGGACGCGACCGCCCAGATCGCGTAGAAATTTCCACCCGCTTCGAATGTCGGCTGCAAGACATCAAACGTCATTCGCTGGCTCATTCGCTGGCTCAAACGCTCGATATTCTACGATCACTGGATCTGGCAAATCGTCGAGTCGAGCCGCGTAGGCCTCATCGTCTTCACCGGCCTTTTGAGGGGAGCGTCCTGTTTTGAGCAGGAATTTCAACGCAACTTCGACTGAGCAGCCGTGGTGCTCTGCAAACTCTCGCACCAAAGCCATCGTATGGACGTCGATCCTCTGGTAGGTCTCGATCATCGGGCCTATGCTCCGCACCTAGGTCGTTGCCGAAAGAAAGTATGGTGGACTTCCGCGTGGGCAGCGAGTCCGCCTTTCAACGCCTGCGCGTCAATGAGCCCAAAACTGAGGCATGGTACCACGCTCCCGGTAGATCTACCGTCCCAATAGCGAAGGCATGGCTGGAGCCAACGCCATCTATTCAGTGCGGTGTTGTCCTATCTGGACGCTCCCAGCCCCACACTTTCTCATGCTCCCTTGCACGTTCGCCGGCGTCCGGTTCCTGAACAGGGCCTTCTTGGGCCTCCAAATGCCACTTCGCCCCACTGGCGTGTTGCAAATGATTTGCAATTGCATTAACTGCCTAGATGGCTACTGGAGAGATGATGATGAAGTTCGCTGCCCTTTTGTTCGGCCTTGCAACCCTGGGCTTCGCCGTCGCGTCGCCGGCTCAGGCCGCCGATGACAGGTTTAAGGTCGTCACGACCTTCACGATCATCGCCGATATGGCCCAGAACGTGGCCGGCGACGCGGCCATTGTGGAGTCGATCACCAAGCCTGGAGCGGAGATCCACAATTACCAGCCGACGCCCGGCGACATTCTGCGGGCGCAGGATGCCAAGCTCATCCTGTGGAACGGCCTCAATCTCGAACTCTGGTTCGAGAAGTTCCTCCGCAATCTGAAGGAGGTTCCCAGCGTCGTCGTGTCCGAGGGTGTGAAGCCGATGGGGATCCAGGAGGGCCCCTACACCGGCAAGCCCAACCCCCATGCCTGGATGTCACCTAGCGACGCCCTCATCTACATCGACAACATCCGCGACGCGCTCGTCAAACACGACCCCATGAATACTGAGACCTACCGGGCTAACGCGGAGGCCTACAAGGCGAAGATTCAGGCACCCGTCGCCCCGATCCGGTCGACCCTGGCAGCAATCCCTGAACCGCGGCGCTGGCTCGTGACAAGCGAGGGCGCGTTCAGCTATCTTGCCCGCGACTTCGGGCTCAAGGAGCTCTATCTCTGGCCGATCAACGCCGACCAACAGGGCACGCCGCGGCAGGTGCGTAAGGTCATCGATGCTGTGCGCGCGAACAAGATTCCGGCTGTCTTCTCGGAGAGCACCGTCTCGCCCGATCCGGCCAGGCAGGTCGCCCGCGAGACCGGCGCCAAGTACGGGGGCATCCTCTATGTCGATTCCCTGAGCGACGCCTCGGGTCCGGTGCCGACCTATCTCGATCTCCTGCGCGTCACCTCGGAGACCATTGCCAAGGGGCTCACCGAATGAACGCTCCCCTGCAAAGAGGCGGTCCTCATTCCGGTTCTGCGGGTGCGGGTCTCACCGTGAGCGGCGCAACGGTCACCTACCGGAATGGTCATACGGCCCTTCGCGACGTGAGCTTTGCGATCCCGCGCAGCACCATCACGGCCCTCGTCGGGGTCAACGGCAGCGGTAAGTCGACCCTGTTCAAAGCCGTCATGGGCTTTGTCCCCGTCTCGCCCGGAACGATCTCGATCCTCGGCGGGTCCGTTGCCCAGGCGCTCAGGAGCAATGTCGTTGCCTATGTGCCCCAGAGCGAGGACGTCGACTGGAACTTCCCCGTTCTGGTCGAGGACGTGGTGATGATGGGCCGCTATGGCCACATGAACCTGCTGCGCCTGCCCCGGCGCCAGGATCGCGAAGCCGTGGACGCGGCGCTGGAACGCGTCGGGATGGCGACCTTCCGGAAGCGCCAGATCGGCGAGCTCTCGGGCGGCCAGAAAAAGCGGGTCTTCCTGGCGCGGGCGCTGGCCCAGGATGCCCATGTCATTCTCCTTGACGAGCCGTTCACCGGTGTCGACGTCACGACGGAGGAAGCCATCATCGCGCTGCTGCGCGGGCTTCGCGACGAAGGCCGGGTGATCCTGGTCTCAACGCACAATCTCGGCAGCGTGCCCGAATTCTGCGACCGCGCTGTTCTGCTGAACCGGACCGTGCTCGCCGCAGGGCTGACGGAGGAGGTGTTCACGCAGGCCAATCTGGAAAAAGCGTTCGGCGGCGTGCTCCGGCACTTCGTATTTGACGCCAGTCTTCGCGCCGGGGTCTCTTCGGTGGACGTCATCTCCGACGACGAGCGGCCGCTGGTCATCTACGGCGACAAGGCCTCGGATGAAGCCAAGGATGCAACCGCCACCGCGCCGTCACAGGGAGCAAGCACGCCCGATGCCCCAGCTCCTTGAGCCGTTTTTCTACGACTACATGATCAACGCCATGTGGGTGAGCGCCCTCGTCGGGGCGGTCTGCGCCTTCCTCTCCGCCTACCTGATGCTCAAGGGCTGGTCGTTGATCGGCGATGCGCTCTCGCACTCCATCGTCCCGGGCGTGGCCGGCGCCTACATGCTCGGCCTGCCGTTTGCGTTCGGCGCCTTCCTCTCGGGCGGACTGGCGGCCGGCGCCATGCTGTTCCTGAACCAGCGCACGAAGCTCAAGGAGGATGCCATCATCGGGCTGATCTTCACCTCGTTCTTCGGGCTCGGGCTGTTCATGGTGTCGCTGTCACCCACCTCCGTGAACATCCAGACGATTGTCCTCGGCAACATTTTGGCGGTCACGCCTGAAGATACGCTGCAGCTCGTCATCATTGCGGGCGTGTCTCTCGCCGTTCTGCTGGTGAAGTGGAAGGACCTTCTCGTCACCTTCTTCGATGAGAACCATGCCAGCTCGGTCGGCCTCAATCCCGCGGCTTTGAAGGTTCTGTTCTTCACGCTGCTCAGCGCCTGCACGGTCGCAGCGCTGCAGACGGTCGGCGCCTTCCTGGTGATCGCCATGGTGGTGACGCCCGGCGCCACGGCCTATCTCCTGACCGACCGCTTCCCGCGACTGATCATGATCAGCGTGGCGGTCGGCGGGCTCTCAAGCGGCATCGGCGCCTATCTCAGCTACTTTCTCGATGGCGCCACCGGCGGCATCATCATCGTCCTGCAGACGCTGGTCTTCCTGACCGCCTTCATCCTGGCGCCCAAGCATGGGCTGCTCGCCGCCCGCCAGCGCATGCGGGTGGCAACGGGGACAAGCCCATGACCGGCCTGCTCGACACGCTCGCCCTGCCCTTCACCTTTCCGTTCATGCGGGAGGCCCTCGTGATCGCCATGCTGGTCGCGGTGCCGGCGGCACTGCTGTCGTGTTTTCTGGTGCTCAAGGGCTGGTCACTGATGGGTGACGCCATCTCGCATGCGGTGCTGCCCGGCGTTGTTCTGTCCTACATCGCAGGCCTGCCCTTGGCGGTAGGAGCGTTCGTGTCCGGCATGGTCTGCGCGCTCGCCACCGGCTATCTGAAGGAGAACAGCCGCATCAAGGAGGATACGGTCATGGGCATCGTGTTCTCCGGCATGTTCGGCCTCGGCATCGTGCTCTACACCAAGGTCGAGACGGAGGTGCATCTCGACCACATTCTCTTTGGTGACATGCTCGGCGTGGAGTGGCCGGACCTGCTCCAGAGCGGGCTCATCGCCGCGGTCGTTCTGGTCATTATTGCCGTGAAGTGGCGGGATCTGCTGCTTCATGCCTTCGATCCGCAGCAGGCCCAAGCCATGGGCCTGCCGGTACGGCTTTTGCACTACGGCTTTCTTTCGCTGCTCTCTCTGACCATTGTGGGGGCCCTCGCCTCAACCGGCATCATCCTGACCATCGCCCTGCTGATCATGCCGGGCGCTGTGGCGTTTCTGCTGACGAAGCGGTTCGGAATGATGCTGGTCGTATCGGCGCTGGTCGCCGTGGCGGCATCATTTGCCGGCGTCTATCTCAGCTTTTTCATCGACAGCGCCCCCGCTCCGACCATTGTGCTGCTCATGGCCGTCACCTTCCTTGCGGCATTCATTTTCCAGCATCGGTTCGGCCTTCGTGGCGGTATCCATGCCGCAGAGTGACGATCACATTGGGGCAGTTCGCTCGCTGCCAAGGAAAACGCAGAATTCTGGCTTAGCAACCGGCCGAGCAATCCACCAAGGTTCTGTCGCAAACCCGGAATGGAGCCGCAAGATAGGAGCATCTCGGTCGTCATTCATGCGACAGAACCGACAGATTTGGTTTATATCTCAGATCATAAGGCAGAAGCCCTGATCGAGAGTTCCCGTGACATCCCCTAGCTAAGTGCAGACTTTCAGCACCCGCTAGTGATCCGCCTCGCCGGTTCCCGTCGCGCGCTCCAGGCCGCGAATATGCGCTTGGAGGAGTGTCGTTGCCTTTCCGAACTCGCGCTTTCTCAACGCGCCAAAGATTTGCCAATGCGCGAGGCTTGAGCCCGGCTGCCAGCCAGCAGAACGGGTTGCGGAAAAAATGATGCGGGAATTGGCCAGCTGAAGGTCATCCAGCATGGACAGCAGCCTGGGCATCGCGCAAGGGGCGACGAGTTCGCGGTGGAATGTTCGATTGGCTTGCTCCCATTCGATCATGGTCTGAGCCTGATCCCCGGCGACGAGAGCCCGCTCGATCCTTTCGAAGCAAGCCGCGTTGAGCCTTGGAGCCGCGAAGGTGAGCGCCAGCGTCTCGAGGGCGGCGCGGATTTCAACGATCTCCTGCACCGATTTGGAATCCAGGGCGGCCACCCGCATCCCTCGACGCGGTTCGCTGATGACCAAGCCTTGAGCGCGAAGGCGCTGGAAGGCTTCGCGTGCGGGAACGTGACTCGCATCGAATTCTTCGGCGACGCGATCCTGACGAAGAGGAGTTCCGGGAGCGAGCTCGCCGGAGACGATCCTCTCGCCCAAAACGCGCGCAATCCGCTCCGCAATAGTCTCAGCCATGGTGTCCTCATAGATAATCTATGAAAATTTCGGGTGCATCGGTGATGATCATGCGTATAGTGCACCCAACACGATGCGCAATAGTAGATTATCTATGATTTGGCAAACTGCCCGCGCCGCAATTGCCTGGGCCGTGGTTGTCGAGAGAGGACTTGATGCCAGCACCATCGACCAATCCGCGACTGACACATGTCGAAGAGACCAAGCCTTGGACGCTCGATGGCGCTCGCGAACTCTACGCGATGCCGTTCAACGATCTTCTGTTCCGGGCCCAAACGGTGCACCGCGCGAACTTCGATCCCAACCGCGTGCAGCTCAGCAAGTTGCTCAGCATCAAGACCGGCGGATGCCCCGAAGACTGCGGCTATTGCAATCAGTCGGCGCACCACGCGACCGGACTCAAAGCGTCGAAGCTCATGGAGGTCGAGCGCGTCATCGCCGAGGCGCGCAAGGCCAAGGAGGGCGGCGCCACCCGCTATTGCATGGGAGCGGCCTGGCGCAGCCCTAAGCCGCGCGACATGGACATGGTCGTCGCCATGGTGCAGGGCGTGAAGGCGCTCGGCCTCGAAACCTGCATGACGCTCGGCATGCTGACGCCTGCGCAAGCGGAGAGGCTCGCCGATGCAGGCCTCGACTACTACAACCACAACATCGATACTTCCGAGCGCTTCTATCAGGAAATCGTCACCACGCGCCGCTTCGAGGATCGCCTCGAAACGCTGGGGCATGTTCGCCAGGCCGGCATCAAGGTCTGCTCCGGCGGCATCCTCGGCATGGGCGAGACCGCGGACGATCGCATCGACATGCTGGTGACGCTGGCGAATCTGCCTGCGCCGCCAGAGAGTGTGCCGCTCAACCTGCTCATCCCCATGCCAGGGACGAAGCTGGCCGATGCGGCGCCGGTCGACTCGATCGAATTCGTCCGGAGCGTGGCGCTCGCCCGCATTCTCATGCCACGGTCCCATGTCCGGTTGAGCGCGGGACGGACGGCCATGACGGACGAGATGCAGGCCTTGTGCTTCTTCGCCGGGGCCAATTCAATCTTCGTCGGCGACACGCTGTTGACCGCCGCCAATCCGGGCGACGACCAGGATTCTACCCTGCTGCGCCGCCTCGGCCTGACGCCCGTGGCGCCGGAGGCTGCATGATGCCTGACCGGCTGGCCCGCTACGAAACGAAGCTGAGGCAGCTGCAGCAGAAGGGGCGGTGGCGCGTCCTGACCGGACCGGGTGGCATCGATTTCACCTCGAACGATTATCTCGCTCTTGCCGGATCGCCGCGTCTGACCGCCGGTGCGATCGCCGCGCTCGAACGCGGTGTCCCGATCGGCGCGGGCGGATCGCGCCTTCTGCGCGGCAATCATGCCGAGCATGAAGCCCTGGAAGCCGAAGCCGCCGCGTTCTTCCGATCCGAGCGGATGCTCTATTTCGGGAGCGGCTATGCGGCCAATCTCGCCGTTTTGTCGACCCTGCCGCAACGCGGCGACATTGTCGTCCATGACGCGCTGGTTCATGCGAGCGCGCATGCCGGGATGGCGGCGGGGCGAGCCGAGGCTATTTCCGTGCCGCACAACAATGCGGACGCGTTCGATGACGCCATTAGCCGATGGCGCAAAGCCGGCGGAACGGGACACCCCTGGATCATCGTCGAGAGCCTCTATTCCATGGACGGCGATAAGGCGCCCTTGCCGGATTTGGCCGAACTGGCCAACCGGCACGATGGCTTTCTTGTCATCGACGAGGCTCATGCCACCGGAGTCCACGGCGCCGGGGGGCGGGGCTTGGCGGCGGAGCTGGAAGGACGTGAGAATGTCGTGGTGCTGCATACCTGTGGCAAGGCCCTCGGCGCATCCGGCGCGCTCGTCGGCGCCAGCCGGGTGCTCTGCGATTATCTCGTCAATCGGGCCAGCCCCTTCATCTATGCGACGGCGCCGTCGCCGCTGCAGGCTGCAAGTGTCCGCCAGGCGCTGAACGTCGTGGCGGCGGAGCCAGAGCGGCGGGAGAAGCTTCAAGATCTGGTCGCTTTCGCCAACAGACTCGTCGCCGATCGTCTCGGTTTTGCAGGCAGCGGCTCGCAGATTCTGCCTGTTGTCATCGGCGACAACGGCCGCGCCATGCGGATCGCCGAACGGATGCAGGCAGACGGTTTCGACATTCGCGCGATCCGTCCGCCCACCGTGCCGAAGGGCACCGCGCGCCTGCGCATCGCCATCACGCTCAACGTCGATGCTCCAACGATCGCCCGCATGGTCGAGCGATTGGCGCACGTCATGGCGGAGGAGAGGCCATGAGCCTGCGCTTCGTCGTCACCGCCACCGACACGGGTGTCGGCAAGACGGTGTTTTCAGCCGCTCTGGCCGATGCGCTGGGCGCCTGCTACTGGAAGCCGATCCAGGCAGGTCTTGACGAAGAGACCGACAGCGAGACCGTCCGCCGGCTCGGCCGCCTTCCGCCGCAGCGCATCCTTCCCGAAGCCTGGCGCCTCAAGACGCCGGCTTCGCCGCATCTGGCGGCGGAAATCGACGGCCTGGCGCTCCGCCCCGAGGCACTTCACCCGCCTAAAACAAGCTCGCCCCTCATCATCGAGGGCGCTGGCGGCCTGCTCGTACCCCTGACGCGGCGCGAGGTTTTCGCGGATGTCTTCGCGCGCTGGCGGCTTCCCGTCATCCTTTGCGCCCGGACCGGGCTCGGAACGATCAATCACACGCTGCTGTCGCTCGAGGCGATGCGCCGCCGCCAGATCCCGGTCCTCGGCATCGCCTTCATCGGTGACGCGCAACCGGACACGCAACGAATCATCGTCGAGATGGGCGGCATTCCAAGTCTCGGCAGGCTGCCTCGGCTTGATCCGCTGACCCCTGACGCGCTGCGCGAGAGCTTCCGCAGGCATTTCGATGTTTCCCAGTTTCAGGAAAGGTGCGTGTGATGTCCCGCCTTCAGCCATCACCGGTCTGGCGTCCCTTTACCCAGCACCTGCTCGATCCCGTTCCCAAGAGAATCGCCAGGACGGAGGGTGCCTATCTCATCGATGAGGACGGGCGCGCGATTTTCGATGCGATTTCGTCCTGGTGGGTGATCACCCATGGCCATCGTCATCCGGCCATCATGAAAGCGATTCGGGTTGCCTGCGAGAGATTCGATCAAGTCATCTTCGCCGAATATACCCACGAGCCGGCGGAAGAGCTGGCGAAAGGACTGATCAGGCTCGCCCCGCCGGGCCTCGCCCATGTGTTCTTTTCCGACAGCGGTTCGACATCGGTCGAAGTCGCCCTGAAGATGGCGTTGGGTTTCTTCTACAATCGCGGCGCTCCGCGTTCGCGCATCGTCGTCATGGAACACAGCTACCACGGCGACACCATCGGCACGATGTCCACCGGCGCGCGTGGCGTCTTCAACGCGGCCTATGGACCGCTGCTCTTCGATGTCGACACCATTCCCTTTCCCGCGCCCGGCCGCGAACAGGACACACTCGATGCATTCGGGCAATTCTGCCGCGGCGGCCAGATCGCGGCTCTGCTGGTCGAACCGCTGGTGCTCGGCGCGGGCGGCATGCGGATGTATCCACCGCATCTGCTGACCGAGCTGAAGCGGATAGCCGAGCAGCACCAGACTCTTCTGATCGCCGATGAGGTGATGACCGGCTGGGGACGAACCGGTACCCTTTTTGCGTGCGAACAGGCTGACATCACGCCGGACATTCTGTGTACGTCAAAGGGCATGACCGGCGGTGCATTGCCGCTGGCGGCGACGCTTTGTTCGACTGAGATCTTCGACGCGCATCTGTCCCAAGATCGTAGCCGGATGTTCTTCCATTCGAGCTCCTACACGGCCAATCCGATCGCCTGCGCGGCGGCGCTGGCCAATCTCGGCGTCTGGCAAGATGAGCCGGTCGCGACGCGAATCGGAGCATTGGCGCGGATGCATCGGGAAAGGCTGGCGCAGTTCCGGTCTGATCCGCGTTTTGTCAATGTCCGCCAGGCGGGCACCATCGCGGCGTTCGATCTCGCTGTCGCGAGGTCCGGATACCTTTCCGAGGTCGGCCCTCGGCTGAGAGCATTCTTTCGCCAAAGAGATCTTCTCATTCGTCCGCTCGGCAACGTCATTTATCTGATGCCGCCTTACTGCGTGACGGCCGACGATCTCGACCGCGCCTACGTCGCGATCGATGAAGCCGCCTCCACGATCGTAACGGTCAGGTCATGACCAGCTGGCACTCAAGCCGCGCCGCCGGCTTTGGTCACCACGTGCCGGACAGGCGCGTCGAGAATGCCGAAATCGAGACCCGCCTGGGCCTCGAACCCGGCTGGATCGAACGCCGAACCGGCATCAGGACACGGCGTTGGGCGGCTCCTGACGAAGCGCTGACCGACCTTGCGGCGAAAGCCGCCGCCGCCGCGCTCGAAGACGCGGGTATCGCGCGCCATGAGGTGGCATTCACCCTTCTTGCGACATCGACGCCAGACCATCTCTTACCGCCATCCGCGCCCTTGCTGGCCCACCGACTGGGCTTGTCTCATTCGGCAGCCGTCGATCTCGCCGGAGCCTGCTCGGGGTTCCTCTCTGCGTTGACGCTAGGCGACGGCTTTGTGAGGACACACGGCAAACCCGCCCTTGTCGTGGCCGCCAATATCTTGAGCCGCCGCATCAACATGGAGGAACGGGCCAGCGCAGTCATGTTCGCGGATGCGGCCGGCGCGATCGTCCTTGCTCCATCGCGCGCGCCGAATGCCGGGATCCTTGGCGTCGATCTCGCTTCAGAGGGAAACCACTACGATCTGATCTCGATCCCTGCAGGCGGTAGCAGACGGCCGTTTGCCGCAGGCATGGATCCGCGCGAACTATTGATGACCATGCGCGATGGCAGAGCGGTGTTCACCTATGCCGTACGCATGATGACGCAATGTTCTGTCCGGGCGATGGAGCGCGCGGGGCTCACGGCGGCGGACATTCATCGCTTCGTCCCGCACCAAGCTAATGCCCGGATTGTCGATGCGGTCTGCGACCAGATCGGTCTTGCGAGCCAAAAGACGGTGTGCACGATTGGGGAATTCGGAAACTCGTCAGCGGCCACCATCCCATTGTCCCTCTCCCTTGCCAACCAAGAGCGCCCCTTCGCGTCCGGCGAGCGCTTGCTCTTGTCAGCCGTTGGGGCGGGCCTGACAGGTGGGGCGGTCGTCCTCGGAATCGGCTAGAGCGATCGCGCTGGCTGGGCAATGAGGTCAACCTGGATGACGGGACCTGCGTCGCTTGATCGACGCGAGCGCATGGTTGCGGCGGTGCAGCCGAGGGCCTCATACGCTGTCGACGCCATGCAGCATGAAGTTCATCTTGAGTTGACGGTCTGTCGGTATGGACTCGCTCCTGGTCGGGAATTCGCAGCTTGGTGCGGGACGTCATTCAAGACACTGCGAGCCACAACTGGATTATTCACCAAACCGGACAGAACAGCAATCAACTGATCCTCCAAAGATCATAGCGGAAGGAGCAAAGATTCATCTAAAAACTGATCTTCCGGAGAAGTTCGACTTTATAAGGAACGCGACGGCTGTATGACTGCACATGTTATTTAAGCCTGACCAGCCTCAGGACAAATAAGCGCCTTCAACAAAACTGGCGTTGACCAGGAGCCATCTCCTGCCTTTCCAGACGAAGAACATTTTATCTATTGCAGTGGGGATCGTGACATGAAATTTCTATGTGGAGAGCCTTTCTCCTGAGCTCAAGGGTCTCCGCAAGCAGACAGGCTTTTCGTGTAACGATCTTTTAAAAGAACAATCTCGTTGACCATGGCGAGAGGGTGAACCCAACCTGACCATGCTGTTTGAACGAACGCATCGCGCGAACAGCCGCAGTGATTTGAAGTGCACAGCTTGCGCCGCGAAAACAAACGCTAAAGTGTCACGATGCGCCCGATGGGCCTCGGATCCACGTGAAGGATCGCGGTCATGATGGTTCCGTTGCTGAGTTTCGTCCTGCGGCGCTTGGCGCGTCGGGTTCGCGGCGGCCGCGACTGGTATCGCGTCTAAAAAACTTTCCGCCACTCCTTCCATGAAAACTCGCATCACTGCCAGTCGCATGCTGGCGGCAGGAGACCTGCTCCACGACACATACCACGCATGTTATCGAAGTCGGTGACGTCACAGCCGGCATCGTCGTTGCCACTGAGGGTGGCCTCCGCTTCTTCGCCGCCAGTCTGACATTCAAGTCCCTCGATCTGGCAATCTTTCCCTCCATCGCGGAAGCCAGCGGGCCGCACGCAAATAAGTTCGCCAGCGTCGTGACTCAACGTGAGGCCAGCATGATTACCAAAGCTCTATTGGTGACCGTTACTGCCATTGTGACCGCGCTCTATCTCTCGGCGTTCCGTGTGCAGGCCGCCAATGAAAGCCCTCTCGTGACGATGGAGTGGCTCGAGCGGAATCTTGGCGATCCGAAGCATTGCGAACCGATCCGCATTGGTCCAGACCTCGCCAAAAAACCGACAGAGGTTTATGGCCAAACGCAGCGGCTCAAGGTGTCTGCTGCTTGAGGCAGCTCAATGTCAAGACAGAACAGGCATCACAATGGCTAGCCAACATTAGACCGTGTACGGAGACTGCGGTGGGTTGCGAACCGGAACATCACTCATGTCCACGGGGGCTCCCATTGTTCTTATGAGTCCCGGGCATCCTCTATGGGGTTGCTTCTCAGATCGTAGCCTGACCTGTTCGTTCCGCCGGGTCGCTGAGACTGGGCGGAAACGTTCGCTTGTCCAGCAGGCCAGTATCCAGATCGTCCGCGCGGGAACGATGGTACTGGCTTGGGTTGAGCCTGTAGTGGCTGTCCCCTAACGGCGTTCCGGCAACATCAGCACATCGCGCTGCACTTTTCCATGCGCCGGGATGTAGACGAGCCTCCGGTGCCAGCCGCACCAGCTCGAGCCCACCTGGGTCGGTGCTCCGCAGCAGACGGCCCGTCGAGGATCGTCGGAGACGATGAAGTGGCACTGCCGCGTTCCGATCTTAAGCAGCTTTGTGCGTTGTCTTGGGTCGGGCTCTTGCATGACGGATACCTCTTCTTTGCACATCATGTGAACAATTCTGTGCGCTTCACTGCCTTTCTCCCAGGAAAGGAGGGATGGGCAGAAAAATCCTTCTCCGGAACGTCCCGGCAATGCTCTGTGAGCTCTCCGATTAACGATTTATGACACCAGCATGCATCGTGAGCATGCCTGCCTCGGTTCTCGCATCCCTGCTCATTTGTGCATCGCACAGATATGTTTATTGCACTGCACAGGCAGGAACAACAGCCGCCCTCACGCCAGCGAACTGACAGGAGTTCCAGATGTTCGTGTCCCAGATTCTTGCTCAGATCCGTGCTTACATGCATTACCGCGCGACCGTCAACGAGCTGTCCAGGCTCTCCGATCGGGAACTCGATGACCTCGGCATCAGGCGCTTCCAGATCGACCGCATCGCTCGCCGGCGATAGCGGTCTAACATCGTGCGGCACCGCAGCGCGCGTCGACGCCCGCTGACGAGTGGGCGTTCGCGTTCTCGACGACATGCGGCACAGACGAACGCCCCTCCTCTCCTCCTGCTCTCTTTTGGAGGAGAATGCTGACGCGAGGGGCTGATGGCATTGTCACATCGCAGGATATTTGCGGTTGATTTTTCAAGGATTCCTCGGCTCCAGCCGCAGACGGCATCGTCACACCAACGAAACGCAACCGGGAGCTGGCGGAACAGACGGCACGGCAGACCTCCGAGATAAAAGGCACAGTCCTCCTCGTCACCCAGTGCCGGTGGCCAGCCCGCCTCTTCGCGCCACAACGCGCTCCCCCTCAAGTCCTGCCGAAGTGCGGCTTGAGCGGCATGTCGGCGGGGACCCGCCCGGTCTGCCGTTCAATCTTGTGATGGATCTTGGGCGGGCCCTCGCCCCGGTGCAATGCGTCCAGGCGTGCCACAATCTCCGCGTCGGCATGCGTCTGCCTCTGATTATGGCGCACGTATTCGACCCAGGTCGGGACGTGGTAGCGCTCGGTCCAGAGGTGCGGCTCTTCCAGGTCGCGCAGAAGCGCCCATTGGCGGGCTCCATCCCGCAGGCGGGCGCGTCGCCGCAGGGCCATGACGCTGAGGAATTCGGCAACATCGTCGTGATCGATACGATAATCGACCATCGCCATGATCGGTCCGCTGCGCGGCCGCAGGTCGAGCTGCAGTGCCGGTTCGCAGAACTGGTTGGCGGGATCGAGATTCAGGGTTTCACCATCCGGGTGACGCAGAACCAGGCCAAGCAGCCCACCGGCGACCAGAGCAACGCTCGCCATGAGCAAGGCGCCCGCAACACCCTGCGCGTCCGCCACCGCGCCCCAGAGCCAGCTGCCCGTCGCCATGCCGCCAAACGACGCCGTTTGATAGAGGGACAGGGCGCGTCCCACCACCCACCGCGGCGTCGACAGCTGAACCGTCACATTAAACAGCGACCAGGCTTGCACCCACGCCATACCCGCCGGCACGAGCAGCAGACAGCTCAACCAAACGTGGGCGCTCCAGGCCAGACCGATGCAGCCGAGGGCCAGCGCGACGAAGGCGCCGCGAATGACCCATTCATGGCTGAGAACGTCCCGGATCCGTCCAATGAGCAGCGCGCCTAAAATCGCCCCGAGGCCGAAGAACCCAAGCATGATGCCGTAGGTGATCGCCGTGCCCGCGACCTGCTCCCGGGCCACGAGGGGCAGCAGCGCCAGAATGACCACGGCGGTGAGACCGAATACGAAACTCCGACCCATCACCTTGAGAAGGTTCGGCGACAACAGCACGTAGCGGAAGCCTGCCGCCATCGCACTGCCGAACGGTTCCCGCGGCAGCAACTGTGGCGCCGGTTTCGTCTTCCAGTGCCAGAGCGCGATGAGAAGGGCGAAGTAGCAAACGACGTTGAACAGGAACGCAAAGGCCGCCCCGGCGGTTGCAACGATGAGGCCGCCAATCGCCGGTCCGATGCTGCGCATGAGATTGTAGCTCATGCTGTTGAGGGCCACCGCACTGGGCAAGTGTTGCCGGGGAAGGATCTCGCCCGTTGAGGCGTACCAGGATGGGTCGTTCAGCGCCCAGCCGCAGCCGATCAGGAAGGTCAGGCTCAGCAGCATCCACGGGGTCAGGGCCCCTGCATAGGCGAGAATTGTCAGGGACGCTGAGACGCCATCATGACCCGGCGCCGATCGAAGTTGTCGGCGAGCGCTCCGGCGGCGAGCGAAAACAGCATGACCGGCAGGGTAGCCGAGGATTGGACGAGGGCCACCATATCATGGGACGTGGCAAGGCTCGTCATCAGCCACGCCGCCGCCACGCCCTCGACCAGGCTGCCCAGGTTCGACACCAGAGACGCTGACCAGAGGGAGCGGAAGGTTTTGTACTGAAACAGGACGAGCGGAGACGGTCTCTTCGACATGGTAGGTGGACTCTGTCATGACATCGTGGTGGCGCAACACGAGCTTCGGGAATGATGGTGTGAAGAGGGCGGGATGATCACTCATTCCGAACCCGGAACGGGTCGGCCAGGGCATTTCTGACTGTTCTATCTTAGGTCTTTTCCCCGCCTAACGCGGTGGTGCCGACCGGTTTGCGAGCCAATGAAACCCGCGCACAGCGCCGCAGAGACGCGCCGCTTCAATCGGGAATAGGTTTAAGCCCGCATGCTCGGAAAGACCGAGCGAGGTTGAGACGGTGTGTGACGGGGCGGCCGCGATCCTGGAGAGCCATGGCATGCCGAGAGGCGCTGCAGGCGCGCTCTCCGCAGGACAATCCAAGAGTTGTTTGTGACATCGGGCATATGCACAAGTGGGATGAAGTCACGGGTGGAGGCATGCGAGAGTCTCCGGGAGGTCAGTGAGTTCCGGCACGAATACTGCCGGATCAACCGACGAGCGTATAGCTTGTGGCTCTGCTTCGTCGCCGATTTTGGATCTGAACTGCTCCCTTAACAGAGAACATCCTGCCTGTCTCCGCGCAATCTGTAGCCCCTGCGTCGCATCCGTGCACAGTTCGCGCGGAACTCCTGGCACTAGAACTGGGCGTGCTTTGATGCGGAGCCTTCAGGCGGCGTGCCGATTACTCTGTCATAGATCTTCACGAACGCGCTTCGACTGGATCCGCAGTGGCACGACGCCTCGCGTCAATGCGCGCTCAAGCGTCTCGCCGCATGGGCGCACGATCGCCAGCCGTGGTCGCCGAGTTGCAAAGCACACGTCGGCCCAGACGGAAGTCGGGGCGCTTGCGGCCAACTTTTTCGCCCAGACGCATCTACGGCTTTGTAGCGTCCACCATAAAAAAGCCGGGCACGAAGCCCGGCGTAAAGTTGAGGTCCGACAAATAAAAGTCAAAACCTTCCAGAGGGAACGGCCGACACGGCAGCGCCGGGAGGAAGAAAAGCGGTGCCGCGTTGAAATCAGCCACTGCCCATATCGGCTGCATTCGACTTATTTGCAATGCAACATGCCTCATGAAAGGGCTGCACTGGATGCATGCTGCTGATGTCACAGCCAACAAGTAGAAGAATTTGCTCCGTCGCTTTCATCTATCATTACCTGCAGCAGGTGTCGAGGTGGCGCGCATTCTCATCTGTCACACAGCATAAAGGTGCCGAGATCCTCTCGGCACTAAAGCTCGGCAACACGCTGGCTACCCGGGATGCTTATTAGCAACGCAGCATGCTGCGGCACGACGCGGCCCTTCGAACAAAGCGCCAACGGCACTGGTGCAGCCATTCCATGCGCCGGCAGAAGAAACGCTGCTGCCCCACCCGCCACATGCACCTGCATGCCGTGGAATGCGAGCATGCGCTGTCCCGACCTAGGGCAGTTGCGAGCACAAGTAAACGATGGTGACTGCAGACGAAGCGGTAGAGATCATCAGAGACAGGTCGATGAGCGTTCCTGGCCGATAGTTCACAATGCGGTTCAACATGACATCTCCTGAAATGTAAGGGTTGAACAGGTGCATTCTCAGTGAAAGCTGCAGTTCAAGTGTCAAACACTTGCCTGCGATGCGACGGGAATGTCGCGTGCTTCATATCTCGTGCACGCTCCTATAAGCATAGCTTGTAGCTACGATGCACCTCCGGCACAGCTCCAGTCCTTCTTCGCCTCAGGTACCGCCATTCGCGACGGGCCATGAAATCCATTGGTGACCTCATCGCTGAACGGGACGTGCCGACACGTCATTGCCTTTGCGCAGAAGCCAAACGGGAGCGCCTCCCAGCCACCGGCACACCGCCTCAGGGCTTCAGATTCCTCCGCGACGGCTGCAAAGGGAGAGGGACGCGGAGTTGCCGGGCTGTCGTCCAGAAGCTCGGCAATCCACGTCACGCTCTTGCTGCGCGAGCCGCTGCACACGGCGCTGCCGATGATCTCGTTGCCAAGCAGCAGGTCATAGCTGCCGGACGCCAGCTGCCGAAGCTGATAGCCCATCATCGCCTCCCCGGGATCTGCTGCTCGACCAGCTTGTGCAACTGCGCGAGCAGGGTTTCGCGATCAGGCGCGAGAACGATGGCCGGACTTTGGCCCTGACGCGCCACAAAGGACACCCAGCCGGTGTGCGTCGGTCCAAACCGGATCCGGTGATCCAGGAGCTGGATCTCCTCGATCAAGCCAGGATCATGGAAGGCATGAGACGTCAGGCCAAGGTGGGGTGTCATCGCTCAAGCCTCACAGGCTGCGGCGCTGATCCTGCTCGCGATCTCTCATCGAGGACTCGGCTCAAGGGTGGCTTCACGGCCGCAAACGAGACGCGCTCGGCGAAAAACCGCTCCTTCACGAGCGCGAGCGCGGTCCCGGTCCCGCTGGAGATCACAGCTGTATGCTCCAGGATGATAGCAGGTTGGGACGGGCGCCCTGAGGCGCTGAGCCGCGACGGAGCCTCAGAAGGATCAGCCGTGAGGAGCCGAGCGTCCGCAGCGAGCGTGCGCCGGGAGGGACGGAGCGGAGCAACGATGGTTCCAAACGGCACATCGGTCGTTTGCAGATCCTCATTCATGCCTGCCGCCAGGCGTTGTGGCACGAACCAGTTCTCGGCCGTCGCGAGCGGCAGCGGGCCCCGCATGATGCGAACCTGCCGGAACTGGACGGTTTCGCCTGCGGCAGGGGCTAAAGCTGTGCTGACATCATCCGGCACGGCTGCAAGCACTTGCCGCTGATGGCACGCAACGCTGATCGGTCCGTGCGAGAGGCCATGCTCTTCGCACCACACCAGGAGCGTTTCGGTGGCCGTGGCCCCGGCGATCAGGCGGGTGCTCAGCTCCTGAATAAGGGCATTGGTGTCGGATCGTGCCGTCATGACGATCGCGGTCCGTCCGCACCGGCTGCGGCCTGCCAATTGATCGCATGCGAGACCAACTCCAGCTCGTGATCGGACAGAGCTGTCGGCGAAGGGATCAGGAGCACGTTGTCGATCAGGCGCGTGGCCCCGACATAAGCGGCGACACACAGCGCGGCGGGATGGTCAACCGGACCCGTAACACGCTCAAGCGTGCTCGCATCCACCAACTGCAGGTACTGCAGCTGATCGACCTCCGTTATCTGGGCTTGGGCGGTCTCGACCAGCCTCTGGCTGTCGCGCTCCCCCTGCTCGAAAGCCACCTGAGCGGCAAACAGGCCCTGGCTGAGGCAGCGGGCCCTTTCTCCCTCCTCAGAACTCAGGTAGCTGTTGCGGCTGCTGAGCGCCAGCCCATCAGGCTCGCGCACGGTCGGCGCCGTCGCGATCTCGACGGCCAAGTTCAGATCTCGCACCAGTTGCCGGATCACGGCGCATTGCTGAAGATCCTTTTGGCCGAAGAACGCCACATGGGGCTGCACGATGTGGAACAGCTT
>NZ_LCYG01000033.1:0-8893 GCF_001017175.1 Microvirga vignae | reverse complement strand
AAGCCGATCCGCAGGCCTGCGGCCCAGAAGCCTCTGAGCTCGTCGCGGAGATCGTGGATGGAGGACATGATCTGCATGGGGCTCCTCAGCAGGCAGCCTGATCAGGACGGGACCAAGCAGCGAGCGCCTCCAGTGTCTCAGTCGACGCTGCATAGGACTCAGATGCTGATGGAAACGCGCCGCGGCGCACGTCCGCGGCCCAGTGCGCGAGCGCCTGCTGCAACAGATCGAAGCCGTCGATGTAGGTGCGCACGAACTTGGGCCTGTGCTCCTGTGTCAACCCGAGCACATCGTGCAGGACCAGCACCTGGCCGGAGCAAAGCGGGCCGGCTCCGATGCCGATGGTCGGGATGCTCAGCGTTTGGGTGATCCGCGCCGCGAGCTCAAAGGGGATGCCTTCGAGCACCAGGGCAAAGCAGCCGGCCTCCTGGAGCCGGTGAGCATCCTCCAGGATCCGGAGGGCGTCGTCGGCTCCCCTGCCCTGCACCTTGAAGCCGCCCATGTCGTGCACGCTCTGCGGCGTCAGGCCCAAGTGCCCCATCACCGGGATCTCGCAGTCGACAAGCGCGCGAATGACGTCCAGACGCTTGGCCCCGCCCTCCAGCTTCACCGCGGCAGCCCCCCGGTTACCGACGCAAACCGACGGTGGCCCGTTATGGGTGGGCGACGCCGCGTTCGTGGTGCCATGATCGTCTCCAAAATCCCTTCTTGAACCATCTTTTAAGACCCTAGACGGCAGTTTCACCCCTTCCACGGATCTAAAGATCAAGGCGACAGTGCCTTTTTCGAGCTGCCGCCAGTTGCTTCACCCATGTGCTGAAGATCTACCATCGGGTGGAGGGTCTGTTGTTATCCCACAGTGAGCGAAGAACTAGCCGCCGCAACCGGCCGGCCCGACGTGTCTGCTGCCGGAGCGCGCACATGGCAGGCCACGACCCGCCCGTCTGCCATCGGCACCAACGGCGGCACTTCGATGCGGCAACGGTCAACCGCGAGGGGGCAGCGCGGATGAAACGCGCACCCGCTCGGCGGATTGACGGGGCTTGGCACCTCGCCCTCCACCGGCACCTCAAGCCGAACTCGCGTGGGATCCGGCACAGGAGCGGCCGCAATCAGCGCCTCGGTGTAGGGGTGGACCGGATTAGCGAAGAGCGCCTCACACGGGGCGAGCTCCACGATCCGCCCCAAATACATGACCGCCACGCGATGGCCGATATGCTCCACGACGCCAAGGTCATGCGAGATGAACACGAAGGCGAGGCCCATCTCCTGCTGGAGATCCAGAAGCAAGTTCAAGATCTGGGCCTGCACGGAAACGTCAAGGGCTGAGACCGCCTCGTCGGCGATGATGAGCGAGGGCTGAAGCGCCAGCGCCCGCGCGATGCCGAGCCGCTGGCGCTGGCCGCCCGAGAACTCGGACGGGAACCGGTGCATCATCCCGGGCCGCATTCCGACCTTGCGGAGAAGGTCCGCGGCCAGCGCCTGGCGCTGCTTGCGGCTGAGGCGCTCGAAATTCTCGACAGGCTCGGTGATGATCTGTCCGGCCGTGAGACGCGGATTGAGCGACGAGTAGGGATCCTGAAACACCATCTGCATCCGTCGGCGCGACGCACGAAGCTCGTGCGTCTTCAGACCCGCAATGTCAGTCCCGTCGATCAGCACGCGTCCGCCCGTCGGCTCCACCAGTCGCATCAGGAGCCGAGCGACGGTGGACTTGCCGCAGCCGGACTCGCCGACGATGCAGAGCGTCTCGCCGGCCTCAACCGAAAAGGAGACATCCTCCACCGCCCGGACCACCGGGACGGTCTTGTTCAGGAACCCCGTACCGAGCGGATAATGCTTGGTTAGATTCTCAACTTTCAGCAATTGACCGTTCATCCGCCCATGACCTCCTCAGCGCGAAAGCAAGCTGCGGCGTGGCCTGGGCCGATGTCACGCAACGTGGGTGTCTTCTCGCGGCAAATGCCGATCGCGAACGGGCAGCGCGGCGCGAAGCTGCACCCGACGATGGGCTCGCGCAGGCTTGGCACAATGCCGGGAATTTCCGGAAGACGCCGTTGCCGGCCGTGCCGCCGATCAGGCACCGAGCGCATCAGGCCCTGGGTGTAGGGATGCGCTGGGCGCGCGAACAGATCCGTTACGCTCGCTTGCTCTGCGATCCGGCCGGCATACATGACGATCACCCGTTGGCAGGTCTCGGCGACAACGCCGAGATCATGCGTGATGAACATCACCGCCGTCCCCGTGTGCTCTTTCAGATCGACGATCAGCCGCAGGATCTGCGCCTGGATCGTGACGTCAAGTGCCGTCGTCGGCTCGTCAGCAATCAACAGCTCTGGTGAGCAGGCAAGCGCCATGGCGATCATAGCACGCTGGCGCATGCCACCTGACATTTCGTGCGGGTAGTTGTTGACGCGGCGCTCGGGATCCGCGATGCGGACGAGCCGAAGCATTTCTCGCGCCTTGGCCATCGCGTCTGACCGGGAGGCTTTGGTGTGGATCTGCACCGCTTCTGCGATCTGGTGACCGACCGTGTAAACCGGGTTCAGGCTGGTCATCGGCTCCTGAAAGATCATGGCGATCCGATTGCCACGGATCTGTCGCATCTCCCGGGGGGAGAGCTTCAGGAGGTCGCGTCCGTGAAAGCGGATCTCGCCGCCGACTGTCCTGGCGGTCAGCTTCGGCAGCAGGCGAAGAATGGAGAGGGCAGTGACGCTCTTGCCGCACCCGGATTCTCCGACAACACCGAGCGTTTCGCCACTCCTGACTTGGAAGCTGATGCCGCCCAGAGCGCGGGTGACGCTTTCTTCCCCGTAAAAGTGTGTTTCAAGGTCTCGGACATCGAGAAGCACGTCATTCCCTGCTAATTTTTGCATTTGCATATCAGCGCCTCCGCGTTGCGCGGGGGTCGAACAGGTCGCGTAAGCCATCCCCGAGCAGGTTGACGGCTAGGACCGTAACCGCAAGGCAGATGCCGGGCGCGAAGACCGACCATGGAGCAATAGGAAGATATAGGCGGGAACTTGAGATCATGTTGCCCCAGCTGGGGATCTCAGGCGGCACACCGACGCCTAGGAAGCTTAGCCCGGCCTCTGTCATGATCGCACTGGCGCAGAGATTGGCGCTCTGGATCATCAGCGCCGGAATAGTGCTCGGCAGGATGTGTCGCCACAGCACCTTCGGCAGCCGCGCACCGCCGCAGAGCGCAGCCTCTACATAGGGGCGCTCCCGAACCCCCAGGACCACCGACCGAACCAGCCGCGCAGTGCCGGGGGTATGGGTGATGGTGATGGCGACGATGAGGATACCGATCCCGGCGCCTGTCAGAGAAACAAGGGCGAGAGCCAGCAGAATTGTCGGGATCGACATCAGGCCGTCCATAATCCGCATCGCGATGCTATCGAAGCGGCGATTGTAGCCGGCGATGATACCGACCAGAAGCCCGGTCAGTACCGTGCTCGCCGCCGACGTCAATCCCACCAGAAGGGAGATCCGCGCCCCGAACGCCGTTCGCGCGAACACGTCTCGGCCTAGATTATCGCTCCCAAGCCACATCTCGGCGGAAAGCGGCTGAAGGCGCTTAAATGGATACAAATTCAGTGGGTCGCTAGCGTAAAGCGGTGCGGCGAGCGCCAGAATGATCAGCAGCGCCAACAGGCCGCCGCCGATAAACACCAGAGGATGCCGTCTTGCCAGACGGGGAAGACCGGATAGCTGCAGCCGGCCCTTCGGCGCGGCTTCTGCGGATGCGGAAAGAAGGGACATATCAGTACCGAATGCGGGGATCGATCAGGGTGTAGGCGAGATCGACCGCGAGATTGATAAGGACGTACATGCCCGAAGCGAGGATGAGCACGCCTTGGATGACGGGATAGTCGCGGTTATTGATCGCATCGACCACCAGACGACCTACGCCTGGGATGTTGAACACCGTTTCCGTGATGACAACGCCAGAAATCAGATATGCGAAACTTAAGCCGATCACTGTCAGGATCGGGACGCCGGCATTCTTCAGAGCGTGGTGGAAAAGCATGGAATAGGACGAGACACCCTTGGCGGCGGCCGTCCGCATATAGTCTTCCGACAAAACTTCGAGCATGCTCGCCCGCGTCATCCGGGCAATGAGAGCAACATAGACAAGGGCCAAAGTCATGGTCGGGAGAATCAGTTGCACAAGCCATGGCCCGAAGCCATGGTCGATAGGCTGATATCCCTGAACAGGTAGCCAACGTGTTCTGATCGCAAAGAAGTATATGAGAAAGAAGCCAACGACAAACACTGGGACAGAAAAGCCGAGTGTCGCTAATGCCGTCAGGGTGCGATCAACAAGGCCGCCAGCTCGCCACGCGGCGAGAATGCCGAAGGTGACTCCGATCGTTACCGAAAGGATCATCGTTAGGATTGCTAGCGAAATGGTCGGCTCTAGCCGTTGGGAAATGAGTTCGAGAACCGGTCGCCCGGTAAAAATGGAGATCCCGAGATTGCCGCTGAGGATGCTGTGCGCCCAATGGGCGAACTGAACCGGCAGCGGCTCGTTGAGGCCCAGCTTTTCGCGGATGTTGGCGATCATCTCTGGTGTGGCCGTGTCGCCAGCAATGATGGCCGCCGGGTCGCCGGGCGCCAGCCTGAGAAGCAAAAAGATGAAGATCCCGACCATCGCCATGACGGCGATGGTCGAAACCAACCTACGAAGGACATAGAGGGCCACAGTCTTCAACCCTTCCGCATGTTCCACATTGGTACTACGGCTTTAGGTACACCGATCAGGCCGGTAAGCGTCTTGCGGTGCGCAATTGGCGGAACAACATTACCCAGCATAATGGCGCCAACGAAGTCCCACCAACGCCGTTGCATCTCGCGGGCCAGCGCCTTGCGCTCGTCGAGCGTTTCGGTATCCACCCATTTGGCCCGCACAGCCTCGTATTCGTCGTCTTTCGGCCAGCCATACCAGGCTTTGTCACCATTTGCTGCGAAAAAGGGGGTGCCCAGTGGATCGCCGAGATTGGCTCCGGACCAGGAGGACACAAAGATGCTCCAGCCGCCGTTTTCGACAGGCTCCTTCTTCGCCCGGCGCGTGACAAGCTCACTCCAGGTCGTCGTCGCAAGTTCCGCATTGACCCCGATCTTCCGCAGTTCGGCCGCCACAATCTGGTTGGCATTGTGCGCCACCGCATACTCCGTGGAGTCAAGCATGACGACCTTCTCACCGGCATATCCTGCTTCCTTGAAGAGCTGTCGTGCCTTTTCCGGGTCGCCGCCCTTCTTGAACCATCCTGTGTTTTCATCGTTCGTATAGGGCGTTCCAACTCCAAATAGCGAATGCACGGTGCGGGTGTAGTTTGCGCTGCCGGCGGCGGCTTGCAAGATTGCCTCCTGATCGATGAGGTGAAGCATCGCCTGGCGCGCCTTGACGTTGTTGAACGGCTTCTGCAGGCAGTTCATGCGCAGGAAGATGGTGTCGCCCGCTCTGTTCAAGACCTGCAGCGCGAGGTTCGGATCGTTCTCAATTATTGGGAGGAGGTCGAAGGGCGGATCTCTAAGGAAGTCAATCTCACCCGCCTGCAAGGCCGCCAAAGCAGTTTGCTGATCAGCTATATTGTCCCAGATGACACGATCGATGTTGACAATTTTACCGCCCGCGAACCCGTCGGGCCGCTCCTTGCGCGGGACATATTGTTCATTGCGATCATAGGTGAAGCTCGCGCCCGGCTTAGCGAGGGCCTCATTGAACTTGAGCGGTCCCGATCCGATATTCGCGGTCACCTGCTCGGTTGCAGGACGATCCGCGTCCTTTTCGCGCATGATAGCGGGAAAAAGTCCACCTGGTGCTGCGAGGATATCGATCAGAAGCCCCAGCGGTTCTTCGAGCACAATCGAGAAGGTCTTGTCGTCTTTTTTCGAGATGTCCCTGGCGCGCGCCATGATCACCTTCCCGCCGGAATCCGCATTACCCCAGCGGCGAATTGAGGCAACACAGTCCGCTGCGGTGACGGGGCTGCCATCATGAAAGCGCAGACCATCTCGCAATTCGAACGTATAGGTCTTCTGGTCATCCGAAACGCCCCACTTCCCCACCATCTGCGGTCGCGGCACGAAATTCGCGTCGACCCCAAAAAGCGTGTCGTAAATCGCTAGCGCATGATCGTAGGTATCGGCTGACGTCGTCAGGATTGGGTCGAAAATGCGGACATTGCCCTTCACCATGCGAACCGTCCTAGCAGCCGGCGTCGTCGACTGTGCCCGCAGGACCGACGGGATCGACAAAGCCGCTCCGGTGGTAACGCTTAACTTGATGATGTCGCGTCGAGAAATTGTCATGTTCTGGTTCCCTCTCTGGTTTCCTATTGCTTCAACATTCAGCTTTCTCTTGCCCCAACCGTGACCTCAGGTCGCGTTCCCGGGCGAGAATGTCGCCGCGGGATTCATCGGATAGAACTGGTCGGGTACGTGAGCGAACCTTAGGGTCGTGAAGTCATATGCGGCCGGTCCGGGTTCATCGACCGCGATGATATCAGCGAATACGCTGGAGAATGCCGCCCGGAAGTGGTTCTTCGCTTTGACCGCAAGCAGTTTGGTCTTCGAGAGGTCGATCCCATTCGCCCGATAGAAGCCAGGATCAACAACTGCATGACGAATTGTTACCGCCACGATCTCGACATTTCCGCTCTTCACAACCGCAGTGGGGCCGTAAGATAACCTTATCCCGGTGTCTTGCGGTCCTTCATTGTTGAAGGAGCAATCTTCGATGAGCCGAACGACTTCGACTTCACGCTCGACGGGAGGACCATATTGCGGAGTTAGTCGCCCACCTAGCTTGGCCTGGAGCCGCGCGCCGACACCTGCTTCATGGCAGCGCTGTACGAGTTCCGGATCAAAGAGAAAGCAAAACGCCGTTGGGATGGCGAGGTCCGCATCAAGTATTGCTCGAAGTTGCGACGGAGTGTCTGCGATGCCGCCTGAATCTGGATTGTCGCCATTGTCGACGATGGCGATCGGATATCGAGTGGCATCCGCAATGCTTTGCAAAGCTTGCCTGGTCGACGGGAGGGGAACGAAGAACTGTTCTTTTAGTGACCACAGTTTCCCAGCAACATCGCGCGCGAGGCGGTGGGCAAGAGCAGGGTCGTTGTCCGTGTACACCATGCAGCAAGCCCCGGACATGGTACAATCGCTGTAGGGAAATCCGCCAAAGACAGTGATGTCCAGAGCGCCTTCCTGTTGTTCGACGAGCGCGGCATAGGACACTACCTCCCGCATGGGGCCGTCGGTGGTGCGCATGTTCGCACTGGGGAGCAGGAGCGGCAGCTTGACAATGGCTCCCGTTGGGCGAATGTCTCCACGTACGGTGCTCACCAAAAGTCTCAGCACTTTCGCGGTGACATTTCTCATGTCGATGTGCGGATGGGTTTTGTAGCCCACCGCGATCGTCGCGAGTTTGGCAATCTCAGGGTCGAGATTCCCATGTAGGTCAAACGAAACTCCGATCGGCACGTCCGGGAGGACCGCTCTGATTGCCCGGAGCAATTCCAATTCCGCTGAGCGTCCGCCCTCGACCGTCGCAGCGCCGTGGAGGCCAAGGTATAGAGCGTCCCAAGCGCCGGCCTTGATGTCGGCTACAAGTTCGTCGCGGACTGCCGAGAAGCACTCATTGGTCATATCACCGCAAGGAGTCGCTGAAGCAAGACGGAAAAACGTGGCTTCCCATTCCGGGTGAGTTTCAAGAAAGCCGAGAACGGCACCGAGCGACGTGTTCGAACCCTGATGGGTCATTGCTGCGTCGAGACCCCTAGCCCACTGGCCCTCGGCGAACATTTTCTGATCGCATCTGTCCAGCGCAAACGAGTTCGCTTCATGGACCAGTCTGAAGACGCCCAGTTTCATTTTTCTGCTAGGTGGCAACTGATGGTTGTTAACAGTTTTTGCGCTCATCGAGTGGCCCCCTCCCTTTTGTCTGCAGTCCATTGATAGATCCGGGAATTTGCCGCCTTCAGGCCGGCGTCGACCGCTAGCCTCAGCCGATCAACGATCTCGTGCAGTTCCGTGGTATCCGCGGTAGCCGACGGAGCGAGAAGAATATGGTCGCCAAGCGTTCCGTCGACGGTGCCGCCGCCGGGATAGATTAGGAGACCGCGAGTGAATGCGCTGCGTTTGATGAACTCATTCAAGCCCGAGTTGGCAGGGAATGGTTCCTTGGTGGAGCGGTCCCTAACAAGTTCGATTGCCCAGAATAGTCCGCGTCCTCGGATGTCGCCCACATGCGGATGGCTGGAAAAGGCCTGCTTTAACAACATCTCAAGGGCTCGGCCCTTGGCGATGACGTCTTCTAAGAATCCGTCCTCTGTGAGAATCTCGAGCGCCTCAAGGGCGACCGCGCATCCGACTGGATGGCCCATAAAGGTATGGCCGCCCTTTAGGGCGCCTGACCCGGCCTTAATGGCATCCACGATCTTGTCGCTGAGTAGTACCGCACTGACCGGTTGTATGCCGCCGCCGAGGGCCTTGCCGCAGGTGGCTATATCAGGACGAACACCTTCCCACTCATAAGCAAACAGCTTTCCGCTACGTCCCATCCCGCACATGATTTCGTCCAGGATGAGGAGAACTCCGTGCTTGTGGCAGATCTTCGAGATCTCCCGGAAATAGCCTTTTGGCGGAGTGAGCGCACCGGCGGTCGCGCCCACAATCGTTTCGGCAATAAACCCGATTACGGTACCGGGTGGCTGTGCTGACAATTCAGCATCGAGTTCTCGGGCTGCCCGGATGGCGTATTCTTCTTCACTTTCGCCCGCCAAACCGTGTCGGTAGAAGTTACATTCGGAAATTGTGGACACGTCGAACAAGAGCGGCCGAAAATCGTGTCGTCGTTTGACGTTATGCCCAACCGACAAGGCTC
>NZ_LCYG01000032.1 GCF_001017175.1 Microvirga vignae | reverse complement strand
AGGCTATGGCGTCGAGCTTCGGCTGCTGGGCGATGCGTTCCACGAAGGCGCGGCGCTGATCGCGGTCGATGAAGGGCCCAAAGACGATCAGGGCAGGTTGCTCCAGCGTCGGGTCGGCCTCATAGGCCGAGATCACCCAGTCGACGAGGTCGTCACCGTCCCCGCCACCGCCGGTGGTGACCAGAATGAAAGGCTGCTTCGTGATCTTCGGGTATTTGGTCAGCGATGGGGTGGGCGGCACCTCCCGGCGCAGATAGCCGGTATAGGTGATGCGCTTTTTCACGCTTGCGGGCAGGTCGAACGCCTTGAGGGGCTGATAGACATCCTTGAGGCCATAGACCCAGATCTCGTCGTAGTAGCGGAGAGCTTCCTTCGCGCCTTTCCGCTCCCACTCGGGAACGAGGAGGGCGGGTTCGTCCATCACGTCCCGGATGCCGAGCACGAGGTGGCAGCCGCTCGCCTGAAGATAGTCGAGGGCTGGCATCACCTCGCCGCGAAAGCCGGTAGGCTCCTTGTCGACGATGAATACGTCCGGCTGGAACGCCTTCGCAGTCTGCATGATGAGCGCCTGACGCAGGCCGACGGCCTCATCGATGCTCACATTGAGGTTGAGGCTGCGGTAGTCTCCATCCGGGAGCTTGGTCACGCCGGGAATACGGATGTAGTCGACACCGCTGCCGAACTCGAAATTGCCGATGACGGGCGAGCCCGAGATGATCACCACCGAAGCGTCTGGCCTGTCTCCGACGATGGCGTTGGCAATGGCACGCGAACGGCGCAGGTGACCAAGTCCGAAGGTGTCGTGGCTGTAGATTAGAACCCGGGGGCCCCTGGTTCCTTCGGATCTGGCCGAGCGCGGATCGGAGTCCTTGTTCACGCTGGTTGCCAAATCCGCCATGCGGGTACCCCCTGGTAGGAGGTGCATCGGTTGACGACGCATCCTCCGTCTCTACCTCTTCTAAAGCCCCACCCGATCAGATAAAGCAGTGATCAAGATCGGGAAGAGGTTCATTCCAGAGTCTAAGTGGTATAACTTTACATCAATGGAAAAGAGCCTCTTTCGATATATATGGACTCACTCAAAGCGCGACCAGCTCTTCATTTGCTTCGTTGTGCTTCTGTCCCAGCCTTTTTATTTCATTTCACTGGACCTCCCTCGCCAGATCGTGAACCAGGCTATCCAGGGTGAGGCCTTCAAGGATGGGAATGTCACGGCACCCTTCCTGGAGCTGGGCTTCGATTGGCCGCAATGGTTGGGCGGCGGGTCCGTGCAGATCTTCGAGGGTTTCCAGGTGGGCAGAATAGGCCTGCTGATTGGGCTCTCCTGCCTCTTCCTGTTCTTCGTCGTCGTGAACAACGGCTTCAAATATTGGGTCAACGTCTCCAAGGGCGTGCTTGGAGAGCGGATGCTCAGGCGCATGCGCTTCGATCTGTTCGCGATGGTGCTGCGCTTCACGCCGGAGGCGCTGCGCACCGTCAAGTCGTCCGAGACCGCCACCATCATCAAGGACGAGGTCGAGCCTATTGGCGGCTTCATCGGGGATGCCTTCATCACGCCCGTCTTGCTGGGGCTTCAGGCCTCGACGGCGCTCTTCTTCATCATGGTGCAAAACGTCTGGCTCGGCCTCATGGCGCTAGGGGTTATTGCCTTGCAGTTCACCATCATTCCCCGGTTGCGGCGCGAGCTTCTGCGTCTGGGCAAGCAGCGCCAGCTCGCGTCTCGTGAACTCGCAGGGCGCATCGGCGAGGTGCTCGACGGCATCGAGGTCGTGCACGTGCATAATGCCTATGCCTGGGAGAGGGCGGAAATTGGCAATCGCCTCTTCGGGCTCTTCAATATCCGTCTGAAGATTTACAATCGCAAATTTGCGGTCAAATTCCTCAATAACTTCCTGTCGCAGGTCACGCCATTCTTGTTCTACGCAGTGGGTGGTTATTTCGCCCTGCGCGGTACGCTCGATATTGGTCAGCTGGTCGCCGTTATCAGCGCCTATCGCGAATTGCCGCCGCCCCTGAAGGAGCTGATCGACTGGGACCAGCAGCGTCTCGACGTGCAGGTGAAATACGATCAGGTCACCCAGCATTTCGCGGAAGAACGGCTGGGCCCGATGATCGAGCCCAAAGAGGAGGAAGAGGACGCGCCGCTGGTCGGCTCTCTCACGGCCGAAAATCTCTGCCTCAGCGGATCTCATGGGGACACGATCATCGACAACGCCTCCTTCTCGCTGGGTTTGCCAGCGAAGGTCGCGCTGATTTCCAATGGCAGCCCCGCCGCAAGCATGATGGCTCGCGTCCTGGCCCGCCGAATTCCAAATTTCAGCGGCCGTATTTGCTTCGGTGATCGGGATCTCGCGCAACTTCCCGCTTCCGTGGCCGGCCGCAGGATTGCCTATGCGGGTGTGGATCCCATCCTCTTCCCCGGCAGCATTCGCGACAACCTCATCTATGGCTTGCGCACCAAGCCCATGGGTCAATCCGAGGAGGACAGACGAGAAGCGGCCCGCCGCCTGGCCGAGGCCGCGCGAAGCGGGAACCCTTTTGAGAGCATCTCCGATCAGTGGGTCGATTATCGACGGGTTGGCGTAAAGGACGAGCAGGAGCTTGACCGGGTGTTGGTGAGCCTCCTGGAAAGGGTCGAGATGGGCGAGGCGATCTACCTGTTCGGTCTCGTGGGCCGGATTGATCCCGAGCGCCATACTGCCCTTGCAGAACGGCTTGTCGAAGCAAGGAGCCGCCTGCGGGAGAATTTCCGTTCGAATGGCATGGCCGATCTCGTCGAGCCCTTCGATCTCGACCGCTATAACGATCAATCCACGGTCGCCGAGAACCTTTTGTTCGGCGTTCCGGTCTCGGGCGAATTCATGGGGCGCAATTTGGCCCTGAACCCGCAGTTCCGTAGCGCCATCGACAAGGCGGAGCTGACCGACGATCTCACGACCATGGGTCTGCAGATTGCCGAGACCATGACGGAAATCTTCCAGGGACTGCCGCCGGGGCATCCCCTCTTCGCGCAGTTTTCTTTTATCGGCGCGGATGAACTGCCGGAGTTCCAGGCCATTCTTCGGCGGCGAGCAAGGGGCGCGACCGATCTGAAACAGGAGGCGCGCACGCGACTCCTCGCATTGCCCCTGGCCTATATCGAGGCCCGCCATCGCCTGGGACTTCTGGACGACGACCTTAAGAAGCGGATCGTCGAGACGCGCAGCCTTGTCCGGGAAACCCTTGAAAAGGGATTTGCAACCGGCGTCGAGTTCTACGATCCCGAGAGGATCTGCTCGGCGGCGCCCTTGCGAGACAACCTTCTGTTCGGCCGGGTCAATTACCAGGTGGCCGACGCTCGACATCGGGTGGCCGAAGCGATAGCGGCGGTCATCCGGGAGTTCGACCTCCTGGAGGATGTGGAGCGCATCGGTCTCGACCACGAGGTCGGCACGGCAGGCAGACTTCTGTCGCCGCAGGAGCGCGCCAGCGTCAATCTGGTGCGCTGTCTGGTGAAGCGCCCCGATATCATGATCATCGATGGGGCGCTCGCTCCCTTTGACGAGGAACGTGCCGAGAGAATTCTTCAGGCGCTCTTCGACTATCTTGATCAACAAAGCCTGTTCATGGTGCTGCCCAATGATCGACAGGCGGCGGCTTTCGATGTTCAGATACGGGTGAGCGACGGACGTATTGTCACGGAGAAGACGGCTGGTCCGCAGGGAAGGGCTCCCAAGCCCGGAGCGGAGGCCGCCCAGAGCGTAGCAGGAGAGGTGGCATGACCCTTGAAACCGAGGTTCAGTCCCTGAGACAGGTGCCGATGTTCCGGGACATTGACCCGGCAAGGCTCAAGCTTCTCGCCTTCACCAGCGAGCGGGTGCAATTTGCCACCGGCCAGCGATTCTTCTCGCAGGGCGACCCGTCCGATGCCGCTTATGTGCTCCTTGATGGGCGTGCGAGCGTGCTCCTCAATACCCCTAATGGAGAAATCCAGGTCGCTGAGCTTTCAAGCAATGCGCTTGTCGGCGAGATGGGCATTTTGTCCGACACGCCTCGTTCCGCAACGATCATGGCCGCCGAGCCGACCACGGCGCTTCGCATCGATAAGCGCGTTTTCCTCGAACTTCTGGCCCAATTCCCCCAGATGTCACTGGCCGTCATGCGCGAATTGGCACAGCGCCTCGAGCGCACGAATGCGCAGCTCGTGGCTCAGTCTTCCTCATAAAATCCTCGGATTTAGGGATCCTTTCCAGGGGAAAAGACGCTTTTTAGGCCTGTGAGATTGGCTTCTTACGGCCAAGCTGTCCGATTCTCGACACATCTACCCGTCAACTCTTGTCCCAGAATGACACAAGGGGTGGTTCGGACCCAACACCGAACCTTGCGGGAACAAGTGTGATGCCGAGTAATGCAAGAACGCTGCTATGCGCTGTGCCGCAACCTGTTGCGGATCCGCGCCAAGGCGGCCGCCGCCGCCGAACGGTTCGTGTGGCCCTTGCTCTGGGCCTGATGGTTGGATTCCAGGGGGTGACGGCGGGTCCTGCCGCCGTCGCCACCCTGCCCACCGCCCTGGCGGAGTACAATCCCCCGGTGAAGCCGCTGGTGGCGGCCGATCCTGTGACCGCTTCAGTGGCCTTTACGCCGGAGCTCGGCAAGCAGCCGGGCCTCTTCCAAGCCATTATCGACGGTGCGTTCTCGCTTAAGAAGCGCAAGGCAAAGCCGGAACGGCAGGAGCTTCTCCCGGAGGCCTTCGGCAATCCGGACGAGATCATCCCCTTCAACGGGCGCAATATCCCGCGCTGGCTGGTTCACTCCATCCTCAAGGCGGCCCATGTGACGGGCGTGGACCCGGTCTACATGATGACGCTGGCCGACGTGGAATCGAGCCTCTCGCCCGAGGCCAAGGCTCCGACCTCCTCTGCCGAGGGCCTGTTCCAGTTCATCGACCGCACCTGGCTCGAGATCGTTGCCATGCACGCCGCCGATTACGGCTTCACTGCCGCAGCCGAGGCCATCCGTATGGTCAATGGCGAGCCGACGGTGAGCGACAAGGATCGGGAGTGGATCATGAATCTGCGCACCGATCCCTACTTCTCGGCGCTGATGGCGGGCGAACTGATCAAGGACGTGGAGCGCGCCCTTATCGCTCAAGGAGAGCGCGAACTCGCAGAAGCCGAGCTCTACCTTGCTCACTTCCTGGGCGCGAAGAGCGCCGTGCGCTTCCTTGAGGTTCTGGACCAGGACCCGAACATGAGGGCTTCCAAGCTCTTCCCGAAAGCCGCCAAGGCCAATACTGGCCTGTTCATGGAGGGCAAGGGCCGCAAGCGTCGCTCGGTCACGGTCGCCGAGCTCTACAACAAGATCGACTCGAAGATCGTCCGCCGTCTCGACCGCTACGACGGCATCGGCCCCTATCTCGCCGAGGTCACGCGTCCGGCCGTTGACGTGACGGAGACCAGCGCCGTCACGCAGTGATCAGAACGCCTTGAAGGTAATGATCGTGTGCGTGTCGGCGATCTCGGGGATGGATTGCACGTTCTCGGCAATGAAATGGCCGATATCGACGCCGTCATCCACGTGGAACTTGGCGAGGATGTCGTAATTGCCGGCCGTCGAGTAGATCTCGGACGCGATCTCCCGGTCGGCGAGGGCGTTGGCAACCGCGTAGGTCTTGCCGAGCTTGCATTTGATCTCGACGAAGAAGGTCTGCATGGGGCGCTCCAAAAGGCGTCGGCTTCAAGCAACGATGATGTAAGGGGAGGTATGACACGGGACGGCGTCCGGGTGAACATCTCTCCCGCCCGATGTCAGACTCGCCCGATGCTGAAGTAGGTGAAGCCGTTCTTGCGCATCTCTTCGGGGCGGTAGACGTTGCGCAGGTCCACCACCACGGGCTCGGTGAGGGCTGCCTTCAGCCGCTTGAGGTCGAGCGCCCGGAACATGTCCCATTCGGTGACGATCACCAGCGCATCCGCTCCTTGAGCGCAACCATAGGCGTCTCGGGCATATTCCACGTCCGTCAGCATGGCGCTCGCTGCCTGCATGCCTTCCGGATCATAGGCCCGCACCCGGGCACCTGCATCCTGCAGCGCCGTGATGATGTCGAGGGAAGGGGCTTCGCGCATATCGTCGGTATTGGGCTTGAAGGTCAGGCCCAGCATCGCGATCGTCTTGCCGCGCACGGAGCCGCCGCAGGCTGCGATGACTTTCCGCCCCATGGCGCGCTTGCGCTGGCTGTTGACCGCCGCCACCGTCTCCACGATGCGAATGGGCGCAGCGAAGTCCTGCGCCGTCTTGATCAGGGCCAGTGTGTCCTTCGGGAAGCACGAGCCGCCATAGCCGGGGCCTGCATGCAGGAACTTGGAGCCGATGCGGTTGTCCAGGCCGATGCCGCGAGCGACGTCCTGCACATTCGCGCCGACCTGCTCGCACAGATCTGCAATCTCATTGATGAAGGTGATTTTCGTGGCTAGGAACGCGTTGGCCGCATACTTCGTGAGTTCCGCCGTGCGCCGGGACATGGCCAGCACCGGGGACTGGTTGAGATAGAGCGGCCGATAGACCTCGCTCATCACCCCCTTGGCGCGGGGATCGTCGGTGCCGATGACGATGCGATCCGGGCGCTTGAAATCGGCGATGGCTGCGCCTTCGCGCAGGAACTCCGGGTTGGAGACCACCGCGAACTCCGCGTCGGGCCGGGTTTCGCGAATAATGCGCTCGACCTCGTCGCCGGTGCCCACGGGTACGGTGGATTTGGTGACCACCACCGTATAGCCGTTCATAGCAGACGCAATATCGCGGGCGGCCTGGTAGACATAAGAAAGGTCGGCATGGCCGTCGCCGCGGCGGGAGGGAGTGCCCACCGCGATGAACACCGCCTCGGCACTCTTGACGGCCTCGGACAGGCTGGTGGTGAAGGTCAGGCGCCCTTCGCGCACATTGTTGGCGACGAGATCGTCCAAGCCAGGCTCGAAGATCGGGATCTCACCGCGATTGAGGGCCTCGATCTTGCTCGGGTCCTTGTCCACGCAGCACACTTCATGGCCGAAATCCGCAAAGCAGGCCCCGGACACCAGCCCCACATAGCCTGACCCGATCATCGCAATGCGCATCAGGATCCCTCCTTTGTCTTGAGAGCGAGGGTTTAGGGCGCTTGAGGCTTGGCCGCAAGCCGGGGCTTCGAAAGGGGCAAAACTCTTTTGAAACAATACCCCCTTTGACATCTGGACAAAGCACGCCCAAAAGACCGCCGTTTCCAAAACGGGGCATTCATGGATAACCCTTTCCTTGTCGAGGTCACCCGCGGGCAGCTGGTCGAATCGCGCCACCGGGGCAGCATTTCCGTGGTCGATGCGGACGGTGCGACCGTTCTGTCGATCGGTGACGTGGACCGGCGCGTGTTTCCGCGCTCTGCGGTCAAGGCCCTCCAGGCCCTGCCGCTGCTCGAGCGCGGTATTGCTGATAAATTCGATTTGACGGACGAAGAGATCGCGCTGGCCTGCGCCTCCCATTCCGGTGAGTCGGAGCATGTGCGGGTGGCCGGGACCATGCTGGCCAAGGCCGGACGGGACGTGGGCTGCCTCGAATGCGGAACGCATTGGCCTATGGGTGAGTCGGCGAGCCGAGCGCTGGCGGCAGAGGGCAAAACCCCGAATGCCCTCCACAACAACTGCTCCGGCAAGCATGCAGGCTTCATCTGCTTGGCCTGCGGGACAGGCAACGACCCGAAGGGCTATGTGGGCGCGGACCATCCGGTGCAGCGCATGGTGCGCGAGACCCTGGAGGATGTGACGGGCGCCTGCCACTCGATGGAAAAGAGCGGCACCGACGGCTGCTCGATTCCGACTTATGCAATCCGGCTGCCTTCGCTCGCCTTCGGTTTTGCCAAGTTCGGCACGGGCGCCGGGCTCTCAGGCGAGGCCAGGGCAGCGGCAGAGCGCATCCGCAAGGCTGTTGCCGCTCATCCCTTCATGGTGGCTGGTACAGGACGCTTCGACACCAAGCTCATGGAGATCTTGAGGGAACGCGCCTTCGTGAAGGTCGGTGCCGAGGGCATCTATTGTGCCACGTTCCCGGAACTCGGCTACGGCATCGCCCTGAAGGTCGACGACGGTCACGTGCGGGCGGCGGAGGCCATGATGGCCGGCCTGGTTCTGCGTTTCCTGCCCCTGAACGATCAGGAGCGAGCCGCCGTCGAGGCATTGGCGCAACCGGTGTTCAAGAACTGGAACGGCATCGAGGTCGGCGGCATTCGCCTGACTCCGGCACTGTTGGGATAAGCCGCCTCCAAACGACGAAAGACAAAAGGCCGGAGATCATTTCTCCGGCCTTTCGTTTGGAAGTGGACAGTCTCCTTAAACAAGGCAGAAGTCGGCATAGGCGGGTGCGAGGCAGCTTGAATTTTGCGTCGGTTCAAAGTGCCGAGGGGGTTAAAGGCTAAAGACCGAGCAGCGACACGATCTCGCTTGCGCCGGCATTGGGGGAGAGGCTGCCCTCGGCAATGGCTTTCTCGATCTCTGGTACGCGTTTTTTCAAAGCGGGGTCCTGCGTGAGTCGCTCATGCATGCGCTCTTCGACCAGGGCCCACATCCACTTCGTGTCCTGAGCCCGCCGTTTGGCGGCGAGTTCGCCGGTCGCCTCAAAGCGTTTGCGGTGATCCAGCACCTTCATCCACAGCTCGTCGAGGCCCTGGCCGGTGAACCCCGAGATCGTCAGCACCGGCGGTGTCCAGGCAGGGGAGGCCGGGGCCAGGATGTGGAGGGCGGCCTTGTATTCGGCGGCTGCCGCTTTCGCCTTCGCGCCCGCATCGTCCGCCTTGTTGACGGCGATCAGGTCGGCAAGCTCCAGAATGCCCTTCTTGATGCCCTGCAGCTCGTCGCCTGCGCCGGGGAGCATGAGAACGAGGAAAAAGTCCGTTAGATCGGCCACTGCCGTTTCCGACTGTCCGACGCCGACAGTCTCCACCAGGATCACGTCGAAGCCTGCGGCCTCGCAGAGCAGCATCGTTTCTCGGGTCTTGGCGGCAACGCCGCCGAGCGTGCCCGATGAGGGGGAGGGGCGGATGAAGGCGTTCGGGTCGGCAGAGAGCCGCGCCATACGCGTCTTGTCGCCGAGGATCGCGCCGCCCGTGCGGGTGGAGCTGGGATCCACTGCGAGCACGGCGACCTTGTGGCCCTTCTCGGTCAGCATGGTGCCGAGCGAGTCGATGGTGGTGGATTTGCCCACCCCTGGCACACCGGTGATGCCGATGCGCACGGCCTTGCCCGTGCGGGGCATCAACTCCTGGAGGAGGGCGCGTGCGGCCTCCCGGTGATCGGGACGGCGGGATTCCATGAGCGTGATGGCACGCGCGAGCGCCGCGCGGTCGCCCCGCGCCACGGCCTCGGCCGTTACATCCGCTTTCCTGTGAGAACCCCCGCTCATAGGATTAGCCTTACCGGATTCGGCTTCGGCTTTCACCAAGTGATCGGGTCCATTCCGATCCGTCCCCAGGCAGGAATCTTGAGGGCAGGGCGGCGGATGTCGATTCCGGCGACCAGTCCCATGAAATCAAGCTCGATGCCCTCGACCCAGCCGAGTGCCAGGCCTGCGTAACCGGCGAGCGAGATTTGGACCCCGGTGCGGCTTGGAGTAAGCCCGACGAGATCCTGTAAGGGTCGCCAATCCTTGCCCAGGGCCGTTGGGGGCAGGGCGGCATTCAGCTCCGGCACCGAGCGCAACACATGAGCCACGAAGGTATTCGAATTGGGACCCGGCCAGGCGTTGTAGGACCCGTAAGCGGCATAAGGATAGGTCGTGACTGCCTCGCGGATCTGCGGGATCAGCCGTTGTGCATCCTCTCCCTCGATCAAAGCCACGGGATGCGGCGCATTGCCGAACCAGCGCCCGTCCGGCGCCCACCCGTTGGTCCGCACGGGGCTGCCCCAGCCGACCTTATCGTAGCGGGTATATTGGCTGGCACCTGCCTCCTTCACCACGATCCAGGTGTGGTGGGCGAAGATGCCGCGCCAGCGACCCACCCGTGCTGCATAGACCGCAACGATGGCCTGCGGCGCTTGCGAGACTGACGGAAGCAATTTTGCACTCGACCAATCCGCAGCGCGCCAATTGGGCGCGACATCCTCGCGCAGGGTCCACCAGAGGGCGTGGGTGCTTAAGGGCAGAATGAAGAGACCGATGATGACGAGAAGAATGCGGGAGAGGACAACCATCATGCCGATGGTATGGGGAGCCTCGCCAGCCATCAAGGCGCAGGGTCGCCTTATGCCGTTCACCAATGCTTTACCTTGGGGAGCAAGGAATGGGGGCATTTCCCGGCTTTGCCTTGCGCATGCCATGATCGGGGGCAACACAGCATCAACCCTCCTCTTTGATCCTCCGGCCTCATGTTGCTGTCCATCTCTCGCCTTGCCGTCGTCTGCCTGACCGCCATCACCCTCTCCGGGTGCATCGGGGACGACAATGCCCTGATGAGCCCGCTCTCCTCGCCGCTTCCGGGTCTGGAAAAGGACCCGAAGCTGCTGGTCGCCACCACGCGTCTGCCGGTCGGCGATCCGCCGAAGAAGCCCTGGTTCAGCAGCGAGCGCTCGCCGGATCTCGTCTATGCGGAAGCACGCCTGACACCGCCTTCCGGCTCACTCATCGGCCGTTCGGAATGGACGATCTCGAAGGTCGATTCCCTGAATCGCAACAATGCGGCTCAGGCCTTTGCGCAGGCAGCGTTCGGGCGTGACCTGCTGCTCTATGTTCACGGCTATCGCGAGAGCTTCGAGACGGCGGCTGCTTCCACGATCGATCTGTCGGAGGGCATCAAGTTCCCAGGCGCCACAGGCCTCTTCACTTGGCCTTCCGCCGCCTCCACCTTGAGCTACGTGGCCGACCGCGAGGCCGCGATGTGGTCGCGCGATGCACTGGAGGATCTGCTCACCGCCATCGCCAGGACGCCGAGCGGCGGGCGCATTCATATCGTGGCGCACAGCATGGGTACGCTGCTTACGCTCGAGACCCTGCGCATGCTGCGCGCTTCCGCTGGCGAGAGCGCCATGGAGCGCATCGGCGCGGTGGTGCTGGCGGCTCCCGATATCGACATCGATCTGTTCGCGCGAGGCTTGGAGCGACTGGGACCGGATGCGAAGAAGATCACCGTGATCAGCTCCACGAACGATCGCGCGCTTGCCATGTCGAGCCGTCTTGCGGGCGGTATCATCCGCGCGGGTGCGGCGGATCGCGAACGGCTGGAAGCTCTGGGCGTCCGCGTGGCCGACGCCTCTGAGTTCGGCGGCGGCATCATCAACCACGATCTCTTCCTCTCGAACAGGGAAGTGCAGCAGGTGGTGAAGCGGTCGATCGAGCGGGAGAAATAATCCCGTCCATCCGGGCAGCTCGCGCGGTTGCTGGGCACTCAGCTTGCCCGCAAGCAGTCCAGGATTAGTTCTTCCTTCAAGGATACCAACTTTGGAGGAAGCGATGATCTGGACCCGCCGCAACATTCTTGTCGGCATGGCTGTTGCATCCGCAGCCTCGATGTTCTCGAACTGGGGCGCCTTCTCGCAGACCGATTATCCTGGAAGGCCTGTCCGGGTCGTCGTGCCTTATGCGGCGGGTGGCGGAACGGACTTTTTCGCACGCTTGGTCTTTGCCGAAATCGGCAAGCAGCTCGGTCAGCAATTCGTCATCGAGAACAAGGCCGGTGCCGGTACCAATCTCGGCGCCGAGGCTGTCGCCAAGGCCGAGCCCGATGGCTATACGCTTCTCCTCGGCGACACCGCGACCTACGCCACCAATCGCACGCTCTATAGCAAGCTCGCGTTCGATCCTTACAAGGATTTCAGCCCGATCTCCTTGAGCGGCCGTTTCGCCCTCGTGCTGCTGGTCAACACGAACAAGCTCAACGTCAAATCGGTTCAGGAGCTTGTTGCTGTCGCCAAGCAGAATCCAGGCGGCATCACCTATGGCACGCCCGGCTTGGGAAGCCCGTTCCATCTCGCGACAGAACTCCTTGCGCAGGGTGCCGGGATCAAGCTGACCCATGTGCCGTATCGAGGAGCGGCTCCGGCTGTGCAGGATCTGGTGGCGGGCAACATCGGCATGATGTTCATCGATTTCGCGACGGCGCGCTCACAACTGTCGGGCCCCATCAAAGCCATTGCGGTCGCGTCGCCCGATCCGTTCGCAGGACTTCCTGGCGTGCCGCCTGTCGCCGCGGATTTCCCCGGCTTCGAGGCCTGGGCCTGGCAGGGAATCGTGGCGCCCGCCGGTACGCCGCCCGAGATCGTCGCAAAGCTCAACGAGGCCTATCGCCGTGCCGTGAGCCAGCCGGAGATCCGCGACAAGCTCATGGGCGCTGGCATCGAGGTGCTGCAAAGCACACCCGAAGAGATGTCGGCCTATATGCGAGCCGAGGGTGAGAAGTGGGAGAAGGTGATCAAGACCGCGAACATCAAGCTCGAATAAAGAAGGCCCTCCTTGAGATGGATACTGTTTCGAGCACGAACGAAACCTTCCGGCGCTTACGAATTAAAGGTTGCAAGGCCAGCCTCAAGAGCAAATGATCGACCTCACTGACAGGAGTTCTACAGTGAGGCTGGTATGGCTGGACTGGATGAACGGGCTTCCTATCAGCAACGCGTCATGGGGCCGTTGCTGATTGTAACAGTGATCCTTGGCGTTCTGGGCCTGCCTGTCGCCGTCTGGCTCGACCTGCGGCTCCTTTCGGAGCGCGTCCTGCGCATGCAGGCGAGCGAAGCCAGCCGCATCATCGACGACATGCGTAGCTACTACGGCAGCGATGTGGTCGGACGGGTGCTCCAGTCCCCCGGTCAAGTGACGGTCACCCACAATTATCACGACGTGCCCGGAGCCATTCCCATCCCAGCCACCCTCTCCATCGAACTCGGGAAACGCATCAGTGCCCATGACGGCTCGGTGAAGTACCATTTCGTTTCCGACATGCCATTCAAGGGGCGGGAGCCTCACCGGCTAGACGACTTCGAGAAGGACGCCATTGCCAGGCTCAGGGCCAATCCTCAGCAGACTATCGTGGAGGTTTCGGGAACCATCTTGGACAAGATCGTCCGCACGGCAGCTCCTGTCACCATGGGGCCGGTCTGCGTGAGCTGCCACAATACCCATCCCGACAGCCCGAAGACGGATTGGAAGGTCGGCGATGTGCGCGGCATCCAGGAGATTTCCGTCAATCAACCAATCTTCGCGAATGTTTCCTCGTTCAAATATTCCCTGATTTATCTGTCCCTGGCTTCAATGGCGGGGCTTGCTTGCATTTTCTTGCAGCGCCGACAGGAAAAGCTGATCCGCGGGATGAATCAGGAACTGACCGAGGCCAACGATTTCCTGGCCGGGATCTCGATGAAGCTCGCAAAGTATCTGTCGCCTCAGGTCTACAAGAGCATCTTCAGTGGACAGAAGGATGTGGCGATTGCCACCGAACGCAAGAAGCTCACGATATTCTTCTCCGACATCAAGGACTTCACCGCCATCTCTGACCGGCTGCAGCCGGAGGATCTCACGGAGCTTTTGAACGACTACTTTACCGAGATGTCCGCTATCGCTCTCCGGCACGGAGCGACTATCGACAAGTTCTTCGGCGATGCCATCCTCATCTTCTTCGGCGATCCGGACACCAAGGGCGTCGAGGAGGATGCGAGAGCATGCCTGCGTATGGCCGTCGACATGCAGCAGCACATGGAGCATCTGAACGCGATCTGGCGCAAGCGCGGCATCGAAACGCCCATGTGCGTCCGCATGGGCATCAACACGGGATTCTGCAACGTGGGCAATTTCGGCAGCAACGACCGGATGGCCTACACGATCATCGGTGCGGAGGCGAATCTCGCCGCCCGCCTGCAGGCCATTGCGGAACCAGGTGGGATCTGCCTGAGCTATGAGACCTATGCGCTTGTGCGCGACATGGTGCGGGCAAGGCCGCTTGAGCCCATCGTCATGAAGGGCATCAAGCGCGAGGTCGTGCCCTATGCCGTAGAGGGGCTCCTGGGCGAGCTCGCGCAAAGGCCGCAAGTCATCATCGAGCACGTGACCGGTCTCGACCTGTTCCTTGATCTCGATGCCATCAAGCAAGGCGAGGTCGAACGCGCGAGGCGGCGTCTCTCCGAGGCTCTGGCGGCTTTGGAGAAATCCCGTCTGACTGCGCAGGCGAGTTGAGGCAGCTTATTCCGCCGCTTGCTTGGGTCCATAGCCCAGTCTGCGGTTCAGCTCTTCGATCAGATTGACTGCCGCATCCGCAATCACCGTGCCGGGCGGGAAGATCGCCGAGGCGCCGGCCTTGTAAAGCGCGTCGAAATCCTGCGGCGGGATCACGCCGCCGACGACGATCATGATGTCCTCGCGGCTGAACTTGGCGAGCTCCGCTTTCAGCTCCGGCACGAGCGTCAGGTGGCCTGCTGCGAGCGACGAGACGCCGATGATGTGCACGTCGTTCTCGATGGCCTGACGGGCTGCTTCCGCAGGCGTCGCGAAGAGGGGGCCGATGTCGACGTCGAAGCCGAGATCGGCAAAGGCCGAGGCGATCACCTTCTGGCCGCGGTCGTGACCATCCTGGCCCATCTTGGCGACGAGAATGCGCGGACGGCGGCCATCGTCATGCTCGAACTGCTCCACCAGATGACGGACCTTCTCAACGGCAGGTGAAGCCATGCCGACCTCCCGCTTGTAGACGCCCGAGATTGCTTTGATCTCGGCGCGGTGACGGCCCCAGACCTTTTCGAGCGCGTCGGAAATTTCGCCCACCGTCGCCTTCGCGCGAGCAGCTTTGACCGCAAGATCGAGCAGGTTGCCCTGGCCCGTCGAAGCACCCTTCGAGAGCGCGTCGAGCGCGGCATCAACATCGGCCTGGTTGCGCTCGGCGCGCAGCTTTTTGAGCTTCTCGATCTGCTGCGCGCGTACCGCCGCGTTGTCGACCCTCAGAATGTCGATGGAGGCTTCGCCCGTGGGCTTGAAGGCGTTCACGCCGATGATCTTCTGGTTGCCTGAGTCGATGCGTGCCTGCGTGCGGGCCGCTGCTTCCTCGATCTTCAGCTTCGGAATGCCGGCCTCGATGGCCTTCGCCATGCCGCCGAGTGCTTCCACCTCCTGAATGTGGCTCCAGGCTTTCTCCGCGAGCTCCTTCGTCAGGCGCTCGACATAATACGAGCCGCCCCACGGATCGATGATGCGCGTGGTGCCGCTTTCCTGGGCTAAGAAGAGCTGCGTATTGCGGGCGATGCGTGCCGAGAAATCGGTGGGCAGCGCCAGCGCCTCGTCGAGCGCGTTGGTGTGCAGCGATTGCGTGTGGCCTTGGGTTGCCGCCATGGCTTCGACGCAGGTGCGAACCACGTTGTTGAACACGTCCTGCGCGGTGAGCGACCAGCCGGATGTCTGCGAGTGCGTGCGCAAGGGAAGCGACTTCTCGCTCTGCGGGTTGAAGCCCTTCACGAGCTTCGCCCAGAGCAGGCGCGCGGCGCGCATCTTGGCAACTTCCATGAAGAAGTTCATGCCGATCGCCCAGAAGAAGGAGAGGCGCGGTGCGAATTGATCGATGGTAAGGCCCGCCTGGATGCCGGCGCGGATATATTCCACGCCGTCGGCGAGCGTGTAGGCGAGCTCCAGATCCTGCGTCGCACCGGCTTCCTGCATGTGGTAGCCGGAGATCGAGATGGAGTTGAACTTCGGCATGTTCGCCGAGGTGTAGGCGAAGATGTCCGAAATGATGCGCATCGACCCTTTGGGCGGGTAGATGTAGGTGTTGCGCACCATGAACTCTTTGAGAATGTCGTTCTGGATCGTGCCCGAGAGCTTCGAGGCCGGAACGCCTTGTTCTTCGGCAGCCACGATATAGAGTGCGAGAATGGGCAGCACCGCGCCGTTCATGGTCATCGACACGCTCATCTGATCGAGCGGGATGCCGGCAAACAGCGTGCGCATGTCGTAGATGGAATCGATGGCGACACCCGCCATGCCCACATCGCCCGCTACGCGTGGATGATCCGAGTCATAGCCGCGATGGGTCGCGAGGTCGAAGGCGACGGAGAGGCCTTTCTGACCGGCGGCGAGATTGCGCCGATAGAAGGCGTTTGAATCCTCAGCCGTGGAGAAGCCTGCATATTGGCGCACGGTCCAGGGCTGATTCACATACATGGTAGGGTAGGGGCCGCGGAGATAGGGCGCGACGCCCGGGAACGTATCGAGAAAGTCGATCCCAGCTCGGTCCTCGGGGCCGTAGGCCTCTTTGACGGCAATGCCTTCCGGCGTGAGCCAAGGCTCCGGTTGAACCTGCGCCGCGGGCGAGGCTTGGGAAAGGCTAGGCCAACCGAGGGTCGAGAAATCTGGGATACGTGTCATGACCTTGAAACGGATGCCCTCGTCGAACTGGAGAGGTGTTGAATCTCGTCCATTCTAGGACATCCAAAACCATGAGGCTATCGGAGCATCGTCTAGGGTCAGCTCCGCTTCTCGGCGTTCCAGTAGCCCGAGCAGGAGCGCCCGCCGGACGTGGTCCAGGTGCCGCGGCCGGTTCTGCCCACGAGCCTGCCGGAGACGTTGGCTCTGTCCTGTCCCCGCGAAATGCTGGCGGAAACGGAGCCGTTGGAACGGACTTGACCGTTCACGTCGAACTGTTCCGGGCCGCCGTAGCGCGCGCGCCCGTTCTGAACGATCACCGAATAGCGATAGGCACGATCGCAGCCGCCCTGCTCGGTGACAACCTCGACGCTCCAGGTGCCGTCGAATTTATTGGTTTGTGCTTGGGCTGCGGGCGCAACGAGGGAGATCCCTAGGACCGCTGCGCCGAGCCAGGACATCATTCGCATCGAAAACTCCATGCCCACCATGGGATAGGCTGGAATAACGTGAGGTCCCGAACGGGGTTCCTCCCGGGAAAAGGGAGACACGGGCAACAAAAAACCGCCACATCGAACAATGCGGCGGCTGAGAATGCTTTGATCTTGTTCGCTTTAAGCCGGGCGCTTCTGAGCCGTCCAGCGGCCAGAGCACCCAAGCATGGCAAGCTGCCAAGTGCCGGAGCCCGACTTGCCGTTCAGGCGGCCGCTTGCATCGGCTTTGGCGATGCTGCGGCGGATGTCGAGATCGACCGTCCCGTCCGGACCAATCCGGCCCGATACGGTCGCCGGGGAGGATCCGGGGCTGGGAATGTAACGAACGCTGCCGTTCTCAACGGCGATGGAATAGCTGGCGCTGCTGTCGCAAGTGCCGGAATCCGTCGCCAACTGAACGCTCCAGATCCCGTCATGCTTGGCGCCAGGGGCGGCAAGCGCGCCGCCGATCATCGTCAAGCCGAGGCCCAGGGCCACAGCCGTTCGCTTCGCAAGACTCGTCAAACCGTGATCCTCCCGGTTTAAAAGGCCGGGAGGACGGCTCAAGGGCTTATGAGCAGGCCTTCTCCAAAGCCTCGCTCAGGACCTTGAGGGTGTCGCACCCAGCATAGATGAAAGTGGTGATGCCGGCGCCGGTCAGCTGTTCTTCGCGTTCTCCCGGGCGCCCTGCCAGGTAGATGGGTGCCAATCCTGCCTCGCGCAAGGTCTTGATGGCCTCGATCGCATGATTTTCGTAAATTTCATCTGACGAGCAGATGCATGAAAGCTTGGCTTTGCTTTTAAGGAAGGTCTGCTTAAGCTTTTCCGTATCGGAAAAGCCGTCGTTCATCACGGCTTCTATTCCGCCTGCCTCGAAGAAATTCTTGGCGAAAGTCGCGCGTGCCGTGAAGGCGGAGATCGGGCCGAGATTGGCAAGGAACACTTTCGGGCGCGCGCCAGTCTTGGCGAGGTAGGCGTCCGACAGGTCGCGCAGGCGCTCGAAGGCCTCCGCCGTACGGACGGAGGGCAGGGGCGTGACCGACACGGCAGCTTGGTCAGTCTCTTGCTTCGCCGCAGGAGCGGCCGGCATCAGCACCGTGACATCCGCCTCGTGGATGTTCGGGAATTCACTCGTGCCGGTGATCGGCTCCTTGCGGGTGGCAACCGCCTTCTCCCGCTGCGCGCGAACGGTGGCGATGCGGGTCTGGAGAGCCCCCTGCTTGAGGCTGTCGATGATGCCACCCTCGCGCTCGATCTCCTGAAAGAGACCCCAGGCTCTCTCGCAGAGCGCATCGGTGAGCGCCTCGAAGCCGCCGGCGCCTGCCGCAGGATCGGCCACGCGCCAGAGGTTCGACTCCTCCAGCAGGACCAGCTGGGTGTTGCGCGCCACGCGGCGAGCAAAGGCATCGGGCAGGCCGAGAGCCGCCGTGAAGGGCAGAACCGTGATCGCATCCGTCCCGCCGATGCCGGCGGAGAAGGTGGCAACCGTCGTACGGAGCATGTTCACCCACGGATCGCGCTTGGTTGTCATGCGCCAGGCGGTTTCCGCATGCAGGCGAACGGACTTCGGCTCCAGTCCGCAGGCCTGCTCCACTTGCGCCCAGAGGCGGCGCAGCGCCCGGAACTTCGCGACCGTGAGAAACTCGTCCGCATCCGCCACCAGCAGGAAGGACAAGGCCTTGCGGGCGGCATCGAGGGAATGGCCTTGGGACTCAAGCGCCCGCAGATAGCTGACGCCCGTGGCAAGAACAGCCGCCAATTCCTGCGCTTCGCTTGCGCCCGCCTCGTGATAGGGGCGTCCATCCGCCGTGAAGGCGCGGCCGTTGAAGCCTTTTTTGGTCAGGCTCTTCAGCATCGCGCCCATGCGGGTCGAGACTTCGTTCCACTCGACCGCAAGGCTGCCGATGGAGGCTAGACCGCCGATGGGGTCCATGCCGAGATCGAGCGAGAGGTCCGACAGCTTGTGGCCGCGCTTTTCGGCGAGTGCGATGAGAAGCTCCGCCGTGGGGCGGCCCTTGCCGCCCGCATCGAGGCGCAGATGGATGAGGTCCAGCATCACGCCGGAGAGCGCCTTGTCGAGATCCTCAACCCTTTCAATCTTGACGCCGAAGCCGCGCGCGGCGGGGGCTTTGCGGGTGACGAGGGTCAGCGCATCGGCGCCGTTTTCGAGATCGATGAGGGCGAGTTCATTGGCCTTGGCCGGATCGGGGTGATCCATCCGCTGGGATACGCGCCAGCGCCCGGCCTGCTCGCGTGCGATCCGGGCTGCTCCCTCCGCCTTTGGATAGAGCGGCTGGATCTCGATGCCGTCATGGGTGCGGCCGACGAGCTTCTTGGTGAAGTCGGCTCCCTTCAACACCCCCTCTACCAGCTTGAGCCATTGCTCGCGGGTAGCTTGAGGGAAATCGGCAGCGAGAGAGAGATCGTCCATGGATAGGTATCCTCGTCCGGAGGAGAGCAGCTTGAAAAATTGCGCCGGAAGATACCGGGTCGGAGGGAGCGTGGGAATGCCCTTAAAGGACGAGGAATTGTCCAGGTGCAGAACTTACATCTTTCAATCCACGCGGGATGTGACACCTTACTCCTCTAGGACGATGGATCTTCAGAAGGAGCGTCACATGAGCGTTACCCGACGTGATCTTGTCTCAGGACTCTTTGCTACGCCTGCTCTGGCCTTTCTCTCAGGGCGCCATGCCGTTGCGCAGAATGCCCCGTTCCCGCTGCCTCTCACGCCCGCCTGTGCCGACGAGCACGCGGTCACGCCATCGATGACCGAAGGGCCGTTCTACAAGCCCAAGAGTCCCTTGCGCAGCGATCTGACGGCTGGGGAGGTGAGTGGAACGCGCCTGAGGATCGGCGGTCATGTGGTTGATCGGTCCTGCCGCCCCATCGCCAACGCCATCGTCGAACTGTGGCAGGCTGACGGGAACGGTCAGTACGACAACGTTGGACATCGCCTGCGCGGCTATCAGAGAACCGATGCACAGGGACGCTGGTCGTTCACGACGGTCCTACCGGGCCAGTACCCGGGCCGTACACGCCACATCCATTTCAAGGTTCAGCGTGCCGGTGGACCGATCCTCACGACGCAGCTCTTCTTCCCCGGCGAGCCAGGAAATGAGCGGGATCGCCTCTTCAGGACCCAGCTTCTGTTCGATATCGAGAGCGCCGGTTCCGAACGTCTCGGGCGGTATGATTTCGTAATCGCTTAGTTCGCCGCACGTCGAAAGAAGCATCGACGCATTTGCGAATCTGTCCGACGACGATCCCGGATCGGCTTGCGCTGTCCGGGATCGTTGCAAAGAAAGGACTTAAACGGAAAGGACTTAAACGAACTGCGACAGGCCGGGGATCGCGCCCATGATGGTGCCCATCGTATCCTCGCCGGCCTTCTCACGGCCATAGGCAAAGAGTTCCTTTCCAAGCGGCTGCATCTGGCCCATGGAGACGCCGATGCCCATGAGCTGGCCACCGAGCGCCATCACGCCGCCGCCCATGGAGCCGATCATGCCCATCATGCCGCCGCTGGCGCCGGTCTTGGACTGCTCGATGGCGTCCTGAGCGCCCGGGAGGGCGGCGATCAGCTGGTTCACCTCGGTCTGCGGGCCCTCCTTCTGAAGGTAGCCGAGGATGAGGCCGATGGCCTTGCGGGCGGTGGCCTGATCGAGGCCGGTCTTCTGCGTCACGCGGGCGATGAGCTCGTCCATATGATTCTCCTGGTGCTGCTCGGGTATGATGGTTTAGCTCTAAACTATTTAGTCGAGAAACCTCAATCGAAAAATCTCAGAGTGGAAACTGGCGACAGGGCTTCTAAGATCCGTTGATGGATTCGGGAGAGACACGATGCTCGAAGACGGCAAGATCTTCATCGGCAAAAGCACCAAGCCGGAATACCTGGACTTGAGGCTCGCAAATCGCCACGGCCTCATCACGGGCGCGACGGGTACCGGCAAGACGGTTTCGCTGCAGGTGCTGGCGGAAGGTTTTTCCAATGCGGGCGTTCCGGTCTTCGCTGCCGACATCAAAGGCGATCTCTCAGGCCTGGCGGCTCCCGGCAGCGGCAAGGAGCCCTTGGTCAAGCGCGCGCAGGACATCGGCATCGAATACAAGCCGGACCAGTTCCCGGTCGTGTTCTGGGACATCTTCGGCGAGCAGGGGCATCGTGTCCGCGCGACGATCTCCGAGATGGGACCGCTGCTTCTCTCGCGCCTTCTCGATCTCAACGAGACGCAGGAAGGCGTGCTCAACATCGCCTTCCGCGTCGCCGACGAGCAGGGATTGCTGCTGCTCGATCTGAAGGATCTGCGCGCGCTGCTGCAGCTCATCTCCGACAATGCGAGCGAGCTCACCACCACTTACGGTAACGTATCAAAAGCGACCATCGGCACGATCCAGCGTCAGTTGCTCGTGCTCGAAAACCAACAGGGTGACGAGTTCCTCGGCGAGCCGGCGCTCGACATCAAAGATCTGATGCGCACTGATCGCGACGGACGCGGCGTCGTCAACATCCTGGCGGCGGACAAGCTCATGAGCAATCCGCGTCTCTATTCGACGTTCCTGCTCTGGCTCATGTCGGAACTGTTCGAGGAACTGCCGGAGGTGGGCGATCTCGATCAGCCGAAACTCGTCTTCTTCTTCGACGAGGCGCATCTTCTCTTCAACGATGCGCCGAAGGCTCTCGTCGAGACGGTGGAGCGCGTCGTGCGCCTCATCCGCTCGAAGGGTGTGGGCGTCTATTTCATCACGCAAAATCCGGTCGACGTGCCCGAGACCGTACTCGCGCAGCTCGGCAACCGCGTGCAGCATGCGTTGCGCGCCTATACGCCTCGCGAGCAGAAGGCCGTTCGCGTCGCCGCGCAAACCTTCCGGCAGAACCCGGCATTCGATACCGAAAAGGCGATCACGGAACTCGGCGTCGGCGAGGCGCTGGTCTCGACGCTCGAAGGCAAGGGCGCGCCCTCCATGGTGGAGCGCACGCTGATCGCACCGCCGATGGCCCAGGTCGGCCCCATCGAATTGTCCGAGCGCCAGCAGATCCTGAACGCGAGCCCCATGAGGGGGAAGTACGATCAGGCGGTCGATGTGGAATCGGCTTACGAGATGCTGGCGAAACGGGCCGAGCAGGCGGCCGCCGATGCCAGGGCGGCGGAAGGCGGCGGGGGCATTCTCGACATGCTCGGCAACATCTTCGGCACCAACGGCCCGCAGCGGAAGGGCACGATGACGGTGGGCCAGAAAGTCGTGCGCGAGGTCACCCGCACCGTGGTCAACCAGACGGTGGGCAACATCGCCGCCGAGATCGGCAAGTCGATCGGCGGACGCCAGGGCAGCTCCATTGGACGGGCCATCGTGCGGGGGACCTTGGGTGGGTTGTTGAGGCGGTAGGGCATTCCCCCCACGGGCCCTCCTCGTCATCACCGGCCTTGTGCCGGTGATCCCGGCTTGGTGAGGCGAGGCTCTTCTTGAAATCGGGATGGCCGGGACAAGCCCGGCCATGACGTGCAGATGAGGGCGCCGCAACACTGCGCGATGCGACTTCGAGCCTGCCCCCTTGCGGCCCGCTCGTCTTAGGCGCACTTTGCCGCGCAACCGGACAGATTCTTCAACTGACAAGGACCGCCATGTCCCAGCTCGACCAAGTTCTTTCCAAGATCGACGCCGCTCTCGATGCCTCCCTGGAGCGTCTGTTCCAGTGGCTGAAGGTGCCTTCGATCTCGACCGACCCTGACTACAAAGACCATTGCCGCATCGCCGGCGAGTGGCTCGTGGACGAACTGAAGGGAATCGGCATCGAGGCCTCGCTTCGCGAGACGGGCGGGCATCCAGCCGTGGTGGCTCATGCCAAGGGCGAGGCGAAGCCGCATGTGCTCTTCTACGGGCACTACGACGTTCAGCCGGTCGATCCGCTGGAGCTGTGGGACACGCCGCCCTTTGAGCCCCGCATCATTACCCTGCCGGACGGCCGCAAGGCCATCAGCGCCCGCGGCTCTTCGGATGACAAGGGACAGGTGATGACCTTCGTCGAGGCCTGCCGCGCGTGGAAGACGGTGACGGGAACGCTCCCGATCAACATCACCTTCCTCATCGAAGGTGCGGAGGAGGACGGCTCCAAGTTCCTCCCCGAATTCATCGAAGCCAACAAGGATGAGCTGACGGCCGATGTGGCACTCGTGTGCGATACCGGCATGTGGGACCAGGACACGCCCGCCATCACCTCGTCCTTGCGCGGCATGGTGTACGAGGAAGTGATCGTGCGCTGTGCTGATCGCGATCTGCACTCCGGTCAGTTCGGCGGCGCCGCGCGCAACCCGATCCATGTGCTGTCGAAGATCATCGCCGACATCCACGACGAGAACGGCCGCATCACGATTCCAGACTTCTACGAGGGCGTGCCCGAGATCCCCACGCAAATATTGGAGCAGTGGAAGGGCCTGAACCTCACGGAGGAGGATTTCCTTGGTCAGGTCGGCCTGAAGCACTCGGCGGGCGAGAAGGGCCGCATGCTCATCGAGCAGATTCAGTCGCGTCCCACCTGCGACGTGAACGGCATCATCGGCGGCTATACGGGCGAGGGCACGAAGACCGTGATTGCGGCGGAAGCCCGCTGCAAGATTTCCTTTCGCCTCGTCGGCGATCAGGATCCCGCGAAGATCTCGAACAACTTCCAGGCCTTCGTGCGCGCGCGCATTCCCGCCGACTGCTCGGTGGAATTCATCAGGCACAAGGGCTCGCGCGCTCTCGCGTTGCCGCACGACTTCCGGGCGCTCACCGTCGCGAAGGCAGCACTCCATGACGAGTGGAAGAAGGAGCCCATCGTCATCGGCATGGGCGGCTCGATCCCGGTCGGCGGCGACTTCAAACGCACGCTCGGCCTCGACACGCTCTTCGTCGGCTTCGGTCTCGACGACGACCGCATCCATTCGCCGAATGAGAAATACGATCTCAAGAGCTTCCACAAAGGCACGCGCTCCTGGGCACGCATCCTCGCAGCTCTCGCGAAGTAAGTCCGTTCATCAGCAAATTACTTGCGCCATGCCCGCACTTGTCGCGGGCATCCACGTGTTTACCCGTTCAAGGCGTGGATGGCCGGGACAGATCCCCGGATCAAGTCCGGGGACGGCCATGACGGGCATCACAACAGCCCTTCAAGCGAGTCGATGACCGCACGGGGAGGGAATTCCGGATATTCATCCGGCATGTTGAGCCGGTTCACCCAGATGGGAATGAGGCCGAAAGCGGAGGCTCCCGCAATGTCCCAGCGGTTGGATGAGACGAAGACGATTTCGTCCGCATTCAGGGATAAAGCTTCGAGCGCGACATGGTAGGCGTCGGGGCTCGTCTTGAAGACCTTCGCCGTTTCGACGGATAGAACGGTGTCGAACTCGCCGGTGAGACCGGCTGAGGCAACCGCGGTGCTCAGCATGGCTGGATCACCGTTCGAGAGAATTCCCGTGCGCAGGCCCCGTGCGCGCAGGGCGCTGAGGGTCGTCTTCACGTCCGGATAGGCAGCGAGGCTGCGATAGGCATCAAGCAGCAGGGGACGCAAGGAGAGATCCACGGTCGGGCAACGGGTGAAGGCGTAATCGAGCGCCTGCTCCGTGAGGGACCAGAAAGGCACATACCGTTCGGACAGCGACAGCACCCAGGAATATTCGAGTTGCTTGGCGCGCCAGATTTCGGAAAGGCGCCCAGCTTCCCCACCGACTTGCGCTGCATGGCGGGCGACGGCCGAGTGAACATCGAACAATGTTCCATAGGCATCGAACACGACGGCTTTCGTATCGGCTGGGATGATGGAAAGCGGCGACATGTTTGCGGTCCGGGAACGAGGGCAGGGCCAATTTAACGGGAATAATCATCCTCTTTCATGCATTTCATCACAAGACTTTATCTCCCTAAAGCCTGCCAAACGATTGACGTATGCTACCCAAAAGGATTCGATAGGCAGGTATTCTGACCCAAAGGATCGAGAACGTGGCTTGGTATTCGCAGACCTGGAACTGGTTCAACGGCGCATGGCAGGAGGGCAACCCGCCTCTCATCGGGCCACGTTCCCATGCATCCTGGCTTGGTTCGTCCGTATTCGACGGTGCGCGCGTGTTCGAGGGCGTCATGCCCGACATGGACCTGCACTGCGCCCGCGTGAACCGCTCGGCCACCACGATCGGTCTCAAGCCCACCATGGATCCCAAGGTGATCGTCGAGCTGGTGCGAGAGGGCGTGAAAAAGTTCGCTCCCGGCACGGCACTCTACGTGAAGCCCATGTATTGGGGTGAGGTCGAGGGCTTGGCCACCATCGCGCCCGATCCGGAATCGACCCAGTTCTGCCTGTCGCTCTTCGAGGCACCCATGCCGGTGCCGGGTGGAATGTCGGTCATGAAGTCGAGCTTCCGCCGCCCGACGCTGGAATCCATGCCTACCGACTCGAAGGCGGGTGCCCTTTATCCTAACAATGCCCGCGTGATCCGCGAGGCGAAGGAGAAGGGCTTCGACAACGCGCTCGTCTGTGACGCTTTGGGCAACGTGGCCGAGACCGGCACCTCCAACGTGTTTATGGCGAAGGAGGGCGTGGTCTATACGCCATATCCGAATGGCACTTTCCTCAATGGCATCACCCGCCAGCGTGTGATTCGGCTCCTGCGCGACGATGGCGTGACCGTGGTCGAGGCCACGCTGCGCTACGAGGATTTCGCCGCGGCGGACGAGATCTTCATCTCGGGCAATTATTCCAAGGTAATGCCGGTGCTGCGCATCGACAACCGCGATCTCCAGCCTGGCCCGTTCTACCGCCGCGCCCGTGAGCTCTACTGGGCCTACGCTCATTCCCAGCCCGTCAGCAAGGCGGCTTGATACATCCTCCCGTCGTGCCCGTCCCCGGACTTGATCCGGGGATCAGTCCCGGGCATCCGCGTCTTCAGACGCAGCGATTTCAAGACGTGGTTGCCGTAAACCAAGTGCGGCCATGACGGAGTTGTGAACTTCTCCTAGCGGTTCTATCTCGCTTGCGCCCTAAGTGGCTCCAGCATCGTGCCCTCTCCTGGAGCCTGCGATGCGCCTGATCCTGAACAGCCTCTTTGTCCTTGGCCTTCTGACGATACCGGTATTTGCGGAGCCCGTGGATCTCGAACTCGTCTTCGCCGCCGACGGCTCCGGGTCCATCGATAATGATGAGCTTCGCCTGCAGCGAAAGGGCTGGGCCGATGCGCTCACGAGTCCCGAGGTATTGGCCGGCATTAAGGATGGGCCTGCCGGCGCCATTGCCGTGTCTTATATGGAATGGGGCGGGCCGAGCTCGCAGGTGTTGATCGTCGACTGGCATGTGATCCGGGATGAACCGAGTGCGAGGATCTTCGCCGACAAGCTCATGAGTGCGCCGCGTGGTGCCACCGGTTACAATTCCATCTCCAACGCCATCGATTTCTCCGTGCGCCTCGTGGAACAGAATTCGCACGAGGGCACGCGGAAAGTCATCGATGTATCTGGCGATGGACCGAACATGGGTGGACGCTCGATTGAGAGCGCGCGGGCCGATGCACTCGCAAAAGGGTTTACCATCAACGCACTTGCGATCCGCCGCCCCGGCAGCGGACGTCCTGGCGGCCCCGGCGGCATGCCGCTTGAGGATTACTATGCACAGAACGTGATTGGAGGGCCGGGTTCGTTCGTGGAAATCGCGGACGAGACGCAACCCTTTGCATTGGCCGCGAGGCGCAAGCTGCTGACGGAGATTGCGGGCACCTTGGGCGTGACCCGCCACGCCAGCCGCTGAATTCATCGCGTCGGCAGGGGAGGCATCTCGCAAGAGATGCTATAAGCTGCACGCATGTCGAATCTCGAAAGCTGGATCATCGAACAGGGCTTCAAGGGCTCCACCGTCGGCGCGCTTCTGTCGGGCTGTGCCGAGCGGTTGGTCGGGGAGGGCATTCCCTTGCTCAGGGCTTACATGGCCCTGCCGACGGTCAACCCGACCTTTCGCGTCTACAATCATGTCTGGACCCGCATGTCAGGCATCCTGGTCGAAGGCGTGTCACATGAGCGCAATGATGGTGCTTTCGAAATCAGCCCCTTCGGGTACATGCTGCGCACCGGATTGATGGAGCAGCATTGGCGGCTTGAGGATCTCGAGACACAGCCCTTCGAGGTTTTTGATGATGTGAGGCGCGACGGGGGCACGGATTACCTTGCACGCCTGATCAGCTTCGAGAACACGACGGCTCCCGACCTTCGAGGTATCGCAGTCTCGTTTTCCAGTGATCGCGCAGGCGGTTTCCTGCCGGATGAAATCGCCCGCATCGATGCCGTTCTGCCTCTGTTGGGATTGGCGGCTTATCGCATCACCCTGCTCAATTTGACAGTCGATATGCTCGATACCTATGTCGGCCTCTCAGCCGGGCGTCGGGTGCTCAGCGGAGAAATCCGGCGCGGCTCTGGAACGACACTCACGGCAGCCTTGCTCTTTGCCGATCTGCGGGGGTTCACGACCCTCGCCGACACGGCCGGAATGGACCTGATCGCCCGGCTCGACCAACATCTCGAGGCCATGGTGGAGCCTGTGGCGGAGCAGGGTGGCGAGGTGCTCAAATTTATGGGTGATGGCGTTCTTGCCGCTTTCCCCATCACGGCAGAGCGCACGCGGGAGGAGGCCTGCGCTTCTGCCATCCGTGCGGCACAGTCAGCACTTGAGCGGAATGCCGCCGTCAATCGCCTTCGGGCCGCTGAAACCTCGCTCGATCTCGACGTTGCCCTCCATTGTGGAGACGTTTTCTACGGCAATATCGGCGCTGCAGGTCGGCTCGATTTCACCGTGATTGGGCCTGCCGTGAACGAGGCGAGCCGCATGGAGGCTCTCTGCCAGCCGCTCGGGTGCTCCGTCATCATGTCAGAGAGCGTGGCATCGGTCAGCCCGGTTCCTGTCCAGCCTCTTGGTCGCCATCGGCTGCGCGGGGTCGCCGCGGAGCGGGAGTTGTTCACCTTGTCCTTCAGCGGCGCGCGAGTTTCACGCCCATGACTTTCATTCCGGCGAGCAGGACACCGCCGTAAATCAGTGCGCCGATGAGCCCAAGCGCACCCAGCAGCGTTTCGTTTCGCCACAGGGGGAGGAGAGCGGCCCAGCGCTCCAGAGGTGCGGGTGCAAACCAGGCGAAGGCGGCAAGGAGAACGCTTGCCGCTGCGATGGCCAGGCAGGTCTTGGCCAACGGGCGACTCGGCGCTGTCCAGCCGCGCCGATAGGCGAGCATGAAGAGCAGGATCAGATTGGTCCACACGCCGATGGCTGTGCCAAGGGCAAGTCCCACCACGCCGTAAGTGTCCATCAGCAGGACCTTCACGAGGATGTTCACGGCCACCGCCGTGAGCGAGGCGACCAGCGGCGTCGTGGTGTCGGAGCGGGCATAGAAGCTGGACACCGCGGAGCGGATCAGTACGGCGGCGGGAAGGCCGAGGCCATAGGCTGCCAGGACAGCGCCCGCGCGCTGTGCTGCCTCGGCATCGAAGGCGCCGCGCTGGAAGAGGGCGGACATGATGAGGTCTGGCATCACCAGGAAGGCGACGAGGAATGGAGCGGCCAGAGCCAGCGTGAGACCCACCGTGCGGTTCTGCGCGGCATAGGCGCTTGCTTCATCACCGGCCGCGATGCGGCGGCTCATCTCGGGCAGCAGCACGGTGCCCGCAGCAATGCCGATCACGCCGAGGGGAAGTTGATAGAGACGGTCGGCGTAATAGAGCGACGAGACCGCGCCTGTGGGCAGGAACGATGCGATGATGGTGTCGGCAAAGATTGCGAGCTGCACGCCGGCGGAGCCGATTACGGCAGGGCCGAGAGCCTTGAAGAAACGCTTCATGGCGACGTCGATGCGCGGCTTTTCCAGGCCGGGAGAAACTTCGATCCGACGCGCCGACATCCAGACCAGCAGCAATTCAAAGACGCCTGCGGCGGTGACGCCCCAGGCCGCTGCATATCCTGCATTCGGAAACAGAAACACCGCCGCCAGCGCCACGATCATCAAGATATTGAGGAGGACTGGCGCAGCGGCGGCTGCCGCGAACCGGTCATGGGCGTTCAGGATGCCGGAATAGATCGTGACGATGGTGATCAGCAGCAGATAGGGAAAGGTGATCCGCGTCAGCGTGACGGCGAGGTCGAACTTTGCGGGATCGTTCGAGAAGCCCGGAGCCAGAAGCGACACGACGAAAGGCATCGCGAAGAACGCCACGAGCAGCAGTGCGATCTGCACGATCAGCATCAGGGTCGTGATGCGACTAGCGAACGACGTGGCGCGCGCCTTGCCCTCTGTTTCGAGCACCTGCGCATAGGTGGGAAGAAAGGCGTTGTTGAATGCTCCTTCACCGAAAATGGCGCGAAAGTGATTGGGGATGCGGAAGGCGACGAAAAATGCGTCCGCCACGGGCCCGACACCCATCACGGCCGCAATCACTACGTCGCGGACGAAACCGGTAATGCGAGAGACAAGCGTCCAGCCGCCGACGGAGAGAAGCTTCTTGAACATCGGTCAGGCCTGACGCAGCAGGTAATTGTCGGGAACGAGGCTATTCGAGACTTCCGCCGTCGCGCCGATCCGCTCAGCCACCACGTAGAGCGGACGGCGCTTCACCTCCGCGAAGATGCGGCCCACATATTCGCCGATGATGCCGAGCGACATCAGCTGAATGCCGGAGAAGAACATGATCGACACGATCAGGCTCGGGAAGCCCGGGAGGTCGGTGCCGAAGAGAAGGGTCCTGACAAAGAAGAAGAGGGCGGCGGCAATCGACAGGAACGAGATCAGGAAGCCGAGATAGGTCCAGATCCTCAGTGGCACCGTGGAGAAGGCTGCGATGCCGTCGAAGGCGAAGCGGAAGAGCTTCCGGAAACTCCACTTCGACGTTCCGAAGCGGCGCTCCTCCACCACGAAGGGAACGCCAGCATCCTTGAAGCCGATCCAGGCATAAAGCCCTTTCGAGAAACGCGCTTTCTCGCCCAGGGTGCGCAGAACATCGACGCCTTTGCGGTCGATGAGCCTGAAATCGCCCGCCCCCTCCGGCAAGCTGATTTCACCAAAGCGCGAGAAGAGGCGATAGAACAAATGCGCGAAGCCGCGCTTGACCCGGGTCTCGTCCGAGCGGTCGGTGCGCTGGCCATAGACCATGTCGTAGCCTTGCTGCCAGCGCTCCACAAAGGCTTCGATCATCTCCGGCGGGTGCTGGAGGTCTGCATCCATGATCACCACCGCATCGCCTCGGGCATGGTCGAGGCCGGCCGCGATGGCGATTTCCTTGCCGAAGTTGCGGCTGAAGGAGACAGCCCCGATCTGGGGCTCTGTCGTGCTGATGGAGCGGATGACGTCGAGGGTATCGTCCCGGCTGCCGTCATCGACGAACACCACCTCCCAGGCGAGGCCGATCCGGTTCAGAACCGGAAACAGGCGTTCGCAGAGCGGCCTGACATTGGCGCTCTCGTTATGGACGGGAATGATGACGCTGAGCTTTGGCGACGCCACGGCTGTAGACCCTTCATGTTCGGCCGCATCAAGAGCCGAGTTTGCGGCTTTGCTCAAGTGCCTATATGCAGTTTGATGTTAGAATGTGGCGTGTTGGACGGGCCTCTTATTGCCGCATGATCTCACCGGAAACCCGGTTCCCACTTTTCGCTGGCGCGGACCGCTGGTTCCGGATCATGCTTAGGGTGCGGCAAAGCCGATTTCAGGGGTATCCATGCCATTCTTCCGCAACGTCATTCTCTGCGCCGACGATTATGGCCTCAGCGATGGCGTGAGCGGGGGCATCGCGGAGCTGGCGGAGATGGGCCGTCTCTCGGCCACGGGGGCCATGACCAATATGCCCGGCTGGCGGCGCGCTGCGCCTGAACTCAAATCCTTGAAGGGACGGATCGGGGCCGGCCTACATCTCAATCTGACGACCGGGGTTCCTTTAGGGGCGATGCCGTGCCTGGCCCCTAAAGGCCGGTTTCCGGTCCTCAAGGACATTCTGGCCAAGGCCTTCAAGGGGCAGCTGGATGAGGCCGAGATCGCGGGAGAAATCGCGCGCCAGCTCGATGCCTTCGAAGAGGCCCATGGGGAGACCCCATCCTTCATTGACGGGCATCAGCACGTGCATGTGCTGCCTGGGGTGAGAGAGCCTCTGCTTGAGGTGCTGAAGGTGCGCGGCTATCCCGGTCGCGTCTGGCTGCGTGATCCCGCTGACCGAATGGCCTCGATCCTGCGCCGTCCTGTCGGGCGAGGGAAGGCTCTCATCGTCAAAGCCTTTGCGCGAGGCTTTGCCCAGGAGGCGCAGGCTGCCGGCTTTTCCATGAACCAGGGCTTTTCGGGCTTTGCCCCTTTCGATCTTTCGGCGCCGGCCAACCGCATTTTCGAGACGGCTTTCTCCCATTTGGGATCCATGCCGCTCGTCATGTGCCATCCAGGCTATGCGGATGACGAACTGCGGGCCCTCGATCCCGCCGTCGAAAGCCGTGTCGCAGAGCTGGATTATCTCAAGTCCGATGCCTTCATCGCCCTGCTGCAGGAGCGGGGACTAAAGCTCGCCCCCGGCCTCGCTTGAACCAAAGGCCTGGATTTTCCCTGAAATTCAGCAAAAAACGAGTATAGTAGGTAGGCGCTGCAGCGCAGGCGTACCCGGGGGGCTGAGGGGGCCTAAGGAGCAGGTCGATGCAAGAGGCATCCTCCGGCAACGAAACTGAGCGGCTGGCGGCGCTTGCCCTCTATCAGGTGCTCGATACCCCTCCCGAGTTCGCCTTCGATGCCGTCACCGAACTTGCCGCCGAGATTTGCGGTTGTCCTGTCGCCCTGATCAGCCTCGTGGATGAGCATCGGCAATGGATGAAGTCTAAATACGGATTGCCCGCCGATTTCACCGAATGCCCACGCGAGATCACGGTCTGCAGCCACACGGTCTGCTCGAACGATCTCATCTATGTTCCCGATCTGACGGCTCACGAGCGCTACAGGGATCTACCCGTTGTTACGCAGGAACCGCATCTGCGCTTCTATTGTGGAATGCCGCTGATCAATCGGGAGGGGTATGCTCTCGGCACTTTGTGCGTGGTGGCCTTCGAGCCGCGGGAGCTGCGGCCGTCTCAGCGCGAGGCGGTCCGCCGGCTGGCACAACAGGCCATGGCTCTTCTGGAACTGCGGCGTCAGCTTCTGGAACGCAATGCCCTGTTGAATGAGCTCGCCCAAGCCAAAGCTTTAGCGGAGGAGGCGAGGGACCAATCGGATCGGCTTTTGCACATCATCCTGCCGGAGCCGGTAGCTGATGAGTTGCAGCAATACGGCAAGGTCGAGCCTCGCTTTCACGAGGCCACCACGATTCTCTTTGCTGACTTCAAGAAGTTCACGCTACTCACCGAAACGCTCGATCCGGCGCGCCTGCTCAATCAGCTCGACCAGAATTTCGGACGCTTCGATGAGATCGCGGCGGGCAATCGGCTGGAGACGATTAAGACGATCGGCGATGCTTATCTGTGCGCGGGTGGGTTACCGATGCCTAACCGCACCCATCCCATTGATGCCTGCCTCGCGGCCTTGCAGATGCAGGCCTATATCCGGAGCGCCAACCGGCAGCGCGAGAGGCTGCGTCTTGCACCTTGGGAACTGCGCATCGGCATCAACTCAGGTCCTGCGATTGCGGGCATCGTTGGGCATCGCCGCTTCACGTATGACATCTGGGGCAATGCGGTGAATGTTGCGCAGCGGCTCGAGGAGGCGTGCGAGCCGGGGCGCATCAACATCTCGGCCAGTACGTTTCATCACGTCTCGCGCCTGTTCGAGGCTGAGGCGCGGGGTTCGGTGAGCGTCAAACATATCGGCGCGATCGACATGTATTTCCTCAACCGCATCCGGCCAGAGTTCAGCGCTGAGGCGGAAGGGTGCATTCCCGGCCCGGAGTTCTGGCGGGCAAGCGGAACCGGGTAGTACCAAAACAAAACGGGCCTCCGAAGAGGCCCGCCTGACATACCGAGATGTCCGCTTACTTCGTCGCGGATTCGAACATCTCCTCGACATGCTCCCAGTTCACCAGGTTGTCGAGGAAAGCCTTGATGTAGTCGGGACGCCGGTTGCGGTAATCGATGTAGTAGGAGTGCTCCCACACGTCGCAGCCGAGGATCGGCTGAGCGCCGTGGACCAGCGGGTTCTCGCCGTTGGGGGTCTTCATGACCGTGATCTTGCCGTCCTTCACGGCAAGCCAGGCCCAGCCGGAACCGAACTGGCTGACGCCGGCCTGGATGAAGTCTTCCTTCATCTTGTCGACGGAGCCGAGATCCTCGACGATCTTTTTCTCGAGCTTGCCGGGAAGCGCGCCGCCGCCATTGGGCTTCATCCACATCCAGAAGTGGATGTGATTGTAGTGCTGGCCGGCATTGTTGAAGAGGGCCTGGTTCTTGCCGTAGGAGCCCTTCACGACTTCCTCGACGCTCTTACCTTCGAATTCCGTGCCTTTCAGCAGATTGTTGCCGGTGTTGACGTAAGCAGCGTGGTGCTTGTCATGGTGAAACTCCAGGGTTTCCCGCGACATGTAGGGCTGCAGGGCATCATAGGCGTAGGGCAGTTCGGGCAGAGTGAACGACATCGGCGTCTCCTTTGGATTGAGCGACCTGTGTGCGTTAGTTAAAGCTCCCCTGGCTCAAGAGCAACGGTTGGTACGCGGACTTTTTTCTGGTCAATCTTTACCGATAGGTTGCCTTTGGCCTATAGAGGCATAGCTTTGCCCTTGAAAACCTTGGTTTGCGTATGATGGAGACGGCATGATCATCGCTCTTCTGGCCCTCGCTTTTGCGATGATCTTGGGTGGATTACTGGCTGCTTTCTTCGGATGGGACATCGTTCTGATAGAACGTGGCTGGGTGATGGTGATCGCCGGCAGCTTCAGCGCGGCCTGCGGCGCGCTACTCCTCGGCATCACGGCGGCTGTGTCCAGACTCACCCAGATTCAGGCTGAACTTGCCCGCCTGCAGATCCGCATCGACGAAGAGATGCGGGAGGAGGCGCCATCGTCCTCGACAGGTGTATCCATGGCTGCCCTTGCGGGCGGCCTCCTGGGGGGCAAGCTTCTCGGCCGTGGCGAGAGCAAGGATCGGGACGAAAGCCAAGCGGACCTGCCTCTTCTCGCCGACAGCGATAAGCCGGGGGCAGCCGCCGAGGCTCGTGAGACCCGGGATGAGGACGAGATCTCCAAAGTCGAGCCTTTCCCACTCTTCCCCCCTAGGGAAAGAACGGAGAGCGTTGGAAACCGCGCCGAGGAGGAAATCGAAATCAAGGTCCCGGATTTCCTCCTGGCCGAGCGGCGCAATGAAACTTACAGCGAAGCCCGTAGCTCAGACGACGACACGTCGCTCTTTGCCGACGAGCCCAAGCTGGAGGAGCCGGAGGAGCCGCAGAGCGCCTTTGATAGCGATGGTACTCCCGAGCCGCTGCCCGAGCCTGTCTCCGCTCCAGAGCCAGAGACCGAGCGGGAGCCAGAACCTGTCCTCGCCGAAGAAGAGACTGCCGCTCCAGAAGAACCGGCGCGCGAGGAGGAGGCTGCCGAAGAGCCGCGCTCCGGCGCTACGATCATCGGCACCTACAATTCCGGCGACAACACCTACGTGATGTTCTCCGATGGCTCCATTGAGGCGCAGACTCCTGGCGGTGTGTTCCGCTTCCAGTCCCTCGACGAGCTGAAGGCCTTCATCGCCTCGGGCGGTGAGGGTGGAGCCGTCGCTACTTGAACAGGGGAGAGAGGGCCCGGAAGTCGTCAGTCGCGGCCCTCTCCAGCCACTCGAACGCTACCATTTCCGTGGTCACCCAATGACAGCCCGCATGAAGCAGACGGGCACAAGCAGCATTGACGCTGTGAGGTGAGCGGCTCGAAACCGCATCAGCAACGACGAAGACGTCGAGCCCCATATCCTTGAGGCCGAGCGCGCTCTGGAGCACGCAGATATGCGCCTCGACCCCGCAGATCACGATTTGGTCGCGCCCCTCGCCGCGAAGCCCGGCGACGCGCTCCGCCATTGTGGGATCTCCGGCCGCGGAGAAGCTCGTCTTCGGAAGCACGGATGCCGCAGCCGGAAGATTGTCCGCCACGGAGCCGACCGTCGGGCCAAGTCCCTTCGGGTACTGCTCCGTAACCGTTACGGGAACGCGGAGCCGAGAGGCCGCCTGCAGCAGCACGCCGATGTTCCTGAGCGTGGAGCCGCCCTCGTGAATGGCCGGCATGAGCCTGGATTGCACATCCACCACGAGAAGATGTGATCGTTTTGCGGTCAACAACATGATGTCTCCTCAACCCCGTCGGACGGATGGGCGGATTCCTTCTGATCTTTTAAACCAGGCCGGACGTGTGAATGCCGATGCCGTGCCAAGCTTTAAATGTGTGCTCTCCCGCCATTTGGAACAGCCTGAAGCCAATGCCAGCGGCGAAGGGCGGCGTTCGCCGTCTGCGATGGGAATGTGCGGTGCTACTTATCGGGGTTGAAAAGGGGTGGCTCGCCCGGAATGGGCATGCTCATCGTGAAGTGGAGCCCCTCTTCCCGGAAGTCCATGTTCACCTGAGCTTGCAGCTGTGCGGACAGGACCCGTTGCAGCAGGCGTGAGCCGAAGCCTTGGCGAGCTGGGCTTGTGACACGGGGGCCGCCATGCTCCGTCCATCTGAACTGCAACGTCGGACGCTCCTCGCTACGCTCGATATGCCAATGGACCTCAACCTGTCCGCCGAAGGTCGATAAAGCGCCGTGCTTGGCAGCGTTGGTCGTGAGCTCGTGAATCGCCATGCCAATGGGTACCGCCGCTTCCGAGGGGAGCTCGACATGCGGGCCGTCAATGAGGATGCGATTGCGGGTTTCATCTTCGTACGGGCCGAGTTCCGTCTCCACCAATTCCTTTAGGTCGGCTCTCTGCCACAGGTCTTCGGTGAGCAGGTTGTGGGTGCGCGCGAGCGAGACGATGCGGCCCACGAATCCTTGATAGAACTCGTCGATGCTGGATGCGGTGCGCGCAGTCGAGCCCACGATGGCTTGCACGGTCGCCAAAGTGTTCTTCACGCGATGGTGGAGTTCGCGAATGAGAAGATTTTGGCGATTCTCCGCCTCTTTGTAGCGTGTGATGTCGATATTGACTCCGACCATGCGCAGCGGAGCGCCTTTTTCGTCATAAAAGAACACCGCGATTGTATCGATCGTGCGGATGTTTCCGTCAGGGCGCTGAATCCGATAGGCCAAGTTGATCTCGGGGTCATGGCGGGCCAACGCCTCTGTTATGGCCCTGTTGGCGGGCTCCAGATCCTCCGGAAGCACTCTCGCCTCCCAGCTGGAGAAATCTTCCCCGAACGTGCCCTTCTCCAGGCCGAACAGGCGCTCCTGCTCGGCTGTCCATGTCACCTTACCGGAAGGAACGTCCCAGTCGAACACGCCAATTCCGGCAGCGCTCTGCGCGAGCGACAGACGTTCCTCGCTGATACGCAGCGCTGCTTCCGTCAGCTTCAGATCATGGATGTCGACGCTCGTGCCGACCCATCCATTGAACTCTCCCGTGGCGGCGTTGTGCACAGGTGCCGCCCGGATGATATGCCAACGATACTCCCCTTCCGCCGAGCGGTAGCGAACCTCCGTCGTATAAGGAGTTGCATTGGCCATGACAGGTTTCAACTCCTCGGTCATTCTCTCCCAATCGTCTGGGTGAATGGCAGCTGTCCAGCTATGTCCGAGAGCCTCTTCAGGGGGCAGGCCCGAGTAAGTCACCCATCGTTCGTTCGTGTAGGTCAATTCCAGGTTAGGCTTAACAATCCACACGAGGGCGGGGAGCGACTCCGCGATGAGATTGAATCGCGCTTCGGTTTCGCGAAGTTTTGCCTCTGCCCGGACCTTCTCTATCGCCAACCAGGTGCGTTCCGCCACATCTTCGACAAGGGCGATCTCATCGCTCGTCCAATCCCGAGGCACCGATGAATAGACGTAGAATTCGGCGATGAAGCGTCCATTCTTGTGAAGAGGAACGGCAAAACCCGAACGCACGTTGATGGTGGTGTAGGAGGTCTGAAGAGCCGGATCACTCAGGCGAGGATCGGTTCTCACATCGTTGATGATGGCAGGTTGTCCGCGCTTCAAGGCCGCGAGGATCGGGCTGGCATGCTGGTCAATCTTTTCAACCTTGCCTTGATTGCTGATGAGGCCCCTTGACCACTCGCGCTCAACGATGATGACGCCGCGATCCTCATAGACTTCGCCGTAGCCTGCGGTGTCGACCTTCAGAAACTCGCTCACATTGCGTGCGGCGATCTCCATGATCTCGTACTGGTCATCGATATTGCTGAGCTGATCGTTGAGCTTGAGGAGGAATTCCTGGCGGCGCTGAGCCTGGTCCATTTCCTCTCTGATTTTCTGCCGCTCCTTGATGTCCTGCATCACGCCGACGAAGCGTATAGGCTTGTCGCCTTCATAGATCACACCACCGCGCACATGAACATGGCCGATGTTTCCGTCAGCCTTCAGGATACGGTGCTCGATGTTGAAATCCGTCCTGGTGCGAAGCGCATAGGAAACGGCTTGCTCGATGCGCTCGAAGTCGGCCGGATGGAACATGGCCTGGAACTCGGCATGCGTGAGCTTTGCGTCCGGCTTGAGACCCAGACAGCCTTTGAAGGCGGCTGTGCCCGTGACCTCGCCCGTCTCGAGGTTGTGTTCCCAGGAGCCGAACTTCCCAATGTCGAGCGCCATGCGCAGCTTGCCGTTGCTCAGGCGCAGGGCCAACTCCGTCTCACGGAGTTGCTGTTCAAGCTCCGCAATTCTCTGCTTGTGGTCCTTCTGGAGAGGAGCCTCTTTATCGGGGGCCGGTAAACTACCGCGCTTGCTCATGTACGCTCACTCTCGACAGGGCTGCACCTTACCATAGTGATAAGTTATATCAGGCCTGAAATCCCTCAATGCATTTGATGGCAAAAACATACGCAAGGGCGACCTCTTCCAGGCGGTCGAAGCGCCCGGAGGCTCCGCCATGTCCTGCATCCATGTTGAGCTTGAGTAGGACCGGGCCGCCTCCCGTCATCGTGGCTCTGAGACGGGCCACCCATTTCGCTGGTTCCCAATAGGTTACGCGCGGGTCTGTGAGGCCCGCGAGCGACAGGATCGCCGGGTAGGCCTGGGGTTTCACATTGTCATAAGGCGAATAGGACAGGATGGTCCGGAAAGCGGCTTCGTCGGCGGCCGGATTGCCCCATTCCGGCCATTCGGGTGGGGTGAGGGGAAGTTCCGCGTCCAGCATGGTATTGAGCACGTCAACGAAAGGTACTTCGGCGATGATGCCCGCGAAGAGGTCCGGCGCCATGTTGGCGACCGCTCCCATCAGCATGCCGCCCGCACTGCCGCCATGGGCCACGATCCGCCCGCGTGAGGTATAGCCCGCCTGAACCAATGCCTCGCCGCTGGCGATGAAGTCCTTGAAGGTGTTCGGCTTCTTCTCGCGCTTGCCGTCGAGATACCAGCGCCAGCCCTTTTCCGTGCCGCCCCTGATATGGGCGATGGCATAGACGAAGCCCCGGTCAACGAGGGACAGGATACTCGTGCGGAAGCTCGCCGGCATGGACATGCCGTAAGAGCCATAGCCGTAGAGCAGGCAGGGAGCCGAGCCGTCGAGGGCGATTTCCCGCCGGTGCAGGATTGAGATGGGTATCTTCTCCCCATCGGGAGCAGTGGCGAACAGACGGCGCGTGACATAATCGGCGGGGTTGTGGCCGCTCGGCACCTCCTGCCGTTTGCGCAAGGTACGCCCGCCCGTGCGCAGATTGTAATCCGTCACCTCGTTTGGCGTGGTGAGCGACGAGTAGTGGTAGCGGATCACGTCCGTGTCGAACTCGTAGCCGGGCGTGAAGCCGAGGGAATAGGCCTCCTCAGCGAAGGCAATCGTCTCCTCCCGTCCTGTTGCGATCTCACGCAGCACGATCCGCGGGCTCGCATTCTCCCGCTCCAGGCGCACGAGATAGCGGGCGAGCGCCACGACGGAGAGGATCATGATGCCCGGCCGGTAGGGAACGAGATCGTTCCAAAAGGCGCGCCCTGGCGTTGCGACCGGAGCGGTCACGATCTTGAAGTCCTCTGCGCCGTCCGCATTGGTGAGGATGATCAGGCTATCCCCGTGGTGCTCCACGTCATATTGCAGCTGGGGTGTACGGGCCTCGACGAGGCGCGGCGTGGCGGCGGCATCGGACCGGTCGAGGAGCCAAACCTCCGAGGTTTCATGGTCGCTCGCCTCGATCAGCACGAAAGCATCAGATTGGGTCACTCCGAGCTTCACGAAGAAGCCCGGGTCCTTTTCCTCATAGATCGCCTCATCCCGAGCCGGATCGGTGCCGATCAGGTGACGCCTGACTCTGACGGGCCTGTGATTCTCGTCGAGCTCCACATAATAGAAGCCAGAACTGTCGTTGAGCCACACGACGCCGCCCGAGGTATGAGGCACCTCGTCGGAAAGGTCCTTGCCGTTTTCGAGATCCCGGATGCGGATCGTGAAGTATTCGGAGCCCTTCACGTCCGAGCCCCAGGCCAGAAGCCGATGGTTTGGGGAATGGTCTGCACCGCCCAAGTCGAAGAAGGCATGACCCTCGGCCTCGCTATCGCCATCGAGCATGATCGTCTCATCGCCGCCGTCCCGAGGTTGTCGGCAGACGAGGGGGTGCTGGCCTCCCTCCCGATAGCGGGTGAAATAGGCAAAGGGGCCGTCAGGCTCGGGAACAGAGGAATCGTCCTCTTTGATGCGCGCGCGCATTTCGGCCACGAGCTGAGCCTGGAAATCCTCCGTGCCGGCAAAGGCGGCGGCCGTATAGGCGTTCTCCTGCTCGAGGCTATGACGGATGGACGAATCGAGAGCGGCAGGGTTCTTGAGCACCTCCTTCCAATTCTCGGCCTTCAGCCACGCGTAATCGTCGTGGATCCTGACCCCATGCACCTCGGAACTGTAAGGTTTTGCGGGGATAATCGGCGCAGGGGGCAGGGGGCGGGACGGAAGGCGCTCGCGTTTCATGAAACTATCCGGATCGGGTCTAAGGCGGGATCGATTATGCATACATAACTCGAATTTCCCATGCAGGGTCCGCCGCCGGTTACGCTGGGACATTCGATCACCCCATTTGGTAACCGTCTTTTTAGCTACTTCTTCTGGCTGAAAGGGCGCGAATTCAATATTCTGCCACTTAAGGCCGATTCCGCTTTTCGCATTAGTTAAACCTGAGTTTATTTCAATTTGAAAGTTGACCCCAAGTTTTCCAAAGTTTTCCTTTTAATGATCTTGTTTTCAGAGCGAATTTGCCATACCTGAACGGGCAGGCACGATTTCTGTGCGTGTACAGTGCGGTTCAAGAATGAAGCAAGCATTGCTTGCGCGATGACTGCTCAAAAATCAGGCCGGAAGGCATTTGAGCTGTTCTTGTGGGCCGGAAAGGAAGAAAATCAAAATGAGCGACAATATCGCTGCATCGAACTACATTGAGCTGGCTGCGGATATCGTCTCGGCCTATGTGAGCAACAATTCTGTTCCGTCGGGCGAGCTGCCTGCGCTGATCAACGATGTCCACTCGGCTCTCATGCGAGTCGGTGGCGGCACCGTCGAAGCCCCGGCCGAGGCTCCGAAGCCTGCCATCCCCGTGAAGAAGTCCGTCACTCCCGACTACATCGTCTGCCTCGAGGACGGTAAGAAGTTCAAGTCGCTGAAGCGCCACCTGCGCACTCAGTACAACATGACCCCCGAGCAGTACCGCGAGAAGTGGGCTCTGCCGGTGGATTATCCGATGGTCGCCCCGAACTACGCCAAGGCTCGTTCCGAGCTCGCCAAGGAAATGGGTCTCGGCCAGCAGCGCCGGAAGCGCCGCTCCTCGCGCGGCTGAGCCGGGTAAGATATACGCCTTTTGAAGCCGCCCTTCGGGGCGGCTTTTTTGTTCTCGGATACGACGGGGATACCGCGGTCTTCATGGCGTTTCTTGGCCTAAGAGGGGTGTTGCCTGACTTATCCTCACTCTTATCAACAGATTTGAATCTCATTGACAGCTAGGAATAAGCGCCCAGTATCAGTGGTGGAGGGCGAGTCCTTTCTTTCTTTATTTATAGGAACAAAACATGAACAAAAATGAGAACGAGCGAGTTCAACAAACAATTGCTCCTGCAGGTGTTCCCGCGCGCCGGAAGGCGAAAAAGCACAGTCGTGTCAACCGGGTAAGGGGAACAGGCGGTCCTGTTCCCATGGCGGCACGGTCCGAATCCCTTCGGCGAGAAGCGGGACGACTTCTGGCTGTGCTCGACGTCGCCGGAACTCGCGTCATGGTCGATCCCACCGATGATGGGAGCGTCATCGTCCATAGGAAGCGCGCAGGCATATCGGTCGGCGCCGGGCGTTTCGGAATCGCCGATGCGGAAATGCTCGTTCGGCAGGATCTTGCCCGCTGGCAGCATGGCGAAGCGGCACAAAGGACGCTGGTTCTGAGCGAGGCGGGCCGCTCTTATCTGCGCCGCGCGTCCGCGGATGTGCCGGAGGCAGCCTTTCTGCACCAGCACCGGGAAACCGTTACCGCCACGATCCAGACCAAGGTCGGTTTGACACGGGTGCGGATGGATGCGGAAGAGAGCCCTCTCGATTGGCTGCGCCGCCGCAGGGATCGCAATGGGGTGCCGATGATCGACGAGGCCGCCTATCAGGCCGGCGAGCGGCTGCGCACGGACATCACGTTGGCTGGCCTCTTGCCGGGGGTGACGGCGCGGTGGGACGCCATGCCCACAGGAGGTGGCTTCGTCTCCCCGTCGGAGGCGACCGATCGCATGATCGCTGCGCGCCAGCGCATCCGGCATGCTTTCGATGCAGTCGGTTCCGACTTCAGCGATCTGCTCATGGACCTGTGCGGCTTCCTGAAGGGCTTGGAGCAGATCGAACGCGAGCGGGGATGGCCGCAGCGCTCCGCCAAGATCGTGGTGCGCCTCGCCTTGGCAAGGCTCGCCGAGCATTACGGCATCGAAGCCGCCGCACGGGGACCTGCGGCTTCGCGCGGGATCAAGAGCTGGCGGGCCGTCGTGATCGAGGGCGGGCGCGCCTAAAGGCGGAGCTTAGAGAGCCGCTTGGGCGACCTGCGCATCGCGGCGGATGCGCTCGACCATGGATCTGACGCCGTTCGACCGCTGCGGCGTCAGATGTTCTGCAAGGCCAAGCTCCTTGAACAGGCCAAGCGCATCGGTGGAGAGGGCTTCCTCGGGCGTCTTGCCATTGTAGAGCGCGATCATGAGCGCCACGAGGCCGCGTACGATATGGGCGTCGCTGTCCCCGATGAGGTTAAGCACAGGCCTACCATTGGATTGGTCGAGGCGCGTCTCGAGCCAGACCTGGCTCGCGCAGCCCTTCACCTTGTTCGCCTCGGTATGGGCCTCCTCCGGCAGCGGCTCCATCATCCGCCCCAGCTCGATCACATAGCGATAGCGCTCTTCCCAGTCGTCGAGCAGCTCGAAATTGGAGACGATCTCGTCAATGGTCGGCAGCATGGCATCCCTGCTTTGTCTGCCGCTCATATAATCATTGTCGAAGCGTTTGGCGACGGGCCGGCTGAGAATCAGCCGCGGGGTTTTTGTCCCGGGGGCGCACGGTCTCCCGGCTGCAGCGTGTCGGAGGGCTTCGAGGAGGCGGGCGTGAGGCCAGAGGAGGTCAGGATCTTGTCGACCACAGCCTGCTTGGCGCCGCCGGGCAGGGCCTGCCACACGGTTTCCAAATGTCCCGGCGTTCCCTCGGCTGCAGGCGAGGTCGTCGTTGTTTGGGTCGCCTGCGCGACCGTCTTCGGGGCGAAGAACTCCTGCAGCGGATCCGGTCGCTCGCCACGCTGGCGAACGGGCGAGTAGTAAAAAATGACACCAACGATGACGACGAAACGCAGAATCGAAAACATATGGCGGCTGCTGGTTGCCTGAACGGGTCGAAGAGTGATGCATCATAACGTGCCGGACTGGCCGCGCGTAGGTGAAGGCCTGACAACCTGCGAACAGGATGAATCAACCGTTAAAGACCCGGCGGCCGGCGACGAGGTTGTTAAGGTCTTTGAATTTCAAGAGAAAAGATCAGGTGCGTGTTCTGCTTGAGGCTGCGGTCACGTTCATTTGCCCGTCAGCAGCCATGGTTTAGAGAAGGAAGGGACCATGGTTTTAGTGTTCGCTTAAGGGGCGTCTGCCACGCTTTCGACAAGAAGAGGGAGGAGCGGCCTTGGATGCTCTCGTCCGTGACTTCCGGCATTGGCCCGGGGCTTGTCACGGAGAGGATGCGCCCAACCATCATGCTGCTCCTTCGACAACAGGATGATGCTTGTGCGTGACGCTTTCGCTGCCGAGTCCGATGACGATTTCGATCTGCCCGCCGTTGTGCGGCGGAAGGCTCCGCCGCGTTCGCAGCAAAAGCGCGCAGCGAAGCAGCCACCGCGCAAGATCGGCTTGGGCGAGCGCCTGGTCACGCAGGCACTGAACCATCCCGGTCGCGTGGTGGCTGCCGTTTTCCTCACGGGCTGTGCCGGCGCGATCGCGTGGAACGCGCTGCTGCTGCAGAATGTCCGGCATCCTGCGCCGCTTTTCACCCATCGCGATCCGGCGGTTGCCGTCGCTCCTGCGCCGCTGCCTGCGTCCGCACAGCCCTTGCCTCCGGCGCGGCCAGGCGCCGAGGTTCCCGAGGCGAAAGACATGGCTGCCGACGAGGAGCCTGCCGTACAGGCTCCGGCCGCTGTTGAAGCTGCTCCGGCTCAAGCAGCTCCTCCGCCTCGAGCGGTATCGCGCAGTGCCATCTCCGATCTGATCCGCAACAACGGCGTGCCCAGTGCCGCGCCTCAGCAGCAACCCGCACGCACGCAGCAGGCTGCAGTTCAGGCTCCTGCTCCGGCTCCCGCGCGGGCATCGACGGTGCGCGATCCGATCGCGGAAATGATCCGCCTTGGTGGTCCGGTGCCCACTCCTCCTGCCAACGTGGGGCGGTCCGATGGCGGTGAGACCGTGCTCTTCGGCCAACGCGCGCTCGCGCGCTTAGGATACGGCGTGAAGGTCGATGGCGAGATGGGGCCTGGAACGCGCCAGGCGATCCAGCGCTTCGAGCAGGACAGGCGCCTGCCGGTGACCGGAACGTTCAGCCCGCGCACAGTGCGTGAACTCTCCGCGCTGTCGGGCATTGCCGTCCAGTAATGGCTCGCCTTCGCTCCGATTTCTGGGTTTCCGCCTACTTTCGCCGCTGCGGTGTGGAAGGCGTGGATGCCGTGTTGCGCAAGCGCGGTGCTGCCGAGGCCGGGGCGATTTTCATAAAGGTCGATCATCTCGACGGCACGGCGAGCCTCTATGGACCTGCTCCGCAGCTCTTCCTCGAAGACAGCGACGAGCGCCTCTTCGCTCCGATCCTTCAGGGCGTCACGCCTCTCGATGTGGAGGAGAGAATGGCGCGCGAGCTTCGCTTCGATTCCGATCTCTGGCTCGTGGAAGTGGACGATCGTGAGGGCCGCCACTTCCTCGATCTCGCGCCTGACACTTAAATCGCTCTGCTCTCTCCCGAGAACGCCTTCACGCCCAGGATCATTTCGATGATGACGAGTGCAACGGCGCCGGAACTCCCCCGCGTCTCACGCACCAACTCGCGGATTGCGGAAAGCGGATAGGACAGGGCCGGATGAAGGGTCAGGAAAATGCGTGCCGCGTCCTTGTCTGAAAAGCCGAGCGCTTTCAAAGCCAGCGCGAGAAGCAGGTGGCGTCCGATCTGCAGAATGCGCCACTCCGCCGAGACGGGAAAGCCGAAGGCTTCCGACAGCAAGCGCTCGAAGCGTGCGATATCGCCATCCTTCGCGGCGGCAAGGAATGCCGCCATATCGTGCTCAGTCAGGCGGAAGGAGAGAGATGCTCCCTGTGCGACGGTCTGCGCGACACGCTCTCGGATGAGCCTGCGCCGCTTGCGATCTGCTGCGAGGTAGAGGCATGCCTCGTGTGTCGCGGTGAGATCGGTGCGCTGAAGCAGGATACGCGCGAGGGCAGGGCGCTCGATGGCGCTCCTCACCAGTTGGCGGAAAGCCGGTCTGGACGATGGGAAGGCAGGATTGGCGGCAAGAATGTCCTCGCTCGCTTCTTCCCGAAGCACGAGAATCCGCTCGATGGTCACGATGTCGAGATGAGGCTGCGAGGCAAGATGAACCCGGCCGGCCGGTGTTGCGAGATACATTGCATCAGGTAAGGACGCCGGCGGTGGTTGGTGGCGCGGAATGATGCTGCGTGCCTCGGGGGTATGCTGGAGCAGATAATCGAGAACGGAAGGCGGCGTGTCCGGGCAGGGGGCGAGAATGCGTGCGATCTCGAGAAGGGTTGTGCGGTCCGCCTTCGGCAGAAACCCCAGCGCCAGGGCTTCGAAAGTCTCGATGCTTTCGCGGTCGCGCGCGGGAGCGGCCACGAACATGTCCGCATTGACCTTCAACAGCGCGGCGCATGCGTCCGCGCCGCTTAAGTCGGACAAGTCAGACCAGAGGTCTGGGTTCGCAGAGGATGCCATACTCAACTCATTCTCCAGCGCATCGTGCGGAAAAGTAGCCCCGGTTTTTGCTGACGCGGACCTCCGGTTCCGCATCAACGATGCGCTCGTTAATAGGAGAGCATCGGATTGGCCCCAAAAGTGGATCCCACTTTTGGGTCCGGTGCTTTAGCGCAGCCCCGCTCGAACCCTAGAGACGGTGGGTTAGCGCATCTTTAACCCGCAAGAAAGCTGCGCCCTCCAGCTGTGCGGTATGGCACAAATCAACGTGAGCATTCCGGAACTGAAGCGCGGCGGGGAATGTTGTTTTCATGCCAGGCTCCGCAATTTTCGAGCAAGCTCGGCGTGCTGAAAACGGTCTGTTAACCATAAGGCTTTTTGGGTGAGCGAGTTACAATTGTTGATTTTGAAGCCATAGAGGAGGCTGCAATGCAGGATGCGTGGGCGAGATCGCCTGGAGTGGTGATCGCTTTTCCCGATGCCGCGGACCGGCCGCAACGTCCGCACATCAATGTTGGAGAGCCGAGAGGCGAGATCCTTCTGTTCACGGGTGTGCGCTACGAGCGTCCCGAGCCGAGCCCTGGTCCCTCCCGTCCCTATGCCAATAGCCGCCCTGGCCGTCGCCGCTCGTAAGTCTTTTTGAGTTTATTTTTATTCGAGACGCTTTTTGCGTCAGCTGAGTGCCTGTGCGAGTTCGCGCACCATCAATACCGCATCCGGTCCATATGAGAGGAGTTTTTCTTCCAGACCGGGAACACTTCTCGTATGAAAACCCAGCCGCTCCCAATATCCCTGGGAGTTGTTGACGGCCACCAGGGACAGATTTCCGAAGCCCGTTGCCTTCGCGTGGCAAGCCAGCTTTTCGGCTATCTGCGCGGCATAGCCCCTGCCGCGTGCCTCCGGCAGCAGCGCCACGTCGTGCACGTAGTAGGTCGTCGCGTCGTGCGGAATTTCGCCAAGCAGCGAATTCAGTGCGGGCGGCTTGCCGAAGTGCCAGGGATGGGTGAGGGCGTAGCCGATCAGGCGTCCGTCGCCTTCGAGCGCCAGACAGCCTTGCGGATAAAGGCGCAGGCGCTCGGCAAAGACCTCTGCCTCCTCCGGGTGATCGACATGAATCGTGTCGGCCAGGATCTGCGCCTGCGCGAGATCCTGCGCAGTCATGGGACGCCAGGGCATGGTCTTGAAGCCTTAATCTTCCTGCTCGGTGATGCAGGAGACGGCCTTGGCCGCCTCTTCCGCCTGAAAGCGTTGACTGACGGTGGGCGCGGCCACCCGCACGATGACGAAGCCCTGCTGCTCGGGGGCGACGATCCTTACGTCGCGGGAGGGTTCGTTCTCGTCCTCCGCCGCCCGCGCCTCGTCGAGCTGGCGCGCCGTCATGGCGACGATTTCAAGTTCGCCGCGCACGGCGGCGCGATCCGTCACGGCGAAGAAGACACCGCCCGATTGCTTGTGAAAGGCAAATGACAGCAGGTTCGACCCCGTTCTCGTCGAGACGCGCATGGGTCCATCGCGCAGATCATAGGCGCAGGCAGCAACAGCGATGGCTGGATCGGGCAACGGCATCCAGGTGTCCTCCCCACCCGGTGCGCTGATGATCTGCGCCTTTTCGGCCGTCAGCGTCGGCGCAATCTTCGCGAAGGCGTCATGCTCGGCGAGATGCGGCGTGGCGAGAATGGAAGCGATGTGAACGCCCACGGCCAGCACGAGGCCACAGAGCGTGGCGATCAAAAAACGGCCGAACTCTCTCATGCCCCGCACTCCACACGCCGGATGGCGGGGAAGACGCTTTCGTTCAGACCGGTGCCTGCGGCTCCAGGAGTATCGTAGAGCCTGAGCACGATGCTGAAATTGCCCGAGCCTGGGAGTTGAAGCCAGTTGCCGTCCTGCAGGCTTCGCGAGAGGGCAATGGTGAATTGATCCTGCTGGTCCCGCAAAATCTCGGCCGAGGTGAAGCTGCTGCGCCCCAGTTCGGTTTTCGGGAGTTGGCCGTTTTGGTCGTAGATGGAGAACGTCCACAAGCGCGCCGTCGGGGCGACGGAGCCGACGCGGTAGGTGCAGGCGGAATCGAGCGGCCTGCCTTCGCTGTCGGTGACGGCCGTGAAACCGAGACCTTCGCCGATGGCTAGGGGCACTGCGCCGCGCTGGGCGAGAATGGCGCGCATGTACGGGTCGGCATCGGCCGAGCCGAGGGCGGGCCATGCTGTCCAGGGACCGATACGCAGTCTGCCGAAGGGGGGATCGCCGTTGAGGATCAAGTAGGTCGAGCCCAATCCCAGCCCCAGCGCGAGGAGGAGCGCATAGACGATCAGGACAGCAGTGGGGACAATGCGGGTGGTCACGGGCTTCGATACAGGCATAAGGGCGTGCATCGAAGCGGCCCCAGCGGCATTCGTCAATATGGCTTGGCTACTCATTGTTACGGCATGGCCACTTGGCGGGAGGCTTCCACGGACCCTGTCACGCGCGGGGCGGTGCTCTCTTTCACGGTCGTCACTGCGCGTTCCGCTGCCTGGAACAGGGAGCCGATATTGCCCAGAACCTCATAGGACTTGCGGGAGAGGGTACCCGCCAGGAAGGCCTGCGAGGGTCCCTGTGCCTGGTCCGCTGCCGGGCGGCCCGAAGTTGCAACCCGGGCGAAAGCCGCCGAGTCGACGCCCGGGATCGGGCGGATCTCGAGGTTCTGGTGCGCGTAGTTCATCACCTCATGCCAGGTGATGGCCGGAAGGGTGCCGCCGGTCATGTTGTTCATGGGCTTGGAATCGTCGTTGCCGTACCAGACGGCAGCGACGAGATTGCCCGTGTAGCCCACGAACCAGGCATCCTTGTAGCCGTTGGTGGTGCCGGTCTTGCCCGCAACCGGGATGCCCTCGAGCGCCGCGCGCTTGCCGGTGCCTTCGGTCACCACCTTGTTCAGCATGAAGTTCATGTCGGTGACGACCCGCGGCTCAAGCACCTGCTTGGGAGGCGTGTCCCGGTCGTGGCGATAGATCACCTCGCCGGACGAGTTGCGTACTTCCCAGGCCGCATAGGGCGCAGCCCGCTTACCGCCATTGGCGAAGACCGCATAGGACGAAGCCATGTCGATGACTGTCACCTCGGCGGCTCCGATGGGCAGCGGGCTCTCGTTCGCCAGGGGATGAGTCAGGCCCATGCGCTTGGCGGTGTCGATGATGATGGCGCGACCCGCCTTCGCATTGCCCTTGCCGATCTCCAGGGACATGCGCACCGGGATGGAGTTGATCGAACGCGCCAAGGCCGACGCCAAGGGCATCGCACCGGAGAAGGAGCGGCCATAGTTCTGCGGGCACCAATTGCCGAGGCAGATGGGGGCGTCCACCACCTTCGAATTGGGATTCAGCTTCGGGTTGGTGGTGAGTGCGGCGGCGTAGACGAAGGGCTTGAAGGAAGAACCCGGCTGCCGCAGGCCGTTGGTGGCGCGGTTGAACTGGCTCTGACCGTAATCGCGGCCGCCGACGATGGCTCTCACGGCCCCGTCCACGTCCATGACGACGATTGCGCCCTGGCCAGCCTTGTACTGGCGGCCGTTCTGGCGCAGCTCGTTTTCCAGAACCTCTTCCGCATGGCGCTGAAGAGCGGTGTCGAGGGGCGTCTTGATGATGAGAACGCGTTCGCTGCCTAACTTCTTCTCGGCAGCCAGAGCCTGAACCTGCTCAAAGGCCCAATCGAGATAGAAATCGGGGGTGGTCTCGCGCTCACGGTTCACCGGGGTTGCCGGATTGCGGCGGGCAGTCTGGATCTGACCTTCGGTGAGGAAGCCCGCCTCGACCATGTTGCGCAACACCTCGTTGGCGCGGGCGCGGGCCGCCGGCAGATTCACGTGGGGGGCATATTTCGTCGGAGCCTTGAAGAGGCCTGCCAGCATGGCGGCTTCAGCGAGCGTCAGATCCTTGGCAGGTTTGCCGAAGTAGTAATCGGCAGCCGCCACGACGCCGTGAGCGCCGCCGCCCATATAGGCGCGGTCGAGATAGAGCTTGAGGATCTCGTCCTTGGTCAGGTGGAATTCGAGCCAGATCGCCAGGAATGCTTCCTTGATCTTGCGCTCGAGCGAGCGCTCATTCGTGAGAAAGAGGTTTTTCGCCAGCTGCTGGGTGATGGAGGAGCCGCCCTGCACTACGCCGCCGCCCTGGGCATTGACCAGGAGCGCGCGGAAGGTGCCGATAGGGTCGATGCCCCAGTGATCGTAGAAGCGCCGGTCTTCTGTCGCCAGCGCTGCCTTGATCATGTAATCCGGGAAGTCCTCGAGCTTGTAGGAATCGTCGAGATGCAGGCCGCGGCGACCAACCTCCTGCCCGTAGCGGTCGAGGAAGGTGACGGCGAGGTCCTGGGTCTTCAGCCAGTCATCCTCCGTCTCGCGGAAGGCCGGGAGCGCCAGGGCGAGCATCACGATGCCACCGGCAGCGCCCAGGGTCGTGGCCTCGCTGGTCAGGTCGAGAAGAGCGCGTAAAGGGCCCCGAAACCGCAGGCATTTCATCTTCTCGGAGTAGGACTCGTATGCTGAAGCCAGCCCGCGCCCGCTCTGAAACAGAAACGAGTTGAGCCATGCGTCCAGCCAGAGCGCGGCACGCTTGATCCGTGTCGAGAGGGGGGTGGAGGGATGCTGGCGCACGGTGGTCCTTCGGAGCAGGTCAGGAGGCCTGATATGCCCTGTTTATGATCGTTGATTTCCCTAACGGCAACGCTTGCACGCTGCGACATGTGTTATCAACAACTCACAAACAGCTGTCCCGGTTCAAATAGGTCTACCCCGTCCGGGAGAAAGGTTTGTAGATGTGCGGCATCGCACCTTCCTTCAAACCGCCGCAAAGAGAGTTCACAGAGCCCGCATGTCCCAAAGAGCACCCAGCATTCGCCCCAGGCCGGAGGAGCAGCCCTTCTGGCGCGTGAAGACGCTCGAGGCTTTGAGCCTCGACGAATGGGAGAGCCTGTGCGATGGCTGCGGGCGCTGTTGCTTGGTCAAGCTTGAGGACGAGGATACGGCCGAGGTTCTCTACACGGATGTGGGCTGCACCCTTCTCGATGAAGAAACCTGCCGTTGCCGGGACTACCCGAACCGCCAAGCCAAGGTCTCCGATTGCGTGCGTCTGACGCCCGAGGCCGTGCGCAGCCTCTCCTGGCTGCCGCAGACATGCGCCTATCGGCTCGTATCCGAGGGGCGGGATCTCCCCTGGTGGCATCCACTGGTCTCCGGCGATCCGGAGACGGTGCATGCCGCCGGTGTTTCCGTGCGCGACCGGGTTGCCGGTCCCGAGGAGGAGTTCAGCCTCGCCGAGCTTCTGGAGCGCATCACCGATTGGCCGATGGAAGACGTGGAGGCTAAAGCATCGGACCCAAAAGTGGAGTCCATTTTCGGGATTTGATCCGATGCTCATTCTCAAGAGTAGCGCATCGTCTAGAGCAGAAAACCGGATCCGCTTTTCGCTGACGCGGCCCTTCGGGTCCGCACGATGCGCTAACGAGCCGGCTTAAACGCCGCCTCTCTCTTTGGCTTCGGCTTCTCCGGGAACAGTCGTCTGCTCGCCGAGCGTCTCACGGACATAGAGTTTTTTCACCAGCACATAAGCCACCACGGCAAGCGGAAAGCCGAAGATCAAGCCCAAACTGCCGAAGAGTATGCTTCCGACCAGGATCGCGAAGAGGGCGAGAGCGGGCGGGATGCTGACCACGCTTCTCGCCACGAGAGGGAAGATCACGTTGCCTTCGATCTGCTGGATCGCCACGACTGCGAGTACTGTCCAGAGTGCGGTCTCGCCGCTGATGCTGAAAGCAAAAAGGACTGCCGGAAGCGCGCCGAGGATGGGGCCGAGGAAGGGGATGAAGTCGGCCAGGCCAGCGATCATGCCCAGTGCATAGGGCGACGGGAGTCCGATGAGCCAGAAGGCCAGAGAGGACAGGACTGCGACGCAGGCCATGGCGATCAGCTGCGACATGAGCCAAAGCCTCAGAGCTTGGCCCGAAGCATCGAGTGAGCTCTCGACGCGCTCGTGGTGGCGCATGGGGAAGAGCTTGATGAAACCCTGCTTGTAGAGCTCCGGTGAGGCCGCGATGTAAAGGCCGGCGATCACCACTAGAAGGAAATCCCCTAACCCACTGAGAACCGCTCCGCCGATGCCGGCGATACGCGTCGCGAGGCCGCCGCCGGGCATGTTGTTCATTATCTCGGACAGATCGTCGGACACGGCACCGAAGCCGAGATTCTTGCTGAAATTATCGATGACGAAAGGAAGGCGCTCCACCACGTTGGAGAACTGCGCCCGCATCTGCGTACCAAAAAGAGTGATCAAACCCAGGACAATACCGAAGATGATGATGCTTGCAACCCACAGAGCCCAGCGCTCAGGCACATGAAGGTAGCGGACCAGCACATCAGCCGAAGCGTGGAGGATGAGAGCGACGAGAATAGCGCCGAAGGCGAGGAGAAGGACGTCCGTGAGCTTCCAGAGCAGGAGCGCGAGCAGAACCAGCCCAAGAATGATCAGGGTTTTGCGCACGAATTCGGCGTCACCCATGATCCTGCGAAAGGAATAGCCATTATCGTCCATCGATCCGTCCTTGCCTCGTCACCGGGACAATCGAAACGGCGAAGCTCGGTTCCCTCGAAAGACTTACACATATCCTGAGAGAGGATTTTGTTCATGCTTGGCTGTTGTTATTTTGTATTCGTGGCCCTGTTGGCTTTCAGGAACGTAAAACTGCAAAAACAGTTGACGTGGCAGAAGGAGGGTTCATGTAATGACCTCGAATATCATCTGCTTTTTGCTTGGCACGGTGTTTCCTCTGGCGACCGTCGGATGGATGATTTCTCATTAACGCCGAAAATATCCTCTTGAAGGTGAGAGCGGCGAATGAAGCATTTCTCTGCGCCAGGGCACTAAAAAACCCGCCTCATTTCATGGCGGGTTTTTTAGTGCCGTGAGCGCCATCAGAATCTACCGCGAGGCGACGGCCGCCCGCTTGATCAGTTCTTCACGCAACGCTACCGGCAGCTCAATCCCGCTCAACCGCCACGTGGTGCCCTTCAGGCGCATGGTGATCCTGAACTGTTTCTCCTTGGCTTCATCCACCGGAACGGGAATGGTCACGCTTCGAAAGCCCTGGGACTCCGAAAAAATGAAAGTACTCCAAGCCTGCTTGAGCGAACCCATGGCGAAGCGCAAGGGAACGGCCGTTCCGGCCATGCCTCCCGTGGCCTCCTCAGGCAATCCGTCCTCAAGCAAGTCGATGAGGGCCTGGGGTGTCACGAGCTGCTCCACGACCGGATTGAGAATCGCGGTTCCCGCCTCGGTCGCAAGATCTCGCTCGGCTCCTTCGAGATCTTGGTCCTTCATGTACTCGCCAAGAATTTGGCGGGAGAGGGAGTTTCTCACGGCATTGAAATTCACGCGCTCCGTAATCCGGTCGATGTCCTTGGCCTCGACCGCCTTGCCGAGATCGTAGAGGGCCACGAAGGGCGAGACCATGAAGATCGCCCAGGCCAGAAACAGGAGAAAGCTGATCCGTATTGTCCAGCGCATATGCTCTGTAATTCCTTCACTGCACAGCCGACCGCTACTGCCGTAAGCATTGATCAGAGAGGCGGTCGGGGAAGGACCCGATGTGGGGAGCACTGGAGCCGTAAAAAAGGGCGACCCAATGGCCGCCCTTTTCAGGATCGGATGAAAGATCCGCTTAGCCGCGAGCGCGGGCGCGGATCATGAAGGTGTCGTAAGCGTACTCGGCCACTTGGAACCAGAGGTACTCTTCGTTGCGGAAGCCGCGGACACTCTCGTAAATCTTCTTGAAGTCGGCGTTCTTGGCCGAAACTTCGTCATAGACCTCGTTGGCGGCCTTGTAAGCCGCTTCCAGGATCTCCGGAGCAAACGGACGCAGCTGCGTGCCGGCGCCGAGCAGACGGCGCAGGGCGGCCGGGTTGCGGGCGTCGTACTTCGCCAGCATGTCGTTGTTGGCGTAGCTCGCAGCCGTGGTCAGGATCGCCTGATAGGCCTTCGGCAGCTCTTTCCACTTCGCATTGTTGATGAAGAGGTGGATGGAGGGGCCGCCTTCCCAGAAGCCCGGATAATAGTAGTAAGGGGCGACTTTCGAGAAGCCGAGCTTCTCGTCATCGTAGGGGCCGACCCATTCGGCGGCATCGATGGTGCCGCGCTCGAGCGACGGATAGATGTCGCCGCCCGGGATCTGCTGCGGCACGGCGCCGAGCTTGGCCATGACCTGACCGGCGAGGCCTGCGATGCGCATCTTCAGGCCCTGCATGTCCTGAACGGTCTTGATCTCCTTGCGGAACCAGCCGCCCATCTGGACGCCGGTGTTGCCGGCAGGCATGCCGTACATATTGTGCTTGGCGTAGAATTCGTTCAGCAGGTCGTTGCCGCCGCCGTGATAGAGCCAGGCGTTCTGCTGGCGGGCGTTGAGGCCGAAGGGCAGGGCCGTACCGATGGCGAAGGTCGGATCCTTGCCGAAATAGTAGTAGGAGCAGGTATGGCCCATCTCGATGGTGCCGTTGCCCACGGCATCGGCCACCTGCGGCGTGCCGACGATTTCACCAGCCGCGAAGGGCTGGATCTGGAACTTGCCGTCGGTTGCTTCCGAAACGTACTTCGCGATCACTTCGGCTGCGCCGTAGATCGTGTCGAGGGACTTCGGGAAACCGGATTGCAGGCGCCACTTCAGCTCCGGCATCGACTGAGCGATGGCGGGAGCGGCAACCGCCGTCGAGGCGGCACCGACCGTGGCGGCCTGAAGAAACTGACGACGCTTCATGTCTTTTATCTCCTCCCTGGATCGTGACCGTGACTTCGTCACTTGCGCCCAATTGACACCAAATCGAGCGGAGATCGCAAGAAGGTTTCGTCGCACTATCGACCAATGGTCTAGATGAATTGTGAATAGATCGTTGAAAATGCTTAAGGAAGAGGCACGTCCATCACGCAGATGACTCCTGTCGGCTCGTAGTGAAGGGGGACGACGCCATTCAACTCCCGAGCCAGCCCATCCTGAATGCAGTGTGATTGCGTTACTATCGGGTGCAATCCTTGAACCGACCCCAAGTTCCAAGAAAATGAGGAGGATCGTCCGCAACCCTTTCCCGAAGGGGTTGCGGAACCGGATCGAGCGGCTTCAGCTTCTGGGTTCACTGAAAGCCTCCGCCGCGCACACCAGGGTGAATAGGGCAATCACGCCTGCCAATTCCGCGACGTTCACGATGACGGCTGATGGATCGAGGACATAAAAAAGCACGCCCGTTGCGAGCGCGATGATAGTAGCCCAAGCGAGCATGGGCCTTCTCCCGGCATATTCTTGTGCGCTCCACTAACTCGAAATAGACAAAGAAGTTCCTGATTGCCTCGAAAATTTTTCCCTCATGACCCATGGTGGACCCGATTGCGTTAGAGCATCGGACCCAGAAGTGGAAACCACTTTTGGGATCAATCTGATGCTCCATTCCTTTCATCAGCGCATCGTTGATGCGGAAAAATCGGATCCACTTTTCCGCATCAACGATGCGCTAGGTGTCGGAGGCAATAGCGGAGGGCAGGAGCCTTGCGTCCCTTGATCGACCGGAGCGTGCAAAAACTTCCCTGTCCGGAAGAGCCTCTTCTGCAGCAGGCGAGGCAGTTGACGCAGGACAGGACGGCTCACCACGAATTCATCGATCGTATCGAAGCCTTTCACGTCATCGAAGTCCAGCCTCAGAGACAAGAGCAGGCAACCCCAAGGCGATTGTGCGTGACTGCCTTGAATGCCGAGCGACTGACACGCCCCGAAGCGGTCAGGCACCTGATCGGGAAGACAGGCGCTCACATCTCGCTCTTGAGCGAAGTGGATGTGGGAATGGCGCGCTCCGGCAATAGCCACACGATTCGCGAACTCACCGGCTCCCCCGGGTGGGGCTATCTCTATGGTGTCGAATTCGTGGAACTCGATCTCGGCGACGCCGAGGAAATGCGCCGCCATGCGGGCGAGCACAATGCTTGCGGCCTCCATGGCAATGCCATTGTCAGCGGTTTGGGCTTTGAGCGCCCGCACGTGATTCCGCTCGAGGAGAATGGCCGCTGGTTCGCCGGGTTTGACGGCGCTCAAAGGCGGATTGGGGGACGAATCGCGCTCGCCGCACGCCTGGCCGATGCACCGCGTCCCTTGTGGATCGTGAGCCTGCATCTCGAAAGCAAGACGGATCCTGCGGATCGCCGGATGCAGATCCGGAACCTCTTGTCCGCTCTTGAGCAGCTGGCGCCGGACGAGGCTTGCATCATAGGCGGCGATTTCAACACGAAGGCGCTTCCGAGGGGCGAGCGGGAGCGGCCCCTGCTTCTTGAAAAACCGGAGCGTCACGAGCCGCTCTTCGCGGATCTTCGCGAGGCAGGATTCTCCTGGACCGATGCGAATCTCGCACTCCCGACTCAGCGCGACGGGCCGTCGAAGAAGCATCCGCGGCCTTTCGGCAAACTCGATTGGTTCTTCGTGCGGGGTATCGCGGCAGAAAACCCGCAGATCGTTCCCGCCCTGGATTCCCAAGGAAAAGCGATTTCCGATCACGAAATGATCGCCGTGGATCTCGTGTTCTGAAGACCCGTTCGAACCATCCCTCAGAATCCCGCTTGACAGCGCAACGCTGATAGGGTACAAAACATGAACACTGACGAAGTGTGAATGAAACCCCGCCCGGCTTCATTTGAGTGAAACAAGACCTCCGCCGTCCAAGCGCCGCTTGGGCGGTTTTTTGTTGGGCCCGATGCTCCCTGTTCCAGCGGCGCATCGTCCGTCGCACATCGAAGGTCCGCGTCATTGAAAAGCCGGGCCTCCTTTTCGCATGATGCGCCATGTATCCCAGAATCGAGGTTGCCGACGAGAAGCGGCAGCAGGCCTATCTCTATTACGCCGGTCATCCGAAGCTCACTCTGAACGACATCGCAGCCTATCTGGGCGTGAGCATGAGCACCTTCGTTCGCCTGAGACAGCGTTGGGCCTGGCCGCCGCGTCATGCGGCGCTCGCTCAGAACGAGTTGAGCAAGGCCGCGAAGGATCCGACCGATGTTCCTGCCGGGAGAACGGCAGCGGCAACGTCACTTCGCAAAGCGGCGCAATCCCTGGCGCGGGCCACCCGGTCGCAGATCAACGCTCTGATGGAGCAGCAACGCAGCGGGTGCGTCGAGGATCACGACCGGACCGCCCGGACGCTGGCCTCCTATGCGAAGACGTTGACGACAGCGCGGGCGCTCCTGGAGCAGGAAGGTTCAAGGCTCGATGAAACCGAGCATCAAGACGAGACACCCCGCAGCCTCCATGAACTCCGCGACGAGCTTGCTCGCCATCTTGAGCGGGTTATCGCGGAGGAGGAGGCTCGCGGAAGCGACGGCCTCCTTATCTGAAACCGAACTCGAACAGCTTCTTCGCTACTGGCCGGTCCGCTGCCGTCCCGAGCAGCGTCTGCCGGGCTTGAGCCGCCATCATGATCCCTGGACGCTCTGGCTCATGCTGGGCGGGCGAGGGGCGGGAAAGACCCGAACCGGCTCCGAATGGATACGTGGGATCGCTCTTGGGGAGCCGGATTTCACCGACGCTCCGATGCGGCGCATCGCACTGATCGGAGAAACATTTTCGGATGTTCGCAACGTGATGGTGGAGGGACCGGCTGGCATTCTTGCCGTCCATGCCCGTCGCGAACGGCCGACTTGGTCGCCGTCCCTGCGCAAGCTCGAATGGCCCAATGGCGCTGTGGCCCATGTGTTCTCAGCCGAGGATCCGGACTCTCTCCGCGGTCCTCAATTCGAGGCCGCTTGGGCGGACGAACTCGCCAAGTGGAAGCACGTGGAGGAAGTCTGGGACATGCTGCAATTCGGATTGCGCCTCGGCGCGCATCCTCGCCAGATGGTGACGACCACGCCAAGGCCCATTCCATTGCTGAAGCGCTTTCTCGCCGATCCTTCAGTGGCGGTCTCCCGCGCCCGGACATCGGACAATGCGGCCAACCTCGCGCCCGCCTTTCTTGAGGCGGTTGTCGGGCGTTATGCCGGCACGCGGCTCGGGCGGCAGGAGCTTGATGGCGACATCATCGAGGATCGCCCCGATGCGCTCTGGACCCGCGACATGATCGAGGCGAGCCGGGTCGATGGCGTGCCACCGCTCATGCGCATCGTCGTTGCCGTCGATCCGCCTGCGTCTTCATCGAAGCGCGCCGATGCCTGCGGTATCGTGGCGGCGGGGCTCGATGAAGGTGGCACGGCCTATGTGCTGGAGGACGCTACCGCATCCGGCCTCAAACCGCCGGAATGGGCGACCAAGGCCGTGGCGCTCTATCGTCGTCTCCAGGCCGACGCCCTGATCGTCGAGACGAACCAGGGCGGCGAGATGGCGACCAGCGTGATCCGCGAGGTCGATCCGTCCGTGCCGGTGATGAGCGTTCGCGCCACGCGTGGAAAGTATCTGCGCGCAGAGCCCGTTTCGGTTCTCTACGCGCAAGGCCGGGTGCGCCATGTCCGAGCATTTCCGGAGCTTGAGGATGAACTCTGCGATTTCGGGCCCGGTGGACTCACGTCAGGCCGCTCGCCCGACCGCATGGACGCGCTCGTCTGGGCGCTCACCGAATTGATGCTGCGAGACAGGAAGGAGCCGCGGGTGCGGATGCTGTAGCTTGCGGTCGCAATGCCGCCGTCAGAGCCTTGCACGGGATGCTTTCCATTTTCCAAGCTCTCCGAGAGGGTTTAGACTCGCTGCGTCCCGTTCAGTGCAGTGCTGGCCTGATGCCAGTCACATCAACCTCCCTGAGGAGGTCACCATGTATGCACGACTAACGACGTTTCGCGTAAAGCCCGATAAGATGGAAGACCTGCTCCGCTGGCGTGAGGAGAACGAGGCGGCGATCTATGCCCAACCGGGCCTCCGGCAATGGATCGGGCTCATGGATGAGGAGGGGGAAGTCTTCGTTCTTTCCGTCTTCGACAATGAGCAGGCTGCCCTTGATTCCATGCAGCATGTCTGGGCTCTGTGGGAGCAGATGGCGTCCATGCTCCAAGGTACGCCGACGGCAAGATTTCTCGACGTTATGGCCACGAAAAACTTCGCGACTACGCCGGGAGCCCCCATGATCTGACCTTTCCGGAGTTCTCCGGGCAGGGGAAGGCCAAGCTGTCTTCGAAGCCTGTTCCGGCGCAAACCCGCTCGGCCGTTCTGCAACCGGACGTGCGACCTCCATGGACGTCGCGCGCACTAGCGCATCGTGCGGAGCCGAAGGGCCGCGCTAGCGAAAAGTGGACCCGGTTTTCGCTGACGCGAACCTCCGGTTCCGCTTCAACGATGCGCTCCTCTAGAGACTGAGCATCGGATGGATCCCAAAAGTGCAAGTCCACTTTTCTCGTCCGATGCTCCAGCCATTGTCCTCATGCCTAAGGGCAGGAGCTTTTCATGCTGACCAAATTGACCCGGTGGTTTCAGGCTCCGCCTGAAGCCAAGGCTTCGCGCGCGCATTCGGCTGTGGCGTTCTACTTCGATGGACGCGCCGTGTGGACGCCGCGCGACTACACAGCGCTCGCTCGCGAGGGCTTCCAGAAGAACGCCATCGTCCACCGTGCGGTGCGGCTCGTGGCCGAGGCGGCGGCGTCACTGCCTCTGACGCTGAAGCAGGAGGGGCGCGACCTCGCGGCCCATCCGCTGTTGACTCTGTTCGCACGCCCGAACGCACGTGAGGGCGGGCAGCGCTTTCTGGAAAGCGTCTATGGACACCTCATGGTGTCGGGCAATGCCTATGTGGAGGCTGTCGGCGTCGATGGAGTGCCTGCGGAACTCTACGCCCTGCGGCCGGATCGCATGCGTGTGGTGCCAGGCTCCGACGGATGGCCTGCCGCCTATGAATACACGGTCGGAACGGAGACGGTGCGCTTCTCGATGGGGCAGGGGGAGGCGATTCCGCCGATCCTGCACCTGACGCTCTTCCATCCGGCGGACGATCATTATGGCCTCTCACCGATGGAAGCAGCGGCGACTGCCCTCGATATTCACAACGCTGCGGGCGCCTGGAACAAGGCGCTCCTCGACAACGCGGCGCGCCCCTCCGGCGCGCTCGTCGTTGGCGGAGCGACGCTGACCGATGCGCAGTTCGAGCGGTTGAAGAACGAACTCGAGGCAAATTACCAGGGCGCCTCGAACGCAGGGCGCCCCCTGCTTCTCGAAGGCGGCCTCGATTGGAAACCTCTGTCGTTGTCGCCGAAGGATATGGACTTTGTCGAAGCGAAAGCTGCTGCCGCGCGAGAGATCGCACTCGCTTTCGGCGTTCCGCCATTGTTGCTGGGTCTTCCGGGTGACAACACGCACGCCAATTACGCAGAAGCCAATCGCGCCTTCTATCGTCAGACCGTGATTCCCCTCGTGAAGCGCACGATGGAGGCTTTCGCGCAATGGCTCTCGCCCGGCTTTGGCGAGGTGCTGCAGCTCGAACCCGACCTCGATGCCATCGAGGCGCTGGCGGACGAGCGTGAAAGCCTCTGGCGCCGCGTATCCTCTGCTTCGTTCCTCTCCGACGACGAGAAGCGAGAAGCCGTGGGCTATGGACGCAAACCTGCAGCAGGCTCGCTCAAGACAAATCGAAAGCAGGCCTGAGACCTGCGGATGATCTCTCGAACCTGATGGGGGTGTTTCCTCCTCTTGCGTGGTCCGACGCGCCGCCATGCGAGTGACCGCAGAGGTTTTTTGTGAGAACAAATGATGAACATTGCCGAAAAGGTCGCCGAAACCGTCATCAGCCGCGGCGATCTTGCCCATCTCGCCCTCTTCGTTTGGGCGAGTGGGGCCTCCGCTTTGCTTGCCATGACTCTGCGCGATCTGTTCGCGGCCAACCGCCGGTTCGACGAGTTCGTGCGCGAGCTGTCCCTCTTCAACCGCCGTCACACGGGAGATCCTTCATGAACCGAACCTTGCCCCGTCCTGCCCGGAAGCCGAAAGCCGTGCGGAATGGGCAGAGCCGCGCCTCGCTCGTGTTCCGCGACTTCGTGCGCCAGCTTGAGAAGCTCGATGCGAAGCCGGAAAAGCCTCAGCGTGGAGCGCGTGCATGAAGCAGGCTGTCATTCCCACCACGCAGGAGATGAAGTTTCTTAGCCAGCCTCTGAACGCCGTCGATGGTGGCGGCGTCTTCGAGGGCTATGCCAGCCTGTTCGGCGTCGCCGATCTCGGCAAGGACGTGGTCATGCCGGGAGCCTTCACGGACAGTTTGAGGAAACGCGAGGCGAGTGCGGTTCGGCTGCTCTGGCAGCACGATCCCGCCACGCCCATCGGCCGCTGGCTCTCCATCGAGGAGGACCGGCGCGGGCTTCGCGTTCGCGGCAAGCTCAACCTCGCCGTCGAGCGGGCGCGGGATATTCATGCGCTGATGCGCGAGGGTGCCGTCGATGGACTCTCCATCGGCTTTCGGGTGGAGCGGGCGAGGGCCGAGCGGCCCACCGGCCTGCGCCGCCTCGAAAAGCTCGATCTGTGGGAGATTTCCGTCGTGACCTTCCCGATGCTGCCGGGCGCGCGCGTGGAAACCGTCAAACACGCTCCGCCGAAACTCGCCTCCTCCATTCGCGCCACCACTGCTCGATTATTTTCCTGAACCTTGGCTGAGCAGGCGCGTTACCCGCAAGCCCGCAGAGTTGCGGACGCTGCGGGCGCTGCCCGTGATGCCGTCCGCTTTCTCGGGAGGTTTTCTATGAAGAAGCTCGCTCTTGTCGCCCTTCTCGGCCTCGCGGCCGCAGCCTGCACCACTACGGAAGAGCGTGTCGGCGGCGCAGCTGTCGGTGCCGGCGTCGGCGCTATTGCAGGACCGCCTGGTGCGCTCGTCGGCGGAGCCGTCGGTGCTGCGACCGGACCGACCGTCGCAAGGACAACCCGCCGCGCAGCCCGCCGCTACTAAGCATTCCCCTGACCGGGAAGTCATGGGCCCGCCTCCGGCGGGCCTTTTTGTTGAAGCCTTACCCCTTTTCAAAACCTTTGGATTGATATGATTCCTGTTGTTGAAACCAAATCGGTGTCCGACGACGTCGCGTCGGCTTTCGAGGATTTCGCCCGCACCTTCGAGGCCTTCAAGGACACGAACGATACGCGCCTGTCCGAGATCGAGACGCGCCTGACGAGCGACGTTGTCATGGAAGAAAAGCTCACCCGCATCGACGCCGCGCTCGACGATGCCAAGCGCCGTCTCGATCGCCTGGCTCTCGACCGTTCCCGCCCGCCGCTGGGCCGCGGCGCGGAGCATCCGCGCGACCCGGTGCAGGCCGAGCACAAGACGGCCTTCCACGCCTATATGCGCTCCGGCGAGGCCACAGGACTGAAACGCCTGGAGGAAAAGGCGCTTTCCTCCGGTTCCGGTCCGGATGGCGGCTATCTCGTGCCCGATACGATCGAAACCGAAGTGTTGCGCCGTCTCACCGCCATTTCGCCGATCCGTGCGATCTCGTCGGTGCGCGTGATCTCCGGCGGCCAATACAAGCGCGCCTTCTCCACCACGGGCCCGGCCACCGGCTCGGTCGGCGAGACGGCGGCGCGTCCTCAGACCGCTGGTCCGACGCTCTCGGAACTCAGCTTCCCTGCCATGGAACTCTATGCCATGCCGGCGGCCACCCAGACCCTTCTCGACGATGCGGTGGTCGATATCGACCGCTGGATCGCGGAAGAGGTCGAAGCAGCCTTCGCCGAGCAGGAGAGCGCGGCCTTCGTGAATGGCGACGGCGTCAGCAAGCCGAAAGGCTTCCTCGCGTCGGACATCGTCAAGGACGAGACCTGGAGCTGGGGCAAGCTCGGTGCCATCCATACGGGCGGCGCGGCATTCCCGTCCACCAACCCGTCGGATGTGCTGGTGGAGCTGGTCTATGCCCTCAAGGCGGGCTATCGCCAGAACGCCTCCTTCGTCATGAACCGCAAGACGCAGAGCGCGATCCGTAAGTTCAAGGACTCGAACGGCCAGTACCTCTGGGCTCCGCCCGCGAGCCTCGGCCAGTCCGCGACCCTCATGGGTTTCCCCGTGGTGGAGGCCGAGGACATGCCTGACTTTGCGGCCGGTTCCTGCGCCCTTGCCTTTGGCGATTTCAAGCGCGGTTATCTGATCGTCGACCGGGCCGGCATGCGCGTGCTGCGCGATCCTTATTCCGCAAAGCCCTACGTGCTGTTCTACACCACCAAGCGCGTGGGTGGTGGCGTGCAGGATTATGCGGCAATCAAGCTGCTGAAGTTTGCCGCTTAAGTGAAACAATGGGTGAGCCTGGCGCATCGTGCGGAACCGGAGGTCCGCGTCAGCGAAAAGTGGATCCGGTTTTCCGCGACCATGGATGCGCGAGTTAAAGAGAAGCATCGGATGGATCCCAAAAGCGGATTCCACTTTTCACGTCCGATGCTTTAGCGTCTCGCCCACGAACCTTCGGAGGTGGCGAGGCTGCGGAGGGCCTGCCTGATCCAGCCGAGATGCTCGACGATGGGTGTCACGGCGGTCAGGCCTCCGCAGGCGCTGGGCTCGCGCGTGCGCATGGCGCCGCTCGACCAGCTGACGATGCCAGAGAGCAGATAGCTGCCCTGGGTTGCGGCGAGGATCGGCCCGCCGGAATCGCCCCGGCAGGCGCCGGCGCCGCTCGTTTCCGCCAAACGCTGGCGATCGACCACGATCAGCACGCGGTTGGCCACCTGAATGGGGCCGAGCGAAACGAGATTGGCCTGGCGCAGAATGCGCGCGGTCTGCTTGCGCCGCTCGGCCAACACGCCGAAACCTGCAATGGTCACCTCGTCGCCGACATCGATCGCGCCGGCGAGCGTTGGATCGAGCGGCCGGAACTCCGGACCAAGCGGACGTTCAAGGCGCAGGATCGCGAGATCGACACCGGGCTGCGTGCGAGGAGTCGTACCCGTCACGAAGGAGGGATGCACGGCCAGAGCAAGGACCCTGATCCGCTGCGGCTTGAAGGCCCGGTTGACGGCGACGACGCGATAAGCGGCCGCATCGGTCACGCAATGGGCTGCGGTCAGCACCAGGTCCGCGCCGATGAGAGCACCGGAGCAAAGCTCGCCTGCGGAATTTTCGATGGAAACGACCGATCGTCGCAATCCGTCGGGATCCCGCGACGTCGCGCCCAGCAGAACGGCCTGCGCGGAACCCGAAAAAAGGGTGAGTGCGAGAAAAGCAATCAATGAAAGGGCGCGCATCGGAACTATGAGGTGAGGAAAGAATCGTTACGTAGAGCAAGGGTTATCAAGGTAGGATAGTTCCGCCCCGCTTGATTTTTCCAGCTTTAGTTGCCGTTCCACAACGCCGCACGGTTCCAGGCTTCGAGAGTACGGTCGATCCATTCCCTTTGCGGGCCAAGGAGAATGCCTTGTGTTGCTCCCCCGCAGCTCTGCCCGCGTGATGGGGATGACCAGGATGTGATGGCGGCAATGGCTGTTCCCGAGGTCATCGGCCCTCCGGAATCGCCCTGGCAGGCTCCCGCGGCCCCGGAACCTTGTGACCAGAGCAGGATCTTGCTCGGGCCATAGGGCTCCGTCACCGTCAGAGACGCGGTGCGGAAGGTTCCCGTCGTCTTGGCATCCCCTTCGCGTGCCAGTCCATAGCCGCCGACGATGATGGATTCATCCTTAGCCGGCTTGATGCCGGTGAGCGTCGCCCGCTCGAAACGCTCCGGCAGCGCCTCGGGGATGCGCACGAGCGCCAGATCGATGGAGCGCTGACGGGTCTGGATGGCTTTCGCGTTGTAGCCGGGATGAACCGCCTTCGCGGAGGGCTTGATCAGTACCGGCTCGCCCGTCTCGTCCCGAAAATGCACCCGGTGCTCGTCCGCGCCCGTCACGCAATGGGCTGCGGTGAGGACCACGTCGCGCGCCACCACGACGGCGCTGCAGACGCCGCCATTCGAACTCAACACCATCACGCTCTGACGGGCGAGGGGACCTTGGTCCTCCGCACCGCCGACGATGGCTTCTGCTCCGGTCGCAGCAAGCGACAGGGCGAGGGAGAGCGTGATCAGACGATTCATCATGGAAGGATTCCTGTTGCGATGATCCCGATATTCGTTGATGGCCCCGCCGTCGAGCCCGTAACGCTACTTGAGATGAAGGCCTATCTGCGCGTCGATGGCGAGGCGGAGGACGATCTGATCTCCGGGCTCATCAGGGCCGCGCGCCTCATGGTGGAATCCGCCTCCCGACGCATCCTGATCGAACAGCGCTGGCGCCTGGTGATGGATCGCTGGCCGCAGGACGGGAAGGTGTTGCTGCCGATTTCGCCTCTGCTCACGGTTGACGGCATCAAGGTCATTGACGCTGCAGGCATTGCCACGGAAGTCCCGGCCGGTTCCATCGAGGCCGATCCAGCAAGCGATCCTCCCTGCATCCTGATCACGAATGCGCCGGTGCCCGGGAGGCTGAGAAACGGCATCGAGATCGCGCTGCGCGCCGGCTACGGCGCTTCGCCCGATGCGGTGCCCACCACCTTGAAGCTCGCAATCAGGATTCTCGTCGCCCATTGGTACGAGAACCAGGGCGATGTGGTGGGTGAGCAGATCCTGCCGCCGGAAGCGATAGCGCTCGTGGCTCCGTTCCAGCGCGCACGCCTCTAATTCTTTCCCTGAGTTTCCCGATGAAATCCAAGTCATTGCCCGTCGGCGCGCGGGCGCGCCGGTTCGTTCTCGAAGTGCCTCTCGAAAGCCCCGATGGGTTCGGCGGCATGATCCGCTCCTACAGGCCAGGCCCCCAGGTCTGGGGCGCGATGGAGTTGCTATCCGGTTCCGAGCGCGCGCGCGCGGATCGGCCCGAGCAGAGCCTCACCCACAAGATCACCCTGCGCTATCGCGAGGGCGTGACGGGCGCCATGCGCCTGACCTCGGGCCTTCGCCGCTTCGCCATTCGCACAGCCTCCGATCCGGACGGCTCGAGGCGTGATCTCGTCTGTCTGGTCGAGGAGATCAAGGCATGACGAGCCCCATTCTCGCGCTCCGCCGCGCCATTCTGGAGGCGGCCGCTGGGGACGCGGAGCTGATAGCCCTCATGGGCGGAACCCTGCGTCTGTACGACGAACCGCCTCGGAATGCGGAGCCCGTCTATGCCCTGTTTGGCGATGTGACGGCCCAGGATTGGTCCACCGATACGGATCGCGGCCACGAGCAGGATCTCACCATCGTGGTGTGGTCGGTGCGCGGCAGCGCCTGCACGGGTCTCTCGGCAGCCGAGCGCTTTGCCGCCCTCCTCGACGATGCGCCGCTCATCCTCGTCGGTCATCGGCTCGTGAATCTGCGCGTGGCAGAGATCGCCTCCGCGCGGGACAAGGATACGCAGCTTGCCCGCGTCACCCTTCATCTTCGCGCCGTCACCGAACGTGGGTGACTTGATCTGTGCATTCTCTCCCCCGCGAGAAGGGGTGGGGACGACCGGATGAGACATTCAAATGAAGGCGCTGCCCCCTTCGTCAGGGCCGGGCTCGTCCCGGCCATCCCGATACGGAAAAGCACCGTTCTCCCGCAGTCGGGATCACCGGCACAAGGCCGGTGATGACGTGCGGAGATCTGGCGCGGCACCATAAGTTTTCTTCTGTTTTCGAAAGGACTTCTTCATGCCTGCTCAGAAGGGCAAGGACCTGCTCATCAAGATCAGCGATGGCGGTACGGGCTTCGTGACCGTGGCCGGTCTTCGCACCCGCCAGATCTCTTTCAATGCCGAGACCGTCGATGTCACCAGCGCGGAATCCGCCGGGCGCTGGCGAGAATTGCTGGCAGGCGTCGGCGTGCGCCGCGCCGGCATCACCGGTTCCGGCGTGTTCAAGGATGAAGCCTCGGATGCGCGCATGCGCCAGGTGTTTTTCGACGGCGATATTCTGACCTATCAGATCATCGTTCCTGATTTCGGGCGCATCGAGGGGCCGTTCCAGATTACGAGCCTCGAGTATCGCGGCGATCATGCGGGCGAGGTCACGTTCGAAATGGCTTTCGAATCCGCCGGTGCCCTGACCTTCGTAGCCCTGTGAGGAATGGCGCCATGGCCAACAAAAGACGCGGCGAAGTCGCGCTGCAATTCGGCGACAAGCGCTACACCTTGTGCCTCACGCTTGGAGCCCTCGCCGAACTGGAGGAAGCGTTCGGCGTCGAGGATCTCATGGCTCTTGCCGAACGCTTCGGCACGGGCCGCCTGTCGAGCCGGGATCTCCTGAGGCTGCTGGGCGTCGCCCTGCGCGGCGGCGGTCATGAGGTGAGCGATGCGGAGGTTGCGAATCTGCCGCTCTCCGGCGGCATCGAACCCGTGGCATCGGCCATCGCGGATCTTCTCGTCGTTACCTTCGGCGCAGAGACGCGCTCCTTAAACCCTCCGCATCCGCAGGGCGCTTGAGTGAGCCGCAGGTCTTTCCATGGGAAGACGCGATGATGCTGGCTTTAAGCGTTCTGCGGTGGAGCCCCGACCAGTTCTGGCGTGCAACGCCGCTCGAATTGTTTGCCGCTTGGGAGGGGTTGAGCGGTGGGCGACGGATGGAGCCTGCGGTGAGCCGTGATCTGAGACGGATGATGGAGGCGTTTCCGGATTCTCCGGAGTGATCATCAGCTCTTGCGAGAGAGCTGGTTGCTCATGCCGCGAAACTTGACGCCTCTGAGTTCGATGCAGCTGATGTAGAGACTCTCCCATCTGTAATAAGCAATATTGACCGGCGCAGAGGCAGTCGCTTTCTCTGCTTCGTAATCGCATTCCTGGCGCATGCGAGCCCACTCTTTCTCAGAAAGATTGCCGGTGTCGAAAACGTGCTACGGCGGCTCTGACACACATGCCGTAAGAAATAGTAATAGGACTGGAAATAATTTTGAAGGAGAGATGCGCATGCCTGATCCAATTAGCCTTGATTAGGAGGCCTTCTCTTCTGTTCTGATGTATTTTGCTCCCTTGAGTTCGAGGCAGCTTAAATAGATTTCCCGCCATTCAAGGTGACGAACCGGCCCAGGCTCTTGAGAGGCGACTGCTTTGCGGGCTTCGTAGTTACATTCAAGCCGCATACGCTCGAATTGAGAATCGCTTATGCCCGGCCTCTCAAAGATATCGACGGAGGCCTTCCGTGGCATGCAGGCACTTAAAAAAACTGTGCTGCATATCGAGTATATAACAAAAAAGGAGAGTTTTATGGCAGATGGAGGAAAGGCTCCTGACAGCATCGGTACCGATGCTGTCACTGAAGATCGCAAGCGCCAGCTCGGTACACTCATCAGCCTCTCCGAAAAATTCGGTGACTCTTTGTCCAATGCTTTCGCGAAGAATATCGCCGAGGGCAAGAAATTTGATGATGTTTTGAAGAAGGTGCGCGAGTCTCTTGTGGAAACAGGGTTACGTCTTGCGCTGGGGCCCCTGCAGATCGCTTTGAGCCAGAGCCTGAAAAGTTTGACCGCCGAGCCCCTGCAAGGTTCCCTCCCCATGAATGGTGGAGACCTGTTTGGCGGTCTCTTCAAGGGAATAGGCTCGATCTTCAGCTCTCTCTTCGGTGGCGGAGGCGCTGCCCCCGCCGCCCCCTTTGCCAAAGGCGGCGTGTTTTCGCGCGGGATGGTGATGCCGTTTGCACAGGGCGGCGTGGTGGGGGCGCCGACCTACTTTCCGTTAGGTCGCGGGCTTGGCGTCATGGGCGAGAGGGGAGCCGAGGCCGTGATGCCGCTTGCTCGGGGGCCTGACGGCAAGCTCGGCGTGCGTGCCGGCGGAGGAGGGCGCTCCACCTCCATCACGGTCAATATCTCGACACCCGACGCGGAGAGCTTCCGGCGGTCCGAGGCGCAGGTGTCCGCCGCGCTGGCCCGGGCCGTCGCCCGCGGGCAGCGGGGGATGTAAGTTTCAAGACGAATCAGGCGTTCTCGTTGTCGAGCATCGCCCTGATCTCGTCCTTGATCTGCAGGCGGCGGCGCTTGAGCTCTTCCTCGACCTCTTCGGGCTTGGGTTCCACCCGGGTCTCGACGCGATGAATGGTGCGGTTCAGCTCGTTGTACTCGTCATAGAGCCGCGCGAAACGATTGTTGCTCGTCTTCAACTGATGAATCCGATCGGCCTTGTCCGGGAAGTCCTCGGTGAGGTCGTTGGGAGCGTTGCTCATCGCTTGGCGTCTCCTTGCTGAATGTCCTGCCGGGACATCAACGCCACCCCGGCTTTTTTCGTTTCATGTTCACGAAGGATGGATCATGGCATCCGATTTCCATGAGGTTCGCTTTCCCCTCGATGTCAGCTTGGGCAGCCGGGGAGGGCCCGTGCGGCGGACCGATATCGTCACGCTGGCCTCCGGCCGCGAGCAACGCAACAGCCGCTGGGCCTCCTCCCGCCGCCGCTACGATGCGGGCCTGGGGGTGAGAACCATCGATGCGCTCCACGCCGTGATCGTCTTCTTCGAGGAGCGGCGCGGCAAGCTCTACGGTTTCCGCTTCCGCGACCGGACAGACTGGCGCTCGGGCCAGCCCTCGAAGGAGCCGACGCCCGTCGACCAGCGGATCGGCACCGGAGATGGCACGACGAAGAGTTTCCGACTCGTCAAGACCTATGGCTCGTCCTTCGCGCCCTATGTCCGCACCATCACGAAGCCCGTGGGAGGCTCGGTGGCGGTGGCCATCGATGGTGTCGAGCAGGAGGTGGGCGCCGCCTACAACTGCGATCCGACCACCGGGCTCGTGACCTTCACCGAGACTCCGCCCGCTGGAGCTGCGATCACGGCGGGCTTTGCCTTCGACGTGCCCGTGCGCTTCGACACGGATGAACTCGACATCGATCTCTCGACCTTTGAGGCGGGCGGCATTCCGCAGATCCCGCTGATCGAGATCGTGCCTTAAGGCCTCACAAACATGCGCACCATTCCTTCGAACCTCGCCGCTCATATGGCGGACGGGGCTACGAACCTTTGTCATTGCTGGAAGCTCATCCGGCGCGACGGCAGGAGCTTCGGCTTCACCGACCATGACCGTGATCTCACCTTCGGCGGAACCGTCTTTGCCGCGCGGTCCGGCCTGGAAGCGGCAGAGGCCACGGCCGAACTCGGATTCGTCGTCGGTGGCGGCGAGGTCTCCGGCGCGCTCATGTCCGCGGGGCTTAACGAAGACGACATCTCTTCCGGCCTGTACGACGATGCGAGCGTGGAAACCTGGCTCGTGAACTGGAGCGATGTCGCGCAGCGTCTGCTTCTCGATGTCGGCTCCATCGGCGAGATCCGCCGCGCCGACGGCAGCTTCGTCGCGGAGGTGCGTGGGCTCATGCACCGCTATGACGAGGAGCGGGGACGCCTGTTCCGCGCCACCTGTTCGGCCGATATGGGCGATGCCAGGTGCGGCGTGAATCTCTCGTCATCCACCTATTCCGACACGGGCACCGTCACGCGTACGGATGGCTTTCTCGGCGTCGCCGCCTCCGGCATCGGCTTCGCGGACGGATGGTGCACGGGAGGTAAGTTCACCTGGACAAGCGGCGCCAATGCAGGCCTGTCCGTCGAGATCAAGGTGCATCGGGCCATCAGCGGGGCTGATGAATTCGATCTTTGGCAGCGCGCACCGCAGGCGATCAAGGTCGGCGATACATTCCGCGTGACGGCAGGTTGCGACAAGACCCATGCCACCTGCCGCAGGAAGTTTGGCAACGTCGCGAACTTCCGCGGCTTTCCCCATATGCCCGGCAACGATTTCATCATTCGCATGCCGCAGCAGGGCGAACCGGGGCTCGATGGTGGGAGCCTGTTCAAATGAGCGAAGCTCTCTCTTCGCGGGTCGTTGCCGAGGCGCGCTCGTGGATCGGGACACCTTACCGCCACCAAGCGTCCCTGAAAGGGATGGGCTGCGATTGCCTGGGCCTTTTACGCGGCGTCTGGCGAGGCGTTCTGGGCACGGAGCCGGAGCGGCCGCCGCCTTACTCGCCCGATTGGGCGGAGGCCGGCGCCGATACGCTCGTTGCTGCCGCACGCCGTCATCTCATCGGGATCGATGTGGCGGCGTTCGAGCCGGGAGACGTTCTGCTCTTTCGCTGGCGCGACACTCTTCCGGCCAAGCACTGCGCCATCGCAACCTTGGCCGACACCATGATCCATGCCCATGACGGAGCCTCGGTCGCCGAGGTCGCCTTCGCGCCCTGGTGGCGGCGTCATCTCGCTTATGCCTTTCGCTTTCCGGAACACTGACCATGGCCACACTCGTTCTTCAAACCGTCGGCTCCGTCGTGGGCGGCATGGTCGCGGGACCTCTGGGCGCGATGGCAGGCCGTGCTCTGGGTGGTCTTGCGGGCGCTGCCATCGACAATGCGCTCTTCGGCGGCGGCGATACGAAGTATGTCGAAGGGCCCCGCCTCAAGGAGATCGACGGTCTCACCTCGACGGAAGGCGCTGCCATCCCGCGGGTCTATGGGCGTGCGCGGATCGGTGGGCAGCTCATCTGGGCAACGCGCCTGGAGGAGGTGGTGAACACCAAGGTGGAGCGGTCTGGCACCCAGGGCGGCAAGGGCATGAGCGGACCGAAGACGGTCGCCACCACCTACTCGTATTTTGCCAATCTCGCCGTCGGCCTCTGTGAAGGGCCGATCGCCTTCATTCGCCGCGTCTGGGCGGATGGACGCGAGATCGACCTCGCCGGCATCACCATGCGCGTTCACCGTGGATCGGAAACGCAAGCTGCCGATCCTCTCATCGTGGCGAAGGAGGGTGTCGGGCATGCGCCTGCCTATCGCGGATTGGCCTACGTGGTGTTCGAGCGATTGCCGCTGGAGGATTACGGAAATCGCATTCCTCAGTTTTCCTTCGAGGTGGTGCGGCCGGTGGACGGCCTCAACAAGATGATCCGCGCCGTCTGCCTGATCCCCGGCGCGAGCGAGTTCGGGTATGACACGCAGCCCGTGATGCAGGTTCTCGATCTCGGAAAGACCAAGCCTGAGAACCGCCATCAATTGCGCAACACCAGCGATGCGATGGCCTCCCTCGATGCGCTGGAGGCGCTTTGTCCCAATATCAAGCGCGTCTCTCTCGTGGTCAGCTGGTTCGGCAACGATCTCAGAACAGGCTCATGCCTGATCGAGCCGAGGGTCGATACCAAAACCAAGACAACGGATGGTGCGACTTGGTCGGTGGCCGGCTTCACGCGCGGTGAGGCCAAAGCCGTTTCCCTGTTCGATGGATCGCCTGCCTATGGCGGCACGCCTTCGGATGAAACCGTCATTCGTCTCATCCGAAATTTGAAGGAGAGGGGATACGAAGTCGTTCTTTATCCCTTCGTCATGATGGACATTCCATCCGGAAACGCCTTGCCCGATCCCTATGGCGGCACTGGCCAGCCGCCCTATCCCTGGCGTGGGCGCATCACGTGCCATCCCGCACCGGGACGATCAGGCACGCCCGATGGGACGAGTGCTGCGGCGGCCCAGGTCAATCAATGGTTCACCCGTGCTGACGGATACAACAGGTTCATCCGCCATTACGCGCAGCTCGCCCAGGATGCAGGCGGCGTTCACGGCTTCATCATCGGCAGCGAGCTCGTGGGGCTCACACGGGTGCGCCAAGCCCCCGGAATCTACCCTGCTGTCAGCAATCTGATTTCGCTGCTCGGGCAGATCCGCCCCATCCTGGGGAGCAACACGAAAATCATCTACGCTGCAGATTGGACCGAATACGGCGCCCATGTTCTGAGTGGGGGCGGCGAGATCCGCTTTCCGCTTGATCCGCTCTTCAGCCATGCGGAGATCGATGCTGTAGGCATCGATTACTACCCGCCGGTTTCCGACTGGCGCGACAGCTCCGATCATGCGGATCTGGCCGATGCGCGCAGCATCTACGACGTGAATTATCTGCGCAGCAGGTTAGGCAGCGGAGAAGCCTTCGATTGGTATTATGCCAACGCTTCCGATCGCGCGGCGCAGAACCGTCGGCCGATTGCCGACGATGCCTATGACAAGCCATGGGTGTTTCGTGCGAAGGATCTCGTCTCCTGGTGGACGAACCGGCACGTGGAGCGTGTTGGTGGCATTGAGACCAGTGTGACGGCTTGGAAGCCTCAATCGAAGCCCATCTGGCTGACCGAAATCGGCATCCCGGCCGTGGACAAGGGCCCCAATGGGCCAAATGTGTTTCCCGATCCGAAATCATCAGAATCCGCTTATCCACCTTTCTCTCGCGGCGTGCGTGACGATCTTGTGCAGGCGCGTGCCTTGGAAGCGATTCTGTCCCGGTTCGATCCCGCGCAACGAGGATTCTCCTCGGCCTACAATCCGGTCTCGTCCGTCTATGATGGACGCATGGTCGATCCTGCCGGTATCTTCGTCTGGGCTTGGGACGCGCGGCCGTTTCCCGCTTTCCCCGATTTCGATACGGTCTGGAGCGATGGGCCCAATTGGGAAACCGGCCATTGGATCACGGGGCGGATCGAAGGCGCACCGCTTGACCGGCTGATCACGGCCATTCTCAGGGATTTCGGTTTGAGCGATCCGGGAGCGCTCCCTGTCGACGGCTTCATGGATGGCTATGTCATCGACAGGCCCATGTCTCTTCGTGGAGCGCTTGAGCCTCTCATGGGGTTGTTTGGTGTCGAGGCGGTTGCCAGTGGCGGCAGGATCACCTGGAAAGGTCGAGGCGGCCGAGCAGTCATCGCTTTGACGAAGGACGACCTGGTGATGAACGCGGGTGAACCCTCACTCAAGCTCACGCGCTCTCAGGAAACCGAACTGCCTCAGCAGGTGGAGATCGGCTACACGGAAAGCGAGCTGGATTATCGCCGCGCCGCCGTGGCCTCTCGTCGCCTGTCAGGGTCGAGCCGGCGAGAAACCCGGACCGATTGCGCCATGATTACCCGCCGTGCCGAAGCGCAGCGCCTGGCCGATGCCTGGCTGCAGGATCTCTGGGCGGGACGGGAAGGAGCGGAGTTCGAGCTACCCTCCCGACGCGTTGATCTTGAACCCGGAGACGTCATCTCACTTCCCACCGATGCGGGCCTTAAACTTCACCGCGTGGTGCGGATCACGGATGGCCCCGCGCGCAAGGTCAGCACGCGGGCCGTAGAGCCTGCCGTTTTTGAAAGGCCCGGGTCCTCGATTTCGAAGCCTGTTCGCCGACCGCCGCCTGTTCCTGGCAAGCCGGATGTTGTCATTCTCGATTTGCCTGCCGCTCTCAACGATCCTACTCCTTTGCAATACATCGCGGTTGCGGCAGACCCCTGGCCGGGCGCAGTGACCGTCTGGCGCTCGGGGGGCGGTACCAGTTTCAAGCCGCATCGGATCATCGACCTTCCAGCCATGATCGGGCGAACGAAGATGGCGTTGCCTCCAGGTCCCCTCTGGCGATGGGATTCGCAGGCTGTTCTCGATATCGAGATTTCCTCCGGCGCGATCAGTTCCCTCGATGACGAGACGACGCTGGCCGGCGGCAATCTGTTTGCGGTAAAGGGCACGGATGGGCGCTGGGAGATCCTTTCTGCTGCCCGGGCCGAGATGGTCGGTGAGCGCACCTACCGTCTGTCGCGTTTCGTGCGTGGGCTGGCGGGAACGGAGCCGGAGGCCAGTCGCTCCGTACCGGAGGGGGCTTTCATCGTTCGCCTCGACGAAGCGATTGCTCCTCTCTCGAGCGACTTGGCCGATCTCGGCCTGACCTGGCGCTACCGGGTCGGTCCTGCAGGGCGCGATCATGCCGATCCGGCCATGACTGAAATCGTGGCGATTGTGGAGCGTGAAGCCTTCAAGCCTCTGAGCCCGGTTCACGTGAGCCTTCGGCGTGATGCAGACGGAGTGCGCATCGCGTGGGTCCGAAGGACGCGGCGCGGTGGAGATGGGTGGGAGGCTGTCGATGTGCCGCTGGCAGAGGATGCCGAGCGGTATGAGATCGATATCCTGAAGGCAGGAAGCGTTGTTCGCACGCTGACGAGCAGCCAAACCTCCATTCTGTATCCCGCTTCTCAAGAAGTCTTCGATTTCGGCGCTCCTCAAACCATGCTTCGCCTTCGCATCGCGCAAGTCAGCGCTGTCGCAGGAAGAGGTTTTGAGAGAAGCGTCGTCCTTTCCGTTTCTTGAGAAAAACTTTTCACCCCTTCATTTCACGGCAAATCTTCAATGACCTCAACGCCTCATCTGGCTCTGCCGCTGCTCGCTGCTGCGCAGGCACAAAAGCATGTCACGCATAACGAAGCGCTCACATCCTTGGATGCTCTCGTTCATCTGGCCGTGAAGGAGCGCGGACGCGCTGCCCCTCCTGCCGCTCCTGACGAAGGAGATCGTTACCTCGTCGGAACGGGTGCGACCGGCGCATTCTCCGGTCAGGAGGCGAAGATCGCTCTCTTCGATCTCGGCATGTGGCGCTTCTTCTCACCTCGTGCCGGCTGGAGGATTTATATCGAGGCGGAGAGCGCCATCGTCGTTTTCGACGGTGCGGAGTGGCATGACATCGGTCACTTCTGCAGCGTCATTGACAACTTGGATCGCTTTGGCCTCGGAACGGCTCCCGATGAACTGAACCGTTTCTCGGCGAAGCTCAATGCAGCCCTGTTCGCAGCCTTGAGCGCGGAGGAGGGAGGAACCGGAGACCTTCGCTTCATTCTCAACAAGGCAGGGGTCGATAATAGTCTCTCACAGCTGTATCAGCGTGGTTTCAGCGGACGGGCGGAAACGGGACTCATCGGCAACGATCATTTCAGCATCCGCGTCTCGCCTGATGGTGCACAATGGATCGACGCGCTCTTCCTCGACGGAGCGACAGGGGTCGGCGTTTTCCCGCAAGGATTGTCGAACCTGCCGCGCGCCAATCTGCTCATCAACTCCCCTTTCTACGTCAATCAGAGAGGATTTGTCGGTGGTGCATTAGGTGAAGGAGTCTACGGCTTCGACCGCTGGAAGGGAGGCCCCGGAGGGTGCTCAGTCAGCCGCGCAGATGACGGAACCATCACGCTGATTGGAGCTCTCGATCAGGTGATCGACATAGAGCATGTCTTTGCATTAAGTGGACGTGCGACACTCGGCGGATCGACCCTGACTCTCTCGGTGGAAGAACCATCCGAGCCGTTGCCGGTGGTGATCGGAACGAAAACGGCAACGATCCCGGCCGGCTCTGGACGCCGTGCCGTGTCGGTCACGCTCGATGAAACGGAAGCCGGGCACGTTGTTGTCAGATTGAATCCCCCGAGCGCGTGTTCCTTCAGGCACGTGAAGCTGGAAATTGGATCTTACGCGACGCCTTGGGTCGGCGAGGCGCGCGACATAGAAGAGTTTCTCTGCCGTCGCTATTACCAGCCTCTGCCCGTCAGTGGCGCTTCCCCGAAGATCCTGGGAGCCCTTGGGCAAAGGGTTGCAGGCAATCTCATCGATATCCCATTGAGCCTGCCCACACCGATGCGGGGCGCTCCGACCTTGGTGACGAGCGGCGCCGTGTGGGTGAACACCTCACCTGTCGGGAATCAGATCGGTTTCTACAGCAACACCAATACGGCGTGGGTGACACTCGCCGGCACGTTCACTGTGACGACAGCGCTGCCTGCCAACCCCTCCTCATTGGTCTTGAGATTTCAGTCCAGCTCGATGTTCACCGGATCACCGGGCGGCGTCGGCAGCCTCTATTTCGGAAGCTCCGCCTTCATAGCCCTGGATGCAGAACTCTGAGCAAGGCCGTGGCAGCTTCTTCATCACCTTTCGAGCAAGCCCTGGTGCTTGTCCTGCGGCATGAAGGCGGTTTCATCCAGCACCCTCGGGATCCGGGAGGTGCGACGAATTTCGGGATCACTGTCCAAACACTGTCCCGGGTGAGAGGATATGCAGCTTCCATCGATGAAGTCCGTCATCTCACGCTCGAGGAGGCGGCCGCGATTTACCGTCGTTTGTATTGGGATGCTGTCCGCGCCGATGAAGTCCCCCGCGGACTTGATCTCGCGCTCTTCGATCTTGCCGTCAACTCGGGTCCGGACCGCGCGGTCATGCTGCTGCAGAAGGTTCTCGGTGTGGCGGTGGATGGGCTGATCGGCCCCGCCACGCTCGAGGCTGCCCAAAACACCGATGTCATCGAAGCTATTCACCGCCTGACGCGCGAGCGTCTCGGCTTTCTGTCCCGTCTCGCCAACTGGCCCGTCTTCGGGCGGGGGTGGCGCAGGCGGGTTCTCGACATTGAGCGGGAGGCGATCCTGCTCGCATCTTCATCTCAACCCTTCCAAGGAGGACATATCATGATAGACACCAAAACCCTTCTTGCCAGCCGGACCGTCTGGGCCAACCTGATCGGCTTTGCCGCCCTGATCCTTGGCCTGTTCGGCTTCGAGGCCTCGGCTCTGAATGCCGGAGCCTTGCAGGAGGCCCTGGTTCAGTTTATTGCGGCGGCCAGCTTCATCGCCTCCACCGTTTTCCGGATCCTGGCCACCAAGCAGATTGCGACCTAGATTGGACATTCAGGCTTCGTTCAGTGCTGCAAAGGCATAAGGCGGGCATGCGTCTGGTTTGGCTGGTCATAGCGATGTGGGGAATGATGGGGGCTGCGTCCGCGCAAAGCGCGACGGCGGCTCTCCAGAATTGCCTGCCGCCCCGGGAAATGCAGGAGGCGGTGGCCTCCAAGGGCGTCGTCGCGCCGGCCATGGCCGTTATGACGGCCCGTCGCCAGGTTCCCAATGCGGATGTGGTGCGGGCCAATCTTTGCCGCAGCAGCGATACGCTGGTTTATGTCATCATGGCCTTGCAAAAGGATGGTCGTATCGTGCAAGTGATGATCGACGGCTCTACCGGACGTGTGAAATCGGTTCACTGAAAAGAAAGCTCGAAACGTGCGCCTTCTCGTTGTCGAGGATGACAAGACCCTCAATAAGCAGATCGTGACCGCCCTTGAGCAGGCGGGCTACGCGGTTGATACGGCTTTCGATGGCGAGGAGGGGCAGTTCCTCGGGGATACTGAGCCCTATGACGCCATCATCCTCGATCTCGGCCTGCCGAAGGTGGACGGCGTGTCCGTCCTCACCGCCTGGCGCCGCGAGGGCAGGAAGACGCCCGTGATCATCCTGACCGCTCGCGACCGCTGGAGCGACAAGGTCCAGGGCTTCGATGCCGGGGCCGACGACTATGTGACCAAGCCCTTCCATATGGAGGAGCTTCTGGCCCGCGTCCGCGCCTTGCTGCGCCGGGCCACGGGCCATGCCACGAGCGAGATCGCCTGCGGTCCCGTGAAGCTCGACACCCGTTCGGGCCGTGTGGCGGTGGACGGAAACCCGGTCAAGCTCACCTCCCATGAGTACCGGCTCCTCTCCTACCTCATGCACCATACGGGCCGCATCGTTTCCCGAGGCGAACTGACGGAGCACCTCTACGACCAGGACTTCGACCGTGACTCGAATACGATCGAGGTCTTCATTGGCCGCCTGCGCAAGAAACTCGGCGTGGACATCATCCAGACCGTTCGCGGCCTGGGTTACCTCCTCGACGCGAGCCAGACTCAAACGAAGTCGTGAGCGGCTTCCGTCCGATCCTGAAGAGTCTCGCCGGCCGGCCCATTGCCGTCCGGCTTGCGGTCTCCTCCGTCTTCTGGAGCTTCGCGATTCTGCTCGTTGCCGGGTTGATCCTGCTGACGCTCTATCGCGACAATACGGAGAGGGCCTTCGACCAGCGCCTTCTCGTCTATGCCAACACCCTGGCCTCGAACCTTGTAGCCCCAGGCGATCCGGATCGCGATCTCGGTCCCATTGGCGATCCCCGGTTCGAGTTGCCTCTGTCCGGCTGGTACTGGCAGGTGGCGCGGCCCAATGCCAAGCCGGACGAAATCCGCTCCTCCAAATCCCTCTTCGGTGGACAGGTGCCAAGCCTTGCGGTGTCCAGCGATAACCGGTTCGGGCAAATTCGCCGTGGCTACGGCAAGGCGCCGGACGAGCGGAATCTTCGCATCATCGAGCGCGACATCGATCTCGGCGAAGACGGCCGTTACGTCATTCGCGTGGCGGGTCCAGCCGATGAAATCGACGTGGGCGTGCGCGACTTTCTCTTCGCCCTGACCATCACCTTCGCGCTGCTTGGGCTCGCGCTCGGCTTTTCCACTCTTCTCCAAATCCGCTTTGGTTTGCGACCCCTGGCCAATCTTCGCAGTGCCCTTAGCGCGATCCGGCGCGGAGAGGCGGAGAGGATCGTCGGAGAATACCCGCGCGACATTTCCCCGCTCGCGAGCGAGTTGAACCTTCTGCTCGATACGAACCGGGAGATTCTGGAGCGCGCTCGCACGCAGGTCGGCAATCTGGCCCATGCCCTGAAGACACCTCTCAGCATCATCATGAATGAAGCAGAGAATGCTCCCGACGAGGTGGCGGTTCGGGTGCGTGAGCAGGCAACTCTTATGCGGGATCAAGTGAACTATTATCTCGACCGTGCCCGCGCGGCGGCTCTCGCCGGAACGCTGGGGACACTGACGGATGTGGAGCCGGTGATTGCGGGCCTCGCCCGCACGTTCGCCAAGATTTACCGCGACAAGGATCTTGCGGTTGAGCTCGCAATTCCGCGGGACCTGCGTTTCAGGGGCGAAAAGCAGGACCTGGAGGAGATGGCGGGCAATCTGATCGACAACGCAGCCAAATGGGCTACGGGCAAGGTCGAGATCTCCGTCGAGGTCATTCGCGAGGATGATGATCGCCCCCGGTTCCGCCTGCTCATCGACGATGACGGTCCAGGTCTCCCGGAAGCGGCGAGAGCCGAGGTTCTCAAGCGTGGCCGCCGTCTCGACGAGACCAAGCCTGGCTCGGGCCTGGGGCTTTCCATCGTCAGCGATCTTGCAACCCTCTATCGTGGATCGCTCAGGCTCGAAGCCGCTCCTCTCGGCGGTTTGCGCGCCGTGCTCGAGCTGCCGGGGGATAGAGGCTAATCCTATGTATTTTTACGCGTGACACCGTGCCACCGTCGTGCTTGACGGGGACTCGGGGTAATTAGGATTTTATGGTGATCTGGATCATACTCTTGCTGATGACGGCGGCAGCCGTGATGGCGGTGCTTTGGCCGCTGTCGCGCCACCGTGCGCTCGCAGCGCAGCAGGTGGACCCCGATACCCAGTTCTATCGCGAACAAATCTCTGAGATCGAGCGTGACCGTGAGCGCGGAGTGCTGCTCCCGAGCGAGGCCGAGGCGGCCAAGGCCGAGGCCGGGCGCCGCCTTCTGCGTGCCACCGGCGCGACAGCGGCCGATGCTTTCGCTGCTGTGGGAGAGCCGGCCCTGCGCCGCCGCAGAGCCGCTTCGACACTGGCTCTGTCCGTGATCCCGATTATTGCTCTCGCACTCTACGGAGCTTACGGCTCGCCGCATCTCCTGACCCATCCGCCGGAGCAGCAGGCTCAGGCATCGGGTGACAAGATGGATCTGATGGCCGCCGTCTCGCAGATCGAGGCGCATTTGGCCCAGAACCCGCAGGATGGTCGCGGCTGGGAGGTGGTGGCTCCGGTGTATATCCGCATGGGCCGCATCGACGATGCGGTGAAGGCCTACGAGTCTGCCGTGCGTTATCTCGGTGCCAGCGCGGACCGGTTAGCGAATTACGGTGAGGTCATGGTCCTTGCCAAGGACGGCCTCGTTTCCTCGGAAGCTCAAAAGGTTTTCGAGCAAGCGGTGCAGTTGAACAAGGCCTCGCCGAAGGCTCGCTACTATCTTGCCGTCGCCGCCGAGCAGGATGGGCAGATCGAGAAGGCCAAGCAGGCCTACGGCGAGCTTCTCTCCTCGTCGCCGGAAGGGGCTCCGTGGGGCGACGTCGTCAGGCAGCGCCTAGCAAGCCTTGGGGGCGAGCAGCCCGTTGCAGGGCAGGAGGATGCTCCCCAGATTGGGGCTGCAGACATTGCCCGCATGGTGTCCGGCTTGGCCGAGCGCCTTGAGACCCAGGGCGGATCTCCTGAAGAATGGGCGCGCCTGATCCGGTCCTATGCGGTTCTCGGGCAGCGCGACAAAGCCGTGGCTGCTGCCGAGCGTGCCCGGCAAGCCCTGGCGCAGAACGACGCTGGGTTGAAAACCATCGATGCGATGGCACGCGAACTGAAACTGACTGACGCCGCACCATGACCAGAAAACAAAGACGCCTGACCTTGATCGGTATTGCAGGAGGCATCCTCGCGATTGCGCTTGGTCTTGTGCTTTACGCCATGAACGACACGATCGTGTTCTTCAACTCGCCGGCGGATATTCAGGCCAAGAACGTGCGGCCCGGCACGCGTCTTCGTCTTGGCGGACTCGTGAAGGAGGGGACGGTGCAGCGCGGCACCGACCAGCAGATCACCTTCGAGGTAATGGATGCTCATGGCGCAATCCAGGTGCGCTACAGGGGCCTGTTGCCCGACCTGTTCCGCGAAGGGCAGGGCGTCGTGGCTGAGGGCGTCCTTGAAAGCGCGACGGTGTTCCGCGCAGATTCCGTTCTCGCCAAGCACGATGAAAACTATATGCCGCGTGAAGTCGCCGATACCCTGAAGAAGCAGGGGCATTGGCAGGGCGAGGCGAACGCCGCGCCGAAGACGCAGTAAGTTAAGTAAGGAGAGCCCTCGTGTTGGTCGAGGCCGGACATTTTGCGCTGACCCTGGCGCTTGGGTTGTCCCTGATCCAGTTCGTCGTGCCGCTCTGGGGTGCGCGCGCCAACGATCCCGTGCTGATGTCGGTCGGGCCTGTCACGGGCATGGCCGTTTTCACCTGTATCAGCTTCGCCTTTCTGGCGTTGACCATAGCCTATGTGACGTCCGATTTCTCGGTCATGAACGTGGTCGAGAACTCGCACTCGGCAAAGCCTCTCATCTACAAGCTCTCCGGTGTGTGGGGTAACCATGAGGGCTCCATGCTCCTGTGGATCCTCATCCTGGCCCTCTTCGGAGCTGTGGTGGCACTTGCGAAGAACAGCATTCCACAGCGGCTGCAGGCCAATACGCTGGCAGTGCAGGCAGCGATTACCATCGCCTTTCTGCTGTTCATCCTGATCACGTCGAATCCTTTCACGCGCGTCATTCCGGCTCCCGCCGAGGGACAGGATTTGAACCCACTGCTGCAGGATCCGGGCCTCGCGATCCATCCGCCGCTTCTCTACATCGGCTATGTCGGCTTCTCGATCTCGTTCGCCTTTGCCATCGCTGCGCTGATCGATGGTCGCATCGATGCTGTTTGGGCGCGCATCGTTCGTCCCTGGACGCTCGGCGCCTGGGCTTTCCTCACGCTCGGCATCGCGATGGGCTCTTACTGGGCCTATTACGAACTCGGCTGGGGCGGCTGGTGGTTCTGGGATCCGGTCGAGAACGCCTCGCTCATGCCTTGGCTTGCCGGTACGGCGCTGCTGCATTCCACGGTCGTCATGGAAAAGCGCGATGCGCTGAAAGTCTGGACGGTCCTTCTCGCCATTCTCACGTTCTCGCTCTCTTTGCTCGGCACGTTCCTTGTGCGCTCGGGCGTGCTGACGTCGGTGCACTCCTTCGCTGTCGATCCGGAGCGCGGCAGCTTCATCCTCGGCATTCTCATCTTCTTCATCGGCGGCTCTCTCGCGCTGTTCGCCTGGCGCGCGCCCATGCTCAAGCAGGGTGGGCTGTTCGCGCCTGTCTCACGCGAAGGCGCTCTCGTGCTGAACAACCTGTTCCTGGCCACCGCCTGCGCGACGGTTCTGATCGGGACGCTCTATCCGCTGGCGTTGGAGGTTCTGACGGGCGAGAAGATTTCCGTCGGCGCGCCGTTCTTCAACTTCACCTTCCTGCCGCTGATCGTTCCGCTCCTGCTGCTGTTGCCGCTCGGCCAGACCCTCGCCTGGAAGCGCGGTAACTTCCTGGGCACAGCTCAGCGTCTTTACGCCGTGTTCGGTCTGTCGCTTCTCGCTGCTATGGCGATGTTCGCGTTCGAATACGGTGGGCCTGCTGCTGCGCCTCTCGGTATCGGTCTTGGCGTCTATCTGGTTCTCGGCTCTCTGAACGAGATCGTGACACGTTCCTGGTCGAGGGGCACGCCTCTGGCTGTCGCGTGGCGTAAAGCCGCCAATCTGCCGCGCTCTACCTGGGGCACGGTGCTGGCCCATGCAGGCGTAGGTCTGACAGTCATCGGCATCGCTGCCACGGCTTGGGGTGTTGAAGGACTGGCAACACTCAAACTCGGCGAGCGCCTCAAGGCTGGCGATTACGAAGCCAGACTCGAGCGCGTCATTCCTCGTGTGGAAGCCAATTACCGTGAGGACGTGGCGGTGTTCACAATCCTCCGGCAGGGCCAGGTGCTCGGGACGCTGGAGAGCATGAAGCGTCTTTACGTCACCCGTGGCATGCCGACGACTGAGGCTGGCATCATGACCGTCGGCCTCGGCCAAGTCTATGTCAGCCTTGGCGAGGTTGAGGCTGATGGTTCTGTGGGGGTGCGGCTCTATCACAAGCCTCTCGTGCTGTTGATCTGGATCGGCGCGCTCGTCATGGCTTTGGGCGGCGGCGTCTCTCTGACGGACCGGCGCCTGCGCATCGGCGCTCCGGCGCGGGCCAAGGTGAGCCCGGCCGCGCCTGTACCCGCGGAGTGAGCCATGCGGTTTGTTCTTGCTCTCTTGGCTTCCCTCGTTCTCAGCGTCTCGGCTTTCGCCGTTCAGCCGGACGAGGTGCTAAACGATTCCGCTCTGGAGAAGCGGGCTCGCGAGATCTCCGCAGGCCTGCGCTGTCTGGTCTGCCAGAACCAGTCCATCGACGATTCCGATGCGCAGCTCGCCAAGGATCTGCGCCTTCTCGTCCGCGAACGGCTCATGGCGGGCGATACGGACCAGCAGGTCCGCGACTTTCTGGTGCAGCGCTACGGCGAGTTCGTGCTGCTCAAGCCCACTTTCAGCCGCCACAATATGCTGCTGTGGCTGACCCCGGTGCTCGTGCTGGTTCTAGGAGGGATCGGAGCCTATGCGGTTCTCCGCCGGCGTCCGCAGGCTCCTGAAACACTCAACGAGGAGGAACGGAAAGCCCTTGAGGCGCTGCTCAGACGGGACCAATCCGCCTCCTGATCGAGAACCTTACCAACATTTCATCTTGGGGTGAGGGTACCGTAAGGCGCCAACCCCCATCTTCCTCTCAATACGAACCGAAAAAGGTTCTTTCAGGAGAGAGAAGACATGTTGGACAAGGTTTCCACTTCCTTTCGTAAACGTAGCGCGAAGTGGCTCGGTGCCGCGGCCGTTGCAGCCTTGATTGCCGGTGGCGCGGTTGAGAGCGGCCTCGTTGTCCCCAATCCAGCCCATGCCGAGCTGCGCTCCATGTCGCAGCCGATCCAGAACGTGCCGTCCTTCGCTGACGTGATCGAGCAAGTGAAGCCTGCCGTCGTCGCCGTGAAGGTCAAGGTGCAGAACGTGGCCGACAGGGACAATGACGACGAGGATGGGCCGCAATTCTCGCCGCCCGATCTGCCGCCCGGCCATCCGATGGAGCGCTTCTTCCGCCAGTTTCGCGATCAGTTCCCCGGTGAGCGTGGTGGCCGTGGTCCCCGTCAGGAGCGTCCCCGTCAGTTCGGCCAGGCTCTGGGTTCAGGCTTCTTCATCTCGGCTGACGGCTATGTCGTGACCAACAACCACGTCGTCGACAATGCCTCCGAGGTGCAGGTGACCATGGATGACGGCAGGACACTCGATGCCAAGGTCATCGGAACCGACTCCAAGACCGACCTTGCCCTGCTTAAGGTCGAGGGCAATGACTTCCCCTATGTGCGTCTCGCTGGCCAGAAAGCCCGCATCGGCGATTGGGTGGTCGCCATCGGCAACCCGTTCGGCCTCGGCGGCACGGTGACGGCGGGTATTGTCTCGGCCCAGCATCGTGACATTGGCGCCGGCCCTTACGATGACTTCATCCAGATCGACGCCTCGGTGAACAAGGGCAATTCCGGCGGCCCGACCTTCAACCTCTCGGGCGAGGTTGTGGGCGTGAACACGGCGATCTTCTCGCCGTCCGGCGGCAATGTCGGCATTGCCTTCGCGATCCCCGCGAGCACGGTCGACCAGGTCGTTACGGCGCTCAAGGAGAAGGGCTCCGTGACCCGCGGCTTCATCGGCGTGCAGATGCAGCCGGTGACCAAGGAAATCGCGGAAGCGATCGGCCTCAAGGAGCCTAAGGGCGCCCTCGTGGCCGAGGCGATCAAGGACGGTCCTGCCGCAAAGGCTGGTGTCCGCACGGGCGATACCATCATCGCTGTGGACGGTCAGCCGATCAACGAGGCGAAGGACCTCTCCCGCAAAGTCGCCCAGGTCGCGCCCGGCAAGACCTTGTCTCTCACCCTCTGGCGTGAGGGCAAGGAACGGACGGTGACCCTGGAGGTCGCAAGCCAGCCGAAGGGCGTCTGATCCTTGGGACATGAGTAGGGACACCAGGACCTTAGGTGTTGATTGCCCCCGACACCTGGTGTCTTCTGCCCGCGGCAGGTTGGCCTTCTCCCTCCAGGGCCGGCCTGCCGCTGGGCTCACATCGCGTTACAGATAGGCTATGCGGATTCTCATCATCGAGGACGACAAAGAGGCGGCCTCCTACCTTGTGAAGGCATTTCGGGAATCGGGCCATGTGGCGGACCATGCTGCCGACGGCCTCGATGGCTACGCCATGGCCGAGGCGGGAGATTACGACGTACTCGTGGTCGATCGCATGTTGCCGAAACTCGACGGCCTCTCCCTCATCCGCTCCTTGCGCGAGCAGAAGGTCGAGACGCCGGTTCTCATTCTCTCCGCCCTTGGCCAAGTCGACGATCGCGTGAAGGGCCTGCGGGCCGGTGGCGACGATTATCTTCCCAAGCCTTATGCCTTCTCCGAGTTGCTCGCCCGCGTTGAGGTTCTCGCGCGCCGCAGAACATCTGCCCCCAGCGGCGAGCCGACGGCCTATCGCATCGCCGATCTCGAACTCGACCGCCTGTCCCACCGTGTCACGCGCTCCGGTCAGGAGATCATGCTGCAACCGCGCGAGTTCAGGTTGCTCGAGTATCTTATGAAGAACGCCAACCAGGTGGTCACGCGCACCATGCTGCTCGAGCATGTGTGGGATTATCACTTCGATCCGCAGACCAACGTGATCGACGTTCACGTGTCACGCCTGCGCTCCAAGATCGACAAGGGCTTCGACAAGCCGCTCATCCATACCATCCGAGGCGCAGGCTACATGGTCCGTGTAGGCTCGGCGGAGGAGGGCGAGGAATGAGTGTATTCTCATGACGGCCCTCGGCAAGCTCTTCCGGACCACCGCGTTCAAGCTGTCCTTCGCTTATCTTCTCGTCTTCACGCTTTTTGCCTTCGTGACGCTCGGCTATGTGGCCTGGAGCGCGCAGAGACTGCTGACCGATCAGTTCGTTGCTGCTATCGAAGCAGAGATCAATGGTTTGTCCGAGCAATACAGGATCGGCGGCCTTCGTCGTCTTGTGAACTCTGTTGATCGGCGCTCTCGCGCGCCTGGCGCTTCTCTTTATCTCGTCACCACCAGTGTCGGTGAGCGGATCGCCGGCAATGTCGGAGCCCTGCCTCCCGGTGTGATTGACCGCGTCGGACAGTTCGAGACGCTCTACAATCGCACCGACGAGACGGATACGAAGCCGAACGTTGCTCTTGTTCGCGTCTATCTCCTGCCAGGCGATTTCCGCCTGCTGGTCGGCCGCGACATCGAAGAGCGCATCCGCTTGCGCGACATCATCCACCGGGCCTTCGGCTACTCGTTGTTGTTCATCGGGGTTCTGGGCTGCCTGGGCAGCTGGTTCATCGCACGGCGCGTCCTCAAGCGGGTCGACGATATGACGGATATTACGCGCGATATCATGGCGGGCGATCTCGACGGACGCTTGAAGGTTGCCGGAACGGGAGATGAGCTCGACCGTCTCGCGCAGAACCTCAACGACATGCTCGACCGCATCGGCGAGCTGATGCGCGGCATGCGCGAGGTCTCCGACAATATCGCCCATGACCTGAAGACGCCTTTGACGCGCCTGCGCAACAAGGCTGATGAAGCGCTGCGGACGGCCAAGACGCCCGACGAGCTGAAAGCAGCGCTCGAAGCCACGATCGAGGAGAGCGACAATCTCATTCGCATCTTCAATGCGCTTCTCATGATCGCGCGGCTTGAGGCCGGCAATGCCCGTGAGGCTCTGTCCGACTTCGACGCCGCAGAAGCCGTCCGGGATGTAGCGGAGCTTTATGAGGCTTTAGCCGAGGAAGCCGGTGTTTCTCTCGACGTTTCCATTGAGAATGGGTTGCCGATCCACGGCAATCGTGAATTGCTGGGCCAAGCCATGGCCAACCTCCTCGACAATGCCCTGAAATACGGCGCAGCTCCTGATGGAAGTCGACAGACAATTTTCGTGTCGGCCCAGCGCATCGGCCAGGAGGTGAGGATTGTCGTGGCGGACCATGGCCCCGGCATCCCGGAAGAGGAGCGCCATCATGTCCTGGAGCGCTTCGTGCGGCTGGAAACGGCGCGCTCGCGCCCGGGCTTCGGGCTGGGATTGAGCCTTGCTGCCGCCGTGGCCCGGCTCCATGGGGGAAGCCTCATGCTGGAAGACAATGCACCAGGCCTGCGCGTCGTGTTGATCCTGCCCTTGAAGGACGTTCCGGTTCCGCAGACCGCTCTGCCATCTGCGGCCTGAGCCAGAAGTCGAAGGTAGGAGGGGCAATTTTCGGTTGCCTCTTGCTCCGTGGCATGAACACTCACCTCATCTAGACCATGGGTGATTGGCCGTGCCGAACCAGAACCGCTCTCTCATCAGCCGCCTGACGCAGGCTCCACCCGTTTCCGACCTCAAGAGGGCGAAGGTACAACTGGCGGAGTTGATCGAGCGCGTCCGTGAGGAGCCGGAAGCCGCCGCGCTTCTGCCGCACCTTGAGGAGGGGCTGTTCCGCGACCTCCTTCTGGCGCTTGCCGACTACTCTCCCTTCCTCTGGCAGCTCGTGGCGAATGATCCCGTGCGTATGGCACGGCTTGCGCTGGAGGAGCCGGAGGTGGTCCATCCCTCCATCATCCATGATCAGGCCAATCTGTTCCGCCGCGTGCGCTCGGGCGGGATGACCCGCGATGAGGCTGTGAGCGCCTTCCGCCGGAATCGGAACTCCCATGCACTTCTCGTGGCCTTGGCCGATATCGGCGGGCTTTGGAGTACGGAGCAAATCACGCAGGCTCTGTCCGATTTCGCAGATGCTTCCGTCGCCGGCGGTCTGAACCTGATCCTTACCGAAACAGCCGATCTGGGTCGCATCACACTCCCCGATCCCGATACGCCGGGCGAGGGCTCGGGCGTTACGGTGCTGGCGCTCGGCAAGCATGGGGCAGGCGAGCTCAACTACTCCAGCGATATCGACCTTGTCATCTTCTTCGATCCCGAGACGCCGGCGCTGAAGGAAGGCGCCGAGGCCACCACCATCTATACCCGCATCGCCCAGCAGCTTTCCCGCCTTCTGCAGGAGCGCACGCCTGACGGTTATGTGCATCGCGTCGATTATCGCCTGCGTCCTGATCCCGGCTCCACGCCCACCGCCATGTCGCTGTCGTCGGCCTATGTCTATTACGAGACTCTCGGTCAGAACTGGGAGCGTGCGGCCTTCATCAAGGCGCGCCCTGTGGCGGGCGATCTGACACTTGGCGAGACTTTCCTCAAGGAGCTGCGTCCCTTCATCTGGCGCAAGTATTTCGACTTCGCCTCCATCGCTGACGTGCATGCCATGAAGCGGCAGATCCACGCCGTGCGCGGGCACGATGAGATCGCGGTGGCCGGTCACGACATCAAGCTCGGGCGCGGCGGAATTCGCGAAATCGAGTTCTTCGTTCAGACACAGCAACTCGTCTTCGGAGGCAGGCGTCCCGCTCTTCGTGGACGACGGACTCTCGACATGCTCCTCGAGTTGCACAATGAAGGCTGGATCACGGCGCAGGCGCGCGATGAACTTTCCCATGCCTATCGTTTCCTGCGCACCATCGAGCACCGGCTGCAGATGGTGGCGGATGAGCAGACGCAGCGTTTGCCCTCGGATGAAGAAGAGCTCAAGCGCTTTGCGAAATTCTGCGGCTATCCCAATCTCAAAGCCTTCTCAAAAGCCCTGACGGATCAGGCGAAGATCGTGCAGGGCCATTATGCACTGCTCTTCGAGGAAGGACCTGAGCTCGCCTCCGAAGTGGGAAGCCTCGTCTTTACGGGTACGGCCGACGATCCCGAGACGCTTGCCACGCTACAACGCATGGGCTTCCGTGAGCCCGAGAAAGCAGCCGAGACCGTACGTGGCTGGCATTTCGGCCGGCGTGCCGCCATCACGAGCCAGCGCGCCCGTGAGGTGTTGACGGAACTCACACCCGCTCTGCTCTCAGCTCTCGGCGGCACAGCCGATCCCGACGGAGCTCTGGCCGCGCTCGACAGCGCCTTCGGCCGCATGCCGGCTGCTGTAGAGCTCCTCACCATCCTTCAATCCCATGACAGACTGCGCCTGCGCTTCGCGGACTTGCTCGGAACGGCTCCGCGCCTTGCCGACACCGTGGCGCAGTCACCCCATGTGCTCGACGTACTGATCGACCCAGCCTTCAACGTACCGCTCGTCGATGAAGCGGCCATCGAAGAACAGGTGCGACAGATCATCGGCAATCCTGAAAGCTATGAGGATTTTCTCGACCGTGCCCGCGATGCGGCACGACAGATGCGCTTCATCACCGGCGCGCGACTTCTCTCCGACATCATCTCCCCGGCCCAGGCAGGCGAGGCCTATGCCGCCATCGCGACCGCCATCGTCCGTGTTTCGTTCGAGCGCGTGCGCCGGGAATTCGAGGCCGAACATGGCACGGTGCCGGACGCGGAAATCGTCATCCTCGGGCTGGGACGTCTCGGCACGAAAGAACTCACGGCAGGCTCGGATCTCGACCTCGTTGTCATCTATGATTTCGACGAGGAGCGGCGCGAGAGCACGGGACCTCGCCCGCTCGACGTGGTGGTCTACTTCACGCGTTTGACCCAGCGTCTCGTCGCGGCGCTCACGGTGCCGACGCGGCGAGGGCTCCTCTACGAAGTCGACCTGCGCCTTCGTCCTCAGGGAGGGAAGGGACCCGTCGCCTCGCAGTTCAAGGGCTTCGTCGCTTATCAGCAGAGCGAGGCTGATCTGTGGGAGCACATGGCCTTGACCCGGGCGCGCGTGCTGGCGGGGGACGATGGCTTGGGTGTGAGAGTGCAGGCGGCGGTACGGCAAATCGTGGGCGCCCAACGAGAGCCGGAAAAGGTCTTCGCGGAGGTCCGCTCCATGCGCGAGCTCATCGCACAGGAAAAAGGCGACGATGATCCTTGGGATCTCAAGCTCGTGCGCGGTGGGCTGACCGATCTCGACTTCATCGCGCAAGGACTCGTGCTCGCGTTCGGCGCAGCGCATCCGTCTCTCATCGGCCATGCGTCTGAGGAAATGTTTATGGAGGCCGGCAGGGCCCGGCTCGTCGACGAGGGCAGCGCAAAGGCTCTCGTGGAGGCGCACCGCTTGTTCCATGCAATCTTCCAGTGGCAGCGTCTCACCATCGAAGGACGCTTCGACCCAGCCTCCGTCCCACCCGCCATCCTCAAGCGGCTCGCGACTATCGCCGGGCTGCCGAATCCGAAGGTGCTCCTGCACCATCTGAAGGAGACGGAAGGCCAGGTGGTTGCCATCTACGACAGCGTCTTGAATGCGCGCGATGGTCGCAAATCCACAACTCTCCGCTAGTAATGGGGGTACCGAGCGGCTGGCGGCGAGCCGTGACCGCAGTGTCGGATCGACGGGCCGGGGAAGCAAAATAACAGGACATTACGTTGAGGGTGCGCCTGTTTTCCGGCACATGACGAAGCAGTATGAGAAAGGTATTCTTGTATCGCACTTGAACAAATTTCAATGAAATGCAGGATAGATTTATATTTAAATGTAATCGTTGAATTCCAGAAAGTATTTTTCGTTATATTAGCTATAAGTACGGCGAAGTTTCCTGTCTTAAGGTTTGTTCTTAACATATAACTATTTACATAACTTTTGGTTGTATGACATAAATCCTCGATTGTGTGCGCAAAATCACTTGCGCGAGTTCCGATACTATATATTATTTCAAATGTTTAGAGGTGAACGACGCTCATGGGCCGCACTGGACGGAGAACGGGCGTTCTTTAGCCCCGCCGAGCGTCCGCTAACCGGAAAGTCGGCGTCACAGAGGAAGCGGAAACATGGCAACGATCGCGGACATTTTTTTGCAGGACTTGCTGCGCGTCTTAAACGGCACCCTGGGCTCTTACTGGGGCACCGGAACGAGCGGCAACATCACCGGCAACCCGACGGGAGGGTCAGGCACAGGATCGTCCTATCCGCCGGCCGAATCAGGATCCTCCAACACTCAGACTGAATCGCCCAGCTCGACGGGGTCGACCAACACTCAGACTGGATCGTCCAGCTCGACGGGATCGACCAATACCCAGGCCGGCGATGGGACGGGTACCGAAGCCGAATACATCGATATTGACGCCGTCTACGATCCCATCACCAACCGAACTGTCGGTGCCGATAGCGTCCGCATAATAGTTAGGGTTGAGAACGGTACCATCACCTCCCTCGTCTCCGAGAGATACATCCTAACTGAAGACCCGGAAGGCGGGTCTCCTTACTACCGGGTTCACATTGATACCGGGGAAGCGGGAACAGGCTATCCTAACGATATCAGTGATGGGACGACTGGCTCCGACAATCTCGGAACGCAGGATTATTCCTCGAATGAACCCATCGCTGGTCACAGTTTTCTCGATGAGAATGGCAATCTCGTCTATGTGGACATGTCGATCTATGCGCCGCGCCTCCTGCCAGGCGAAACGCCCAGCACAATTGATTTCCTTGTTCAAGCGGCCTCCCAACTGGGATATAGTTTTCATTTAATTTTGTCTGGTGAAACCGGAATTAATTGCTCTCATGCGGAATATGAGACCGAGATCCGTGCCAGGATGAATGAAGCCTATGAAACGTACGGAGAGCATTTTGCACCAGATCATATTCACCCTACTGCTTTCTATGTGGATGGAAGCAACAAATCCGTCGCTGTTGTAATCAGTTCGACGCTCGGCACATCCGCCGATGATATGCTTAAGGGACGCGGGCTTCTGTTTGGCGGTGGTGGCAACGATTTCGTCATCGGCTCATCATATGGAGATCTGCTCACTGGCGATGCGGGGAACGACACGCTGAGCGGCGCGGATGGCAGCGATACCCTCGGCGGCGACGGCGACGATAGCCTCGTCGGCGGCTTCGGCAACGACGTGCTCAAGGGCGACGGCGGCAACAACCTGCTCGAAGGCGGCGGCGGCGCCGATACCCTCGACGGCTCCGGCGGCTTCGGCGTCGCCTCCTACCAGCATGCCTTCATCGCCGTGACCGCGAACCTGGGCGATGCCGCCGCCAACACCGGCGAGGCGGCCGGCGACGTGTTCATCGCCGTCAACGGCCTCTGGGGCTCGGCCTTCCACGACACGCTGATCGGCAATGCCGCCGCCAACTGGATCATCGCCGATGCCGGCAACGATCTCGTCGACGGCGGGGCCGGTGCCGACACGCTGTACGGCTCGACCGGCGACGACACCCTGCTGGGCGGCGCGGGCAACGATGTGCTCCATGGCGAGACCGGCAACAACCTGCTCGAGGGCGGCGCGGGGGCGGATACCCTCGACGGCGCGGGCGGCTGCGGGGTGGCGTCCTACCAGCATGCCACGAGCGGTGTCACCGTGCATCTCGACGGCTCCGGCAGCAACAGCGGCGAAGCGCAAGGCGACGTGTTCGTGTCGATCGTCGGGGCCTGGGGCTCGGGCTTCGCCGACCAGATCTTCGGCGGCACCGGGGCCGACTGGATCGTCGGCGATGCCGGCAGCGATCTGCTCGTCACCGGCGACGGCAACGACAGCCTCTATGCCGGTACCGGCCACGACACCCTGCAGGGCGGCGCCGGCGCCGATCTCCTCGACGGCGGCGAAGGCTATGACCTCGCCTCGTACGAGGATGCGGCTTCCGGCGTCATCATCAACCTTGCGACCGGTGAAGCCGCCGGCGACACGCTGTTGGGCATCGAGGCGGTGGCCGGCTCGGCCTCTGCCGACCAGCTCTATGGCGATGCGGGCCAGAACTCGCTGTTCGGCAATGCCGGCCACGATTATCTTGCCGGCTGCACCGGCAACGACCTGCTCGATGGCGGGGCCGGCGACGACCGCCTCTACGGCGGTGCCGATGCGGACGTGCTCACGGGCGGGCTCGGCAACGACCTGCTCAACGGCGGGGCCGGCGCGGACGTGCTGGACGGCGGGGCGGGAAGCGACACGGCGGATTACAGCAGTGCTGTGAGCGGGCTGGTGGCGAACCTGGCCTCGTTCTATGCCAATACGGGCGAAGCCGCCGGCGACAGCTATGTCGGGATCGAGAACCTGACCGGCTCGTCCTATGCGGACCAGCTGACCGGCACCAGCTCGGCGAACGGGCTCGACGGCGGCGGCGGCAACGACCTGCTGTCGGGCGGCTCCGGCAACGACACGCTCGAAGGCGGGCTCCGCTATGGCTACGACACCCTGGTCGGCGGGGCCGGGTCGGACGTGCTCACGGGCGGATTGGGCCAGGACGTGTTCGGGTTCGATGCGGTGCCGGGGGCGGGCAACGTGGACACGATCACCGACTTCGGGGTGGGAACCGACAAGATCCAGCTCTCGGGCGCGACCTTCAAGGGCCTGGCGGCCGGGACGCTCTCCACGGCGGCGTTCAAGCTGGGCACGGTGGCCACGACATTGGATCAGCACATCCTGTACGACAGGACCACGGGCGAGCTGTTCTGGGACGCGGACGGGTCGGGCACGGCCTCGGCGGCGGTGAAGTTCGCCACAGTGACGGCGGGCACGGCGCTGAGCGCGACCGACTTCCTGGTCGTGGCCAGCGGCGTCAGCATGGGCTGGTGAGCCAACCGCTGCACCGGCGCAGCGGATGAAAACAGACAAGGCGCGGCTCCGAAACGGGTCGCGCCTTTTGCTGGTTGTCTAGTGTTAAAGAATGCGCGTCGCTTACGCGGCAGCCGCATCGGCAAGAGCGATGTCGGCATTTGTGGCCTCCGTGAGCGGCAGGTGGACGAGCACGATGGTGCCGAGGCCTTCCTGGCTCTTGATGCGAAGCGAGCCGCCGTGCAGCTCGGCAAGCGAGCGGGCAATCGCAAGACCCAGGCCCGAGCCCTTGTAGCTCTTCGAGAACTCAGTCTCGACCTGCTCGAAGGGCTGGCCGATCTTGTGCAGGGCATGGTCCGGAATACCGATGCCGTTGTCCTCGACATAGATGTTCACCGCGCCGCCTGCGAGACGAGTGCGCACTGTAATGCAGCCGCCTTCGCTCGTGAACTTCGTCGCGTTCTGAAGCAGGTTGACGAGGATCTGGTGCAGCGCACGCTCGTCGGCCGGAACCATGATGTCTTCCGGGTTCACGTCGACGGAGACCGAAAGGTTCTTTGCCTTGGTCTGCTCGCTCACAAGTCTCAGCGCACGCTGAATCGAGGCGTGAACCTCAAGCGACTGCTTCTTCAGCGTCGTGCGGCCGGCCTCGATGCGCGACATGTCGAGAATGTCGTTGATCACGGACAGAAGATATTCACCGCTCGAGCGGATGTCCGCGCAATATTCTTCGTACTTCTCCGAGCCGAGCGAACCGAAGATGCCGCTCTGCATCACTTCCGCGAAGCCGATGATGGCATTGAGCGGTGTGCGCAGCTCGTGGCTCATGTTGGCCAGGAATTCCGATTTGGCGCGGTTGGCGCTCTCGGCCTGCGCCTTCTGGTCGAGATAGCGTTCGGCGAGATCCGCCAGCTGGTGCGTCTGCGCTTCGAGTTTCTGGCGCGATTGCTTGAGATCGAGTACGGTGGCGATGAGTTCCTTCTCGGACTCAACGAGGCGATGCTCATGGCGCTTGAGCGCGGTGATGTCCGTGCCCACGGACACATAGCCGCCATCCTTGGTGCGGCGCTCGTTGATCTGTAGCCAGCGGCCATCCTGAAGACGCGCTTCGAAAGTACGGGCGCCCACATCCTGCTGCTCGCGGCGCAGGAACTGGTGCTGCACTTCCGGCGGACGGCCAAGCGCCATTACTTCTGCATAGGACTTGCCCTGGAGATCGGCGTCCGGCGGCAGCTCGTGGAGCTTCTGGAATTTCGAATTGCAGAGCACGAGATTATTGTTCGCATCCCAGAGCACGAAGGCTTCGGAGATGGCCTCGATGGCATCGTGCAGGCGCGCATCGGCGCGGGCAGTCTTTTCCTCCAGGCCGCGCTGCTCGGTGACATCCACGGCGATGCCGACGAGGTGGCTTGCGGCGTCGTCCGGATCGTTCATCAGCTCCGCGCGGGCGCGCAGCCACACCCAATCGCCCGTCACGCTGCGAATGCGGAATTCGAAATCGGCAAGAGAGGTGGTGGCGGAAGCCAGCTGTTCGGCGAGTGCGTAAAGATCCTGATCCTCGGGATGGATCATGGCGTTCACTTCACCGAACGAGAGAAACTCGTCCTGCCGCTCGTAACCGAGCAGCTCATACATGGAGTCGGACCAGTAGATGCGTCCGCGTCCGATATCCCAATCCCACAGGCCGCAGCGTCCACGATTGAGGGCGGAGTCGATGCGGTCGCGCACCTTCTCGCAAACCTCATCGGCAGCGCGAGCGCGGTTTGCCTGCATCATGTAGGCGACGCCGATCCCGAGAAGCACCATGATCGTCGCACCAAGGAGGGAGACATGCCCGATGGTGCGCGTCCACCAGCCGGAAAGAACATGGGGCAGAGGCTGGATGATAGCGATCTGACCGGAGGAGGAGGGAAGCGAGCGAACGGTCGCAATGCCCTCGTTGCCGTCAGACATTCTGATCGTCATCACACCCGCACGATCCGCGAACAACGCCAGTGGTTGCGCATCGCCTAAAACCTCAGAAAGCGTCTGCGGCACGCTATCCGTCTGCGGATGCATGGCAAGCACAGCACTGGACTGGCCGATGAGAAAGAGGCTTCGGCTCTGGCTCAGGGCGCTGGCTGGCATTTCCTTGATGAGGGCGGCGAGTTGCGCGGCAGCCTGTGCTTTGTCAGCGGGAGCGCGATAGGTGCCGAGCTTGGCGGACGAAAGCGAGGCAATGATGTCGATGTCCTGGATCGCGTCGAGCATAGCGTCGCGTCGGCCGTCGCGGATCTGAACCCAGGCGCTGCCGGCGAGCGTGATGAGAAAGATAATGAGAACGGCAGGAACTGCGAGCCGGAGCAAGGATTCGTACTGCTCGAGCCGACGATAAGCCGGGTTCGCGTCCGATCGCGCTACGCCCAGAATCGTACCCGTGCGCGCGGGTACGCATGCGGTCACCGCCCCCGCCATGCGATGCTCCCTTCGGAACCGTTACTGTCCTCATTCGGAGGACGTGCCGCATCTCTCCGAATCACTAACAATAGAATCACGGGTGGCTGATTTGTCTAGCTATGCCGACGGTTTGGTTAATAAAAAATTCTTATTCCCGGCTCGGCCTGGGGATAGTTCTGGATAAGTCGCGGTGGCACTTGTCACTGTGATCTTAATCTTGGCCGGCTGTGTTTTCTTCAAGCGACCGATTCACAATGTCTCCTACATCGCGGGAAAGATTCGGTTTTTGCGCGATGGATTGCAGCGCGCGCCGCGCGTGAGACCGGCGTGTCGATTCCATCATCTTCCACGTGCTGAAGGCAGTGAGCAGACGTGATGCGAGTTGTGGGTTCAACTCGTCGGCACGCAACACGATGGATGCGAGGAGCGCATAACCTGCTCCGTCCTTTCGGTTGAACTGAACCTGATTGAGCATCGCGAAGCTTCCGATCAAGGAGCGCACCCGGTTCGGGTTGTTGATGGAGAAGGCGGGGTGCTCCATCAGGCGCTTCACACGATCAAGCGTCGTATCCTCCGGGATGGCTGCCTGCAGAGTGAACCATTTGTCGAGAACGAGAGGTTCGTTGCGATAACGCTGCTCGAAATCTCCTATGGCGTTCTCACGCACCATGCCCGGAATCGTCATGAGTACGCCCAAGGAGGCGAGACGGTCCGTCATGTTGCTGGCCGTCTCGAACTGTTCGCTCGCGAGCTTCTCCCCCGCTTGCTGATCTGCGGCCGTCAGGAGATCGAGGGCAGCATTGCGCAGCGCTCGTCTCCCGGCACTGGCCGCATCCGGGCTGTAGGCTTCGGTCTCAGCGAGGGTACGGTAGAAATCAGTCAGGTGCTCGAAGCAGGCGCGGCCGATGTGCCGGCGCACCTCCTTGCGGGCACGATGGATCGCATCGGGATCCACATCCTTGCCAATCTCCTGAGCGATATCGGCCTCGCTCGGCAGCGTCAGAACGAGCGCGGCGAAGGCAGGATCGCTCAAGGCGTCCCTATCCATGAAGGAGCAGAAGGCGGAGGCGAGCGAGTTCATCTCCTCATCGCGTACTGCGACACCTGTCGAGAGAGATACGAGCATACGCATTGCAACCGTCTGCGCCGCCTGCCAGCGATTGAAGGCATCCGTGTCGTGCCGGAGCAGCACGAGAAGCTCTTCGCTTGAGAGGTCGAGAGACACCTTCACCGGTGCCGAGAAGCCGCGGAAGACGGACGGAACAGGGCGGGAGCTTACGCCCGTGAAGGTGATGCTGTCCTCAGCCTTATCCAGAAGAAATACGCCGCGCGTACTCACGCGCTCGCAGGCCGCCTGCATGGGCTGCCCATCCTGGCTCACGAGACCCAACACGACAGGGATCACCATCGGCTCCTTGGTGGGCTGTCCGGGCGTTGGAGGAATCTGCTGCTTGAAATCGATGCGATAAGTCTTTGCGGCCTCGTCGTAATGTCCGTGCACGTTCACGCGCGGAGTGCCGGATTGCGCGTACCAATGCGAGAAGTGGGAGAGGTCTCGGCCCGTCACATCGGCGAAAGCCTTCAGGAAATCCTCGACCGTCGCAGCGGTGCCGTCGCAGCTTTCGTAGTAGAGATCCATCCCGCGCCGGAAATCCTCATCGCCAATGATGGTCTTGAGCATGCGCACAATCTCGGCGCCCTTCTCGTAGACGGTGGCGGTGTAGAAGTTGTTGATCTCCCGATACTGGCTCGGGCGAACCGGATGGGAGAGGGGGCTCGAGTCCTCCAGGAACTGCCGTGCCCTCAAGGTTTTCACCTCTGCGATGCGATGCACCGGGCGCGACCGCTCGTCGGATGAGAATTCCTGGTCGCGGAAGACCGTCAGGCCCTCCTTCAGGCAGAGCTGGAACCAGTCGCGGCAGGTCACGCGGTTGCCGGACCAGTTGTGGAAGTACTCGTGCGCGATGATCGCTTCGATATTCGCGTAGTCCGTGTCCGTCGCGGTCTCAGGCGAGGCGAGCACGTATTTATCATTGAAGATGTTGAGGCCCTTGTTCTCCATCGCGCCCATATTGAAGTCGGATACGGCGACGATGTTGAACACGTCGAGATCGTATTCGCGGCCGAAGACCTTCTCGTCCCAGATCATGGAACGCTCGAGCGCATCGAGCGCATAGTCGGCACGATGCTCCTTGCCGGGCTCTACATAAACGGCGATCTCCACTTTACGTCCGCTCATGGTCGTGAAAGGCTTTGCAACACGGCCCAGGCGTCCGCCGACGAGTGCGAAGAGATAGGACGGCTTCGGGAAAGGATCGTGCCAGATGGCATAATGCCGGCCGGTGCCCTCGACAGCGCCACTCTCGACCGGGTTGCCATTGCCGAGCAGTACGGGAGCCTCCACCCGCTCAGCTTCGATGCGCGTGGTATAGACGGCGAGTACATCGGGGCGGTCGAGAAAATAGGTAATGCGCCTGAAACCTTCCGCCTCGCATTGCGTGCAGTAGTTGCCGCTGGAGCGGTAAAGCCCCATGAGTTTAGTGTTCGCCGTGGGGTCGATCTCGGTCTCAATGGTGAGCCTGAAGGGCTGCTGCGGTGGCTGGGAAATCACGAGAGATTGGGGCGAGGCCTCGAACTCCCCAACCTCCAATACACGCTCATCGAGCGCGATCGCCTTCAGGTTGACCTCGTCGCCATCGAGCACCAGCGGCACGTCCGAACGCCCGGCTGGGTTGGGCCGCATGGAGAGCGTCGCCGTCACCTTCGTCATCGTGGGATGAAGCCTGACATCCAGCTCGACACGGTCGATCAGGAAATCGCTCGGCCGATAATCCTCAAGGCGGACAAGCTGGGCGACATCGGTGCGCATCGGCAACTCTCTGTGAAATGTGATTGCGTTATAGCTTAGGGGCTCGGCGGTAAGGGGCAAGATTGTCTGAATCGACTAGCGATAAAAGTCACGCCCACTTGGACAATTCCAAGGCTTTTTCCGGGGGTATAAAGCATGAGGCTTGATCTCTCCGCCAAATGCGCCATCACGGTAAGCCGAACGCATAGGAGAGATGGTCTATGGAATACCTCCACACGATGGTCCGGGTCTCGAACCTGGAGCGATCCCTCGATTTCTTCTGCAACAAGTTCGGCCTCGTCGAAGTCCGCCGGACGGAGAACGAGAAGGGCCGTTTCACCCTTGTCTTCCTGGCGGCTCCCGGGGATGCGGAGAAGGCCAAGGACACCAAGGCCCCGCTTCTGGAACTCACCTATAACTGGGACGAGCACGAATATTCGGGTGGCCGGAATTTCGGCCATCTCGCCTACCGGGTCGATGATATCTACGAAACCTGCCAGAAGTTGATGGATGCCGGAATTACAATCAACCGTCCGCCTCGCGACGGCTACATGGCCTTCATCAAGACTCCCGACAACATATCCATCGAATTGCTGCAGCGCGGCGAACCCAGGCCTGTGCAGGAACCCTGGGCTTCCATGCCGAATACGGGTACCTGGTAAGCTCAAGGGTTCGCGGGAAGCTCGAGAAGAGCCCTCGAATGGTCCTCTTGGCGAAAAGCCCTTGCTCCGTCATTCTTCCCGGCCCACCATAAGAGGCCGGGAATAACCCGGCGGAGGAAGATCTTGGCACGAGACGCAATCCGCTTCTGGCGGAATGGACAGCCCATTGAGGTTTCTGGCTTTCACCCGCGCACCACACTCCTGGACTACTTGAGACTTCAGGAACGCCGGGTTGGAACGAAGGAGGGCTGCGCCGAAGGCGATTGCGGTGCCTGCACGGTGGCTCTCGGCCGCGTGCGGGGCGGGCGCGTTCATTACGAGCCCATCAATGCCTGCATCCTGCTGCTGGGCCAAATCGACGGCGCAGAGCTCGTGACCATCGAGGATCTGGCGAAAAGCGGAGAGTTGCATCCGGTCCAGTCCTCCATGGTGGCGCATCACGGCTCCCAATGCGGCTTCTGCACGCCCGGCATCGTGATGAGCCTGTTCACGCTCTATCAGGAAGCCGAGCGGCCTTTAGATCGTGAACGTATCAACGATGCTCTGGCAGGCAATCTCTGCCGCTGCACGGGTTACAGACCCATCGTCGAGGCGGCCCTCGATGCCTGCGCGAGCGCACCGCATGACGCATTCTCTCAAGCGAACGAGACAACGGCGCGTAGTCTCGATGAGCTCACCGATGGTCAGGACATCTTCATCGGCTCTGACACCTGCTTCTTCGCTGCTCCCGCGAGCGAAGCCTCTCTTGCGGCTCTCTATGCGCAGCATCCCGATGCCACACTGGTCGCCGGCTGCACCGATGTCGGCCTTTGGATCACAAAAGGCATGGTCGAGCTGGAGAAGATCATCTGGCTGGGGCGCGTCGCTGGCCTCGACTGGATTGAGGACAGCGCCGATACGCTAACCATCGGCGCGACGGTCACGCATACGCAGGCTTTCGCGAGCCTTGGATCGATCGATCGCGATCTCAGCGAACTCATGCGCCGCTTCGGATCGGCCCAGGTGCGTGCTTCGGGAACGGTCGGCGGGAATATCGCCAACGGCTCACCCATCGGCGATCTTGCACCCGCGCTCATCGCCCTCGGCTCCACGCTTGAGCTGTGCCAGGGCGAGAACACCCGCGTCATTCCCCTCGATAATTTCTTCATCGCCTATCGCGAGCAGGATCGCCGGCCTGGCGAGTTCGTGCGCAGGATCGCGGTACCGAAGCTGAAGGCGCATGAGACCTTTCGCGCTTACAAGGTCTCGAAGCGCTTCGACGAGGATATCTCCGCCGTCATGGGCGCCTTCAAGTTCATGCTTGATGGCCGCCGCGTCGCCGAGGCCCGCGTCGCTTTCGGCGGCATGGCGGGCATTCCGAAACGTGCCACGGAAACGGAAGCCGCGCTTGTTGGCGTTTCCCTCGATGATCCGTCCAGCTGGGGCGAGGCAATGGCCGCGATCGCCCGCGATTACCAGCCTCTCGGCGATCATCGCGCATCGGCCGCCTATCGCGCGACGGTGGCTCGAAACCTCGTGTTCAAGGCCCTGAGCGAGACGGCCTCGGGCGAAACCCGCGCCACGCGGATCATTGGCCAGCGCGAGGCGCTTGAGGCGGCGGAGTAGTGGCCATGAACGCCCCCACCAAACCCATCGACGCCGAGACGCTCCGCCACGTCCGTAAGCCTCTGCCGCATGATTCCGGCCCCAAGCACGTGCAGGGCGTTGCGCAATATATCGACGACATCCGCGAGCCGGAGGGCACGCTCCACGTCGCCGTCGGCCAGGCGCCGAAAGCGCGCGGTCGGCTGGTCTCGCTGGATGTCTCCGCCGTTCGTAATGCGCCTGGCGTGATTGCTGTTCTCACGGTCGCCGACATTCCCGGGAAGAACGACGTATCGCCTGCCTTCGGCGACGATCCTCTGTTCGTCGACAGCGAAATCAGCTTTCTCGGACAGGCCGTCTTCGCCGTCGTCGCAACAAGCCGCGATATCGCACGGCGTGCGGTGAAGAAAGCAGTGATGGAAATCGAGTCCGAGACGCCGAGCATCACTGTCGAGGATGCGCTGGCGCGCGGGGAAACCGTCCTGCCGGATTATTCCTATGGTCGCGGCGATGCGGATGCCGCTATCGCCACAGCGCCTCACAAGCTCGAAGGTCAGTTTCGCATTGGCGGGCAGGAGCACTTTTACCTTGAGGGCCAAGTAGCCTTCGCTATTCCGGGCGAGGATGGCGATGTCCACGTCTATTCCTCGACGCAGCATCCCACGGAAGTGCAGCACGTCGTCGCCCGCGTGCTCGACATTCCGGATTCTTATGTGACTTGCGAAACCCGTCGCATGGGTGGTGGCTTCGGTGGCAAGGAGAGCCAGGCAACGCAATGGGCCGTGACGGCGGCTCTCGCCGCGCGCATCACGGGGAGACCGTGCAAGATCCGTCTTGATCGTGACGACGATTTCCTCCTCACCGGCAAGCGGCACGATTTCCGCTGCGACTGGCGCGTCGGCTTCGATGACGAGGGGCGCATCCAGGGTTACGGCGTCGATCTGCTCGCACGGTGCGGCTATTCGGCGGATCTCTCCGCCGGCGTGGTGGACCGCGCGATGTTTCATGCGGACAACGCCTATTGGATGCCTGCCGTCCACATCTCCTCGAAACGACTGAAGACCAACACGGTGTCCAACACAGCCTTCCGGGGCTTCGGCGGTCCGCAGGGAATGCTCGCCATCGAGCATGTGATGGATCAGATAGCTTGGGCGACAGGCCGCGATCCGCTCGATGTGCGCTACGCCAATTTCTACCGGGGGGCCGAGAACCTTACACCTTATGGCATGGAGGTGGAGGAGCCCGATACTCTCCACAACCTCGTGCGCACGCTCGAAGAGACCTCGAATTACCGCATTCGCCGCGAGGAGATTGCGGCTTTCAACGCCTCCTCGCCGATCATGAAGCGCGGAATCGCGCTGACCCCCGTGAAATTCGGCATCAGCTTCACGCTGACCCACATGAACCAGGCGGGAGCTCTGGTGCATGTGTATCAGGACGGCTCGGTACATCTGAACCATGGCGGCACTGAGATGGGGCAGGGGCTGTACATCAAGGTGGCTCAGGTGGTGGCCGAGGAATTCGGCATCGGCATGGAACGCGTGCGTATCACGGCGACGACGACGGCGAAGGTGCCCAATACCTCGCCGACGGCTGCCTCGTCCGGCTCCGATCTCAACGGCATGGCGGCGAAGATCGCGGCAGGTACGATCAAGAAGCGCATGATCGCCTATGCTTCCGAAGCTTATAGCGTGCCGGAAGACCAGATCGAGTTCCGCGACGAACGCGTGTTCATCGGCAACGAGAGCATTCCTTTCGACGAGCTTGCAAAGAAGTGCATCCTCGCCCGAGTCCAGCTCTCAGAAGCAGGTCATTATAAGACGCCGAAGATCACATGGGATCGCGCCAAGGGTACGGGCCGGCCCTTCTTCTACTTCGCCTATGGCGCAGCGTGCTCCGAAGTCATCGTCGATACGCTGACTGGCGAGAACAAGCTTCTGCGTACGGACATCCTTCACGATGTCGGACGCTCTCTGAATCCAGCGATCGACGTGGGGCAGATCGAGGGCGGCTTCGTGCAGGGCATGGGCTGGCTCACCACCGAGGAACTGGTATTCAGCAAGGAAGGACATCTGCTCACACATGCGCCGTCTACCTACAAGATCCCGGTGGCCTCTGATGTGCCTGCCGATTTCCGCGTGGCGCTTTATCCCAATGCCAACCGGGAAGAGACGATCTACCGCTCGAAGGCCGTGGGCGAACCACCGCTCATGCTGGCCAACAGCGTGTTCTGTGCATTGGCCGATGCGATACACTCGCTCGATCCCTCGAAGCCTGTGCCGCTGAATGCGCCTGCGACGCCGGAGGCGGTCCTGCGTGCCTGTGAGAGCTTGCGGGGGAGGCCGATGGGGTGAGGGTCTGGCGACAGCTCACCGATTTTATCACGCGGCATGGGGCTGCAGCCCTGATTACCGTGCACGAGGTAAAAGGCTCTGCGCCTCGTGAGAGAGATGCGCGCATGGTCGTGCGGCCCGATGGCGCTTTCCACGGTACCATCGGCGGCGGCCAGCTCGAATTCCTCATGCTCGACATCGCGCGCGAGATGCTGAGCCAGGGGCGCGGGCCTGCACGCATCATCGATCAGGCGTTGGGGCCCGATCTCGGCCAATGCTGCGGCGGGCGCGTGAAGATCCTCATCGAGACGTTCGACAAGCGCGACCTCGATGACATCGCTCCGCTTGTCGAAGCGGAGGCCAAGGGCGGCCTCTTCGATATCGAATGCCGGATGCAGGAAGGACGCGTCTGGCGCGAGCTGGCATCGGAGGCGGATGTCGCCCCTGGCTCCAAATGGCGCGAGACTCATGGCGAGGACCGCACGCCCGTTCTGCTCTTCGGCGCAGGACATGTAGGCCGCGCGCTCGTCTTGGCGCTTGCGCCGTTGCCATTCGCCGTTCGCTGGCTCGATGATCGGGAAGATGCCTTTCCCTCCCATGTCCCGGCGAACACGTCCGCTATCCGCATGCGAAGCCCTGAAGCCGAAATTGCGGAAGCGAGGCCGGACTCCGTCGTCCTCGTGATGACGCACGATCATCCGCTCGATCTGGCGATCACGGCTGCGGCCCTGCGGCGCGGCTTTCCCTATGTCGGCCTCATCGGCAGTGCGACGAAGCGGGCCCGGTTCGAGAAACGTTTCCGGGAGCTGGGGCTGCCTCAGGAGCGGATCGCCTCGCTGGTCTGCCCCATTGGGGTGTCCGGCATCACGGACAAGGAGCCGGCCGTGATCGCGGCTTCCGTGGCGGTCCAGCTGCTCCAAGTGCGGGAGCGCCGGCAGCTTGACCGAAATCTCTCGCCTCTCGCTGTCTCAGGCGGTACATAGGCCCCATGACCGACATGAACACACAAGATCAGCGCTATCTGAAGCGCGCCATCGACCTGTCCCGCGAGCACATGGAAGAGGGGGAGGGCGGACCCTTCGGCGCCGTGATCGTGCGCGACGGCAAGGTTCTGGCCGAGGGCTGGAACCAAGTGATCTCCGCCACCGACCCGACGGCGCATGCGGAAGTCACGGCGATCCGCCGTGCCTGCCAGGCGGTCGGCGACTTCTCGCTGGAAGGTGCTACTCTCTACACAAGCTGCGAGCCGTGCCCCATGTGCCTCGCTTCCGCTTATTGGGCGCGGGTGTCGCGCATCGTCTATGCCAATACCCGGCAGGATGCGGCCGATATCGGCTTCGATGACAGCCTGATCTATGACGAAATCCCTAAGCCCATCCCTGAGCGCATCATCCCCATGGACCACCTGCCGAGCCTGGAAGCCAAGGCCGTCTTCCAGGCCTGGGCGGACAAGCCGGACAAGGTCGAGTATTAACTTGGCCTCGTACGCTTCCTATCTAACGCTGATCTGAGCATTCACCCGAGACAAAACCATGCCCCGTGTCACCACCATTGTCCGCAAGCCCGCCGTGAAGGCCGACCGTATCGTCGACACGGTGACCCTCGACCATGAGGCGAGAAACCGTCGGCAGGCGACGCTGAACGGTGAGGGTGGCACCGAGATCCTGCTCGATCTCGACATGGAGACCACCATCAATGACGGCGATGCCCTGCGTCTGGAGGATGGCAGCCTCGTTCAGGTGAAGGCGAAGGCTGAAGGGCTGCTAGAGGTGAAGGCGGAGAACCCGCTGCGTCTCATGCGTCTTGCCTGGCATCTCGGCTCGAACCATGGCCTCGCCGAGATCACGAACGATGCCCTCTACATCGAGAACGATCCGGCCCTTGCGGAACTCGCGCGCGGTCAGGGCTGCACCGTGACGCCCGTGGAGCGCCCGTTCAAGCCGGAGCGCAGCGCCCATGTCTGCGATCACGATCACCACCATCACGGCCACGGGCATCACCACAATCATGATCACCATCATCATGACCATACCCATGGCCACGCGCATGAACATCATGACCACAAGCATTCTCATGGTCACGATCATGAGCATCCCCACGAGCACGGTCATGGCTGCGGATGCGGCCACCATCATCACCATGATCACCAGCACGATCACTGATCGATAAAGTTCCTGAAACCGTCCCATGTCCAAGTCGACCCGCGCCACGCAGGCCCTTCAGCAGGCCGGCGTTTCCTTCACGGTTCATTCGTATGAGTATGATCCGAATGCGGAACGCATCGGCCTGCAGGCTGCGGAAGGCGATGGGAGCGGATCCTAACAGCGTGCTGAAAACCTTGATGGTGCTGGTGGATGGGAAGCCCGCCTGCGTCGTCGTTCCTTCCGACTAGGAGGTTAACCTGAAGAAGCTCGCCTCAGCTCTCGGCGGCAAGGCTGCGCAGATGATGAAGCCTGCGGATGCGGAGCGCGTGACCGGCTATCACGTTGGCGGCATCAGCCCCTTCGGTCAGAAGAAGCGCGTGCCGACGTTTATCGAGCAATCCGCCTTCGCCCATGGCGAGGTCTTCATGAACGGAGGCCAGCGCGGGCTCCAGGTGAAGTTGACGCCAAGCGATGCCGCTTCGGCGCTGGAAGCCAAAGTCGCTGAACTGATCTGATGTCATGAGGGCGCGGAGGGAGCGCTCGGCATCCCTCCGCTGAAAAAGGCGTGTTATTGGCTCTTCGTGGTCGAAGAGGTCGAGCCGGTGGTGTCAGTCGGCAGCTTTTTCTTCTGGCCGGGAGCGTAATCGGAAGCGCCGGAGCCGGTAGTAGAACCAGTCGTGTCCGACTTCATCTGCTGACCGGGAGCGTAGCCCGAAGCGCCAGGGCTGGTCGTGGAACCAGTCGTACCGGACTTCATCCGTTGGCCCGGGGCGTATTGGGATGCGCTATTGGGATTGGTATTTTCGCTAGAAGTCTGCGCATAAGTGGCCACAGGAATTGCCATCATCATGGCAGCGGCGCAAGTAATACCAAGCAGTCTCTTCATCATTACGCTCCTTATGGGATGCGGTTACTGGACTTGAAGAACGTATGCTGGTGAGGAGTGTTCCAAGCGTTGCTTGGAATGAATTTATACAATTCTATGTTGCGATTCGCTTGTAGTATTAGATGAATGTCCCGTGAATGGCATGCGCCCATGTGACATCGAGGACCGCTTATTTTCCTTGTGATTGTCGCCCCCATATTGGAAAAGGCCGCCCTGACCTCATCCCAACCGCGCTGAGACGATGACCCAGAAGTTCTTCACTGTTGCCCCCATGATGGACTGGACCGACCGGCATTGCCGCGCGTTCCATCGCGTCATGTCGCGCCGGGCACGGCTTTATACGGAGATGGTCACCACGGGTGCGGTCATTTTCGGGCCGCGCGAGCGCCTGCTCGGCTTCAGCGATGCGGAGCATCCGGTGGCGGTGCAGCTTGGCGGATCGAACCCGGCAGAGTTGGCCCAGGCAGCCAAGATCTGTGCCGATTTCGGCTATGACGAGATCAACCTCAATGTGGGCTGCCCTTCCGATCGGGTGCAGAACGGCCGCTTCGGCGCCTGCCTCATGCAGGAGCCCTTGCTCGTCGGCGAGTGCGTGGCTGCCATGAAGGCGACCGTTTCGCTGCCGGTGACGGTGAAGTGCCGCATCGGCGTGGACGATCAGGATACGGAAGAGGCCCTCAATCGCCTGACCGAATGCGTTGTCGCCGCAGGCAGCGACGAACTCACGGTCCATGCGCGCAAGGCCTGGCTCCAGGGTCTGTCACCGAAGGAGAACCGGGACATTCCACCTCTCGACTATCCCCGTGTCTATCGCCTGAAGGCGGCGCGTCCGGATCTGCCGATTGCCATCAACGGGGGCATCAAAACCTGGGCAGAGATCCACCAGCACCTGAAGCATGTGGATGGCGTCATGCTGGGCCGCGTGGCCTATCATGAGCCGGAGATCCTGCTCTCTGTTGACGGTGAGCTTTACGGCGAGGAGCCGCCGGTGGCCGACGGCTTCGAGGCGGTGGAGGCTTACGAGCCGTACATTGCGGAGCAGTTGGAGAAGGGCGAGCGCCTGAGCAACATCACCCGCCACATGCTCGGCCTTTTCACGGGACAACCTGGCGCCCGGGCTTACCGCCGACACTTGGCGACAGAGGCGACGAAGCCTGGAGCTAATCTCAACACCCTTCGCGATGCGGTGGCTCATGTGCGCGTTAAGCAGCTGGAGCCCGTAGAATAGAGTCTAGCGCAACTGAACTGTAAGTTAGCTGTCGTGATCTGCTACAACTTGCACTGATAAGAGCATCAAGAAGCTCTGCAATCAGGAATTGTTGTTTCAATTAATAATGTGTGTTCCTCGTGAGTTCTCGCACGTTGTCTTCCAGATTCTGGAATAATTCTTATCTGCGAGCTTTACCGTAACATTGTTCGCACTATTCTCCTTCGAGCGGACGAGCCTCGGCACCCGCTCATTGACCCTGGAGGGAGAAAGTTCATGTCTTGTCTTTCATGCACTGCCATTCTGGCAATTGCAGTTGGAATCTCAACAGTACCGGCCGCGCACGCGGCTCAGATCGCAAATGGCCTCAGCCTCAATGGCCTCAGCGCGAATGGCGCGGATGTTCGAGGCCGCCTCAATGATGCCTCGTCGAGCACGGCCCGCCTCAAAGCCATGATCCTGCAGGATGGCTCGGTCATATCCCTAAAGTAACAGAACCATCACTCTGATCCGATTGCATCAGCTCCCGCTTCGGCGGGGGCTTTTTTATTGGCTCTGCACCCTGCTCAGCCGGAACCATAGTCTTGAAACGTGGCTCCGGGTCTCGTGCCCCGTGGTGGAAGGGGGCGCTTGCAACACCGCAAGCTCTCCCGAGAAGCGCCGTCAGGTCCGTTTCAGAGGTGTCTGTCATGTTCGCTGAATCATTCTTCGAGATGGCCCCTGCCTCGGCAGGAGTATGGTTACTTAAAGTTATGACTGGGGCAACCGCACAACGATAAGTCAACAAAGTTCAATTAGTAATTGAGTAAAACCGGAATCGCCCAACTAGCAACATTTGCGCAAAGTAAGATTTGCAATTATTAACATATAACATTTCACTCTAGGCTATGCTGTAAGGAAATTACGTGTATTTTCCCCTACGCGAACAAGAAGAAACATTACTTCATTCGCAGAAGGAGCAATTAAGGGGATGAATATGATCAATCGATCTTACATCGCAGTTCTGTCTATCACACTTGGGCTTTCCGCAGCTTGGGGTGCAAACGCCCTTGAGACCTCAAACGGACTCAGCGTGAACGGCCTCAGTGTGAATGGTCTCAGTGTGAATGGCCTGAGCGTAAACGGCCTTAGTGTAAACGGCCGAGATGCCCAAGGCACCGTACCTTTGGCGATGCAGCTTCAAGCAGCAATCCTGCAGGACGGTACGCAGATCTCGCTCGGCCAATAGTTCGCGCTACTTTATAACCTGTGGCCTCTCATTCGAGAGGCTACTTCCCTAACGGGCTTCATCTCATGCGCACTCTGTCCCTCGCATCTTCTCTGCTGACCATCCTGCATGGTCTCGTCTTCCCCCACGCTGCCATGAGCGCGGGTGGCAGGCTTCAGGCGGATGGGCCGGAGCTTGTGCTGAGCTTGGACGACGGTCGGATTCTGCGGCGCGAGGCGCTGATCGGGGTCAGATTGGTTCTCACCGACCAGGACGGCGAGAAACAGGTCCGGATCGACGGCATAGAAGAGGATAATACTGCAACAGGAGGTCCTCTTCTGCTGTACCGCCTCTCGATTCATTCTCCAGACGGGAAAGAACTCGGCCCGTTCTGCTTATCCGATCCTCAAGGGCGCCGTGCCGGTTTTCCTATGCCTGACGGCTCAGGCGGCTTCAGATTTACTTGTACCAGCGGTGCGGAAGGCAAATGTGTTCGCATGGGCTATCGCCCTTGGGACAGCAGCAGGGGCCTGCCAATGCAGGAACTGCATCGAGCTTGCATGCATATGCTGCGAGCCGATTACGGCGGGGATGATCGACCGACGACGCGCGACGGCACGTCTGTCGATGTTTTCGATCGTTTCGGCATCCAGAAATCAGAGAAACCAGACGGCATGCAGTTCGAGGCCGCATGGGGACCCGACGGGGCGGTGTGCGTCGCTCATCCGCGCATTGCGCAGAATGTAACGCTTGAGCAGCTCGCAGAGCGGCATCCTCGTTTGGCAGGCAGACTGGGGCCGAAGAACTGCAACCTCGAGACGATGCGGCCGGAGCCGCGCGCACTCCTCTTCAATCATTCCTTTCCCTGAGCTTGATGATCCGTTGACGAAAAGCCGGTGCTTCAACTGCCCCATTGCGTCATCAATGAGCTGTCTTCGCCCTCAGGATCAGCCTGTTGCCGCGCACCTCGTAGGATCCGAGGCGCTCCAGGAAAGTCATGCCGAGAAGATTGGCGTGCAGCACGCCTTCTCTTGCGACGAGCGCGTGGACATTGCGTTCCGTGATCGGTCCAATCGAGAGGCGCTCCACCACAATGGGAGCTGCGAGCGCACCACCATTCGCTGTCGCAACGGGAACGGAGTAGTTCAGTGTTTCCGGTTCGATACCGAGGGAGGTAGCGTTTTCCGCACGCAGCACCACCGTGCTCGCGCCCGTGTCGAACACGAAGCGCGTCTCGTGCCCGTTCACCTTGCCCTGGAGCAGGAAGCTTCCGTCGGTTCTGCGCGCGGCGACCACTTCGCCGTCCGGTGTAACGACCGTGCGGCCGACCGAAATGTCGCCGATGGCGCGGTCGATCACGGTCTGGAACTCGCCGCGGGAGGCATACATGACCATGAGCGCGATCAGCACGCCGCCGCTCACGGCAATGGCCTGCACGCCATAGGTCCAGTGACGGGCAAAACCCTCGATGATGCCGCCGGCGAGAAGAAGGCTGACGCCGCCAAAGCCCAAGAGACCTGCGGCTTCGAGAGGAGTGAAGGCGCCGATATCCTGCTCGGCGAACATCGCAATCAGCAGCGCCGCCATCAGAAGCAACCCGCCCGTGCCACGAATGCCCGGCATCACTCGGCCTCGTCCTGCTGGATGGCGAAAGCCTGCCGCATGCGCTCCGGCAGCTCGGCCATGATCCGCAGGCGCTCTTCCTCCGTCAGGCGATACCAGCGCCCGATTTCCTCGCGCGTGCGGCCGCAGCCCTCGCAGAGCCCCGTTTCAGGGTCGAGGGTACAGACTCGGATGCAGGGGCTGGAGGCGCGGGTCATGTTACCTTCATGTTGTTACGGGTGGAGCACGGTCAAGAGGCCGATCAGCGCGGCAATTTCAGCGATCTGCTGGGTCGCACCCGCAATATCGCCGGTCTGGCCCCCGATGTGATGATCGGCGAACCGGATCATGCCGTATCCGGACAGGGCGGAGAGGGCGATCATCAGGATGATCCCGGAAAAGGGCAGGCTCCCGAGCACCCCCAGGGTGATCGCCGCGACGCCGGCAAGGCCCGCTGCGAACCAGAAGGTGTCACGCGGGGGCTGGCCCACGGCATAGGAGGCTCCCTCCAGCCTGGCCGGGGGGAGGAAGACGAGCGGCATGAGGCCAGCCGTCCGGCACAGGGCGGCAATGCCGAGGATCGCCGCCGCGGCAGCGACGCCATCGGTGCGGGAGATCAGCGTCGCCAGGGCTCCGATCCGAAGGACCAGCGCAAGGATGAGGGCCGCCGCCCCGAATGTGCCGATCCGGCTGTCGCGCATGATGTCGAGGCGCCGCTCACGGGTGGCTCCGCCAAAGCTGTCGGCGGTATCGGCCAAGCCGTCTTCATGGAAGGCGCCCGTCGTCAGGGTCATGACACTCACAGCCAGCACCGCGGCGAGCCAGGGGCCGAGATCGAGCCAGAGAGCACCGGCCATCGTGAGCGCCGGGACAACACCGAGGACAAGGCCCGCCAGGGGCAGGACGCGGGCAAGGCGAGGGAAGTCCGGCAATGCGTGAGGGTTCTGCTCGCAAGGAAGAGCAGGCACCGGAAGGCGCGAATAGAAGCGCAGACAACAGGCCAAGTCGATCGTGACGGCCTGCCAAAAGCCGGTCGGGACATTCTGCGTCGGTTCGGTTTGCTCGGACATGCTTCACCCCGCGTGCTTGGCCCGTGTTGTCTTATCGACGGCATTTTCTTGCGGCGAACCAGTGTCCACTTCGCCGGAAAATGCTTATAGGTCACGCCAAATCAGATTCCGCAATGCCCGTTGGGCCGGAGCCTCCCTCATGACCAATCCCGCCTCCTCGCCTTTCGACGATATCCGCCGCCTGATCACGACCATGCCTGGTCCGGACGAAGCAGCAATCGAAGCCGTGCGGATGCGGGACCGGCAGCTGACGAAGCCGGCCGGAAGCCTGGGGCGCCTGGAGTGGATCGCCGAATGGCTCGCCGCCTGGCAGGGAAAGCCCAATCCCACCGCGGACCGTCCGCTGGTCTGCGTCTTCGCCGGAAGCCATGGCGTGACGGCGAAGGGCGTGTCGGCATTCCCCTCCGAGGTGAACCGCCAGATGCTCGAGAACTTCGCGGCAGGCGGAGCGGCCATCAACCAGATCTGCGCAGCCTACGGTCTCGGCTTCAAGGTCTTTGACCTCGCCCTCGATATGCCCACCGGCGACATCACCGAGGCGGAGGCCATGGACGAGAAGGCCTGCGTCGCCACCATGGCCTTCGGCATGGAGGCGATTGCCGGCGGCACGGATCTCCTCGCGGTCGGCGAAATGGGCATCGGCAACACCACCATCGCGGCGGCGATCTACACCGCGCTCTTCGGCGGTCCTGCCGAGCATTGGGTGGGGCGCGGCACGGGCGTGGATGACGAGGGTCTGAAGCGCAAGGTCGCTGCTGTTGAGGCTGCGATTGCCTTTCATCGCGATCACCTCAAGGATCCGCTCGAGATCCTGCGCCGTCTCGGCGGCCGCGAGATCGCGGCGTTGGCGGGCGCGATCCTGGCGGCTCGTCTCCAGCGCATTCCCGTGGTGCTCGACGGTTATGTGACGACCGCAGCCGCCGCCGTTCTCCACGCGATCCACCCCTCGACCATCGATCACTGCATCGCCGGGCATCTCAGCGCCGAGGGCGCGCATCAGGATGTGCTGGCACGCCTCGGCAAGATCCCGCTTCTCGCCCTCGGCATGCGCCTCGGTGAAGGCTCGGGTGCCGCGCTGGCGATGGGCATCGTGAAGGCCGCCGCCGCCGTTCACCGCGACATGGCCACCTTCGGCCAGGCCGGAGTTTCCGAGCGCCTGTCGTGAGAATGCGCCGAGGCCGCTTCGGCGCGGGCGGAATTCAATCTCTCATCATCGCACTGGCGCTCGCCGGCGGGTCGGTGATTGCCTTCAAGCCGAATGGCCGTGCCCTGGAAGGACGCGCCCATGTCACCGATGGCGACACCATAAACATTGGCGATGCCAAAATCCGCCTGAAGGGGATCGACGCGCCGGAGATGGACCAGACCTGCTCGCGCTCAGGCCGTTCCTATCGCTGCGGCGACACGGCTCGCCGGGCGCTGATCGACATCGTCTCCGGCGAGAATGTGCAGTGCAAGGCCGCAGGCCGTGACCGCTACCAGCGGATCCTCGCCCGCTGCTCTGTGAAGGGGAGCGATATCGGCGCACGGATGGTGGAGAGCGGCTGGGCCGTCTCCTATAGGCGCGATTACGACATGCAGGAAATGCGTGCGCGAAGCCGCGGGGAAGGTCTCTGGGCCGGCGAGTTCGAGCGGCCGCAGGATTGGCGACGCTCGCGTGCGGGCGACTAGCCGAGGGTTGTCACTCCGAGCGACACTGAGAAGGTCAGGAGAGCCAGGGCCGCGCCGCGCTGTATGAGCCTCGGCTGGATCCTGGCGCTTGGCCCTGAGAAGGTCGATCCGAAGACGATCCATCCAAGTGCTGTCGGCACGACGATAGCGGCAAAGAAACTCATCGTTTGCAGGAAACCGCTGAGATCGCGGAAAGCCGCTTCGGGGAAGATGGCAATGGCGAAGAGAAGAGCCTTTGGGTTGAGCAGCGTTGCCGAGAACACGCGGCGGGCACCGAGATGGTCACCGTTCTCTGGGCTTCCTGCATCCCGCCACAGGTCCCAGGCCACCGCGACGAGATAGACCGCACAAGCCAGTTTCAGAAGGGGCTTCAGCCAGGGAAGGGCAGCAGAGGCGGGTTCGAGAAAAAGCCCCCAGGTGGCTATGGCGATGCCGTAGCCGGCGAGCTCCGCCGGAACGAGCGGCAGCGAGCGGCGAAAGCCCGCCTGTGCGCCGGAGGTTGCCAGCAGCGTATTCGTCGGCCCTGGCGTCGCAAGGATGGCGGCAACGGCCGGAACGAAGGTGAGGAGATCGATCATGAGGACCGTTTAGGGCATCCAGGGCATGGGAGCCTTGATCCGGCTCAACCTCGCGAATGCCTTTCTCGCTTCCCAAATGAAGGGGATGGATCCTTCCCTCGATTTCGACGAACTCGCCCGTCGCATAAGGGCCTGCCGCATTTGCCGCGACGCGCCGCGCTACGGCTCCGCGTTGCCCCATGAGCCGCGCCCGATCATCCAGGGTGGTGCCTCGGCACGGCTTTGCATCGCCAGCCAAGCGCCCGGCACGCGGGCCCACGCCAGCGGCATTCCGTTCGATGACCGCTCCGGTACCCGGCTGCGCGAGTGGCTGGGGCTCGACAAGGCGGCGTTCTACGACGCCTCCAAGGTGGCCATCGTGCCGATGGGTTCCTGCTTCCCGGGGCAGGACGCAAAGGGGGGCGATTTAGGCCCGCGCCGAGAATGCGCGGAGGCCTGGCGGCAGCCGCTCTTCCAGGCGCTCCCCAGTCTCGAACTCGTCCTGCTCATCGGCCAGTACGCGCAAGCCTGGCATCTCGGAGACGAGTTTCGGGACGGGCTGACGAATACCGTGAGGCGCTGGCGGGAAATCCTCTCCAGCCCGCAAAAGCCGCGCATCCTGCCGCTCCCGCATCCATCCTGGCGCAACAATGGGTGGCTTAAGACCAATTCCTGGTTCGAGGAGGAGCTTTTGCCTGTTCTTCGGTCCGAAATCCGCACTATGTTCAAGCTCGACCGTTGAGGAGCTTTGAGCCGTGAGCCTGACGACCCTGCGCTGCACCATCGAAGGCCCCGTCGCCACTATCGCGCTGGCGCGGCCCGACAAGTTGAACGCCCTGAACGGCATCATGCATGCCGAATTGCGGGAGACGCTCGAACGGTGCGAGCAGGATGAAGCCGTGCGCGTCGTAGTGCTGACCGGGGAGGGCAGGGCCTTCTCCTCGGGCCAGGATCTCACCGAGAATCTCCCCAAGGACGAGAACGGCCGCATCGACCTCGGACCGCCGCTCGCCCGCGACTACAATCCTTTGGTTCTGAAACTCGCCAGTTATTCGAAGGTCACCATCGCTGCCCTCAACGGTCCAGCGGTCGGCGCGTCCATGAATATCGCGCTGGCCTGCGACATCGTCGTGGCCGCGCGTTCGGCCTATCTGCAGGAGGCCTTCGCCAAGATCGCGCTCGTGCCGGATGCCGGCGGCACCTGGATTCTGCCCCGCCTTGTCGGACCCAAGCAGGCGCTGGCCCTCATGCTCACCGCCGAGCCCATTTCCGCCGAGGACGCGCAGCGCATGGGCCTGATCTTCAAGGTCTTCGACGATGCCTCCTTCGCGGTCGATGTGGCCGCCTTTGCGGCATCGATCGCCGCCGGTCCGGGACTTGCCCAACGCCTGACCAAGCAGGCCGTGGCGCAAAGTCTCTCAAACGATCTGCAGGCGCAGCTCGAGCTCGAAGCGCAGCTGCAGCGAGAGGCAGGCTTCAGCCGTGACTTTCTCGAAGGAGTCACCGCATTCCGCGAGAAGCGCGCGCCGCGGTTCGAGGGGCGGTGAGGGGATCAATCATGCGTCGTCTTCCGTGGATCCTGATCCTTGCAACGTTAAGCATCGTTCTGACAATCATCGTCTCGCGCGATCCTAAGCGCGCCGAGCGCTTGTCAGAAATGTACCGGAGCGTGGCGTTCACCGGCGAGACGCGCGAGATGGTCATCATGCTGCTCGCTCTCGGTATCGGTGCTTTCATCGTCTATCTCACCGTGACCCGACGCTGAGGCGCCTCAATGCGTTCTCGTTTGTTCACGGCGCATTCAAGTGTAACATCTTACCTTTAATTCGAGACGCCCGTTCTCCGGGTGAAGAAGGCTCGCGCATCTTGTACCAACTGAAACGTGCTATCGTTTTTGCCGTCTTTCTTCTGACGGCCTTCGCCGGGACGCTCTCCTATGCGTCGGCTCAGCAGCAGCGCCTCGCGCTGGTGATCGGCCAGAGCGCCTATGACGGCCGCCAGCTTGCCACTGCCGCCAACGACGCGGGCCTCATCGCCCAGACGCTCACCAGCGCCGGGTTCGAAGTCGTCCAGGGCCGTGACCTGAACGCCAACGATCTGCGCAGCGTCATGCGCGACTTCCTCGACAAGGCCCAGGCCCTCGAGGGCGATGCCGCCATCATGGTCTATCTCTCGGGCTATGGCATTCAGCTCGAAGGCGAGAACTATCTCCTGCCGGTCGATGCCCGTATCCAGCGCGATGTGGATGTGCCGATCGAGGGTTTCCGCCTGTCGGACCTCGTCCGCTCGTTGGAGCGCACCCCGGCTCAGGCCCGCATCATCGTGGCCGATATGGCGCGCGATTATCCGCTTCCCTCCGGCAGCAATCCGATTGCTCGCGGCCTTGCGCTGATGGAGCCGCCCGCCGGCTACCTGATCGCCTTCTCCTCGGCCCCGAACATCACTTCCGGCGATGCGCCCGGTCCCTATGGCCATTACGCCACCGCTCTGGCGGAAATGATGCGTCAGCCCGGCGTGCCGGTGGATGAAGTGTTCAACCGCGTCCGACTGCGCACGCACGAGACCACAAAGGGCCTGCAGACGCCCTGGCACAAGACCAATCTCGGCAACGTGCCTTTCGCGTTTTTCGAGCCCGAGGAATCCGCCGCCCTCCCTCCACCCGTTCGCGAGGTGCGCCGCATCGAAGAGGTTCCTGCCGAAGAGGCCTACAACATCGCTATCGAGCGCGACACGATCCAGGATTATCAGGCGTTCCTGCGCCGCTACCCCGATCATCCGCTTGCTCGCCGCGTCTCGGCGCTGCTGGCCGCGCGCCGCGAGGCCATCGTCTGGCGCCAGACCGTCACCCGCAACACGAGCGAGGCCTACTGGACCTATCTGCGCCGCTACCCGAACGGCCCGCACGCGGCCGACTGCCGCCGGAGGCTCACGCGTCTCTCCGCGCCGGTTGCTCCGCCGCCGGTGTTCGAAGAGGTCGTTTACGAGGATCTGCCGCCTCCGCTTCCCGCGGTGGAAACCATCGAGGTCGTGGAAGCCGTGACGATCATCCGCGAGGTGCCGCCTCCGCCGCCTCCGCCGGTCTATCTGCTGCCGGCTTATGAGGAGGATGTGGAGTTCGTCACCATCATCCGTGAGCCGCCTCCGCCTCCGATCCTGGTCGGCGTGCTGCCGATTCCGGCTCCGATCCCGGTGCCGCGTTATGCCCGTCCGCCGCGCTACTTCTATGAGCCCATCGCGCCTGTGACGCCGCGGGGTCCGGTTGCCATTCCCGTGCGACCGCCCCGGATCGTCGACCCGCGGGTGCCGACCGCTCGTGAGTTGTCAGGGGTTCCAGACAGGTCTGATGTTCGGCCTTCCCGCGGTCCTCGTCCTGAACCTGTGGTGCCGCGCCAGCCCGGCCTCGCCGCGCAGCCGCAGCCGATCCCAATTGTCGCACGTCCTGTTGCGCCGCGTGTGCCGACCGCTCGTGAGCTGTCAGGGGTTCCGGACGCGCCTCGGACACGCCAGCCCCGCCTACCAAGTCGCCCAATTCCAGTCCCGACCGCTGCGAGGCCGGAGGCGGATCGCCCCACGCCTACAGTTCCCGGAGCCGCCGCGCCCGTGGCGCCTCGCTCTGCGCTGCCCGTTCCGTCGGCTTCCGGAAGGCCCAATCCTGCTGCCGATGACAGGCAGGAGGCAGCACCGAGGCCTTCGCTGCCAGCGGCACCGCGACCCGGTCGCCTGTCTGTCCCATCGGCTCGCGATGTCCCCGACGATGAGCCCCGCGCCCCGCGCCCCGGCATTGAGCGGGATCGTCCGTCCGCCGTGCGTTCGCCGCGCTTCGACGTCGAGCGGGAACGTCCTGCGGCACCGCGCCCGCTCCGTCCGGGTGTCGAGCAGGAGCGTCCTGTTGCGCCGCGTCTCCCGCGACCGGAAGTGGATGACGATCGCTCGGATGGGCCTCGTCTGCCGCGCCCGGCAGTCAGGGAGGAGCGTCCGCCTCGTCCTGCAGTTCAGCCCAGGCCCGAGCCTCGGATCGAAGTGGAACGTCCTGTGCAGCCCGCACGTCCGCGTGCGCCACAGGTGCGGCCCGAGCCGGAATTCAGGCCCGCGGCTCCGCGGGTGCTCCGAGCACGGCCTGAGCCTGAGTTCAGGCCCGCGCCTGAGCCGAGAGAGATCCGTCCGCCGCGGCCGATAGTGCAGCCCCGCCCTGCGGCGCCTGAGGTCAGGTCGGCGCCTCCTGCAGCCAGGCTGCAGCCTGCCGCGCCCGCGTTCCGCCCCGCTTCCCCACGGGTGCCGTCGGCAAGGCCTCAGCCCGAGAGGCCATCGGCTCCTGGAGCCGCGCCGGGCAGGCGTGGCTGCCAGCCCGGGCGGCCCTGTCTGCCTCAGGATTAAGTCAAACAAAACGAAAAGCGCCGGAGCTTTAAGGGCCCCGGCGCTTTTTTATCAAAGCTGTGGTGCGGCTTACTTTTCGAGGCGAGCGATGAGGCTCGACGTATCCCAGCGGCTGCCGCCCATCTTCTGAACGTCCGCATAGAACTGATCCACCAGCGCCGTGACTGGCAGGCTCGCGCCGTTCTTGCGCGCTTCGCCCAGCACGATCGACAGGTCCTTGCGCATCCAGTCCACCGCAAAGCCGAAATCGAACTTGCCCTGGTTCATGGTCTTGCCGCGGTTCTCCATCTGCCAGGAGCCGGCAGCTCCCTTGGAGATCACGTCCAGCACCGCCTCGATGTCGAGGCCTGCCCGCTTGCCGAAATGAATGCCTTCGGCCAAGCCCTGTACGAGGCCGGCAATGCAGATCTGGTTGATCATCTTGGTCAGCTGGCCGGCACCGGCCTCGCCCATGAGGCGGCAGGCGCGGGCAAAGCTCATGATCACCGGCTCGGCCTTGGCATAAACCTCCGCCTCGCCGCCGCACATCACGGTGAGTACGCCGTTCTCGGCTCCGGCCTGACCGCCCGAGACCGGTGCATCGATGAAGGCAAAGTCCTTGTCTCGTGCCGCCGCATAAAGCTCGCGGGCGACTTCGGCCGAGGCGGTGGTGTGATCGACGAAGATTGCGCCCTTGGGGATGCCGTGGAAAGCGCCGTCCTCACCGATGGTCACCTGGCGCAGATCGTCGTCGTTGCCCACGCAGGCGAATACTATCTCCTGGCCTTCCGCTGCCTCGCGCGGCGTCTTGGCGGCGCGGCCGCCGTTCTCAGATACCCATTTGTCGGCCTTGGCCGCCGTACGGTTGTAGACCGTCACCTCATGACCCTTGTCCTTGAGATGCCGCGCCATGGGATAGCCCATCACGCCCAGACCCAGAAAAGCGACCTTCGCCATCGTGTGCTCCCGTTTCGTCCCCGAATTTCTAGGAACTGAAAGGGCAGGGGTCAAACGAGTCTATTTGATATCGAAGGAAAAATATTTGGCGCGGATCCGGTCATAGGTGCCGTCCGCCTTCACCTGTGCGATGGCGCGGTTGAAGCGGGCGCGCAGGTCCTCGTCTTCCTTGCGAAGACCGATGCCGTAAGCCTCGCGGCGATAGGCGGGCTCGGCCGGGGCGTCACCCAGCACATGGCAGCATTCGCCCTCGCGGCTTTCCAGAAACTTCGAGAGCAAAAGCTCGTCTCCGAAGACAGCATCGAGCCGTCCCACGAGCAGATCGAGATTGGCCTCCTCGGCTTTCGCGTAAAGGACGATCTCGGAGTCCCTGTAGAAGGCCTTGAGATAAGTCTCGTGATCGCTGCGCTCGGTAGTGCCGATCTTCTTGCCGGTAAGAGCCTGCGGCGTGACTTCGCCGGGCTTGATCTCCTTGGAGCCGATGAAGACAGCCGGAATGCGATAATAAGGGTCGGTGAAGGCGATCCGCTTCTGGCGCTTCTCGGTGATCTCCAGCGACGACATGATCGCGTCGTATTCGCTGCGGATCAGGCCCCTGATGATGCCATCCCACTCACGCTGAACGAGCTCGCACCGGGTCTGCATCGCGTCGCAGAGGCTTTTCAGAAGATCGACCTCGAAACCCTGCAATTCGTTGCTGGTTGGGTCGATGAAGTTGAAGGGGGGATAGGCGCCTTCGATCGCGATGCGGATCACAGGCTTCTGAGGGGACGTCGCCTCTTGAGCGGATGCCACGGGCACGGCAAGCCCCAGAAAGAGACCTGCAAGTATTGCCAATTTCCGCCCGAAATGAAACGCGTTCACAGTTTTTCAGCCCGCTTATGTAAGGCCGATATCACTTGAAAAGTCTAAACAGTCAATCGACAGAAAGCATCAGTATTCTGACTCAATAGTCGCAGAATCACTTAACCTCCTGTCATGCTCATGTGACGGCTGACGGCAGGGCCGGAATGGTTCCGGTCGATGATGAAATCGTGCCCCTTCGGCTTGCGGGCGATGGCATCGGCAATGACTTGCGTGAGCAGAGCATTATCCTCCGAGACCCGAACAGGCGCGCGAAGATCGGCAGCGTCTTCTTGGCCTAAGCACATGAAGAGCTGGCCCGTGCAGGTGAGGCGCACACGATTGCAGCTCTCGCAGAAATTGTGCGTCAGCGGCGTGATGAAACCGAGCTTGCCGCCGGTCTCCGCCACCCTCACGTAGCGGGCCGGACCGCCGGTGCGCTCAGGCAAATCCTGCAGTGTGTAGCGGCCTTCGAGCCGCTGTCTCACCTCCGAGAGAGGCAGAAACTGATCCACACGCTGACCGTCGATTTCGCCGAGGGGCATGACCTCGATGAGCGTCAGATCCATGCCGTGTCCATGAGCCCAATGAATCAGACTCTCGATCTCTTCCTCGTTCACGCCCTTCAGCGCGACGGTGTTGATCTTGATCTTCAGTCCCGCGGTCTGCGCCGCATCGAGCCCCTGCAGCACCTTCGACAGATCGCCCCAGCGCGTGATCTGATGAAACTTGCCGGGGTCGAGAGTGTCGATGGATACGTTCACCCGTTCCACGCCGCAGGACACAAGCTCCTGCGCGTAGCGTGCGAGCTGCGATCCGTTGGTGGTGACGGTGAGTTCGTCGAGCGCGCCGGACTTGAGATGTCGGGAAAGAGAGTGGAACAAAGTCATGATGTCCCGCCGCACCAGCGGTTCGCCGCCCGTGATGCGAAGCTTGCGCACACCATGTGCGACGAAGACCGAACAGATACGGTCCAGCTCTTCCAAACTCAGCAGGTCGCGCTTGGGCAAGAACGCCATGTCCTCGGACATGCAATAGACGCAGCGAAAATCGCAGCGATCCGTCACCGAGACGCGCAGATAGGTGATGGAACGCCCGAAGGGATCCAGCAGAGGAGTGCCGGAGGAGGGCGATGGGAACTGGATCGGCGATCCCCGCATCAGGAGCTTGTCCTCGATAGTTGCGTGCGAAGGCTTGCATTCAATTTAGAATTCAAGCAGCTCTCGTCAAAGCACAAAGCAGGAAAGAGGTCCAACTCCATGACAACCGAGCGCTGGCCCACAGAGCTTCGTCTCGCCAAGGATAGGCGCAGCCTGCGCGTCGTTTTCGACGATGGGACCGCTTTCGACCTGCCCGCGGAGTATCTGCGCGTGACGAGCCCCTCGGCGGAAGTGCAGGGTCACAGTCCCGCCGAGCGCAAGACCGTGCCGGGAAAGAAGGACGTAGAGATCGTCGGCGTCGAGCCGGTCGGCAATTATGCGGTCAAGCTCGTCTTCGACGATCTGCACGATTCAGGCATCTATGGCTGGAACTATCTCTACGAACTCGGAGCCCATTACGAAGAGAAGTGGCAGGCCTATCTCGCCGAGCTTGCCGCCAAGGGTCTGTCCCGCGAACGGCTGCGCTGAGCCCCCATGAAAAGGGCCGGCTGGTGCCGGCCTTCTACGTTCCTACTGAGAGCGCTTAGCGCTGAACGATGACCCGGGCACCGACCTTGGCGCGGTTGTAGAGGTCGATCACGTCGTCGTTCGTCATGCGGATGCAGCCGGAAGACACCGCCTCGCCGATGGTCTCGGGCTCGTTCGAGCCGTGAATGCGATAGATCGTGCTGCCGATATACATGGCGCGAGCGCCGAGCGGGTTGTCCGGTCCGCCCTCCATATGGCGCGGCAGGTCGGGGCGGCGCTTGAGCATGGCTGCCGGAGGATGCCAATCGGGCCACTCGCGCTTCATGGTGATGGAGTGGGACCCGCCCCAGGTGAAGCCGCGACGGCCCACGCCCACGCCGTAGCGCATCGCCTTGCCACCGCCGAGCACGTAATAGAGACGGCGCTCGCTCGTGGAGACCACGATCGTGCCGGGAGCATGGCGGCCCTCGAAGGACACGACCTCGCGCGGAACCGGAGAGGCCTGCGCCCTCACAGCTTCGTCTTCGGCGCCGTAGAGAGGCTGGCGGGTGAGGGGATCGATTGCAGTAAATGCCGCAGCCGGGGTCGCAAGGGCGACGAAAGCGCAGGCAAGACCGGAAAGGGTTGCGCGCATGCGTCCCATAATTGCCTCGATATGAACAAGTTTGGTGGCGGTTTTTGTGGTTGATCAACGCGTATAGCCGCGCTCCGGGCCCGGTGTTTATCAGGATCTCGCCATTAAATCCTAGCCCAGACGCGCCTTCTTTTCGCCGCTTCGTAACCGAGGTGTTAAAGCCGCGCTGCCACAGGCCGAATTTGAAAAATCTTCATGAGGTTCCCAAATCAGTGGCTTGACGCCGGGCCTTCGTCGCCATTAGAAGGCCCTGGTCAGGGCGCGTAGCTCAGCGGGAGAGCATTCGCTTCACACGCGAAGGGTCACAGGTTCAATCCCTGTCGCGCCCACCATTTCCTTCCTGACAATTGAATCGGATCTTCGTGTTCGCCGCAGCAAGCGCGTGCGAAGCTGCGCGTCAGGCCGCTAGAGGCTTCATCAGCGTCTCGACGGCGGCGAACAATTCGTCGAAGTGATCAATCACGATATCCGGATTGAGGTCCTGCACCGGAACGTCCGTATAGCCGAAGGGCACGGCCACGACCGGAATGCCCGCGTTCTGGGCCGTTACGATATCGGTGCGCGAATCCCCCACCATGATCGCTCGCGATGGATCGCCGCCCGCCCGCTCGATGGTCAGGGTCAGGTGCCGAGGATCCGGCTTGAAGTAAGGGAACGTGTCGCGACCGCAATTGGCCGAGAAGCGATGGCCGATCTCAAGCTCGTCGAGCAGCTTGATCGAATGTTCCTCGACCTTGTTGGTACAGACGGCCAGGATGAAGCCTGCCGCCTCAAGCTGGTCGAGAGCTGCCGTGACGCCCGGGAAGAGCTCGGTCCTGACGCGGATATTCTCGCCGTAATGCACCATGAACTGCTTGAAGAGCGTATCGAGGTGAGACGGCGCGAGTTCCTTGCCCGCAGCCTCGAATCCGCGCTCGATCAGTGCCCGGGCACCCGCGCCGATCATGTCGCGGGCCTGTGCGAGGGGCAGGGGCGCGAGGCCTTCCTGCTCGAGAATGACGTTCAGGGTCCCCACGAGATCGCCGGCTGTATCAGCCAGAGTGCCGTCGAGATCGAAGACGGCGATGGGCGGGGCGATTTGCGGGGTATGAATGACCATGAAGCTCGGTTACCTGCTCAAAGCAAGGGAATCAATTGGTCGGAATGATATGGTGCCCGTGGTTGATTCGTTCTTACCGTTATGGAGTGATGAATGCGGCTTTTTGGTTGCACGGCGTTTCTGTCGATGGCCCTGGCAATGGTAAGCCTGCCGGGCCTGACCCTGGCGGCCTCTTATGATTTCGTGCCCGCGCCGCAGACAGACCTGAACCGGATCTACCGGATCGACCGGGTCACTGGCGAGGTCAGTTCATGCCAATATGGCCTCCAGGAAGGCACCATCGGCGTCACCCTCTGCTTCAGCCCCGGCGAGGGGGCAGGGGCCCAGCAGCCTGGAGAATACGGGCTCGTCGCGTCCCGCCACGAACGCGAAGGCGGTGTGTTCCGGGTCAATTACCGAACCGGCGAGATGAGCATCTGCTACGTTTTTGACGAGCGGGTGGTGTGCACGCCGCAGGCGAGGCCGTCTTCTGCCGCGTCCACACTGGCGCCCTCCGCTGCGACACCGAGCGTCAGCTCGGGCTCGGGGGCCTCTCCCCAGCGTCCTTGAATCTTCCCGCCGGGGCTGTCGTGCTCTAGCGCATCGTGTGGAAAAGTGGATCCGGTTTTCCGCTTGAACGATGCGCTACTCTAGAAAATGGACATCGGACGAGAAAAGTGGAGTCCACTTTTCTCGTCCGATGCTCGAGCGGATATGAAACCATCTTTCTTTTCAACATCCTCGCATGCTAGACGCGGGCTGTGGCCCTCTTCTCAAGCGGGGCGACATTTTTAGAGGTCCTCAGTGAGCGACAATCTCAAGCGTGCAGCAGCCGAAAGGGCAGCCCAACTCGTCACCGATGGCATGAGGCTCGGCCTCGGCACCGGTTCGACGGCGGCGCATTTCGTGGCGGCCATCGGCGAGCGCGTGCGCGGCGGCCTGAAGGTCGTCGGCGTGCCGACATCCGAGGCGACCCGCGAACAGGCGCACCGCGAAGGCATTCCGCTCGCGACTCTCGACGAGACGCCGGAACTCGATCTGACGGTCGACGGCGCCGACGAGCTCGATGACGACCTGCGCCTCGTCAAGGGCGGCGGCGGCGCGCTGCTGCGCGAGAAGATCGTCGCTTCCGCCAGCCGGCGCATGGTCGTGATCGCGGACGGCTCCAAGCGCGTTGCGAAGCTCGGCAAATTTCCTCTGCCTATCGAGGTCGTGCCCTTCGGGCTCACTGCCACGGAGCGGGCAATCTCCAAGTTGCTGGAAAGCCTCAGCATGACCGGTGAGCTGCGCCTGCGCCGCGCCGCCGATGGGGCTCCTTACGTCACCGATGGAGGTCACTTCATCCTCGATGCTCATCTCGGTCGCATCGACAAACCCAATGTTCTCGCCTCGACGCTCAACAACATTCCCGGCGTCGTCGAGCACGGTCTCTTTCTCGGCCTCGCAACCGGCGCGATTCTCGCGACCGGGGAGGGGCTCGTCGAACTCGGTCAGCTCTGACCATCAGCCTTCACGATTGGAGTCCCTTCTATGATCCGTTCCGCTTCACGCCTGGCCGCGACCTCGGTTGCGCTGTTCATACTGGCCAGCCCCGTCTTCGCGCAGCAGGGCCAGCCGAGCGCCACCCATCTGGCCGCTGCCCGCGACGTCGCCGTCAGCTCCGGTCTGACGGGCGCTTTCGATGCCATGACCGATCCGCTTCTCAAGCAGCTTCAGCAGATGAACGTGACCCGTCCCGAGATCCGCCAGGATCTGGATCAGGTGGTTGCGCTCATCCGTCCTGAAGTCGAGCAGAAGAAGCAGGAGATGATCGACGCCACGGCGAAGATCCTCGCTGCGCGCATGAACGAGGCCGAGTTGAAGGAAGTCACCACCTTCTACAAGTCGGCGGTGGGTCAGAAATGGGTTCAGATCCAGCCGGGTGTCCTCGATGCCATTGTCCGCGATATGTCCATCTGGACCCAGAGGACCTCGGAATTCATCATGAGCCGCGCCCGTGAGGAAATGGGCAAGCGCGGTCATGCGCTGAACTAAGATTCGCCAAGAGCGGCGGGCAAGAGCGCCAGATATGAAAAAGGCCCGGGAAACCGGGCCTTTTTGTTGGTCGCTTTGGCTCTTAATCCTCAACGGCCTTGAAGCGGCCAAGGCCCTTCATCACGAAGGGGAGGATGAGGGCGATCAACGCAATCGCGAGAAGGGTCGCCGAGATCGGGCTCTGCAGCAGCACCATCGGATCGCCGAGGCTGATCGACAGCGCACGCCGCAACTGGCTTTCCGCCACGGGACCCAGAATGAGGCCCACCACCACTGGGGCGATCGGGAAGTCGAAGCGCCGCATCAGGAAGCCGAGCACACCGAAGACGGCCAGCATGATGAGCTCCACCGGCGAAGGATTGGCCGCGATGGTGCCGATAGTGGCGAAGACCAGAATGCCGGCATAGAGCCAGGGCTGGGGAATGGCCAGAAGGCGCACCCACAGGCCGACGAGCGGCAGGTTCAGCACCAGCAGCATGGCATTGGCGATGAAGAGGCTCGCGATCAGGCCCCAGACGAGATCAGGCCGCTCAGCGAACAGCAGAGGACCGGGATTCAGACCATATTGCTGGAAGCCGGCGAGCATCATGGCGGCCGTCGCAGAGGTCGGTAGGCCGAGCGTCAGCAGCGGCACGAGAGTGCCTGCGGCGGACGCATTGTTGGCCGCCTCCGGGCCGGCCACGCCTTCGATGGCACCCTTGCCGAACTGGTCCGGATACTTCGTCAGGCGCTTCTCGGTCGAATAGGACAGGAAGGTCGGGATCTCCGCGCCGCCCGCCGGAAGGGCACCGATGGGAAAGCCGTAGAGCGTTCCGCGCAGCCACGGCTTCCAGGAACGCTTCCAGTCCTCTTTCGTCATCCAGAGGGAGCCGCGCACTGGCTCGAGCTTCTCCTCGACGATATGGCGGCGGGAGGCGACATAAAGGGCTTCACCCACGGCGAAGAGGCCGACCGCCAGGGTGGTCACCTCGATGTTGTCGTACAGTTCCGGGACGCCGAAGCTCAGACGGGATTGGCCCGACAGGATGTCGATGCCGACAAGTCCGAGCATGAGGCCGATGAACAGGCTGGTGAGGCCGCGGACCGGCGAGTCGCCGAACGTGGCGGAGACGGTCACAAAGGCCACGCACATGAGGGCGAAATAGTCCTCAGGTCCGAAGCTGACGGCGATATCCACGAGGTAGGGGGCAAGGAAGGTCAGGCCCAAGGTGGCGATGGTGCCGGCCACGAAGGAGCCGATGGCGGCAGTGGCGAGCGCCGGGCCGCCGCGTCCGGCCTTGGCCATCAGGTTGCCCTCGAGAGCGGTGGCCATCGAGGCGCTCTCGCCCGGCGTGTTGATCAGGATCGCCGTGGTCGAACCGCCATACATGCCGCCGTAATAGATGCCGGCGAACATGATGATGGAGCCTGCCGGATCAAGCTTGAAAGTGATCGGCAGGAGCAGAGCCACGGTGAGTGCCGGACCGATGCCGGGCAGAACGCCGACGGCGGTGCCGAGGAGAACCCCGATGAGCGCGAAGAGCAGGTTCATCGGCTGGATGGCGACGGAAAGGCCGCTGGCGAGCGAGAAAAAGGCTTCCATGTCAGGCCTCAGAACAGGTTTTCAAGCGGCCCTGCCGGCAGGGACAGGGTCAGGAGCTTGCCGAGAAGCAGGTAGATGAAGACGGCCAGCCCCGCTCCGATCAGGAGATCGACAACAAAGGCGCGGCGTCCGAAGGCTGCGGAGGTCGTGGCGAACAGAATGGCCGTGCCGATCATGAAGCCCCAGCCGAGAGAGATCAGAGCGATCAGGATCGCAAGCCCGCCGAGGATCAGGATGATCGGCTTCCAATCCAGGCTGTCACGCTCTGGCAGGTCTCCCCTGAAAGCCGAGATGGCATTGCCGAGGCCGAGAACGGCAAGACCGATCGATACGATGATCGGCATGACCTTCGGGCCGAGATCGTAAGGGGACAGGATCTGGAGCTTGGTCATGTCCCACCAGACCACGCCGGCGAGAACCAGGAGAAGGAGCGCGATGGCAAGGCCTGCCACGTCGATGCGCCGCTGCGGATTTGTCGTCATGAGATATCCTAAAAAGAGGCGCCGCGCTCCGAGAACGCGGCGCCTCTTATGGCATTATCGTGATTTTTAAGACTTCACTAGTCCAACCGAGGTCAGGACCTCCTTGGTGCGAGCCTGCTCGTCGGCCAGGATCTTCGCGAATGCGTCACCAGAGACGTAGGAATCCTCCCAGCCCTTGGTTTTCAGGATTTCCTGCCATTCCTTGGACTTCGCCATCTTGTCCATGGCGTCTGTCAGAGCCTTCGTCTGGTCGGCGGAGAGGCCGGGAGGAGCAACGACCGCGCGCCAATTGGCGATCTCAAGGTCGACACCCTGAGCCTTGATGGAGGGCTTGTCCGCAGTGGCCTTGTCGGCAGGCGTGGTCAGACCGATGAGGCGCAGCTTGCCAGCCTTGATCTGGCTTTCGAACTCGCCGTAGCCGGAGATGCCGGCCGTCACCTTGCCGCCGAGGATGGCTGCCAGGGCTTCGCCGCCGCCCGAGAAGGGGATGTAGTTGATCTTGGTCGCATCGGCACCAGCCGCCTTGGCGAACAGCGCCGCGGCGATGTGGTCGACGCCACCGGCCGAGCCGCCGGCCCATGTGACCTTGGCCGGATCCGCCTTCAAGGCTGCCGCGAGCTGCTTGGCGTCCTTGATCGGGGAATCGGCCGGAACGACAATGGCCTCGTATTCGGCCGTCAGGCGGGCGATGGGCGTCGTCTGTTCGAGGGTGATCGGGGACTTGTTGGTCAGCAGCGCGCCCACCATCACGTAGCCCATGACCATGAGCTGGTTGCCGTCGCCCTTGGAGTTGTTCACGAGCTGGGCGATGCCGATAGAGCCGCCGGCGCCGGGAACGTTGGTGACCTGCACGCTCTTGGCGATGCCGGACTGGGTGAGCGCCTGCTGCATGGAGCGGGCGGTCTGGTCCCAGCCGCCGCCAGGCGCAGCCGGGGCCATGATCTTCAGCTCCATCTGGGCCGCAGCCGATGTCACGAAGCCTGCAACGGCAGCCGCAGCCAAGGCGCCGCGCCAAAGGCTCTTACGAAGTTGGCTCATAGTGTTTCCTCCATGGGACTTAAAGTCACGTCACAGCGTGGTGCCGCAGACCGTAAAGGCGCTTTTTCTGAGGGGCAAGCGTCTGGGTCCTTTATCGCTGTTGAACCATGTCGTAAGAGCCTAATGTTAGAGACTAACAAAGAGAACGCTTCCCTATGGCCTTCGTCGACATTCCCATGACCAGCACTCGGCTTCGCGTTGCCGAAGGCTTTTGGCGTGCCGCCATGGTGAGCTTGGCCATTATACCCTTGGGAATGTCGATCGCACACCGCTCCAGTCCTCTGTATGTGGTCCTGAGTGCTGTCTTTTGCTTGGTGGCGACGTGTGTCGAGGGACGGATCCGTCCTTTCCTGCGGGATCTTGCAGGGGCATTGACCTCACCTCTCGGGCTCGCCGTACTTGCGTTTTTTGGCTGGAGCCTTGCGTCCGCCGGCTGGAGCGAGTTCAAATCCGTCTCCCTTTTCTCCTTGGGAGAACTCTGGCTGCCGATCGCCGCCATCCTGGTCTTGGCTCTGACTTTGCCGAAGCATCTGACGCAGCAGATGTTCTGGCTTCTGACCGGGACCTTCCTGGTGGCGGGCATCGTCATCATGGCGGAACTCGCAACGGGCCTGATCCTGCGCAGGGCCATCGGCGTACGTTCCGATCCGTTTATTTTCAACCGACCTGTGCTGACGCTGCTCATGCTGGCCCTGCCTCTGACGGCTTGGCTTCTTGGCAATGTGCGGAGAGGGGTGATCTGGGGATTGGCTCTGCTGCTGTTCCTCAGTGCTGTTGTGATCCGGTCCGAGAGTGATGCCGCCGTTCTGGGGCTCGCCATCATCTGTCTAACTTTTCCCATGGCCTGGTTCTTGCCGCGCGTGACGTTCGGGTTGACCGCCTTCGCTGTCCTGATGGCCTTCTGCGTGTCTCCTCTCATCGGCCCTATCACGGCTCAGCTGATCACCCCCGCCATGCACGAGAAAATAGCCAGCAGCCACTCGAGGGAGAGGGTGGAGCTCTGGCAGAGCTTTGGCTTTGTGGTGCGGCAGAAGCCTATTCTGGGCTCCGGCTTTGGCATAAGCCCGCGCATGGCGGAAACCACCATTGCTCAGAAGGTGCCGGTGGAGCATCAGCGGATGTTGAACATCGGGCATCCTCACAATGCAGCTCTGCAGATCTGGGTGGAGCTTGGTGCGATCGGTGCTGCCATTGCAGTGTTGGTTGCCTTTCTCACCCTGCGGATGGTTTGGCAGTTACCCCACCTGACCAGATGCGCTTCCATGGCGCTGATAGCCGGAGCAGGCCCGGTGGCTCTCGTTGGCCATGGTGCTTGGCAAGGATGGTGGGCAGCATCGCTTGGCGCGGCCATTATATGGATGCAAGCTGCCAGCCGATTCCAAACGGAGACCAAGTTATGACCCAGTTCGATGTTGATCTCTTTGTCATCGGAGCGGGGTCCGGTGGCGTCCGCGCCGCTCGCATTGCCGCGAACTACGGCGCGAAGGTGATGATCGCGGAGGAAGACCGGGTCGGGGGCACCTGCGTCATTCGCGGCTGCGTGCCCAAGAAGCTCATGGTCTATGCCAGCCGCTTCGCCGACGAGTTCCACGATGCGGCCGGGTTCGGCTGGACCGTTGGGGAGACGAACTTCGACTGGGCGACGCTCATCCGCAACAAGGACAGGGAGATCGACCGGCTGGAGGGGATCTACCGGGCCAACCTCGAAAAGGCCGGGGTCGAGACCATCAACAGCCGCGCTGTGATCGAGGATGCACATACGGTCCATATTCTCAAGACCGGCGAGCGCATCCGCGCACGCTACATCCTCGTAGCGGTCGGTGCTCATCCGACCATGGACCCCCCCATTCCGGGCGGCGAGCTCGGCATCACCTCAAACGAGGTCTTCCACCTGGAGACTCAGCCAAGGCGCATCATGGTTATCGGCGGCGGCTATATCGCCGTGGAATTCGCCGGCGTCTTTGCGGGGCTCGGGAGCGAGGTGACCCTGGTTCACCGCGGCGACAGGCTCCTGCGCGGCTTCGACGAGGATGTGCGCGATGCCCTGGGTGAGGCCTATGCTCAGCGCGGAATCAATCTCGCTCTCAAGACGACTGTGACGCGCCTGGACAAAAACGCAGACGATATTGACGTGACCCTGTCCAGTGGCTCCGTAGTTACAGTCGACCAAGTGCTCGTTGCGACAGGCCGACGGCCGAACACGAAGGGGCTCGGCCTCGAGAAGGCAGGCATCACTGTGGACGAGGTGGGGGCGATCCCGGTCGATGGCTATTCCCGGACGCTTATCCCTTCGATCTTTGCGGTCGGCGACGTGACCAACAGAGTCAATCTTACGCCCATCGCCATCCGCGAGGGGCACGCCTTTGCAGATACTGTATTTGGCGGAAAGCCTACGATCATCGATCACGACCTGATCCCCACGGCCGTCTTCTCGACTCCAGAAATCGGCGTGATCGGCTGTGGCGAGGCAGCGGCTCGGGAGATCTATGGGGAAATCGACGTCTACAAGACGGCTTTCCGGCCCATGAAGGCCACCCTTTCGGGCGGCTCCGAACGGGTGCTCATGAAGCTCGTTGTCGACAAAACCACTGACAAGGTCGTGGGTGTTCATATCATGGGAAATGACGCGGGCGAGATGATTCAGCTTGCCGGTATCGCCGTGACCATGGGGGCCACCAAGGCTGATTTCGACCGAACTGTCGCCGTTCATCCGACCGCTGCGGAGGAACTCGTGACCATGCGCACGCCCGTCGTGATCAAGAAGCCCATTGCCGTAGGATAGCTTCCTTTACGTAAAAGAAGTGGGGATAGTCCCAATTGCGGCGAAATGGTGGCTTTTATGTGGTCGGACGCCACGATTTAGAATGATTGCGAAGGAGTTTTTCGCAATGCAATTCAACATCCGGGCAGTCCGCCATCATAAGGAAGAAAATTACGGCAACATCACCCTCATTGTCGGAGGCGTGCTGTGGTTTCTGCTTCTGGTTTCCGTACTCGCCAGCGACCACCCGGTCCTCGGTCTGGTCATGCTCATTTTCTATGGTCTCGTCATTTGGTGCGCGCTGGCAGCCGCTCGCGCCCTGCTCCGCGCCCATATGTTCGGCCATTACGTGATGGTGGGGCCGCAGCAGTTCCCTCATATCCAGGCCATGGTCGAGGAGGGGGCAAAGAAGATCGGGCTCCTGGAGGCGCCGACGGCCTTTGTCTACAACTCTCATGGCGTAATGAACGCGATCGCAATCCGGCTCATCGGGCGGCACCGCTATGTCTGGCTGTCCTCAGCCATTATCGATGCGGATGATGATGAGCAGTTGCGCTTCGTGATCGGGCATGAGCTCGGCCATCATGTGGCGGGCCACCTTGATGACCTGATGAACCTGGTGCGCTGGCCTTCGAACCTCGTGCCGTTCCTCGGGGCCGCCTATTCCCGGGCTCGCGAGCTCACCTGCGACCGCGTCGGCGCCTTCATTGTCCAGGATCTGGAAGTGTCCCGCTCCGCTCTGCAGATGCTCGCCTGCGGCAGCGCCAAGCTCAATGGCCAGATGAACAGTGCCGTCTTCGCCGAGCAGGAGAAGCTTGTTCCTCCGATTGCGGGCGTCATCCTGAAGATATTCTCCACGTATCCGCGCCATACGCAGCGCGTGGAAGAGGTCGGGAACTGGTTGGCAGTCCAGAACTACGCCCAGTCCGCAGCTCCGGTCGCTGCGGCGGCCTGATGTCGCAAGCCTGTCGTGCTTAAGGGCAGGGCTCCCCAAAAAGAGAGGCTCTGCACCTTAAGATGCAGGGCTTCTTTGCTTTGGCGTCACCTCTCTGCACTCGCCTTTTTATTTATGTCGTGTATAGGTGCCTTTTCGTGCCGCTTGTTGCGGTGAACGAGAGGACACAAAAGACACGGGGGTAAGTGTCATGACTGAGCGGTGGACGCCCGATAGCTGGAGACACAAGCCGATCCAGCAGGTTCCGGCCTATCCGGACCCGGAGGCGCTTGAAAGCGTGGAGCAGCAGCTTGCAGGCTTTCCCCCGCTCGTTTTTGCGGGCGAGGCCCGCAAGCTGAAGCGTGAGCTGGCGAAAGTGGCCAAGGGTGAGGCTTTCCTCCTCCAGGGCGGCGACTGCGCCGAGAGCTTCGCCGAACACTCCGCCGACAACATCCGCGATTTCTTCCGCCTGTTCCTGCAGATGGCCGTGGTGCTCACCTATGCGGGCGGCTCGCCGGTGGTGAAGGTCGGCCGCGTAGCCGGCCAGTTCGCCAAGCCGCGTTCCTCCGCGACCGAGACCATCGATGGCGTCGAGCTGCCGAGTTACCGGGGCGACATCATCAGCGACATCGCTTTCACGCCCGAGGCCCGCACGCCCGATCCGCGCCGCCAGCTCATGGCCTACCGTCAATCGGCCGCGACGCTCAACCTGATCCGTGCCTTCGCGACGGGCGGTTATGCGAACCTCGAGAACGCGCATCGCTGGATGCTCGGCTTCGTGAAGGATTCGCCGCAATCCTCGCGCTACAGCGAGTTGGCCGAGCGCATCACCGAGAGCCTCAACTTCATGCGGGCCATCGGCATCGATCCTGAAACGCATCCCGAGATGCGCTCGACGGATTTCTACACCAGTCACGAGGCCCTGCTGCTCGGCTACGAGGAGGCCCTGACCCGCGTGGATTCCACCACCGGCGACTGGTACGCCACCTCCGGCCACATGGTTTGGATCGGCGACCGCACGCGGCAGCTCGACCATGCCCATGTGGAATACATGCGCGGCATCAAGAACCCGATCGGCCTCAAGTGCGGCCCGTCGCTCACGGCGGATGGGCTCCTCAAGCTCATCGACGCCCTGAACCCCGAGGACGAGGCTGGCCGTCTCACGCTGATCTGCCGATTCGGCGCGGACAAGGTGGCCGATCATCTGCCGGGCCTGATCCGCGCGGTGCAAAAGGAAGGCCGCACGGTGGTGTGGTCCTGCGATCCGATGCACGGCAACACGATCAAGGCAGCTTCGGGCTTCAAGACCCGTCCCTTCGAGCGCGTCATGGGCGAGGTGAGGGACTTCTTCGCCATCCATCAGGCGGAAGGCACCCATGCCGGCGGCATCCATCTGGAGATGACCGGCAAGAACGTGACGGAATGCACCGGCGGTGCCCGCGCGCTCACCGATGCGGACCTCTCGGACCGCTATCACACCTATTGCGACCCGCGCCTCAACGCGGAGCAGGCGCTGGAAATCGCGTTCCTGACCTCGGAGCTGATCAAACGCGAGCGCCAGTCAAGGGAAAGGCCCGCCGCTCTGGCGGCTGAGTGAGAATAAAAGAAAAGGGGCGCCTCCAAGCGCCCCTTTTACTTTCTTGGGTTGGCTTTGAACAATCGTTGACTTAACTCAGCCAGCCCATGAAGTAGAGAATAAGGATGATCGGCAGAGGAATACCGATCAGCCAAAGCAAACCGCCTTTCAACATCGTCGCCTCCATTGTCAAAATCGTGTGGGGACAACGACCTGAGCTATATTGGGTTCCGAAAATTGCTGCGGGGCACTTTTTCTGCCGTTTCAGCTTCAGTGGATCGGAGCAATCCATTCGGCGTTAAGTTCACGGGATAGTTCAGGCTTTGCATTGCTGCGCATCCGACGGCGCGCTAATTCTGCAGGTGCTATGGCTCAGAACATGCTCAAGATCGCTCTCGCGCAGCTCAACCCCATTGTCGGCGATGTGGCCGGCAACGAGCAAAAGGCGCGCCTCGCCCGTGCCGAGGCGGCCCGGATGGGCGCCGATCTCGTGATGTTCGCCGAGCAGTTCCTCGCGGGCTATCCCGCCGAGGATCTCGTGCTCAAGCCTGCCTTCCAGGATACCTGCCGCGCCGCGCTGGAGCGCCTCGCCCGCGAGACGGCCGATGGCGGCCCCGGCATGCTCGTCGGCCTGCCGTGGCGCGAGAAGGGCGAGCTCTACAACGCCTATGCGCTTCTCGATCGCGGCGCGATCTCGGTGCGCTTCAAGGTCGATCTGCCCAATTACGGCGTTTTCGACGAGAAGCGGAATTTCGATGCCGGTCCCTTGCCGGGTCCGGTCAATTTCCGCGGCATTCGCTTAGGCATTCCGATCTGCGAGGACATCTGGACCGGCGATGTGGTCGAATGCCTTGCCGAGACGGGAGCCGAAATGCTCCTCGTTCCCAACGGCTCGCCTTATTGGCGCGGCAAGACGGAGGAACGGTTCAACATCGCCGCCGCGCGTGTGACGGAAAGCGGCTTGCCGCTCGTCTATCTCAATCAGGTCGGCGGTCAGGACGAACTCGTGTTCGACGGCGCCTCCTTCGTGCTGAACGCCGATTGCTCGCTGGCCTGCCAGCTGCCTGCTTACGAGGAGGTGATTGCGCTCACCGCCTGGGAGAAGGGCGAGGACGGCTGGGTGTGCCGCGAGGCTCCCATGATGACGGTGGAGGAAGGCGAACAGGCTGATTATGCCGCCTGCGTTCTCGGCCTTCGCGATTACGTGGAGAAGAACCGCTTCCCCGGCGTGGTGCTCGGGCTTTCCGGAGGCATCGATTCCGCAATTTGCGCCGCCATGGCCGTCGATGCGCTGGGTGCGGACCGTGTCCATTGCGTGATGCTGCCTTACCGCTACACCTCCGGTGAATCCTTGCGTGATGCGGAGGCCTGCGCGAAGGCCTTGGGCGTTCGCTACGATATCCTGCCCATTGCCGATCCAGTGGAGGGCTTCGAGACCGCGCTTCAGCCGCTTTTCCAGGGCAGGGAACGGGACATCACGGAAGAGAACCTCCAGAGCCGCGCGCGCGGCAGCACCCTCATGGCGATCTCGAACAAGTTCGGCGCCATGGTGGTGACCACGGGCAACAAGTCCGAAATATCGGTGGGCTATGCCACGATTTATGGCGACATGAACGGCGGCTTCAACCCGATCAAGGACCTCTACAAGATGGAGGTTTACCGCCTGTCCGCGCTCCGCAATCGCTGGAAGCCGAAGGGAGCTCTGGGCCCGGATGGCATCGTGATCCCTGAGAACATCCTCACCAAGGCCCCTTCTGCGGAACTGCGCGAAAACCAGAAGGATCAGGACTCGCTGCCGCCGTATGAGGATCTCGATGTGATCCTGCGCGGCCTCATCGAGGAGGAGCTTCGCGTGTCCGACATCGTCGCCAAGGGCTATGATCTTGAGGTGGTGAAGAAGGTGGAGCGGCTGCTCTACATCGCCGAATACAAGCGTCGACAATCGGCGCCGGGCGTGAAGGTCACGCGCAAGAATTTCGGCCGCGATCGCCGCTATCCCATCGTGAACCGCTTCCGCGATCAGGGCCTTATCGCTCATCAAAAGGACGAAGCTCTGGAGCGCGCCATCGGCAAACCACGCATGGGCTCGCTCGATGTTTGATCTTTCATTGGCGGCAGCCCCTTGCGTCGCCCGGCTCCCTTCGCCATAGGGTTCGCTATGTCCAAGCCCATCGTTCGCTTCGCCCCGTCTCCGACCGGGCACATCCATATCGGCAATACCCGTGTGGCCCTGCTCAATGCGCTCTTCGCGCGTCGGGAAGGGGGCACCTTCATCCTGCGCTTCGACGACACCGATCTCGTGCGCTCGAAGCAGGAATATGCGGATTCCATCGAGACCGATCTCAAGTGGCTCGGCATCGCGCCTGATATCGTTCTCCGCCAGTCGGAGCGTTTCGATCTCTATGATGCTGCGGCGGAGCAGCTGAAGGATGTCGGTCGTCTCTATCCCTGCTACGAGACGCCGGAGGAGCTGGAATTTCGCCGCAAGCGTCAGCTCGCCCGCGGCCTGCCGCCGATCTACGATCGGGCTGCGTTGAAGCTCACGGACGAGGAGCGCGCGACACTCGAAAGCGAAGGACGCAAGCCCCATTGGCGTTTCCGCCTCGATCACACGAACGTGGCGTGGAACGACCTCGTGCGCGGCGAGGCCCATGTGGATTGCGGCTCGCTCTCCGATCCCGTGCTGGTGCGCGAGGATGGCACCTATCTCTATACGCTGCCATCGGTGGTCGATGACATCGACCTCAAAATCACGCATGTGATCCGTGGCGAGGACCACGTTACCAATACGGCGGTGCAGATCCAGATATTCGAGGCGCTGGGGACTGCTATTCCCACCTTCGCGCATCACAGCCTGCTGATTACGGCAAGCGGCGAGGGGCTTTCGAAGCGCCTCGGCCACCTCTCCGTGAAGGGCCTGCGCGATGCGGGCCTCGAACCGCAGGCCGTGGCGTCGCTCGCCGTGCTTGTCGGATCCGCTGAGGCCGTGCGCCCCGTGGCCGATCTCAACGAACTCGCCAAGCTCATCGACTTCTCGCACATCTCCCGCGCGCCCGCGAAGTTCGACGAGAGCGAGCTGGAGCATCTCAACGCGCGTCTCATCCACGAGATGCCCTACGAGATCGTGCGCGAGCGTCTTGTGGCGCTCGATGCGGATCTCGGCGAAGCCTTCTGGAATGCCGTGCGCGGCAATCTCACAAAGGTTCGCGATGTCGCGGAATGGGCCAAGGTCGTGCGTGGGCCGGTGACGCCCGTGATCGAGGATCGCGCCTTCATCGACGCGGCCGCCGAAGTGCTGCCGGATGGGCCGTGGGATACCACGACTTGGAAAGCCTGGACGGAAGCCGTGAAGACGAAGACTGGCGTGAAGGGCAAGGCGCTGTTCATGCCGCTGCGCCTTGCACTCACGGGTCTCGATCACGGTCCGGAACTCGGCAACCTCCTGCCGCTCGTCGGCCCCGAGCGAGCGAAGGCGCGTTTGTCGGGGCAGATGGCATAAAGCCATAGAAGTCTAACGTCCTCGTCGTCATGCCCGCACTTGTTGCGGGCATCCACGTCTTTGAACTGCTGCGCCAGGAAGACGTGGATGACCGGGACAAGCCCGGCCATGACGAAGAGGTTCGTTTGAGGTTTTACGCCTTGATCTTGTAGCCCGTCCGGAAGATCCACCAGATTGCAGCGAGGCAGATCAGCATGAATAGAAACGTCATGCCGAGGCTGATGCCGACATCCACGTCGGCGACGCCATAAAAGCTCCAGCGGAAGCCGCTGACCAGATAGACCACCGGGTTGAACAGAGCGACCTTCTGCCAGAAGGGCGGCAGCATGCTGATGGAATAGAAGCTGCCGCCGAGGAAGGCGAGGGGCGTCACGATCATCAGAGGAATCACCTGCAGCTTCTGGAAGCTGTCGGCCCATACGCCGATGATGAAGCCGAAAAGGCTGAAGGTGACGGAGGTCAGTACCAGGAAGGCGATCATCCAGACGGGATGTTCGATGGAGAAATCCACGAAAAGTCGTGCGGTGACGAGAATGATGGTACCGATTATCACCGACTTCGTGGCCGCCGCGCCCACATAGCCGATCACCGTCTCGATGGCCGAAATCGGCGCCGAGAGGATCTCGTAAATCGTGCCCGTGAATTTCGGCATGTAGATTCCGAACGACGCGTTGGAGATGCTCTCGGTCAGGAGCGAGAGCATGATGAGGCCCGGCACGATGAAGGCGCCATAGCTCACGCCGTCGATATGGGCCATGCGCGATCCGATGGCCGAGCCGAAGACAATGAAATAGAGCGAGGTCGAGAGAACCGGCGAGGCGATGCTCTGCATCAGCGTGCGCCACGTGCGCGCCATCTCGAAGAGATAGATGGCCTTGATGCCGTAGACGTTCACGAGCGCCCCCTCACCAGGCTGACGAAAATGTCCTCCAGAGAACTCTCGGAGGTGCGCAGATCCTTGAAATGGATACCGTGCTCGTTGAGGCGGCGCAGCAGCGTGGCGATGCCCGTTTCGTCGCTCTGCGTGTCGAAAGTGTAGATGAGATCCGCGCCATCGGCGGAAAGGTGCAGATGCTCAGATCGCAGATCGGCGGGAAGGTCCGCGAGCGGGTTCTGCAGGTGCAGGGTCAGCTGCTTCTTGCCGAGTTTTTGCATGAGCACGTGCTTGTCCTCGACCAGGATGATCTCGCCCTTGTTGATCACCCCTATCCGGTCGGCCATCTCCTCGGCCTCTTCGATATAGTGCGTCGTGAGAATGATGGTGACACCGCTCTCGCGAAGACCGCGTACCATGTTCCACATGTCTCGGCGCAGCTCCACATCGACGCCCGCCGTCGGCTCGTCGAGGAAGAGGATCTTGGGCTCGTGCGAAAGCGCCTTGGCGATCATCACGCGGCGCTTCATGCCGCCCGAGAGCGCCATGATCTTCGTGTTCTTCTTCTCCCAGAGAGAGAGGTCCTTCAGGATCTTCTCGACATAGGCGGGATTGGCCGGCTTGCCGAAGAGACCGCGGCTGAAATTCACCGTCGCCCACACGCTCTCAAAGGCATCGGTGGTGAGTTCCTGCGGGACGAGGCCGATCTTGGTTCGCGCAGGCCGGTAGTCGCGAATGATGTCGTGCCCATCCGCCGTGACCGTGCCCGTGCTCGGGTTGACGATGCCGCAGATGATGCTGATCAGCGTCGTCTTACCGGCGCCGTTGGGGCCGAGCAGGGCGAAGATCTCGCCCCGGCGGATTTCAAGATCGACCTTGCGCAGGGCCTGGAAGCCCGAGGCATAGGTTTTGGAGAGCCCCGAGACCGAGATGATCGGGTTTGATGCGCCGAAGGAATCCGGCATTCGCGAATGATCGAGTGGTTTCATGACGCGCCTGATAGCATGCCGGAGACTTGCCCGAAATTCCCCCTCCCAAAGGAGAACGGGCCCCAAAAGGCGCCCGTCGTCGAATGATGCCGTGAACCGGATCAGTTCTGTCCGTTCGGCACCGGAATGAGGTTCGGCGCAATCACGCGCACCGTCTTCTTCTCGCCGTTGCCGCCGACGATTTCCTGCTTATTGCCCTCGTTCTCGCCGACCACGCGGGTGGTCTCGATCGATTGCGGACCGATACCGGAGGATTCCTTGCTCGCGGTCGGAGCTGCGGCGGCGCTCTCAGCCGCGGCCTTCTCTTCCTCGTCCGCCTTCTTGTCTGCGGCCTTGCGGGCCTGCACGGCCTTCGGACGGGACATTTCCTCCGCCTTCTCGGCAGTCACGATCATGTCGCCCTTGCGCTGCTCCAGCATGCCCTCGGCCTTGCGCAGGACAACCGCCCAACTCTCATTGGGCTTCTTGCAGGCGCAGCTTTCGTCGAAGGTCTTGCGGAACTTGAAGGCGTTGGCGAGCGACGTGTAGGCCCGGTTGCTCGAGAGCGAGACGGCGCGTGTCAGGCCGTCGTCGCCGCCCGGATACGCATAAGCCGTCGTTTCCGTGCCGGGGCAGAGGGCCTGGCACATCTCGTCGGCGCTCTGCTGGCCGCCGGGCGGGGTGGTTAGCGGGAAGAACGAGCCGTCGCAGGTCTTCACGCAGATCAGGCGGCCGCCGCCGAGGGCACGCTGCCCTTCATCGGCGATAATCGGCTGTCCCTCAGGCGCGATCTCCTGCTGCTGCTGACCACGCGGGGGGCCAAAGAGCGATTCGAAGAAGCCGCGGGGCTGATCGGTGGAGCAGGTCTGCTGCACGGCAGCCTGAAGCTGGCGACGGCGGGCCTCCACATCGGCGGGGTCCAGGGCCTGCTGGGCCAAGCGGGCATAGCCGGCCTCGAGCTGGCGAATCTGTGCGGCGATGGGGCCGCACTCGCGCGGGGCGGGGCCTGCAAAGAAGCCCAATGGACCGCGCTCGCAGCCGATGGAACTGTAGTAGCGCACCAGACGGTTGATCTCTGCCCGCTGGGCCTGCATCTGCCCAGTCGGCGCTCCGCCGCTGCTGCGATCGAGATTCGCCAGTTCCGCGCGGTAGCGCTGGCACTCGGGCGACTGGGCGAGAGCTGCCTGTCCGGCGGCCAGGAAGGCCATCACGGCGAAGAATGAGCGGAGAAAGAATGTCTTTGTCATCAAGCTGATCGCAGAATCGGGTCCGATACGGCGCCATGGCCAGGAAGCTGGTCATCTGACGCCGGAATGGGGCCCTATTGTGATTACCGTCTTGCCCGCTCCGGGGGAAGGCCTCTAGCCTGCCCGTCGAAAAACGACCCTGACGAGATCTTGCATGTACTCTCATACGACCATCGGAGCAAATGACCTGGCGCGAGCGCGCGTCTTCTACGATGCCGTGCTGACTCCCTTGAGCCTCGAGGTCCGGTTCACGGACGAGGACATGGTGGGCTATGGCCTGCCGGGCGGGCGTCCCCAGTTCCTGGTTGTCCGGCCGTTCGATAGAGCTGAACCCTCCGTGGGCAACGGCTCCATGATCGCGCTTCTGGCCCCCAGGCGTGCGCTGGTCGATGCCTGCTATGAGCTTGCGATGAAGCAGGGCGGGACGGATGAGGGCGGGCCGGGTTTGCGGCCTCACTATCACCGCAACTACTACGGGGCTTACTTTCGCGACCTCGACGGCAACAAGATCTGCATCTGCAGCCACCACGCCGAATAGCCCTCGTCAAAGGCGGGCGGAATTCCCACATGACAGCGTAACTTTAGGAGACAACGGGAATGCTTGCTCGAATCGCTCTGGCTTTGGCCCTCGTGATGGGAGCAGTCATCGGCGCTGCAGCCCAGGAGCCGGATCTGATCTTCAAGAAGTCCACCGTCTGGCGGGCCCTGACGCCTGACGACAAGCTCGCCGTCTACGGCATCGACGATCCCGTGGTGGAGGGGGTGGCCTGCCATTACACGACCCCGGAGCGGGGCGGCATCTCCGGTACCTTCGGGGTGGCGGAGGAGGTGTCCGACATCTCGCTCGCCTGCCGTCAGGTCGGTCCGGTGAAGTTCAAGCAGCGGTTCGGCCAGGGCGACGTGGTGTTCAGCGAGCGTCGCTCCCTTATCTTCAAGCGGATGCAGATCGTGCGCGGTTGCGACGCGAAGCGGAACACCCTGGTCTACATGGTCTATTCGGACCGGCCTATCGAGGGCTCGCCCAAGAACTCGACCTCCACCGTGCCGCTCATGCCCTGGGGGACGGATGTTCCGCCCAAATGCGGCGACTGGCTCAATAAGTGAAATCAGCTTAGGCTGCGTCCAGCATCGAATGGGCATTTGGAGATGATCGAAAGACTACAATTGCTTGCAGGGCAGAGGTCCAATGGGACGTCTGTCCATGAGGAGGTTCTTGCTGAGTCGCAGGCAAACGGATGGTATAGGCTGCTCAAATCCCCAGGTCTAGTGCAGGGTTTGGCAGCCGGTGATGTATTTGAGGCTATTCCCGATGGGCAGTTCAAGATCATTGAACGTAGCGGAAACGTTTGCGTCCAAATCTTTTCGAGAGGTGATTTGAACGCCCTCGAACAGCATATAACTGGAAATTTGGGTCAGCTAGGCGGATACCTTGATGGTAAGAGCCACATGCAACTCGTCTACACTGTATCGGTTGCAGGTGGCTTTGAGGCCATTGAGGCAGCTTTCAGGGAAATGACGGCTCTGTTTCCCGACGCCGAGTGGTACTATGGCAATGTTTACGATCCTACCGATGGGGTAACACCCCTAAAGTGGTGGGATAAAGCGTAACTGTTGCCGCACGCACCCTTCAGTTCGAACAGGTAATCGAGATCGGGCGATGCTCGGGAACGGTCATTGATACCTTGCGAATCGACCCTGTCGTCTCCTCGGCCTCGACCTGGCGGAAGGAAATCGCGCGCGTATAGCCTTGAGCCTCGCACCAGGTATCTGCCACAACTTGGCCACAAGCCTGGTTTGAGATGAGGCATTCCGCAACGCCGTAGCCATCGGCGGCGGGGACCAGGAAGGTCGCTTCGGTCGATGAGGCCTGGGTGCCGTTGGGAAGCAGCGTCAGGGACGCGGCTCCAATGAACATGGCTGTGCTCAACCCGAGCACGGCAAATGCGCGGCGCATAGAAAACCTCATTGATTGAATTCGAGCTTTATTGTCACGGAAGCCCGTGAACAAAGCTCTAACGGGTTTGGTAAAAACCCGTTTCTTGCATGCCTGCAAAGGAACTGTGCTCTCCAGCACGGGAACCTTGACGCCTGTCGCCGGACGGGGCATTGATTGGTTCATGAACACGGCAACGATCCTCATTTCCGGGATTATTTGCGGCTAGCGCACCACGCTGGCTGGAGCCGTCTCGTTCTCACTCCAAGATCGAAACCAACCTCCGGCCTTGTGGCCTGACAGGGATTTGGTTTCATGGCGCCCCAGCTGAAGCTCTACAACACGCTCACCCGGTCGAAGGACGCGTTCGTCCCCGTCGACCTCAAGAACGTGCGCATGTATGTCTGCGGCCCCACGGTCTACGACTACGCTCATATCGGTAACGCCCGCCCCATCATCGTCTTCGACCTTCTCTTCCGTCTGCTCAGGCATGTTTACGGTGCGGAAGCGGTCACGTATGTGCGCAACATCACGGATGTGGACGACAAGATTAACGCCCGCGCCGCCCGCGATTACCCGGACCTGCCCCACAACGACGCCATCCGCGAGGTGACCCGGAAGACGGAGGAGCAGTTCCACACCGATATCCGTGCACTTGGTGTCCTCATGCCGGAAGATGTGAACGTCCCCGGCAAACGGCCAAGCTTCGTGGAACCTAGGGCCACCGAGCACATCGACGAGATGCGCATGATCATCGAGCGGCTGATCGAACGAGGTACCGCCTACGTGGCAGAGGACCACGTGCTCTTCTCGGTTGCCGGCATGCAGAAGCTGCCCGGTCTGCCGAAATACGGCGCCCTCTCCAAGCGTTCCCTCGACGAACTGCTCTCCGGCGCCCGGGTGGACGTTGCTCCCTACAAGCGCGATCCCATGGATTTCGTGCTCTGGAAGCCTTCTGGCCCGAACGATCCGGCCTGGCCGGCTCCCGCCGGCATCAAGACGCCGGGCCGCCCCGGCTGGCACATCGAGTGCTCCGCCATGTCGTGGAAGCATCTGATCCAAGCCTTCGAGACGCGTCTCACCTGCAGCGACCCGGCAGAGCGCGAGATCTTCGACATCCATGGCGGCGGCATCGATCTCGTCTTCCCGCACCACGAGAACGAGATCGCCCAGAGCTGCTGCGCCTTCGAGACGCCGCGCATGGCCAATGTCTGGATGCACAACGGCTTCCTGCAGGTGGAAGGCGAGAAGATGTCGAAGTCTCTCGGCAACTTCTTCACCATCCACGATCTGCTGCAGCAATGGCCGGGCGAGGTGCTGCGCTTCAACATGCTGCGCACCCATTATCGCCAGCCTATCGACTGGACGGAGAAGGGCCTGGAGGAAAGCCAGAAGACCCTCGACCGCTGGTACGAGCTGGCGGGCCATGGGCAATCGGCTCAGCTTTCGGAGCAGATCGTCGAGGCTTTGGCGGACGATCTCAACACCCCGAAGATGCTGGCGGAACTTCATGCCCTCGATGGGCAGGGGGATCACGATGAGCTCGGCGCGAACCTGCGCGCGCTCGGCTTCCTTCTCGAAGGGGCCGAGGCGTGGAAGGCACGAAAGCAGGCTTCGCTTTCGGTCGATCCCGCCGTGGTCGAGCGCCTGATCGCCGCCCGCAAGGAAGCCCGCGCTGCGAAGAACTGGGCCGAGTCAGACCGCATTCGCGACGAACTCGCAGCGCTCAACGTTGTCGTGAAGGACAACAAGGACGGCACCACCACCTGGGAGGTTGCGCGATGAGCGTTTCGTCATCCTCCTCCGTCATGCCCGGGCTTGTCCCAGGTATCCACGTCTTTCTGGCGCGGCGCTTTCAAGACGTGGATTGCCGCAACAAGTGCTGCCATGACGAGGAATCGTTGTGCTGCGCATTCGCGCTGGAGACACGCTGATGGGACAGTCACTGCCGAAACCGGGACTGCGTCCCTTCCTTCCCGCCGACCTGCCGGTGCTCGTTGAGATTTTTCAGGCGAGCATCGAGGAACTGACAGGCGAGGATTACAGCGAGGCCCAGCAGGAAGCCTGGATGATGCAATCCGAGGAGGAGGATTTCGCCGAGAAACTGGCGAAGGATCTCACCCTCGTGGCGACCATCGAGGGGGCGGCCGTCGGCTTCATTGCGCTGAAGGGCAATGAGCTGATCGAGCTGTTCCATGTGCATCCCACGGTGGCAGGGCAGGGGATCGGCACGATGCTCTATGATGCGGTCGAAAAACTCGCGACCGCGCGCGGTGCGGCGCGCCTCGTGGCCGAGGTCAGCGACAACGCGCAGCCTTTCTTTCAGAAGCAGGGCTTTCAGCCTCAGCGCCGCAATACCCTGTCGCTCGGCGACGAGTGGCTCGGCACCACCACCATGGAAAAGCGCCTCGCACCCGTCGAGGACAGGAAGATGTCGTCATGAGCGTTGAGCGCGTCTATCTCTTCGACACCACTCTGCGCGATGGCGCGCAGACCACAGGTGTGGATTTCTCGCTTGAAGACAAGCGGGCGATTGCCACGCTCCTCGACAGGCTCGGCATCGATTACGTGGAAGGCGGTTATCCGGGGGCGAACCCGCTGGATACCGCCTTTTTCTCTGAGAAACGCACGAAGAAGGCCAAGTTCACGGCCTTCGGGATGACGAAGCGGGCAGGGCGCTCGGTCTCGAACGATCCCGGCGTCTCGGCGCTTCTGGAAGCTGAGGCCGATGCGATCTGCTTTGTCGCAAAGTCCTGGGATTATCACGTGCACGTGGCGCTTGAGACGACGCTGGAGGAAAACCTCGCCGGCATTGGCGACAGCGTCGAAGCTGCGCGCACCAAGGGCCGCGAGGTGATCGTCGATTGCGAGCACTTCTTCGACGGCTACAAGGCCAATCCCGATTATGCGCTCTCCTGCGCGAAGACCGCTTACGAGGCCGGTGCGCGCTGGGTGGTGCTCTGCGACACCAATGGCGGCACGCTGCCTCACGAGGTAATGGAGATCGTCAATGCCGTCACCAAGGTTGTGCCGAGCGCATATGTTGGCATTCACGCCCATGACGATTGCGGCTGCGCCGTCGCCAATTCGCTGGCAGCGGTAGAGGCGGGTGCGCGCCATATCCAGGGCACGCTCAATGGTCTGGGCGAACGTTGCGGCAATGCTAATCTCATCACGCTCATCGGCGCACTGAAGTTGAAGGACGGCTATGCTTCTCGCTTCGAACTCGGCGTGACGGACGAGGCGTTGAGCGGGCTCACCCATGTCTCGCGGCAGGTGGACGAGATCCTCAACCGCCAGCCCAACCGCCACGCGCCCTTCGTCGGCGCGAGCGCGTTTGCCACCAAGGCAGGCATTCATGCCTCCGCCGTGCTGAAAGACCCGCGCACCTACGAGCATGTGGAGCCGGAAGTGGTCGGCAACGTGCGCAAAGTTCTGGTGTCCGACCAGGGCGGGCAATCGAACATTCTCGCCGAACTCAAGCGCTGCGGCTTCGAGTTGGAGAGGGGCGATCCACGCATCGCCCGCGTGCTCGATGAGGTGAAACGGAAAGAGGCGGAGGGCTTCGCCTTCGAAGGAGCGGATGCCTCCTTCTATGTGCTCGTCAAGCGCATGCTGGGTGAGGTGCCGGCCTTCTTTGACGTAGAGCGCTTCTCGGTGAGTGTGGAGCGCCGCTACAACGCGATGGGCGAGCTCGTCACCGCCTCGGAAGCCATCGTTAAGGTGCGCGTGGGCGATGAGGTTCTCATCTCTGCTGCGGAAGGCAATGGCCCGGTGAATGCGCTCGACGTGGCGCTTCGCAAGGATCTCGGCAAGTACCAGAACCTGATCCAGGATCTGGAGCTGGTGGACTATAAGGTGCGTATCTATCAGGGCGGTTCGGATGCCGTGACGCGCGTGCTCATAGAGTTCACGGATGCTACGGGCGAGCGCTGGACCACCATCGGCGTTTCAGCCAACATCATCGATGCCTCGTTCCAGGCACTGACCGATTCCATGATCTACAAGCTGCTCAAGGGCGGGGCGACGCTGTAAGCCGTTCGTCCCGACAAGCCATGAACCTCTCGCTCCTGCTGCCGCTCGCCGGCATTGTCATCGGCGGCGTCTTTCTGTCGTCGCAGGCTCCAATCAATGCTGCGCTCGCCCGTGCGCTCGGCGACCCGCTGCTGGCCGCCTGCATTTCCTTCGGCGTCGGCTTTCTGGTGCTTGCCATCATCAGCGCCTTTCGCGGCGCGTGGTCTTCCGGCAGCGCCATGGCCTCCGCGCCCTGGTGGGCATGGCTCGGCGGATGCTTAGGCGCGTTCTATGTGGCGATCGTGATCTGGGGCGTGCCGCAGCTGGGTGCGGTGAGCACCGTGGCGGCTCTGATCTTCGGCCAGGTGGTTGCGGCTCTCGTCCTCGATGCGATCGGAGCCTTCGGCCTGCCAGTGCAGGCCATTTCCTGGCAGCGCATTGTCGCGGCAGGCCTCATCCTGGGCGGGCTCGTTCTCTCCCGCGTAGGATGAGCGGCGTTTGTCTAGCGCATCGAACGATGCGCTGCTTGAGGAAGGGAACATCGGATTGAATCCCAAAAGTGCAAATCCACTTTTGGGTCCGATGCTCTAGAACTTTGTCTCGATCAGGTCGGCATTCTCGACGATGCCGACGCGCCGCGCGGCGGCCTCGATCATCGGAATCACATCCTCGACCTGTTCAGCCACGAGATAGCTGAGCTCGAGCCCAGGGCGAATGAAGCCCTGTTCGCGCATATGGGCAAAGAGGGTGAGCAGCGGCTTCCAGAACCCCTTGGTGCTGAGCATCAGGATCGGCTTCGTGTGACGGCCGAGCTGCGCCCAGGTCATCTGCTCCACGAGTTCTTCCAGCGTTCCGATGCCACCCGGAAGCGCCACGAAGGCATCGGCCTTCTCGAACATCAGTCGCTTGCGGGTGTGCATGTCCGGAACGACGATGGTTTCCTGCACCTCGTCGAGAAGCTTTTCGCGGGATTTCAGGAAGTCCGGGATGATGCCCGTGACATAGCCGCCATGGTCGAGAACGGCCTGAGCGACCGTGCCCATGAGACCGACATTGCCACCGCCATAGACGAGATTGACGCCCTGCTCGGCCATGGCACGACCCAAGGCCGCCGCATTTGCAGCAAAGACAGGATCGTCTCCGAAACCGGAGCCGCAATACACACAGATGGATTTGACAGGCTTTTGATCTGACATGGGCATTTCGGGGAGGCGGGGAGCCTCCCGCGTTGAATCATAAAACATTATATTCCCTTTATGGCCGTAGCCTTTTGAAAGATAAACGGCTTAAATGCATGAAAGTGCCGGAGTTGAGAAAAAGCGTTATGGCGCAGGCGACAGAGCTTAAAGGAACCATCGCGATCATCGGCGCGGCAGCCGCTGGCGTCGTCGCGGTTCTCGTTGGCGCGCTTTACTGGGCGTGGCCCGGCGCTCCTGAGCAGTCTCGCAGCGCCACAACGCCTCAGGCCTCTCTCCAGCAGTCCACGCAGCAGCAGAAGTCAACGGCGGAGGTTGCGCCTGCGAAGCCTCCGGAGCCCAAAGCTGCTGAGACGAAGCCTGCCGAGGCTCCCATCGTCCCGTCCTTCGACCTCGTACGCGTGGAGCCCAGCGGCGAGAGCGTGATCGCCGGGCGGGCCGCTCCAGGGGCGACCATCGAACTCTTGAGGGGCGATCAGGTCCATGCCCGCGCCGTGGCCGATGCCTCTGGCCTCTTTGCCATCGTGCCGCCGGCCTTGCCGCCGGGCTCCCATCAGGTCGTGCTGCAATCCATCGCGCCGGATGGGGTACGCCGGCGCTCTCTCCAGAGCGTGACGGTGGTGATCGATGCGGCCCAGAAGCAGCCCCTCGTAACCTTGACCTCGCCGGATCAGCCGACGGTTGTCCTTTCGAATCCTGAGCCGCCCGAGTCGCAGGTCGCGCAGACCACGCCGAAGGAATCCGAGAAGCCGGCGCAGACACCAGAGCCTGCCCAGCCCGCTGCTCAGCCGCAGCAGCAGGCGAATGCTGCGCCCGAGGCCCCAGCCCAGCCGACGCCCCGGCCCGAGATCAAGATCGTCAGCGTCGAGACCGAGAACGGAAAGCTCTTCGTTTCCGGCCTGTCGGCTCCCGGCGCGACGGTTCGCCTCTACCTCAACGAAACTCTTATCGCTCCGGGCGGGGCCGGAGGCGATGGCAAGGTCTCCTTCTCCATCGGCTCCGGCGTAAAGCCCGGTGAATATCGGATCCGCCTCGATGATGTGGATCCGGTCTCAGGCCAGGTGAAATCCCGGGCCGAGGTGGGCTTCACCGTCCCGGTTCAGGTCGCCTCGGCGTCTGAGGCTCCGGTTGCCCCGGCAACCTCCAACGCTTCGGCTCAGGCACAGTCCGGCGGAAAGCCTGCCGCTGATGGCCAAGTCGCTGCGGCCGGCACGGTCGTGATCCCCAACATCAACACGGCCATCATCTCCAAGGGCGACAATCTCTGGCGGATCAGCCAGCGGATCTATGGCTCGGGCTATCGCTACACCGTGATCTACGGGGCGAATAAGGAACAGATCCGTAATCCCAATCTGATCTATCCAGGCCAGGTTTTCGTGCTGCCGGCCGATCAGAACCAGAAGACCAACTAAGAGCTCTTCATAAAACTATCCTGAGCCTTCCCCTCAGGGTCAAGCTTGCTCGTGGCTCGAAGGGCGAGGGCGTCTCCAGCGCACACAGGATCCTCCTTCGAGACGCAGACTGCGCCTGCTCCTCAGGATGAGGGTTGAGACATTCTACGTCAGGGCAGGGCTGCGGACGGGGTAGGGTGAATTCCTGTTTCCGATCCCTTATATCGGGTTCCACGGTTCATTCGGATTCTCTGGTCATGCCCCCCACCACTTCCGTCCCTTCGACAAGCGCCGCCGCGCGAAAAGCTAACGGCTTGGCCGCGACATGGACGAAGCTCTGGCCCTATCTCTGGCCACAGGGGCGTCCCGACCTGCAACGCCGCGTCTTCATCGCCTTCGGCCTGCTCCTCGTCGCCAAGGGCGTGACCATGGTGACGCCGTTTGCCTTCAAATGGGCGACGGACGCGCTCGTGGCCGTCACCAGCAACGGCAACCAGGCCACCGAAGCCGCTGCCACCGCAGGGTCCTGGCTGTGGAAGTCGCCGATCCTGCTTACGATCATCTACGGCATTACCCGCATCCTCATGGCAGTGCTGACTCAAGTGCGCGATGGTCTCTTCGCCAAGGTCGCCATGCATGCGGTGCGCAATCTCGCGCTGCAAGCCTTCGAGCACATGCACCGCCTGTCTCTACGCTTCCATCTCGAACGCAAGACCGGCGGTCTTACCCGCGTGCTGGAGCGTGGCCGCGAAGGCATCGAGGAGCTGTCGCGCCTCATGGTGCTGACGCTCATCCCCACCATCCTCGAATTCGCGCTGGTGCTGGGCCTGCTCGCCTGGGAATTCGACTGGGTCTATTCGCTCGTCGTCTTCGTGATGGTGGTGATCTATCTCGCCTATACCTACAAGGCGACGCAGTGGCGGATTTCGATCCGCAAGCAGATGAACGACTCCGATACGGATGCCAACACGAAGGCCGTCGACTCTCTGCTGAACTATGAGACGGTGAAGTATTTCGGCGCCGAGCAGCGCGAGACTGCGCGCTACGACCGCTCCATGGAGCGCTATGAGCGGGCCTCGACACAGACCTATACGTCGCTCGCCGTGCTCAATGCGGGCCAGGCCGTGATCTTTTCCATCGGCATGGCCATCGTGATGGTGCTCGCGGCGCGGGACATCATGGCGGGCCGCGTGTCCGTCGGCAGCTTCGTGCTGGTGAATGCCATGCTGGTTCAGCTCTACATTCCGCTGAACTTCATGGGCATGCTCTATCGCGAGATCAAGCAGGCCCTCATCGACATCGACGACATGTTCCGGATCATCGAGCAGAACCCCGAGATCCAGGACAAGCCCGGCGCGAAGCCGCTCGAGATCAAGCAGGCGGTGGTACGCTTCGAGGATGTGCATTTCTCCTATATTCCGGAGCGTCCGATCCTCAAAGGCGTGAGCTTCGAGGTGCCGGCAGGCCATACGGTTGCCATCGTCGGTCCTTCGGGCGCAGGCAAGTCCACCATCTCGCGTCTGCTGTTCCGCTTCTACGAGCCCACGAGCGGACGCATCCTCATCGACGGGCAGAACATCGCTGACATTCAGCAGACCTCGCTCCGCAAGGTGATCGGCATGGTCCCGCAGGACACGGTGCTCTTCAACGACACCATCGGCTACAACATCCAGTACGGCCGCTGGGATGCGAGCCCGGAGGAGGTGAGGGAGGCTGCGCGTCTTGCCCAGATCGACCGTTTCATCAGCAACCTGCCGGAGGGCTACGACACGCCGGTGGGCGAGCGCGGCCTGAAGCTCTCGGGCGGCGAGAAGCAACGCGTGGCGATTGCCCGCACGATTCTCAAAGGCCCACCGATCCTCGTTCTCGACGAGGCCACCTCGGCGCTCGATACCTTTACGGAAAAGGAAATCCAGGATGCCCTCGACCGGGTCAGTCGTGGCCGCACGACGCTGGTCATCGCCCACCGCCTGTCCACCGTGATCGGGGCCGACGAGATCATCGTTCTCGACCATGGCCGCGTGGTGGAGCGGGGCAATCACACCAGCCTCCTGGCTCTGGGCGGCGTCTACGCTTCCATGTGGAACCGCCAGCGCGAGGCCGATCAGGCCCGCGAGACCCTGAAGCGCGCAGAGGAAGAGGAGCGTGGGGAGGAAAGCGTGGCAGGTTGACGGAAGCGCCCGCGCCTGCCATCCCACGCAAACTCGATAAAGGCTTCAAAGAATGACCGATATTCTGGAATCGATGCGTCGCATCTTCGTCCCGATCCACAAGGAGGGTTATCCCTTCATCCTGATCGCGCTGTTCGCGACCATCGTCCTGGCTTGGCTCTGGTCGCCGCTTGGCTGGATCGGCGCCATTCTCACCGTCTGGGTCTGCTACTTCTTCCGCGATCCGCCGCGCGTGACTCCCATGCGCGAGGGCCTTGTCATTTCTCCGGCAGATGGGCGTGTGAACCTCATCACCACGGCCGTTCCCCCGGCCGAGCTCAGCCTGCCGCCTGAGCCCATGACGCGCATCTCGGTCTTCATGAACGTGTTCGACTGCCACGTGAACCGTTCGCCGGTCGCGGGCCGGATCGAGCAGATCCTCTATACGCCGGGCCTCTTCCTCAATGCGGAGCTCGACAAGGCAAGCGAGGACAACGAGCGCAACGCCCTCGTCATCGAGACGGCGGGCACTCGCATCGGCGTGGTGCAGATCGCGGGCCTCGTGGCACGCCGCATCGTCTCCTTCGTGAAGGTGGGCGATATGTTGAGCACTGGCGAGCGCTTCGGCCTCATCCGCTTCGGCTCTCGCCTCGACATCTATGTGCCGCTCTCCGCCCAAGTCCTTGTCGGGCTCGGCCAGACGGCGGTGGCCGGCGAGACGGTCTTGGCGGACCTGACCGCCAATGAGCCCGCCCGCCAGTATCGGGTCGGTTAGCGCATCGTGCGGAAAGGTGGACCCTACTTCGGGTCCGATGCTCTAATGCCTTTCGCGTGCGGGGGCGGATTTCCGCTCCCGCGGGCCTTTGGACGGAACTGTCCACAGCAGTTTGCGCTTCTCCCATAACTGCACACTGCTCAGCTCTACTTGCCGGTCAGGCTGGCTCCCCCTAGGTTTTCGCCATGAGTGACCTTTTTCCTCCCTTCGCCCCGGACCCGAACGAACCGCGCAAGCGGCTCTTCAAGCCCGTTCCGTTCCGAATGATCGCCCCCAACATCATCACGCTCATCGCCCTGTGCCTGGGCCTCTGGGCGATCCGGCTCGCCTTCGAGGGGCGCTACGAACAGGCGGTGCTGGCGGTGATCGTGGCTGCTTTCCTTGATGGGGTGGATGGACGCATCGCGCGGCTCCTGAAGGGCACCTCCCGCTTCGGTGCGGAGCTCGATTCCCTGGCGGATTTCCTGAACTTCGGCGTGACCCCGGCGCTCATCCTCTACAGCTTCGTCCTGCACGAACTGCGCTCGCTCGGGTGGATCGGCTCCATTGTGCTCGCCATCGCGGCAGCCCTGCGCTTGGCCCGGTTCAACGTCATGATCGACGATCCCAACCGGCCCGAGTGGAAGAAAAACTTCTTCGTGGGCATGGCAGCCCCCATGGGGGCCATGTGCGCCCTGTTGCCGCTGTACCTCTCATTCCTCGGCACGCCGATCCGGGACTCCTCGGTGGCCCCCGTCGTCCTAATCTACACGGTCGGTATCGCCTTCCTCATGGTCTCGACCATCCCGACTTATTCGGGAAAGACGATGGGCAAGTATGTGCCGCGCCAGTGGGTTCTGCCGATCTTCGTGCTGTCGGTCGCGGCCTTCGGCCTGCTCATCAGCTTCCCCTTCGAGATGTTGGCCCTGATCACGGTTCTCTTCCTGCTGACGATCCCCATCGGGGTCATGCGCTACCGGAAGCTCGAGCGGGACGATGCCATGCGTGGCGCGGACGTCCAGCCGGCCCCCTCAGGCGTCGAGCCGCCCCCCGGCGCTTGATTCACTTAACGCAGGTGCCATGTTGTGACCGGGCGTAGCTTTACGCCCAAAGAAGCAATAATCGTGAAGGGTCTCGAAGACCCTGGAGCGTGGAGATCAAAGTGGCGTCTTCTTCCGAGGTGTCGAATACCAGCTGGCGTCCGAAGCTCGTTCTGGCTTCCGCCTCGCCCCGCAGGCTCGCCCTGCTGCAGCAGGGCGGCATCGAGCCCGACGCCCTTCTGCCCGCCGATGTGGATGAGGCGCCCTTGAAGAACGAAGGTCCGAAGGACCTTGCCAAGCGCCTCGCTCGCGCCAAGGCCGAGGTCGCCCGCAAGACCGCCCGCAACCGCGAGGACCTGAAGGACGCCTATATCCTCTCCGCCGATACGGTGGTGGTCGCGGGCGGGCGCATCCTGCCCAAGGCCGAGGTGGTGGACGAGGCGGCGGCATGCCTGCGCCTGCTCTCCGGCCGGGCGCACCGGGTCTATACCTCCATCAGCCTCATCACCCCGAAGGATTCGGTTCGTGAGCGCCTCGTGGAAACCCGCGTGCGCTTCAAGCGTCTCTCGCGGGAGGAGTTCGAGCGCTATCTCGCCTCGGGCGAATGGCGCGGCAAGGCAGGTGGCTATGCCATCCAGGGCCTGGCCGGCACCTTCGTGGTGAAGCTCGTGGGTTCCTACACCAACGTGGTGGGCCTGCCGCTCTACGAGACGGTGGCGCTGCTCGACGGGGAGGGCTTCCCGGTGCGCTTCACCTGGCTCAACGCCGCCTGATTCCCAGAAGGAGGAAAGGCATGGAGCCCGCCAACGAGAACAAGCCGCTGGCCTCGTCCGGCAAGTGCCCGATCTGCGGCAAACCGGCGAGCCTGGAATTCAAGCCCTTCTGCTCCAAGCGCTGTGCAGATGTGGACCTGAATCGCTGGCTCTCGGGCGGCTATGCCATTCCGGCCGTGGATGACCCCGAGGATAAGGACGAGAACGACCGCGAAGACTGACGAAAATTTTTCATGAAAATTTCTCGTCCAGGCGGCTGGACAGGCGGCGAAGGTCTGACTATACAACCGCCCACGACGCGCACGGCACAAGCCGCGCATCGGATGCCCAGGTAGCTCAGTTGGTAGAGCATGCGACTGAAAATCGCAGTGTCGGTGGTTCGATTCCGCCCCTGGGCACCATCCTCTTCCCCGATGCTTTGAGTTCATTAGGCTTTTTGGTGGAATTGTCCCACTGGTCCGTCGTGGCACCAGAAAGTGGGACACCCAGCGCACGTGCTGCGAGCTTCTTCTGCTCGGCGGCCCTGGTATAGCGGTCCACCTCTTTTGAGGTCCTATGACCCGTCACAGCCATAATTTCGCGGGTTGAGCGCCCCTGTTCCGCCAACCGTGCTGCCGCGGCCTTGCGCAAGCCATGAGCGGAGCAATGCTTTAGACCGGCTGCGTCACACCATTCGCGGAATTTGTTACCGAAGCCGTTTGATGTGAACGGCTTACCGAAATCCGTTACCAAGAAAGACTGATTGCCGAGTGGTGAAGCGGCGATGATCCGCTGCAACTCGGGAACGATAGGGATCTCTAGCCTAATCGGGTGCCTGTTTCGGTTTTTGTGCTGGGTAAACGCAAGCCAGCCACCCTGCACATGGTGCGGCCCAAATTGGACTATGTCGGATCGACGCTGGCCGGTGTAGAGCAACAGAGCGAGGGCAAGACGGGCTTTGGTGCCAATCGGATGCACTTGCTCGAACTGTTCGATTTCCTCCAACGTCCAACTGTGGACACCCTGACTTGCGCTTCGGAGGTAGGGCACATCCTTTGCCGGATTCCTGTTCGCAATGTCACTTTCAACAGCAAAAGAGAAGACTTGGCGCAACGCCTTCACGAGCCCATTTGCGGCCTCGGGTGTATCCGCTTTGGCGTCGCGCCACTTCCTGATGTGTTTGGTCTCGAGCCGAGCATAGGGCAGGGAGCCTGCTTTCTCCGCTACCTTATCCAGAATACCGCGTCGGACACGCTGCGTCCGACCATCAAGCCCTTTGAATTCCGCTGATCGATAGTACTGCTCAAAGAGCCACTTAAGCGTGCCATTAGCGACTCGCGCTGAAGCTAACGGCTGCTTTGGTTTGAGTATGCCTGCGAGAGCCCTGCCGTACTCCTCCATAAAGTCCGGCGTCCAAGGAATGCCTTTCAGGCGGATCTTGCGCTGGCCTGGTCGGCGGAAATAGATGCGGACGTTGCCATGGCGGTCCACGTCCTCAACACAGTATTTCGGCAGCCTTTTGCTCATCGCTAAACGCTCTCAACAAAGTCGAACGGGTTGGAGTCGGAACCATCATCTTCATCGGGTAGGGCAGCGAACGCAGCATCTAGTCTGTGCCTATCCCATACCGTGCGGCTGTTGATCCGCTTCGGCTTTGGCATGCGACGGTCTCTCACCATCTGATCAAACAAGCTGGGAGATACACCGATGTATGCTGCAGCCTCGACGCGGCTTAGACCGCGTGGAGGAAGTGAAGGGGGCAGGGGATGAGGAGCTCTCTCCATCATTCCTCCTCATCGGCGTAGATGCTCTTTACCCGCTCCAGGATACGACTTACCCGCCGGGTTGCCGCGAGGTTGTCGGCCTGGATGTAGTAGCGCTCGGTCGTGGAGAAATGCCGATGCCCAAGCAGCGGCGCCGCGGCGCGGGCCATATCAGCCGAAACGGCCGCAAGGCTTGAGGCGGCACAATCGCGCAGCAGATGCGGGTTGATCGGCATCCCGAACAGACGACGGGTCAGCTTGGTGATCCGGTGATAGACAGCATGAGAGTCGCGCAGGATGCCTTCCTTGCCCAGCCACAGCCTCGTCGATTTCTGCGCCTGAGGAAATAGGGGCCGAACTTCGACGAGATACTGCTCGAACCAGGGTACCAGCGGCTCCGGCAGCTCGAAGCTGATCGGCTGACGGGTCTTAGTCTCCTCGGTTGGGATCGTGATCAGCCAATTGCCGTTCGTTGGCAAACAATGGATGCCGATCTCCAGGTTCGTGAAGTTCTTCACCCGCAGTGGTCGGCTGGCCAGGAAGGCAAGCATCAGCACATCGCGATAGGCAATCGCCTGTTCGATCGAAAGAGAACCAGCGGGTAAGCGCTCCAGTTCAGAGATGGCAGCCGCAAAAATCTCCGCCGTCGGCCGCATCTTGGCCTTCTTGTCTTTGCTCGGCTTGGCGCTGATCTGCACCCGGTTGCAAGCGTCCTGCAGCCAGCGCCAGTCTTGGTCCGGCGCCATGGCCTGCATCATCACCTTCAAGCCCACCAGCATCGATAGGCGCGTGCGCGGCGCCACAAGTCTCTCCAGGTGGCAGTTATACGCGCGCACAGCCTCGCGGGTGACCCGGTCAGCCGGATCCGCAGCCTCCTCGAGCTTGCCGGTCCAGTGCAGATAGCCAAGCCAGCGGCCATAGTGCTGGACATTGGTGAGACGAGTGCGAGAGGCCCAATGAGCCGCGCCACTGCCCTCATCGAAGATGTCGCCATCGGCTTGCGCAGCCGCCCAAGTCTCTTGGTCCCGCTGCGGCCATTTGGAAACCGGCAGAGCGCGGCGCATTGGATCAACGGTCCGCGCCATCACTTCATCCTCTCCGAGGCTTTGACCCTTGCTTCGTCCAGCAACCGGTCGACATGCCGCCCGGCTGCCTTCGACTCGGTGCCGAGGTAATGGCCCATGGTGGTGTCGAGCGTCGTGTGGCCGAGAACGCGGGAGACGGCGAGATAGGCGCCGGGATCGGCCTCGACTGCGATCTTCGCAATCGCATGGCGGAACAGGTGCGGGTTCATCTCGAGCCCGGCCTGCCGCATACTCCCGCGAATCGCGTCGGACATTGCCGTCTTTGACCGTGGTCCACCATGAGGACCGGGGAACAAAAACAGGCTGTCGGCCTCCGGCAGGCGGGAGCGGAACTCCGCGATGTGGCGCTTCAGGCGTGCAGTGAGTTCGGCATTGAGTTCGAACTCCAGCGGCCGGCCCGTTTTGGTGCGCTCCGCAGGGACCACTAACACGGCCAATCCTGAGTTGAGCCAAGTGAAGTCGGACAGCTCCAGCGTGCGCAGGGCGCCAATTCGCAGGCCGCAGTGGATGAGCAGGTCGACCGCAACAGCGCGCTCCATGCCCTTGGCGGCTCGGGTCGTGTTCTTCTGTCGGAGCGCCCGGCGCGCTTCCTGCTCTGGAAAGGTCAGCAATCGGCCGACATTACGTGGATCATCGAACTGGCCGAGACGCTTGCGGTTGCGCGTGGTCATCTGGCGCCGGTTGCCCGGATCGAGCTTCTTGCAGATGGTTTCCAGCGTCGCGAGCGCTGGCTCGTCCATGCGGCAGTAGTGCTTGGCGATCAGGCGCATGGAGCGGGCGAGATTATGCACGCGCTGGGTCTTTTTGCCGGAGCGGTTGAGGAAGAAGCGCAGGGCAGCCTTGAAGGCCAGCGGCTGAAACAGCACAGCGAGCGACGTGATCTCATCGATTTGCAGATGGCCGGTACGGACGAGGGCTGAGCCGAACTGGCGAAACTGGAAAATGCGGTGCTCGATCGTGGCCGGGCGAAGGGCACGTGCCGGCGCCTCGTCGTCGAGCGGGTCAGGGCTCGTCATCCGCTCACGCCAAGCCGCCACGTCCTCCTGGAAGGAGAGTGGGAAGGCACTCAGGGGCAGCGTGTACGACTCCTGCTTGAACGGCGAAGACAACTGCACCTGGGTCCAGCCCTGCACTGTGCGGACTGAGCGGTTCCAGTTGGTTATTGTGGCCTTGATAACACCCCTCGGGCGCTTGACCATCTCCTCCGTCTCGATAGCGGCGTAGAGGCCAAGCAGCGTCTGGTTCCTGACGTCTTCCGGCGGGATACCCATGACCGTGCAGAAGGTGGCAAGTCGATACAGCGCCTGCCGCTGGTAGGCGGTACCGATCCGAGCGAGCAACTCTTGCCAGCACGGAGCGATGGCGATGCACTTGGTCAGGGGCGAACCCGGCTGGCCGTAGCGCCGGACGGCTTTGGCTACCAGAGAGCGGATGTTGGCGAAGGTCTTGTCCGACAGGCCCAGCTGCGCCGGGCTTACGGAGGCGAGAAGCTCGCGCGCACGGCGCGGGCTCGCCTCCAACTTCTCCAGCTGCGTCCGGAACAGGTGTTCGAGGCGGTTCAGGGCCGACACGAGGTCCCGGCGCTGGATATCGGTCAGGTCTGTATCCGCCTCGGCGAGACGCTTCACATCAGCCAGGGTCGTGCTACTCTCGGAGCGGAACGCTGCCTTGCTACGGGCGAGAAACTCGGGGTCGATATGCTTCATCGGGATCGTCTCGCGTGGTCAGTTCTGGCCTCGGGAGGACAGGAGTAGACACAGGGGGCTATTCGGGAAATAGCAGCTTTTTGGTCCTACGGCGTTCAGCCGGAAGCGTTCTCCCGACAGCCAATAAGCCATTGCCATCATTGGACAAAGCTGCCCCTCAGAGGCCATCGATTCTAGCTGCGATGGAGCTTCTCATAGGTGTCTGCGTCTTCGGGCGAGACGCGGATCTGGTGGCCGATTCGGTGCACCTTGAGTTCGCCACGTGACGCGATGCGGCGCACGGACTTGAGGCTCACCTGCCAGCGGGCAGCAAGGTCATGCAGGGTCAAGAGCGGCTCAGGTTTTGGCTTCACGGGAATTCTCCTGTTCGGGTTCACCGCGAACGGAGGTCTTGGCGTGGCCAGCCACTGCTGGTTCAACTGCGGCCTGCACCACCAAGTGCGCCAGCAAGCCTACGAACGCCACAAGGGACGTGCCCGCGCCTAGTGCGGTTATCGTCCCAGGCTGCTGATCGAATTTCTGGTGAGCCACTGGCGATCCTTTGTTCGCGAATGGCCCATCGATGTCACAGTTGGTCGCCTATGGCCTGCGAAAGGCACTCGTAAAACTTCACGAAGTTTGCTCGGGTGGCGTCTCGCCTTGACGGAAGTTCCGCAATGCCTTGCGTGCCTGTTCGGCATGTCGAACCCAGAGATCGCGGACAGTGGTGTGATGAATGCCGGTCCTGTCGGCAAGCTCCTGGATCGCCGCATCAATCTTCCAGCCCTTTTCCTCTAAAAGGACGAGGTGAATCGCGATACGAATGTCACGGAGCTGCTTGAGGTGGTCGTGGATGCGTGGGCGCTTCCCTTGACCATGCCCCTCCATCTGGAGGGCTTCGCCGAACTTGAGCCGTGCTCCGCCTGGGCCAGTATGACTTGCTTTGTACTTTTGATACCCACTGACAATCACTTCTACGACCCAAAACGGGATGGTGACACTTTCGGGCGCCTCATCCTTTCTCCAGTAGTACGAGGCCACGTACCCTAGTGCCTCAAAGGCCGGGAGCGAGTTGGTGCTGTCTGCTGCAAAGGCCTCCCTTGTCATCGCGAGAAATATTGCGAGGTCTTGCTCAGCCGCGAAGGGCCAGTTGGCGTCAGTCCACGCGGATTCCAGTTGCTGACCTCTCATGCGTCACCTCTTTTCAGACATGGCTTAGAGCATCGGATTAATCCGATGCTCCCTTTTCTAGAGAGCGCATCGTTGGGAGCGGAAAACCGAGTCCACTTTTCTGCACGATGCACTAGAGCATTTTTCAGCGAAGTGGATCCGGTTCGCCGTTCAAAAATGCGGCCGAGCAAAGAAGAGAGCTGATTCCACGCAAGTGGAAGCGGCTCTAATCCGTAAATTCCGCCCCGTAATGAGTGCCAGTCGTCCAGATCAGCCGAACTCTGGCCTCGGCGGACTCGCTTGGGATCTGCAGCTCGAAGTCAACGGGAACATCAGCGGGTCCTTCGATGACGAGACACGCGCCAGTCTCAGATAAGTCCCAGACGGTGCAGGCGATTGCTGCTCCCAGGGTCTTTCCTGCGATCCACCCTTCCAAGCAGGTGGGGAAGCGTTCACTCAATCGACGCTCAGATATCCTGGAGTTCATACACCAAATCCTACATGGCGGAAGAACTCTTCTAAGCAGGCAAGCTGGCCCGAGGCTGGCCAGCGCTGAAGGCGATAGCATGTACGAAGCGCTCAGGGGTATCAGGACTTGTGAGGGGCCGACAGGATTGGCCCTACGCAAACCATGATGTCAGCTTTCGAAGGGCGGCCGCAGTGAGCAGAGACAAGCCAGAACTCAACACCACTAGAACAGCAACAAACCCCGCCGTTACCAATAGAAGGATCAGGTCAAATTTTCCAAAGAAGACAAGGGCACCTGCTGCGGAGACCCAGCTGATCATGATCACTAGAAGTACATTCTCGGCGTCCTGTGGCCCCAATATCTGCCTCCACCCACGATCTTTACTGTTCTGAGTGTGGTCTGCTGAGCTGCCGACTTTCATCGCTGTGATCCGCCCTTAAGGACGGTCGATCGTACTGTTTCGTGAGCGCATCAAAATCGTCCCAAAGGGATATGGATCGGCGCATAAGGGGACAGGCGCAATTCCGATAAGCGCGGTTTTGAGAGGTTTATGCGAATAGCCAGCGCAGCAGGATTAGAATTCCAGCCCACAATATTAGGTTCAGGAGAAAGGCAAAGACCCACTCCTGCATAGGCACCTCCTAGCGGTGGCAATCGGCGCTCCCATCCCTTTGCTGACCCGACAGAGACAGTATGATTGCGACAAAGCTGATTGTGGAGCGCGATTTGAAGGTTTCGCAGCGTACTACTGACCGCTTTACGGGGGGTAGCTGCAAATATTCAGTATAACTGATTCCAGCGGAGGACTCTGCACATCCGCGAGGTCTTTAATCTACTTTGCGCGACGCGCATGGCCGAGGCCGCCAAACTGAAGGGCAGAAGAGATGCTGATTTCTGGGACGACGTGAACCGTACAGAGAAGATGGGAGAGCACTTCGTTGAAAGATTAGGGATCAATGTCTTTGTGCGAGAGCACGAGATTAAGAACTGGCAGGAAGATCCGCGCGGCATGCACAAGGTCATAAAAGTCTCGCCGCTTTCGGGGTCTACCCAGTACAGCCTTGGATCATTCTACCTGTCGGAGTAAGCGAACGAGGCCGCCGATATGTCCGCGACGGCCCCGCCGAAGATCAGAATCCTGCCTTCGAGAGGATTTGAGCGGTGCTCCTCCAGCTTGCGATCAGAGGCTGTCCCAGAGTTGAGTAGAGAAGACCTATAGCTGCTATGAAAAGCGCTGCTCGAAGTGCAAAGGATAAGAGCCGTTCGACAGTGGCGACTTCAATCTCACCGCGTCGGATGAGCGATACGCGGTACCGCACAGACTTCCAGAACTGCATCTGCCCCAACGAGGATCTTCTTGTCCCCGCTCCCCAAACTAAAGCTACAGGTTCAAGGGCGAAGGTCAAACCATCTCTGCCATCAGGTGGCGCTTTTCTTTACTGACCCTTGGCCGTCGCAAGGAAATGGGCGCGCCAGTACATCTGCGGTCGGCTTCGCCCTAGATCACCTGACCCGATCTGGCGGGAGGCAAGCAATAATCAGGAGGTCGAGAACCTCGGTAGTTTGACTACGTGAACATCCTTCGTCTCTAACGGCTTGAGATCGCTGGCTAGGATCACCTCGCGCTGTACCGGATCTACCTAAGCAGGACATCCGGCGCTTTTACAGCCTCATGAGCGAGCGGGATCTGTTCGGAACGGTGCGCCAAGTGCACAACTGGGGCTGGATCGGCACTAACGGGCAGGAGAAGGTTAAGATCTCCGCCGGCGAACTCGAAGCTGGCCGCAAGCCCGGAAGGCGATCAAGCCTGGTGCTGGCGAGGGTGCCGGGATCTGTGAGGCTGAATTGTGCGCTGAGCAAAAGCTTGTGTGACGCTCGTAATGGCAAAGCACACATCCCGATGCAGTTTTAGATTAAAGAAGTACTGGACCGGACACACTTCCTAGTCTCATACTGACGCTTAAGCCAGTGAAAGAGCAGAATGCTGATTGGTCATCGAGCAGAAAGGCAACAATCCAGCCTGGAGGCTTTGGCCGCCTGTATGCGAGGCGACGCGCCAAGCGCGCCGAACTGGGACAATATCATCCGCGAGGCCAATAAGCATCTCGTTGGACCGGCTCTCCATGGGGCCTTGGCCGAGAGCAAGAGACCTGTCGCGATTCCAGATGATGCCGGAGCTTATCTGCGACTGCAGTACGATCTTAATTGCGAGCGGAACGCCCGGCTGAAGACGCAATGCCTCGAAGCTGTTGCTACCTTGAACGAGGCCGGGATTGAGCCGATCCTCCTTAAAGGGACTGCCATCCTCTGGACTGCCCCGGAGGATGCTTTGGGGCTGCGCATGATCTCCGATCTCGACCTCCTTGTCCCTCCGGAGCAACTGCCCCAGGCGATGGAGGCTCTTCTCAGCCTAGGCTACAAGGCTAACTTCAAAGCTGGCGACCATGCCCATGCCAAGCTCTACCGTATTCGCGACGTGGGAACCGTCGATCTGCATCATCGCCCTCCTGGACCGGCTCACCTCTACCAGGGGCATCCGACTTCCGCCGCTGAGATCGTGGACGTTGCGGGCCATCGAGCAAGGATCCCGCCCGTCACGGATCGCATGATCCACCTCATTGCCCATGACATGATCAATGACCGGCATTTCCTGCGCGGTTCGATCGATCTAAGGCATCTCCTTGACCTCCGGGACTTGATCAAAACCGGGGCGGTCGACTGGGATGCGCTTCATTCGAGGTTTCGGCTCCGAGTGCTGCCTTGGGCCTTCAAGCTGTGCCTCATCAATCTAAGTGAGCTCCTCCGTGTCGATATCCAGGATGCCGCTGCGGGTGGGTTCCTTCCGCGCGTGCTCTATGGCCGTCAGATCTTCTTGGAGCGCAATTCCTGGTTCAGGCGAATAGAGCCAGTCTGGACGATCTTTCGGCTATACCGACGCCTTCAAGGAAAGATCAGTCCCTGATCTCAGCCTACCTCATTTGAGCTAAGACGCCTTTGTTCAGCTTTCGGCCATTGCGTGTGTCATAATTTTTTAGTCGGCGTTTCATTGCCGTCACTCAAACCGGCTCGCGAGGAGTACATGGTGGAAGATCCAGATCGCTCACCCAACACAAATTTACCAGTTGAGGATGAATCGAGGCGCAGCTTCTTGAAGAAGGCGGGCCGTTTCGCCGCGCTCACTCCTCCCGCCGTGACCTTGCTGCTTTCAACCAGCATGGACTCGGATGCGATTGCCGGTTCCGGTGGCAAACTGTTCCCGGGCGGCGGCGCAACCGGAGGAGTCTTCCCTGGTGGCGGTCGGGGCGGAAAGCGGTTTGACTAAGTGGATCTGCGGCCTCATCGGGGTATCGCCCTAACTGCCCTTGACAATCGTGGCGTGCTCTTCTCGGAGCCCAACCAGCAGCTGTATCTCCTTGATGGGCTGGCTGCAGCCGTTTGGCATGATCTCTGGGTCGAGGGGGTATCACGCGATGCTGTTGTCATGCGGCTCTCCGCGAGGACCGGCTGTTCGCGCGAGCAGATTGAGAGCTATGTCGCAGCCTGCCTCGAGCAGTGGGAGGCCGCAGGTTTCATCAGACCGCCGGAGCCTCCGGAACTCCGAGCTTGGACACGGAGCCCATCTGCACCGTCTCCTGAAGTGGACGCCAGCGCGACGGAGTCTTTCCGTCTCGCTGGCGCTCGGATTTGCGTGTCCTACCCCGATGCGAATATAGCCGGCGCGGTTCGGGACGTGTTCGGGCATCTCCGCGCCTTCGACGACGCGCCGGTAGATTTCACATTCGTGATTTCCCGTGCCTCGGAAGGTTACCGGCTTCTCGGGCCCAATGGGGCAGACCGGCTACTGCCAGACCCTGCGGCAGTCATCGTCTGGCTTAAGATCGAACTCTTGGAGAGTCTTCTGATCCAGCAGCCGGATAGTTTTGCAATCCATGCGGCAGCCCTGCGGAGCGCTGCGGGTGTCGTGTTGCTAACTGGATCCTCCGGGAGCGGCAAGAGCACCCTCGCGGCGGTCCTCAACGCCCGTGGATGGCCATTGGTTGCCGATGATGTCGTGCTGATTCGAAACGGGTGCTCAGCCGTCTCCGGGCTCCCTCTCGCCTACGCGGCCAAGCCTGGGAGCTGGCCCATTCTCCAAAAGTTTTTTCCGGGCATGGAAGAGCTTCAGGTTCATCTCAGGCCCGACGGGCGAACCGTGAAGTACGTACCTCCTCGAACGGTGGTTCATCCAGAGGAGGTTCCGGTCACGGCCATCGTGTTTCCACGCTACGAGCCATCCATGTCTTTCGAGATCCGTCCCTTCGATCGAGTCGAGGCCTTGGTCCGCCTCCTGGAAGAAGCCCGCAATGCGCGCCACCACCTCTCCATCGAGGGATTCCTCACACTGAGCGCCATGGTCGGCAGGTCCTCCGTACTCGAACTCAGCTATGACAATGCTTCGGAGGCTGCAGATATGTTGATCGACAGCCCTGCCACACTCCAACTTAGATCCCGCGCGCCTTCAGCGCGGCTTGGGTCTCCACCAGCGTGATGCCGGACTTCGCGGCGACCAGGCTGCGGAGCAGATCCGTATGCGGTTCCAGCACCGGGCGACGATGCTCACCAATCCGCTCTGGCGCTAGAGCGGGTTCGATTTAGGTGAACTCGTATCCGCAGTTGCTGAAATAGTTCTGGCATTCGTCCGCCGGGAAGCTGTCGAGCAGTTCGCCAATGGTGGTCCAGAGTGCCGCCTTGGTGCGAGCAGCAGCCTTGCGTAGCAGCGCCTTGAGCTTGGCAAACACCTGCTCGATCGGGTTCAGGTCGGGCGAGTACGGCGGCAAGTACAACAGGCTCGCTCCCGCGGCCTGGATCATCTCTCGGATGCCCGCCACCTTGTGAGCCGCAAGGTTGTCGAGCACCACTACATCACCGGGTGACAACTCCGGGATCAGCACCTGCTCGACATAGGCGCGAAACACCTCACCGGTCATCGGCCCATCCAGCACCATCGGGGCGATCAGCCCACTGGCGCGCAAGCCGGCCACGAAGGTGGTGATCTTCCAGTGACCCCATGGGGTGGCATCCACCAGCCGCTCGCCTCTGGGGCAGCGCCCGTACCGGCGCACCATGTTGGTGGATGTGCCGGTCTCGTCCAGGAAAACAAAGCGGGCCGGATCCATAAAGCCCTGCCACACCCGCCAGTGCCGTCGCTCGCGCGCTACGTCCGCGCGATCCTGCTCGGCGGCTCTCAGGCTCTTTTTTTGTGCGTCAGGCCGGCTCGTCTGAGCCAGCGGCTGATGGTGGAGGTCGCCCCGACCATGATGCCGTGCCGGTGCAGCTCGGCCTGGATCTCCTTCAGTGAGATGTCGGCTTTGGCATCCAGGAGAGCGCGTACGAGCGCCTCGTGCGGCGCGAGGATGGGACGACGGTGACCACCAAAGCGGGCCGGCGCCGGACTGCCACTCTGGCGAAAGCGCCGCATCAGTTTGACCGCCGCAGAGGGGCTGACCTCAAAGCGCAGGGCCGCCTGGCGGATGGACGATCCACCTTCCACCGCACGCACGATCCGCTCACGCAAGTCTCGGGACAGAGGAGCTGGCATGGGACGCCTTCCGGCCGATCACAACCAGCCCTATGGAATCAGCTATCCCGATTCCACGCAATCGCTGCACGCTCTAGAGAAGAGCCCGTCTGGCGCACCCGCTGCATCAGCTTCATGGCGGGCGATGGGCCGACCTCGTAACGCGCGGTGGGCCTGGCGGATTGAGCTGCCATTGGCAACAGCCCGGACAATACGCCGACGAAAATCCTGCGATCGCGGTGCGGTCGTGGTGAGCCTCGCTGCTCACGCCCCAAGCACCACGGAATCAGACAGGTCGATTCCGTTCACGCCAAATTCGCTCTAAGCCACAATCCTTCTGAGCGTTACAGGGCGAACCTCGGGTCCCCTGTCTGGTGTCAAGAGTTAAATTCAACCCCATGCACAGTAACGGCAGTGACATTTTGTTATAAGCGACTGCCCTGATCCGAGGGCGAATGGTCATGGCTACTAACACCTTCAATGTGACTGCAGTAGCCCACTAAAAAATTCGATGAGATGCAGGAGAGGACTAGCGATCTACCTAACCGTGCGGGTACATGATCTTGGTAGCCACAAGGATTTCTCACATGACGACCTTGCCCAAACCCAATCCCTTGGATGATCATGCCCCCACCGGCACTCGCCTGACGGCTGCCACTGGCACCAGGCACCCTGCTCTTCAGGAGGTGCTGATCCGCCAAGTTCAGGCCACCATGCCAGCCTCACCGTGGGGAAACCCAAGTGTCGATGCGGACCTGAGGGCAGGTCCAATTCGCCACTCCACGAACATTCAACCCCGGAACTCGCATCGGGGGTCGACCAATGCCCGTGGCGCCACCTCCGTCATCCAGCCAAAAGCGGATCGCGTGCGCCTGATCGCGTGTGACTTTGCGATATACAACTGGCGTCATCTAGTAGAGAACTTCTTCTGTGACCCGATGCAGTTTCGCCGCATCGCTACACGCTACGATAAGACCGATCCGAGCTTATTAGCTATGATCTACCTCGCTGCCAGCCTCACGGCTCTCAAATGAATGTCGACACGCCCGAACCCGTCTCAGTTGTATTGCCACCTTTGCCCTACACGAAGTAGCGGGGATTCTATGAACTTCCACGAGAGCCATGCAACACATATTGAGACAAGCGCGGCAGCAATTGTCACTCCAAATTCGGCTAAGGTCCCTATATCAGGTCTCCGATTGAGTATTAATCCGTGCATGATTCCGGCAATCGGCTGATGGACTAAGTAAAGGCCATATGAAATGGAGCCAAGGAAACGCCATCCAGTGGAACGGAATGGCCTTAGTAGCTCCGAGCCCTGAACAGCTAGTAAAACATAGGACGCAAATAGTGCGGCTACTAGGAGTGGGGCGATCACATGAAACAAACTGCTGTCGGTTAGATGCATGTGGATGCTCGCGAGAAGTGTGCCGAGCGTTGCAACAAGTGGAATGAGCCGCAGGACCATTTGGCTCACTATGAGGCGCTGGTGAACGTAGGCCGTGAGAACTCCGCACAGCAAAATATCACAGCGGCTCAGTAGGAGAACCTGCCCTCCAATTTCTCCCCAATCTGCATAATAGATTGTGGCGCGAACCCCAAATCCTGTGGCAATCCCCCCCAAAATGAATGGAAGTATGTAGTGAGATGGAAAAGCCAAGAATAACAGCGGCACTAAGAGATAGAACTGTTCCTCAACAGCTAAAGTCCAGGTTGGCAGGAGCCAGTGCGTCCCGTAATCACCGATTACTACCATAAAAATGTTTTGTGTAAACGTGAAGTACGACAGTGTAGGCAGAGGATCTTCTATCCATGGCACGGAACCAAGGAAATTTAGGCATATCAAAGCTAGGCTTATTGTTAATAAATAAATTGGAATAACTCTAAAGCCGCGGCGAACATAAAATACTTGAATGAAATTCGAACTATTTCTTCTCTCGAAGATAATTGAACCTATCAAAAACCCCGATAAAACAAAGAAAAGATTTACCCCCATCCAGCCCATGGTAAAGCCGGGAAGTCCATGCTTAACCTCTCCAAAATAGTGGGCGATGAGCACGACTCCGGCAGCGAATCCACGCATTCCATCGAGTTCAGCTATGCGAGAGCCGCCTGAGATTTGCTTGAGATAGCACTCTTGAGTGCTGGGGCGAAAAGATACTGGAGCGCCCAGAGTAGAATCAGGCGCCGCATCTAACATTTTTGATCCTTAACCCAGTCATACTGCCTTGCTGCCATCAAGTTTAGTTCATAATTTCGACAGAAGCTCAATTTTTAAGAGCTTCTTGCATGACTTATAGTATTATACTGGTCTAATGAAAGTAAGCAAAATTTCAGTTATATAGATTATACTGAATTTTCGTCAAAGTTACTAAATTTTTATTTTGCATAATACATATTAGCTGCTCGAAGCACCAAGATAGATTTGCAGCGTTGAAAAGCATACTGATCCGAAGCATCTCCGTACAGCCAATTTATAGAACTATGTCGGAGCAACTCATAAGTACCAGGATGCGGGCGCCGCGCTGCTCCTGCCCGCGCAATCGCTGCCTTTCCCGTTGTAAAGGTCTGCAAGGGTTCGAACGCGGGCGGGCCTTCCGGGACCGAGCGTTAGGCACGCGCCGCTAGGCTCAGGACCTATTAATTTGGCTTGAAGTGTGATTCAGGGCTTCCCATTGAAGAGGCCTGGATAGGTGATTTGTTTCTTCTGAGCGAGTGGCAGATGGCGCGGATCTTACCGTACTTCCCGTTGGCCCATGGCGTGCCACGGGAGGACGACCGGCGGGTAGTCAGGGGGATCGTGTATGTCATCCACAATGGCTTGCAGTGGAAGGATGCCCCGAAAGGGTACGGGCCTCACAAGACGCTCTACAACCGCTTCGTGCGCTGGAGCCAACTGGGCGTGTTCGACCGCATCTTCGCCGTGCTTGCCAGCGAGGGGCCTAGGCCCGAGCGGATCATGATCGATTAAGCGAGAAGCAATCTCAGGCACAGTAGGATCACCGAGCGATCGAGATGACGGCCTGTGAACGTTACACACCTCCCGGGCTTGCCGGAAGGGTAGGCCGAACTCGATTATCGAAGAGTTTGCGACGGTTCCCGACTGGAGCAGCCGATGACAGCGTAGCGGTCTATCCGCTTCCATCTGCGCTCTTCCGCATCGATGGTGAAGTTAGCCACCGGGGCGTGCCAGATCTTCACCTCAGGGCTTCCGGCAATAGAAGGGGCATCGTCGAGGGGAGCAATAATCCATGCCGGCGCATCCGCACCCCGGCAGAACAAAGCGAGCGCGCTTGGGGACAGGTCGATAATGCGCGTAGGTATCTTGGATGAAAATGGCGCCCGCAAGATCGGGTCCGCTAGCCCGAGTTCAATGATTCGCCGCGCGCGTTGGTCCCATTCGAAGGACAGTGAGCGGGAGAAGACCGTGCCGGCCCCCTGCATCGTGGCGAGCCAGTTGGGACGTCCCGTCAGGGCCCATGTGCCGTACCCGCCCTTCAGCCAGAGCACCTCACCCGGGCGTTCGGCGAGTATCGCCGTCAATTCCGGATCCTGTCTACCGCTGTCAATGACGCTTCGCCACGCGGAGCGATGGTCCCACAGGGCGGCTGCGGCCACGAGGAGAGTCGCCGATGCGACAACCTCCATGGGGCGTGTCCATACACTGGCTCTGCTCCTGATTACAGCCACCAACGTAATCGCTAGGGGGAGACACTTGGTGGCCAAGATTGCGTTCAGAGCGAGGTGGGCACCATCCGGTATCCCTTCGACCTTTTCAAAAAAGCCGTAAGCCTCGCAGCCGACCCTTATGCATGCTACGAGCACAAACAGACACCAAGCCAGCAGCACTATCCGCAGTCTAATCCGAGCCGCATACCGGTCGGGCAATAGATGCAACGTCAGCGCCATCATCGAAGCGATCGCGGCGAGCGTGAGATCATCAGAGACTACCCAGCCCAGGGCTAAGCACGCGAGCGCCACGCGGGAGAGTGCACTTCCTGACCATAACTCAACAGCGCAGATGGCAAGGGATGCGGCAGAGAGCGCACCAAGCAGCCACAGGGATCGCCAAGGCTGGATCTGCACAATTAACAGTGACGGTACGAGGTCTGCAGCGACCAACGTCACAGCCACTCCGGCCAACCCTGTGACCAACACTGCCAAAAGAAGCTGGCTGACCTGATCCCGGCTTGAATATGCAGCAATTATTAGCGTGGCCGTTTGGATAGTAATTGTTCCCCAGGCATCCAGCGGCCATTTGGTCGGAAACAGGTAAGGGCTGCGGGCCTCCAGGATATCGCGCCAAGCCGGGTCAATGATTGTGAAGAGGCGACCCGCAATTGGCAGATTAAGTATGCCCGCCACTACCAAACTGCCGACCATCACCATGACGAGACCAAGCCAGCGTCTGTTGTGGGCGCACAGGAGGAGCAGGATCACGGCCAGTCCGGGCAAGGCCATAACAGGATGGATGACAACCGCAGCCACGAGGAACACGAGCGCGAGCGCCGTCCGGTCGCCAAGCCACAGTGCGAGAGCAGCCAGGACACTGGCCTCTGCTAGCGGACGAGGAATGGCGAGGGCCTCCCGATATTGGAATGTATCAAGGCTGCCGTATTGGGAAGGTAGGACCGCTACAAAGACCAGGATCAGTGCTGTCAGGCTACTGTGTGCCAGTTGCCGGGCGAGGGCCATCATCGCGATCAACCACAAGGTGAGCCCCAGCAGGCTTAGTATCACTCCTGCGACTGAGGGGCCGAGAGCCAAAACTACATATCTGAGCAGAGTCGGGAACAGGCTCAGGCCGAATTGTCCGTCATGGACAAACATCAAATCGCTTCCGACGCCGGCCGGGTCCAGGTCCGCCAGCGCCCGGCCTATGTAAAGTTGTGCATCGTGCACTATGCCCATGTAGGCCCGGGTGATGGTCCACAGGAAAACGACGGCCATGGCGGCCGCAGCCAAGCGCGCTGGGTCGCTCGCGCGCAGGTGCGTTCCTTCAGGAGAGGACTTGACAACTTGGTCTGCCGCGGGCGGATAAATAGGTGGAGGGGGGGGGCGTGGGCATCACCTGGTTGATGAGAAGAGAAGCGTCCGTCGCATGGCAAAGTTGAACAGGAAAACGACACTCGTCGTCGGCAACTTGGCGAGGACGTATGTCACATCGAGATAAGTCACAATCCCCCATAGCAGAGCTTGGTTGAGCCCTAGGCCCAGCACGCCGATTGCAGCGAAGGCAGCAAATTCGAGAAACGGTCGGTCCAGGCGGCGTCGCTTGAACACAAACACAACGCTTAGAGCATACGCCGCAATGAGGCCGGCACTAAAGCCAACGGCAGCCGATGCCATGTAGTGGAGACCCATCAGTTCTGTGAGAACAATCAGCAGACTGTAGTCAACCGCTAGGGCGGCGGCACTACCCAAGCTGTAACGGGCTAGATCGAGAACGATCTGCATGCTGGCCACCGCGCACCCCGACGAGGCCGTAGGCGCGAGGGCCTGGGTCAAGACCTTGGTAGCCATGTCTTAGGCCGCCTTCTGAGGCACTAGACGTTCGCTGCGGAGGGCCTCCTGCATTCCGGATACGCCTGCCTCACCGTAGTCTGCATCCTCGTTTACTTGCCACACATCGTAGAGCGTCTGGCCGGACAGTATATTGAGACTGGTCAGCAAGCCCGTCATCATGGCGTGGTCTTGGTTATTATATTTGTGCATGCCGTTGCGGCCCACGAGGTGGAGAGTGGGATAGTGTGCAGCCAACTCGCGCCGGATTGCATCGACATGATCAGCGTACGTATCATCATAAACAGGATACGCCTTCGGCTGGCGCACGACGCAAGCGTCCTGCACGTCCTCCGGCCGCATCAGACCCACCTTGCCAATCTCCCTCTTCGCCAAGGTCACGAGGTCCTCATCCGCCGCATCCCACAGGCCGTCACCCTCGAAGCAGAAGTACTCTAGGCCAAGGCAGATAGAGACCCCATCAGGGATCATCTCCGGCGACCAAGAGCGGAAGTTCTGCACTCGCCCAACCTGCACGGACGGATCATGGATGTAGATCCAGTTGTCCGGCAGTTCATGGCTGGAGCGGCCGATGAGTACAACGGTGAGGAAGTCACGGTATCTCAACTGCTGCGCGTGCGAGGCCCATGCGGGCGTGGGATGAATGGCGCCTCCGAGATCGCGGATGGGAGCGGACGAGATCACGTTTCTGGCCGTGTACACCTCTCGCGTGCCGTCTCCTTGGACGACATGGACGGTCCACAGACGCGTGCCAGGGTCCCACTCAAGCCCGTTGACTTTGCGATCCATCAGCACGTAACCACCCAGATCCTGAACTTTTCTGGCGGCAGCCTCCCACATCATGCCCGGCCCGCGGCGAGGGTAACGAAAGGATTCGATCAGGGTCTTGGCCAAAGGCTCCTTTGCCTTGCGGCGGCCGAAGGAGCGCAGGAGGGCGTCCTTGATAGCCGCGGCCAAGTCGAGACCCTTGATGCGTTGGGCAGCCCAGTCGGACGAGATCTCATCACAGGACATGCCCCACACCTTCTCGGTATAGGTTTTGAAGAAGATTGAGAAGAGGCGCTCGCCGAATTGGTTGCGCACCCATTCGTGAAATGTGCGCGGCTGCTTAATCGGAAAGGTGCGGGCGAAGCCGTACGACAGAATGCAAGCTGCGCTCTCCAACAGGCCCAAGTTGCGAAGGGCTTCGAAAGCCCGTAGCGGATAGCTGTAGAAATTGCCACGGTAGAAAATGCGTGAGGCGCGCGGACGCTCGATAAAGTCGTCCGGTAAAATCTCATTCCAGAGGTCCACAATCTCCTTCGACTTGGAGAAGAACCGATGGCCGCCTATGTCGAATAAAAAGCCTTTGTAGTTTACTGTGCGGCTAATGCCGCCGACGTAGGTTGGATCCTGCTCCAGCACCAAGACTTGGTGCTGGTGTTTGGCCAGATTGTAAGCCGCGGTGAGCCCCGCGGGACCAGCACCAATCACAAGTGTCTCAACAAAATGCCTCACGCAAGCTGCCCCAACTGGTTGTTTCGCAGATCAATCCTATGACTCTTTTCCGCGACGAGCGTAGCTCTACGAAGGGGTACGCCTACTGTCGGATGGGCTACTCCTAAGTATGGTCTCGAGCACATACTTGACCGTTGGCCTATGGCCATGAGGTGGTCCTGACCGTCAAACTGGTCCATGTCGAGGACAACTTTTTCGGGCATTTTGATCCTTGAGGAGGGTCAGTGCCATGAAGAAGACGCGCTACACGGAAGAGCCGATCGCCTTTGCTCTGCGGCAGGCCGAGAGCGGCACGCCGGTGGCCGAGGTGATCCGCAAGATGGGCATCACCGAGCCAACCTTTTACAGATGGAAGAAGCAGTTCGCTGGCATGGGCGTGGCCGAGATCCGCCGCCTCAAGCAGCTCGAGGACGAGAATGCCCGTCTCAAGAAGCTCGTGGCGGATCTCACCCTCGACAAGACCATGCTGCAGGATGTGCTCAAGAGAAGTTTCTATCCATGGCTGATGCCAGGCAGCGGATTGAGCAATGGAGGAGAGATTACAATGACACCAGACCACATATGGCGCTTGGTGGCTTGACCCCAAACGCCTTCGCCCAACAAACTTACCAAGCCCGGAAAGTTGCATAGGCCGTGGATCATAAACGGGGGCAGGTCCAATTGCCGATCAGACTAACAGAAAGGCTGGACCACTTCGCCGTGTCACTTCACGTTCGGCCCGCTCTGGCAATTGCATCAGGTGTGCTGCCAGTCGATAGGCGCGAAAGCTCACTTTCGGCACGGTCGAAAGTGGCTCTCGGCTGTGGAATCAACTTTCTCAGTCCGGAGAACATCTGCCTTGAAGATCGCCTCGGCTCCCGGCTTGATGCTTTCCGCCTGACGCAGAGCAGAGACATCTGTTCTTGGGCGAGCCTCATTGCTCATCGAACCGGCGCTGCTCCGAATTCTAGCGCCTAGAAAATCCGCGCTTAGATTGTTTCTGTTCGCGGCAACCGAATCAATTGCACTCTAATAGTCGTTGTGCTGCTAAAGAGAGACGCTGGTGCGGAGCGCTGCAAGCCTGCTAGATGCGAATTATTTGCGTCGGCTGCCTAGATATTGCTGAGCAATGTCGAGCAGAAGATACACGGGCCATGTGAGCAAGAACGCTACCGCTGGAGCTATGCCCTTATCCTTCACGTCATTGGGTGGAGCTGTCATCAAAAGTATGCCTCCAATGGCGATCGACGTATAGAGCTGCCACATCACCAAAATCTCTCCTTTGCTCCATGCCTCGGCTGCACCTCAGAGGCTATACCGCTATGCTAGGCGTTTGTTCCCTTCCACCGACCGACGCCGTGACTTCTGTGAGCAAAGTCTAAAGAACACCATCTTTGCAGATGTGATGCAGTTACGCAACATCAATCCGTGGCTGTTCCCGACCACCTTTCATATCAGAAGCTCTATAAGTAATACTAAGAAGCGGCGGGCTGCCTTTGTTTCTCTATTTGCGAGCTATCCGTGGCGGAAAGGCAAGACAGGGACTTCATGGGTCAGCTCTCGGCTCTGTACCGGCGCAACCTCTCACATCGTCAGATCTTCCAATTCGCATCCTGATAAAATTTCTTTTTAAAAATGGAATCCTAGACAATCACATCATCGATATCGAGACGAACCTTTGTTTGAGCACACGCTTGCGGGTTTCGTGGGCCGCCCAGAAAGCCTGGCTTCGTGCTCGACCTGATGAACGTTCCCAGGCATCTGCGCTCTGAGCCCGGTTTGCCGCAATGAGCGAATGGGAGGATCTCAATATGTTCCGTTGAGAAGGCCTGACGGGCCGTACAGCGTCAGACGTAGCGCGCTCCAATCTGTGACGAGCAGCCGCTTGAGGAGCGGACCTGAGAACAGCCGAAGGATCGCTGTTTTCTCCACGATCCTCCCAGACTGAAGCAACATGGAGCCAAGCTTTCCGGCAATATTCTGCGCTCAGCGCACTCATTTTCTCGGAGCCATGGCCGGCGCGGTACTTCATGAGTGTGCGGCAGAGATCTCCGTTTGCAAGGCGCCAGGCCTGCGCCAAGTATCTTACGCCGTAGCGGATGTTGGTTTCAGGATCAGCGAGGTCGGCGGGTGTTCCCTTGAAGCCCAGCATTGCGGCAGTGGATGGGCGGACCTGCATGAGGCCAATCTCTCCGACGCTCCCGATAGCGGCAGGGTCATAAGAGCTCTCGACCCTGACGACAGCATCTGCGATTGCAGGCGGCAAGCCGTTGACGTCAGCTTCACGCAGAATGATGGGCAGGAAGCCGGATCGGCTCGGCGCACGGGGCACTCGATCGGATGTCTGAGACATGTCCGGCAGACTCGATCCCCGTTCTGCGAAGGGGAGAGCCATGGCAGGACCGGCGCTCTGAGCATGTAGAACTGTGGAGTTGATCGCGAGAAACACGCACACGATAGCTGCCGTAATCTGCAGAATCTTGGTCATTGCTCCTACCGGTTCCCCATGCTGCCTGATAGCAAGCTTCCGCGCTCTTGATTAAGATATTTCTAGTGGCTCTTCGAGCGATCAGCTCCGCATGGGCCGCACCGGTAGAGCCCAGCAAGCCTGAGATGAAAGGCGAGATCCTTCCCTTTTACGGATTGGGGTAGAGCTGAACGATGTGATGGAGTTTGCCCTCGTCGTCGTTCGCAGTGATCTTCTTCACGAACTCCAGGTAAATTTCCTGCCCTTGTTCCGTGGGTTCAGTGATGAAGAACTGGCCTATATCGGCGTTCCTGATCGGTGACTTGGTGGAGTTGCCGACAAGCCACTCGGCATTCGTCTCGCAATCGATCAGTGCGGCGTAAATTACGCGCCGCTGCCAGTCCTCCGAGCTACCGATACCCTTGCTGATGGCGCAGGTTGGACCCATTTGTTCGGGCCCGGTCACCGCTGGTTTCGTCCTCGTTGGCCTACCATCGGAATCAAGGCCCAGTTGTGCCATGTAAACATCGAAGCGGGTTGTGAAGCCGCCCGTATAGGTTCCGGCTCCATGGTGATGATTCCAGTAAGTCGTCGCGTCCCAACCTCCCGTCCCGAAGGGGCTGTCGTTCCCCCGGCAGCCGCCGGCCTGGGCGAAGCACGGGTCTCGCGGCATGACTCCGCCGTCACGAGGGTAGGCGTCGATAGGATTCGACTTCACGCAGGCTCCGCCTGCCGGGGTAGGCAAAATCCCTTTGAAATTGTTCGGGCCAGGGGGGATTTTGGCGTCTGCATCCGGGTTGTTGTCCCAGATGTCGAACCGGGCATTGAAGGCTTCTTTCACAATCCCTGACTTACTGCCCTGAACCGGCGTTAGAGCATTGACATAGCAGACATTGGGAGAGCTTGCGGCAAGTCCTTTCTGCAGGAGATCCTGTTTATCGTTCGGACTTGCATTCGGCGGGTCCAGGAGCCCGAAATTGCCCGGACCCCAGCCACTGCCAGGTTGCTCCTTCACACGTATCATCATGCCAGGAGTCAGAGTGATCCCGCTGGTGGAACTGGGCAGGCACATGAAAAGCGGCTGGACCGCGCAGGCGACGGTGGTCGAGCCTGCGGTGGCACGGGCCATCGTTTCGAATTCTGTGTCGCTGGAAAGGGCCCGGATCAGCGTGGTGGCTGCGCTTGCGGTATCCGTTATCGCTTGCACGAAAGCCGCCTTCTTGCTGTCCGCGTGACCTGGCGTTTCGTTGAGGTAATTGCCCGCCGCGAGGTCGCTCCAACTGGCGGCATAAACCAGATCGACGATCTTGTTGTCGCTGGACCACTCCTGAGCGAACTTGGCGCCATTCATCACAGCCCGAGCGGCATTGGTGGCGCGCTGGATCGCATCATCTCCGCCATCGAGTTCCCTCGCGGCCGCCAAGGCTGCAGCATCCGCCAAGGACTGCAGCTCGGTATGCATGCCGACATAGCGCCCGAGATCGATGGAGAGACCGAAGATGGCGATCATGACAGGCATGGCGGCAGCGAAGTAGATCGCTGCGACACCTTGCTCGTCCGATCCGAACCGGCGCAAGAACCGGCAAAATCTCTGCTGCCTCGCCATCATGTACGCCCCCTCCCGCAGAGGACAAGAAGCCTCTGTCGACGGGAGAGGAGTTTGCAGCATTCTCCTGATCGTTCGATCTGATAATGAGGATTACTTCCTATGGATAGCTTGGAGCTCCGAGATCGGAAGTCTAGGATCGATGAGAAAATATGGCCAGATCCAATAGGGCTGGAGGGGGAATGCGAAAGCGACGGTTCCGACTTGTGCGCGCCAGAAATGTGCTCGAGTGTGAGTCCGGCGCAGCTCTTGTCGAGATGACGGTGATCCTCCCGGTTCTCCTCATCCTGTTCGTGGGTGGTGTCGAGTTCGGGAGGGCGCTCACCTATCACCACGCGATTGAAAAGGCAGCGCGGGATACAGGCCGATATCTCTCTCGCCTTCCGGAAGCTCTCGCGTTCGATCAGACCCGCGCCAGGAACTACTTCCAGTACGGATTGTTCACGTCGCAATTGCCCACCCAACCACCCGCGCCAATCACGAGACCGGGGCAGCTCGATAGCTTCCTCGTCGAGCGGGCGACCAGATTGAGCCGGACCAATGTCATCGTGAAGGCGGACGTGAGATATCGATTTGATCTTCTGACCTTCGTCGGCCTGGGCCCGGAGCTAACGTTCAAGGTGCAACATGAGCAGCCGCTCATCGAAGAGTAGGTTTCTGAAGGACACGAGCGGCGCGGCGATGATCGAGGCCACGCTCATCATGCCGTTGCTCCTTCTGCTTTCGCTGGGAACTGCAGAATTCGGACTTTACCTGTACCAGTGGAATGCGACGTCCAAAGCAACGCAGATCGGGGCCCGGTGGGCGGTGGTCAACCCGCCGATTTCGGCGCAGTTGGATGCCGACTTAAAAAGTACAGGGTGGTGGCTCCCTGACACGCTCGGGAAAAGCTGCCGGCAGATCGCCTGTCAACCTGCCCCCGGCGTCGGCTACGATTGTCACTCGGGGGTCCCCGGATGCAATATGACTCCGATCCTCGCGCAGATGCGGCGGGTGTTCCCTAGTCTCCGGGATGAGGATGTTCAGGTCACGTACGAACCATTCCCACAAGCCGGGGCCTTGGGTTTCGTCGGCCGCCCCGGTGGCGTGCCGGTGTCAGTGACGGTCGGAATCAGGTGCAGGGAGTTTGAATTCGGGTTTCTGTCCTCTTGGTTTCCTGGTGGGTGGGTCACAACCGCGGATACCGAAACTGGGTGCAGCGACCAAAACGGCCTTCGAATTCCGGCGTCAGCGACGCAATTATCCAGTGAATCTTTCGGAGCTACGACGTTTTGATCAAGCCGAGGACGTCCTCAGCGTTATGCAGATTCGCCGTTGCAATGATCCGATGCTCCTGTCCTTAAAGGGCATCATTAGAGCGAACCGGAGGACTGCGTCAGCGAAAAGCCGGATCCACTTCTTAAGCACGTTGCGCTAGTTGCGGAGGTTCAGGCGTCCTTGTGAAATGTCGAATCCACTCAGTCGCCTGAGAAAGCTCATTCCCAAGAGGCTCACTTCAAGTCGGCCCTTTGGCAGGACGATTGCTTCCACATCCCGAACGATCAGTTCCCTGATCTTGATCTCGCTGATGCGGAAGGGGGCTCCCTCTACAACGCCATTGGCTGTCGATATCCTAATCGTAAAGTCCCCGGGGCTCAGTCTGGCGCCCACGCGCTCGGCATCTTCATAGGTTAGAGCCACGACACTCGCGCCGGTGTCCACCACCATGCGGACAGGTTGGCCATCCAAGGTTGGCTGGAGATAAAAGTGTCCTCTCGGGTCGGCATCTACGGTGACGGGGTTGTCGTCCGCCCGGGTGAACTTCACGCCGCGCCGTCTCGCTTCGAATTCCTGAACGGTCTCTCCAATGCGGGGCGTCAATGTCGACGCCTCTGTCGCAATGGCGGGAGCAGAGCGACCAAGCGATACCAAAGCAATGACCAAAAGCGGGTATCTGCGGATCATGACCACCTCGATTTGGTCAGTACAGCCAAGAAACGCCTCCCGCGCAATCCTTCTCGCCGGGGAATTAGTATGTATCAGGCCGCTCCGCTTCCGGGACGCATGGAAATGATTGGGCCGAGTGTTGCTATTCAAGGACATGGACGGCGCGGGAGAAGCAGCCGGGGTCTTGGCGAATGGTTGCGGGGTTGTGCGACTCCTCCGGGATGAAGCGAGCGGCTGCTTTGAACGAGCTCTGGGAGAAAAGGCCCCGGGAGCGGCGGCTGTCCGTCGGCGAAAAGCAGATGCTGCCGCTGGGATTTCAGCACCGATGCACGCGCACCTGCTGGTCCATCATTTCACCGGTCATATAGGTCGTGGTGGTGCATCCGCCCCGGCGCCAGCCCTGGGGCGGCTGCAGAGCAAATCGCGGATCGACGATGACGGGTGGAGCCTCCCGAAGAGAGCCGGTCGTGTCAACATCGGGCACGGCAGGTTGCGGGCTGGAATAGATCTCCGGAGGCGGGTCGACATAATGCTTGCGGACCTGCGCCTGTGCCCCGATGGTGCCCAGGCTCAGGCCTGCGGCAAGGATTAGAAGTGAGTGTGGGAGCGACATCATTCGTCTCTCGAGTTTTTTGCTTTTACTTTAAGTTGAAAGAGAGATCTTGGTTCCCGAGGCGCCTGCACCGTTCAGGATTGATGTCCGCCAACTGCGGAATATCATTCCAGATCAAGGCTTTATGTGAAATCCGCCCTTGCCGCTCGTGGCAATGCTGTCGATGCGCCGGAATGTAGTGGAATAGGAAGATGGGTAGGTGTTTCATTATGTATTATACAGTAGTCGCTAAACTGATTATCCGAAAGTAGCAATCAAGGCATATTATTTTGGAACTATATAGATTTGGCTTCGTAAATATTGTGGCCAACGATGAGCGATGGCTATCCTTCAAAGGTGAGGGGTTCTCTGCTTAGTCGACGTGGCGGCTGTGTCATTTTCGCCTCACTGCTTCACTTCATGCGTCTGTCTTTACCAAGTCCAGTTCTTAAGCTTGCCGCTACGAGGTTTGACATTTATTCAGTTAAGTAAGCGAAATGGCGGATAGTGTTGGCGAGGGGCGATGGCCAGGCGGATAGGGCTAAGGCAGGTAATTACCAGCATTGCTGCGTTTGGGGTTCTGGTCTCGGCGCCGTTGGAATTCGGCTTCATGGCTCCCGCCCAGGCCCAGTCCCAGGATGCGGCCCCGCGCGCAAAGCTCCTCCGCGTTCGGCTCGCGAACAACAAATCCCAGGCGCTTCGCCTCGATTATCCTTTTACTGATGTTCTGGTCGGGTCTGCGGAGATCGCTGACGTGATCCCGTTGAGCGACCAGACTCTCTATATCCTGGGGAAGAAGACCGGCACGACGAACGTCTCGATCCTCGACAACTCGAGGCGGGTGATCGGCGTGGTCGACGTCGAGGTCGGGCCCGATATCGGAAGCGTTTCGGAGAAGATCTCGGCCGGTGCAGGCACTACCGGCATTCAGGTTCGCAGCAACGGCGACCAGCTCGTCCTGGAGGGAACGGCGGCCGATGCGGTAACCGTCGACAAGGCGGTCGAAATCGCCAAGGCCCTCGCCCCCGGAGGTGTCGTCAACGCGACGCGCGTTGCCTCGCCGCAGCAGGTGATGCTGAAGGTGCGCTTCATCGAGGTGAACCGGAGTGCGGGCCGGGAGCTTGGTATCAGGTATGATTATCTCGGGCGCCGGACCGATGCTTTTATTGGGCAGGGCGGACGCGACACTGAGGGAAATCTGCTTCCTACTTTGCTGAGCGGCTCGGTGCCATTCGCGCATGTTCTGTCCCGGTTTGCCAACAACTCACGCATGCTGGACGTTCATATCGATGCATTAGAGGCAAAGGGGCTCGTCCGGCGCCTCGCTGAGCCAAATCTCGTGGCCATGTCCGGCGGCACTGCGACTTTTCATGCCGGCGGTAAGATCCCGATTCCGGTCGCCTCGACAACTCAGGCAGGCATCCCAACCATCACGGTGCAAATGGAGCCCTTCGGTGTCAGGCTGAACTTCACTCCGACCGTCCTGTCCAACGGCCTGATCAACCTGGATCTCGCTCCCGAGGTCAGTGATATCGATGAATCGATAGCGGTACGGTCGAGCGGGATTTCGATACCGGGAATATCAGTCCGGAGTGCGAGAACATCCGTTGAACTGCGGGACGGGCAGAGCTTTGCGATGGCAGGACTGCTTCAGAACACCACCGAGCGAAATCTCGAGCAGCTTCCCTGGTTAGGGTCCATCCCCGTTCTCGGTGCGCTGTTCCGCAGCACGGAGTTCCAGTCGCGTGAGACGGAACTCGTCGTCATCGTGACGCCGCATCTCGTGAAGCCCGGCAAGCCTGGGGATCTCGTGGCGACGCCGCTCGATACGACGCTGCCGGCCAACGATGCCGACCTGTTCCTCACAGGCAAGCTCGAGGTCGAGAAGCCGGGTGATCCGTCCGCCGCTTCCCCGACGCAGGAGTGGATCTTGGCGAACCGTGAGAAGATCAAGGGACCATACGGCCATATTCTGACTTCTCCGGATGTTGTGCCTGTCGCGGCCGTCAGATCCGCGAGCACGAAGCCCAATGTCGTGAGGGCGAAGAACTAGCGCGAACGCGCTCCGATGGTGGTGATGCCAACGGCGTACAACAGGCCCGCAAAGCAAGGGATTGAACGATGATCGCTTATGCAGTGATGGGGCGGACGGCACTAGCTGTAGCCCTCTCGACGAGCAGCCTGACCGCATGTTCGGAATACATGGACCGCAAGAACACGATCGCATTCAGCGCAGGAAATGCCGTTCAGACCAATGTCGTCACGCATGTCACTGATCCGTGGCCGGTTCATTCGGCCAACAAGGACATTGCGTTCAGTGGTGAACGGATGGCTCGCGCGGTTCGCTGCTACCAACTCGGGCCGAAAGACGAGTCCTCTGGCGGCGGCAGCAGTGGGGTGACGGTCAACGTCAACGGCGGGGCAGGCGGAGGTGCATCTGCTGAAGGAGGCGGTTCGGGCTCTCAATGTTAAAGCGCTTTGACCCGGGCTTGAATCCGTTGGGATGGGCTGTGCGTTGATCGGGCATGCGGCACAGAAGGTCAGCATGCCCCAGCCCTATTCCGCCGATCTGCCTGAACGCGTTCTCGTTGCCTGTGAGCGGGGCGGTGGCAGCCAAGTCGAGATTGCCCGCCGCTTCCAAGTCTGCCCCGCCACCGTGTCGAACTGGCGCCGTCAGGCGCGCGAAGAAGGCCGGCGCCAATCCAAGTCGCACAGTGGTGGCGTGCCGCCTCGGCTGGATGCGAGCGCCCTTCAGGTGCTGCGCCAGCTGGTGATTGAGGACAATGATGCGATGCTGCGTGAGTACGCCGAGCGCCTGGCCGAGAGAACCGATGTGACGATATGTCTGGCGGTGATCTGCGAGGCGCTCAAGCGCCTCAAGCTGCGCCCCAAAAAAGACGCGTTGGGCGGCCGAGCAGGATCGGCCCGGGATCGTGAGTGAACGCGAGGCCTTTCGCCAGCAGATGACGCAGATTCCCGCTCGGTGGTTGGTCTTTCTCGACGAGAGCGGGGTGACAACCAAGATGGCGCACACGCATGCACAGGCCCCGCGCGGCCAGCGGGCGTACGGGACTGTCCCACTCGGCTCGTGGCAGCGGCTGACGGTGTTAGGGGCACTCGGGTGTGACGGTCTGGTCGCCACGATGAGCATCGAAGAGTCCACCTCCACGCCGGTGCTGCTGGCCTATCTCGAGCAGGTATTGGTGCCAGCTCTCAAAACCACTAGGCCGGATGCCATCCTGGTGATGGACAACCTGCGCCCGCATCGCGCCACGGAAGTGGGGGAGCTTCTCGCCAAGGCCGGAATTGGGCTCATGTATCTGCCGCGCTATTCGCCCGAGTTCAATCCGATCGAGCACGCCTGGGCCAAGACGAAAACGCGGCTCAAGGCGAAAGCCGCCCGCAGCCTGGAGATCCTGGAAGCCGAACTCAAACCAGCCCTCGACACCATCACCGCCCAGAATGCCAGAGGCTGGTTCAGGCACGCTGGCTATGCCCTACACTGATCCCAAATTCGCTTTAGGGCGTTCAACAGAACTTGTGTTGGATGAGGCGCTCGTCTCTGCCTGCCCGAGACATATCTTCTGATCCGCGATCATCCCGCCCATCGGCATAGGGTCGCGCAAGGTGGCCCATTGCTGCCGGTCCGCCGGTCCATGGTGCAGAGCTATTGGAGAGCCGCAGTCAGATGGCCGCGGCAGATCGGAACATGGGTGCCAAGCGGTTTGACCCGCAGCTCGCATTTCAAAGAATGATGCTTGCGAGCGAAGCCCCAACCCAAGCCAGTGAAATCGTCGGCCCATAGGGCACCTTAACACGGCCATTGTCGGTACGGTATGGGAGCAAATGAAAACTGGCTCCCGTTGCGTAGCCCATTGCGAGCATGCCGAGCAGCATCGCGAAGACTGTCGCGTTCTCGATGCCCATCCAGAGAAAGGCGACTGCGAGGAGCTTGACGTCCCCGCCGCCCATCATGCCGAACCTGTACATCACGAGGCAAAGACCGAACATCGCGAGACCGAAGAGCAGGTGCGATGTGAACGCGTCCAGGTCTCCGTTTACCAAGTAGAAAACGCCGAACAGGGCCAGCAGAGCGAGCACCACGTGGTTGCGAATGCGAAAGTTGCGAAGGTCGTCAATGACGACAAGCACGAGGATCGGCATGACGACTGCCAAAGCCTGAACTTGGTGAAGTGATGTAATTTTTGAAAGCATTCAGATCCAGCGCGGCAATTGTGAAGTGCAGCTCCAAGTATAGGCAGTAAATCAAAGCATGCACAAGGGCAGCATTTGTCACGCGACAACGCACATTGCGCTAAAAACGGGCCATCGTCAGCTTGAACTGGCCAACAGCAACGAACAGCCTTGGGCGCGACGATGCGCAGTATGAGGTTCGTCACAATGGCGTTGGAAGCAAATGGGCGGGCCTTTTCGCTGTCGAACAAGCCGATGCATTCGCTTCCCATACTTCAGTCGTCCTGCTTATGGACCGGTCAGTGGGCATCAGGTTTTGCGATACTCAAAGGAAGTAACCCTAAGAGGATAGTTAAGGGGCTTAATTGCCGTGAGTACCAAATAAGAGATGAAAGACTTGAATAATGGCTACCCCATCAGAGACATGATGAGCGTGAAATGCTTCGTTGACTGTGAATAGTTTCTGAACTTTGAATATTCGTACTGGGGGGCGGCAGTATGTGCATGAAGATCCCCAGCTATATCTCAGGCAGTACTTTCTGTCTTCACAAGGGGAATATCAAACATGTCTCAGTTCCTGAAGCGCTTCGCTCGCGATGAAGAGGGTGCGTCCTTGGTCGAGTACAGCGTGCTCATCGGCCTTATCTCGGCTGCAGTGATCCTTCTGATCGGTACTGTCGGCGGCAAGGTTACCAATGCTTGGACCCGCCTCAATACCAACATGAATGGTGCTGCCTTCAACTAGGACTACTACTCCGGGCACGGATATCTGACATCGCGAAGCGCGCCTGCTTTCGAGCGCGCTTCGTGTCTTCAAGTTTCGGCTGGGTCAATTGATGCAGGAGCATCCCTGGCCGGAGGGAGTAACTGGCATTCGGAAAGCATGAGGCTCGTCCGGTGTAGGCATCTTCAATGGGGGCGGGACAATGAGAGCAAGCAGTGCAATCGCGCTTTTGGTCGCTATCATTTTCGGAGGGCTCGCAGCCTTCCTTTCAAGAGAGTTCCTCTTAGGATTGGCAACGCCGCCAGCGCCGCAGAAGACTGGCACGATCGTCGTTGCGCGGCAGCCGCTCGAATTCGGCGCGAACCTGACCCCAGACAACCTGCGCGAGATCGAGTGGCCTGGTATTCCCCTTGAGGGATCGTTCGCGACAATCACGGACCTGCTGAAGGACGGGCGTCGCCTCACGTTGGTGTCGATGCAGAAGAATGAGCCGATCCTGGCGTCCAAAGTGACTGGGCCGAACCAGAGGGCGACCCTTTCCACTCTGATCGACGAGGGCATGCGCGCGGTGTCCGTGAACGTGGATGAAGTCCGTGGCGTCGCCGGTTTCATCCTCCCCGGCGACCGCGTCGACGTGGTTCTGACTCGTGAAGAGCGCGGAGGTGCTGGTGCCGGCGGAGCCGTTGCCGATGTGCTTCTGCAGAATGTGAAGGTCTTGGGCATCGATCAGGTCGCCAACGAGCGGACCGACAAGCCGACCCTTGCCAAGGCAGTGACCTTGGAACTCAATCTGCAACAGTCGCAGAAGGTCATTCTCGCTCAAGGTGTAGGAAAGCTTTCCTTGGTCCTGCGCCAAGCAGGCGAAGGTGAAAGCGCCGATGCGCGCCGCGTGACCTTGTCCGATTTGGGCCTCTCTGAGGCTATCGAAGCCAAGAAGACTGACGAAAACGACGATCGGTTCGCAAAGCTGGAGGCGCAGCTGGAGGAAATGCGCAAAGCGGCCTCAGCTCCGCCTCCGGCACCCATTACCACGCTGGCGAAGCGGGATGATCGGGTGATCGTCAATGTCATCAGAGGTGCGTTGAAACGGGACGAGTACACGGTCATGAGCGAAACGCGGTAGGCCCTGAACATTGGCCTTATACCCGCCAAGCGACTGCGTACCGGTTCTCCCGCAGAGTTGGCTGCCCGCCGGCGGACGATGAATGCGGCGAATGAATCCAACCCGGAGGACAAGACTTGACGTACCAGCTTTTACCTCATCGTCAGAATCTCACTACCAAGGTCGACTCTGTGCCCACCTTCGTGATCCAACCGAATTCGAGCGCCTCACAAGACGATCTCCTGGTCAAGCAACTGGCGGGACTTGGCCGTAGAGCCAACGTGGCGCAGTCTCTTAATGAGGTGCGCAAGCATCCGGACTACGGCAAGGGGAAGAGCTTCGTCTTCGTGCCGAACGAGGCCGGCGACGCGTCGCTCGCCGATGCGGCAATCCGCTTCGCGGAGGCGGAAAGCCAGAATGCCTTTGTCGTCTATATCACCGACACCATGTCGGCGGATGCCTATAAACGCCTTGTTCGGACAAATGCGGGTGAATGGATCAAGTGGGACAACCTATTGCAAGAAATCAAGGACGTGTTCCACGGAGCAGGGGGGACGCAAACGGGATCCGCAACCGATAGCGCGACGATCATCAGTTTCTTGCCGGCCAAGGGAGGTGTCGGGAATACGACCCTCGCGCTCGAGACGGGCGTCTATCTGGCCTCTACCCAAAAGCGGGATGCGCGGGTGGCCGTTCTCGATCTCAACTTTCAAAGCAGCACGCTCGCCGATTACGTTGATCTTGAGCCGCGTTTCGACATTGCCGAGTTTATTGACAGGCCGGAACGCCTCGACGCTCAGCTCGTCGAGATCTTGTCGAACAAGCACTCCACCCAGGTTGATATCTTTTCATGCCCGCCCCGGCTTGCGCTCAGCCACGATATGCAGGCGGAGGTAATCTTTGCTCTGCTGGACGAGATCAGCAAAAAATATACCTATGTTCTGCTGGATCTACCCAATTACTGGCATCCCTGGTTCGACAATGTGTTGCAGGGGGCGAGTGCAGTCATCGTGACAGGCGAGGGGACAGTGCCTTCCATCAGGCAGATCGCGAACAAGCAGAAACACTTAGACGAGCTGTCGATTGGGCCAGACCGTGCGGCCATCGTCATCAATGGTTGCCAGACCAACTTCCTGGGGCGCATCGACCGTAAGTCCGAGATCGAGAGAACCTTTGCTGGGCGGCAAGTCTTCTTCGTGCGGCGGGATACGGACGCAGTGACTGAAGCTGCAAATACAGGTCGCCCCATGATGCAGACTTCACCGCGCAGCTCGATTGGAAAGAACATCCGGCGCATAGGCAGCTGGATCGAGTCCATACAGACTCATTCATTGAAGGCGTCCTAAGCCGGTGAAAGGCAAGAGTTTCTAGGGGGACAGCAATGCGTATCAGCATCTCGGACAGGTGGCGGCAGACTGCGACGCAGGTAAAGCTCGTCGAGCCGGAGAAGCAGCCGCAGCCCAGCACGGAAAACAAGCTCTATGAAGAGCTCGTTGCATCCAAGCCAGCTCTGATCGACCAGAAGGTCAAGCTGCACGGGAGGATCATCGACGAGTTCAACCTCGCTCTCCTGGACAAGGTGGCTCCTGAAGAACTAGCAAGACAGGTCAAGCGCTTCGTCAGCGACTATGTTCTGAGCGAGCGTATCGCGCTGAACCAGAAGGAGCTTGAGGCTTTTACAGAAGAGGTCTTGGACGAGATGCTCGGCCTTGGCCCGATCGAGCCGCTTCTCAAGGATCCAACGGTCAACGATATCCTGATCAATACGCATGCCTCTGTCTATGTGGAACGCTACGGTCAGCTCGAAGCCACGCCGGTCCGCTTCAAGGACGAGGCTCACCTCTTGCGCATCGTCAACAAGATCGTCGCGTTTGTGGGCCGGCGTGTGGATGAGTCCTCGCCCATGGTCGACGCGCGCCTGCCCGACGGATCCCGCGTCAACGCCGCGGTGCGACCGATCGCTGTCGATGGTCCGCTCGTCTCCATCCGCAAGTTCTCGAAGCGCCCCTTTTCAATGGACCGTCTGGTCGATATTGGGGCACTCAAGCCTCCAATTGCCGAACTGCTGAAGGCTGCGGTCCAAGGCAGAATTTCGATTATCGTGTCCGGCGGAACAGGCTCCGGAAAAACGACGATGCTGAATGCTTTATCCAGCTTTATCTCCCCGAAGGAGCGCCTTCTAACAATCGAGGATGCGGCGGAACTGCAACTGCAGCAGCCGCATGTTGGACGCCTGGAGACACGTCCGCCCAACGCAGAGGGCCGCGGTGAAATCAGGCAGCGTGAACTTGTGAAGAATGCGCTCCGTATGAGACCCGACCGGATCATTCTCGGCGAGTGTCGCGGTGAGGAAGCATTCGACATGCTCCAGGCCATGAACACCGGCCATGAAGGATCCATGACGACCATTCACGCAAACACCCCGCGCGATGCCGTTCGCCGCATGGAGCAGATGGTCGGCATGGCCGGCATGCCAATGTCACCCAGTGCGGTTCGTGGTCAGATTGCATCCGCCATTCAGCTGATCGTTCAACTGCAGCGCCTGAGTGATGGCAAGCGGCGCCTGATGAGCGTCACGGAAATCACCGGAATGGAGGGCGATGTCATCCAGATGCAGGAGATCTTCCGCTTCGTCCGGGAAGGTGTGGACGAGCAAGGCAACATCAATGGTTCGTTCCGGGCTTCGGGCGTGCGTCCCAAGTTCCTCCATGAACTGCGATCACACGGGATTGAGTTGCCGGGTAATTATTTTGATCCCAGTGTCGCTCTGTGAGGCATGACGATGGTTGAGCCCTGGCTGATCTACTTCTTGATATTCGCGGCGGGCTTCCTGCTCGTGCAGTTTGCCTATGCATTTGGGTCCGGTTTCCTGATGACGCGTCGGCGCGCCAGTCATCGCTTCTCAGCCTTGAGTGACTCGAGGCCACGGCACGAGGAGCGTTTGCTAGAGGTGGCGAAGCAGAGAACGCTGGGAAATTGGTTGACCTCGGAGCCTTCAGGTAGATTTCAACTGCTCCTGCTGCAATCCGGGATGAGCCAACGTCTGGCTCAGATCGGAGTGGCATTCGTCATACTTTGGGTGGGACTGTATCTGATGGTCCAGTTCTTGCTGTGGCAGCCTCTCGGAGTGGTCCTGAGCGGTGCAGCGGCGGCTCTGTCCATCATTGGCTTCCTGCTCTTCATGCGGACCCGACGCATCGGGCGCTTCGCCGAGCAACTCCCTGACATCATCGATGTCATCGTGCGGAGCTTGCGCGCCGGGCATCCGTTGCCTGTTTCGCTGTCGCTTGTTGCAAGAGAGATGCCTGATCCAGCTGGGAGCGAGTTCGCGCTTGTCTTTGACGAGGTAACGTATGGCCGTGATGTTCGTGACGCTCTCGGCAATCTCTATCGTCGTGTCGGGTACGAAGATCTTGGGTTCCTGGTGACCTCGATCGCGGTCTCGTATCAGACTGGCGGTAACCTGGGAGACATATTGGCCCGCTTGGCAAAAATGCTCCGTGAGCGATTCCGGATGAAACGGAAAATCAAGGCCTTGTCTTCCGAAGGGCGGTTCAGTGCCCTGGTCCTTTCCCTTTTCCCTTTCGTGATGTTTGGCATCATCAACATGATCAATCCGAAATATTACGGCGATGTCTGGGGAAGCCCGTACTTGACCCTCGCTGCGCTCACAGGAGCCCTGCTCCTGACCGTCGGCAACTTCATTATGTACAAAATGGTGAACTTCAAGTTCTGAGGCGGCAATGTCCAACCAAACGCTCCTTTATTGGACGATCCTAGGCCTCATCTTCGCCTGTGTTACGCTGCTATCCTTTGGTAGCGCCACAATCGTGCTGCGCCGGGGCAGGCTCCGTCAGCGCTTCGGAGCCGTTGGAGTAGGCGCGGCAGGAACCGCCCCACCTCCCAGTTCTCTCGGCAGGACCATTCAGGCGAAACTGGAGCCGAGCAAGATCGGCGTCGATGTCGAGGAGCAGAGAAGGCTACGGATCGAACTTATCAAGGCAGGGTATTTTTCTCAGGACGCGGTAGCGATCTTCACCATCTCCCGGTTGCTGATCGTCATTGCCTTTCCTGCCACATTGTATCTTGCAACGTTCAGCACGCTCAGCCAATGGGCGCCGTTGGAAAAATTCGGTGTTCTTGCCGGCGCCTTTGTTCTCGCCTATTACCTGCCGAAGGCATATATCGACCGTCGCCAGAGAATACTTCAGGAACGGTACCGTCTGACATTTCCCGACTTCCTGGATTTGCTGGTGGTTTGCGTCGATGCCGGCCTGAGCCTCGAGGCCGCGTTGGAACGCGTTACGACCGAACTTGGCTCAAAGCAGCCTGAGCTTAGGGCGAATCTCGCGCTGATGGCGGGGGAAACTCGGGCCGGGCGTGGAACGATCGAGGCACTCCATGGCTTCGCCGGTCGCTTGAACTTGGACGAGGCCCGTTCGTTTGTAACTCTGTTGCAGCAATCGCTCGAGCTCGGGACGGACATTTCCCAAGCGTTAACCACTTACAGTGAGGAAATGCGGGACAAGCGGATGTCCCGCGCCGAGCAGAAGGCCTATGCTCTTCCTGTGAAGCTCGTGTTGCCTTTGGGACTCTTTATCTTCCCCGTAATTATGATAATCATTATGACGCCTGTGATAATAAGGCTTCTTCAGGTTGCAGATAAGTTCTAATGGCGGGGGCAATGCATCGTTCAAGTAAACTGGTTGCAGTGCTGTCTGTAGCATTGCTGGCTGGCTGTCAGTCTACTGACGGCTCAGGGGGAAGCGTCTCTTTGAACGGGACAGCTATGGAAGAGGCGTTTGTCGCCACGGACCAGCCCGAACGCGTCGGCCGGGAGCAGTTCGCCCGCGGGAACTATGCGTTGGCTGAACGCTATTTCCAGAGCGCGGTCGAGGCAGAGCCGGGGAATGGGGATGGCTGGCTCGGGCTTGCCGCAAGCTATGACCAACTCGGTCGCTTCGATCTTGCTGACCGGGCCTACGGGCAAGCAGTCAAGATCAAGGGACAGACCCCACAGGTTCTCAATAATCGAGGATACTCCTATCTCCTAAGAGGGGATAGAGCGCAGGCTGAACGGTACTTCCGGAGAGCCCGCTCGATAAATCCTAACGATCCTACGATCAACAACAATGTTGCTCTGACGAGACTTGCTCCGCCTAACCTATAATTCAGGCTGCATTTCAGAATAAAAAATATATTCATCGCGGTTTCCTCGAGGGCTGGAGAGCGTGACCTGACAGTGAGCTTTGGCGCTCTCCGGCGCCGCAGGCGTGAATTCTGCGGCGCTGTCGACCGATCCGGAGGATTGCTGCATGAAACCTGGCATTCAAAATTTTTGATGCCTCAAAGCCGATCGACTTCGAACGCTGGAAGCATTGATGGCACTTTGCACACAGAGCTAAGGCGGTGGGCTTCCTGCCTGCCAGCTGAGGGGCTATCATTCCGAATGGGTTGGCCGGTCGCGGATTCACGTTGGCTGCCGAGAGAATGGCAACGGATACAACCTTCCCCTGCAATGCCTCGATTCTGTCTCAGTGACGCTCGTCAAGCCACGTCCCGAGTCGTCCGCAAGCTCGATGGAGACGATGGTCATGCGCCAGCGGCTACCGATTACAGTTGATGAAACGCGGTCTAGACGTTGCGCTCCTTGGCCCACGCCGAAACGCCTCGCCATGCCGTCAACGTGAACGCGATAGCTGGCTTGGAGCATTTGCGCATCAGTAGAGGATAAGGACAGTATTCGAAATACCCGTGGACACTTCTATGCAATTCCGGCCGAATGGAATTTCCGTTGTTGTCAGAACACAATTATCGAGCATGCCTATACTTGCCTTGTCACTGTTCAACTGGTTAAATCAGTCAACACAACGGAAAGTCCGTAGCATGAGCCTTTGCGGAGAACGGAGCGTCGGTATGCACATTTCACGCTGGTGCGTACAATGCTGACCTTTAATCTTCGTGGACCTGCTCTTGAGGGAAGACGATCGATCCTCCTTGCGTCTCTCGTCCTTGTAACACTCACGGCGGCTATCAAATTCCCATCGGCACAGCTCTACGAATCATTCCTCGACACCGATGACGCCCTCCGAATCGTCCTTGTCCGCCAATTGCTTGCCGGGCAGCCTTGGTTCGAGAACATTGTACCAAGAGCATTGCCGCCTCACGGCCTTGATATTCATTGGTCCCGTCTGGTCGACGGCGGCATCGCGGCGCTGATTCTGATGTTTCGCACGATGATGTCGCCTGCCGGTGCTGAGGCTGCAGCTCGCTTTGCCTGGCCTCTGCTTTGGCTTGTTCCTGCAGTCATCGCCGTTCTGTCGATGGCGCGGCGACTCGGCGGTAGTGCGGCTGTCATCGTTGCGCTGCTTTTGCTGTTTTTAAACCCGCCCAACTTCGTCCAATTCATTCCCGGGCGAATTGATCACCACAATGTTCAAATTGCTTTAACTTTGATCGCCACGGCATGCTTGATCTTTAGCGATCGAGGTCGGTGGGCTGCTGCTGGAGCCGGCCTCGCTAGTGGAGCTGTTCTAGGCATCGGATTCGAGGCGCTTCCCTTTGCGCTCCTCACCGCAGCCGCAATGGGTATCTGGTGGGTGATCGTTCCAGGCCGGCAACAGCATTTACGGTCCTATGTCTTGGCGTTGTGCGTGTCTGCCGTCGGGATGCACGTAGCCCAGACCGCCCCCGCACACTGGCTCGGAACCGCATGCGATGCGCTTGCCTGGAATGTGGTCGCGGCCGTTCTCGCAGGAGGCATTTGGATCCTCCTAGCAAGTTTTTCAGCACGACTGAGCCACGCACGCTCAAATCGGCTTCTTGCGCTCGCAGGTGCCGCCGGGCTCGCGACGGCGTGCTTTCTCATATTGCGGCCGAATTGCGTGCGGGGGCCTCTTGCGGATGTCGATCCACGGTTATGGCCGCTTTTTCTCGATCACGTAGAGGAGATGAAGCCGTTCTGGACAATTCTGAAATTTAGCTGGTTGGAGGTAACCGCCTACTGGACCCCATTTTTTGGGCTGGCGACACTTGTCATGATGCTTTGGAATGCTGAACGAAGGGCACAGCCGCAATGGGTGATCATTCTGACCTTTGCCCTTGTGACGACAACTCTCGGAGTTTTGCACGTCCGCATGTCGTCGTATGCGGTCTGGTTTGCAGTTCCGGCCATAGCAGGCGCCGCTGCTCAGGTCCGCTGGATTCGTGATCGCGCACTCGTGCCGAGCATCGTTGCCGTACTATTGGCTTCTAGCCTTCTCCCCGCAGTGCTTGTTGCGAGCCTGGAGACACCTCGGTCTGTATCGCGGTCGTGCAGCCCTCAAACCGACGTGCGGGCGCTTGCTGGCCTGGAGCCCGGACTCGTCTTTGCTCACCTCAATCTTGGCTCGGCAATTCTCGCAAACACGCCGCACAGTATCGTTGTTGCTCCCTACCACCAGATGACGGAGGGGTTCATCGCCTTCCATGAAATCATGGAAGGTACGCCCGCCGCAGCTTACCGGCGTATAGGTGAGCTGGGTGTTCAGTATCTGGCGATGTGCGTGCCCCAAAAAGTACAGGAGGCTAACAATCTCCCGACCTTGCTTGCGAATGGTGAAATTCCTGAATGGCTCGACCTTGTGCAAGAGGACGGAGAACTGCGTATCTATAGGGTCCGGCGGGCGCGTGGGGGAAGTCTCGTATCAAGATAGGCGATAAAGTTGGAAGCAGGCGGGTTCTGGCTGATGCGGGAGGATATCCTCGTCATCGTGCCGCCAGGACGGGGAAGGGCATGCTCAAGGACACCGATCCCGACAAACGCTCATCTCGGAACATCGGCTTGCATTATTCATATAGCATTGACAATTGCTAAGAGCTTGCTTGGTATCCTCCTGGCCGGACCTGATCCGATGAACGTGCTCGACTGCAGCTGGAGGGCGGATGAAACGACGAGTGCTCTTGCTACTCAGCCTGCTTCTGGCGCAGCCAGTGGCTGCCCAAAGTTTTGTAATCGGGGAGGGCGGATGGCATCTCGAGCGTCTCGCGGACGATTTCGTGCTTCTGCGCACGGATGTGCAGCAGTTCGAAGCGTCGAGCCGGCTCTCTCGTCAAGGTCTCCTAATGCTCACCTGCGAGCGGCAGGCGCGTCGCATCCGATTTCAGATCGGTAGTTCGCCGCGCCTGCCGAACACCCAATTCTCCGAGCTAGGGCGAGCCCGCGTCCGTGGCGAGCGCGCGGGGGCCTCGCTCATGCTCAAAGCGGTACACCCGCAGGTCCGCTTCTTCCAAGATGGAAGTTTTGAGTTTCTCGAAGCAATCGGCTTTAGCGACGCCGTCATGCGGGAGTTCCTGCGCCTGCTGCAGCAACTGCCCGCTCAGCTCGAGATTGTGCTCTTCAAGGGCCCCGAAACGCGAGCATTCCTGCGTGGCACGGCGCTGCGCTTCCACTTGGTGCGCCTCAACGAAAGCCTTGGTAATGTTTATGGCTTCGAGGGATTGTGCTTTCGTGCACCAAAGTGAAGGACAGTCCGGAACAACGCCCGTATATAGCTACGTTGTTACAAGAGACGCGAGTGAGGGATCAGAGCGTCTTTACCCCTCTGCGTTAAGACGCCCTCGCGGGTCATCAAGGCAGGTGGCAATATCGCTCAACTGCCCCAAACGGCAACTGCACCTAATAGATGGGGCGCAGGCCGCCACACGGTTGCCGTGAGCCTCGGCATCTCACACGGGCACTGCGCCTTTCCCTCACGGCGGCGCGCATAGCAGGCGATCTCGTTGATGATCACTCTGGTGGCTCGATAGGTTCTGTACCAAAATCGGTGGCCGAAGCTCCGGTTGTCATTGCGACGGCTATCACCAGTCCAAGAAAGGAGCGCATTGAATACATCTTGCTAGAGCATTTTCCGGCGAAGTGGATCCGGTTCGCCGTCAGAAAATGCGGCAGAACAATGAGGAGAGCCGATTCCACGTAAGGGGAAACGGCTCTAGAGCAGCGCATCGTGTGGAAAACCGGGTCCACTTTTCCGCACGATGCGGTAGAAACAGCGAGGGCCCGGTCATACCGGGCCCTCGCTGTTGTTGGCCTGCTGCAAGGAGCAGTTAGTTTGACCCGACTGGCCTTATGCGAGGAGCCAGTCGTATTTCAGGAGCGTGCCACCAGTAGCATCCGAAACCAGGGTGAAGTGGGACACATCATACTGGCCTTGGAGGCGGATGGTGGCGGTATCTTCTCCGTCGGTCACTGTGAGAACGCCGCCGAACCCATTCGCATGAGCGGCGTAACTCAGGGTGGCGTTCTCCCCGATATCCGAAAAGTCGAAGGCATCGCCTGCCCCGAAGCCGGTGACGGAGCCAGTAAACGAGTCGCTGTCCACGAGCTTCAATGTCCCGTCACCGTGGCCCATGTCGACCTTGACCGAGGCCGCGGCCCCAAACGCGAGGGTGGCGCCGCCATCGATCACGGACACACCGTCTCCGGTGACGGCACCCGCGATGGTGACGTTGCCGCCATGGGCCCAGATGGTCCCGGAGTTCATCAGGCCACTGGTGACCAGCAGGCCTCCACTGCCGGTGGCGGAGAGTGTGCCGGAATTGACCACTGCGTTCGTGCCGGTGTCGATCACGAGCGCGTTCATGCCGGTGGCGGTGATCGTGCCCTGGTTGTCGAGGATCATCTGGCCCGCGCCGATCTGACCTGAGCCCGAGATCGTGTTGTCCACGTTCGTCAGCTTGATCTGCATGCCCGTGCCCTGGATCACGTTGCTGGACGAGTCCGACAGCGTGATCGCGCCGCCTCCGGTGAAGGTGACATCCTCCTTGATCAGCTGCAGGAGCGTATCGCCGCCGGTCGAGTTCATGGTGAGCTCGCCTGCGTTCGTGATCACACCGCTCAGCGGCAGCATGGAGCCGTCGCCTAGCGACATGGTGGTGCCTTCGGCGATGGCCACCTGAGGCTCGACATTGAACACGAAGTTGGCATCCGTGAGCTGACCGGGGGAGACGTCCTTAATCGTGATGCTTGCGCCGTCAGCCAGCTGGATCAGGGCATCCCCGCTCTCATCGGCCGCGACCGTCAGGTCACCGAAGCTCGCGACCCCATTGAAACCTATCAGGTTTACTTTGTCGTGGGCCTCGAACGCGTAGATCACGACTTGGCTCGCCGGGTGAGACACAACGAAGGTGTCCTCACTGCCATTCGCACCCGTCAGGACGTCGTCCCCGGACCAAGCGATGATCGGCGAGCTGGGGGCGAACGCTTCGATGTTGTCCAGAACGGTAGCTGTCCCGGTCGTGCCGTCGGTATTGGTCCAGCTCATGGCCACGTTCAGCACCTCGGCTCCGACGTATGTGCTTGGCGTAGTGACCTTGAGGGAGGACACATCCGTCGTTGTCACCACCCAAGAACCGTCCTCCTTTTGGATTGCACCGTCCAGGGCCCATCCTGACGGAAGGTTCGCAATAGTGACTACAACCTGTGCGAAATCGCCGCCCGGATTGGTCAACCCCAAATTGATCGGCTCACCAGACACACCTGCGGGCGCTTTTCCGCTTGCTGTTGCTGTAGCGATCAACGTTCCGCTAGAATTTTTCTCTGTTGCGGTTACAGAAATTGGCTTCCCATTGGCACTGGCCGGTACCGATGACGTAGACCAGGTACCGTTATTCGCATTGACGGTAGCCGATACTGTAATGGGCGTATTGTTATTATCCTGGTAGGTAACCTGGATCGTAACTATGCCTGTTGCAGTTGCACCCGTGTACGTTCCAGAAACGACGCCACCACCGGAATTGGTCAATGCGTCAGCCGGGTTGGTAAAGAAGACTTGCAGCGCCGTATCGTTGGCGCCCTCAATCGTAACACTCACGATCTTCGGGGTTCCGTCCTGAGAGTAGACGGTGAAGGTATCAGTCAAGGACTGGCCATTATTGAGAGAATCGACGGCCAAATGATTGTTGTTGAGCGTGTAGGTCCAAACGCCTGCTGCCGACACTGTGTAGGTGCCGTAGCCATTCGCACTCGCCGCCGCCGTGGTAACCGCTTGGAACGCATCGTTCGTGTTGTCCACGTCCGTCGCCAATAGGTCACCCGTTGCTGTCGGCGTGCCGCCGCTGTTGGATGAGCCAGCCTCGACCACTGTTCCTGTAGACGTGCCGCTGATCACTGCCGCGTCGTTGACGTTCGTGAAGCTCACCGTTCCGGCGAGAACGTTGCTGTCGGCGGTGCCGTCATTGGCCTTAACCGAGAAGGTCGGAGCCGTCTCCCCACCATCGTGCACGAACTGCACCTGACCCCCCGCAAGTTGGGCTGAGGTGAAGCTCGTGACAGTGGAGCCGCCGATCTTGAAGGCGCCGCCCGTCACGTTCGACACCGTGAAGGTGTAGGACGAGTTGTCCGGATCGATTACCCCGAAGTTCGAGGCCGCCAGCGTAACCGTGCCGCCCTCCGACACCGTCAGCGTAGCACTAGTGACCACCGGACCGTCGTTGGTGTTGACGACGGTGAGCACGAACTCGCTCGAGGCGTTAGCCTCGCCGTCCGAGGCCGTGACGACGACCGTGTGGTTGCCCACGACCGCGTTGGTCGGGGTGCCCGAAATGACACCCGTGGCGGTGTCGATCGTCAGCCCATCGGGCAGACCCGTGGCGCTGTAGGTCACCACGTCGCCCGCATCGACGTCTTTGAAATGCGTTGATGCGTTGTACTCGTAAAACTGGTCCTCCTCCGTGGAATCGTCGGCGATCTCAGTGATGACACTCGGAATGTCGTTCGTGCCGGTGATCGTCACCGTTACGGTCTGGGTCGCGGTCGCGCCCTTATCGTCCGTCACCGTCGCCGTGAACGTCTCGGTTTTTGTCTCACCCTCGGCGAGCTTGTCAGCCGCAGAGCCGGCCGTGGCGTCGACCGTGTAGGTCCACTCGCCATCCGCGCCGATCGCAAACGAGCCGTAGATGCCCGTTGCCGACCCGCTCCAGGTCGCCGTCGCGCTGGTGTCGACGTCTGACGAGGTCAGCGTGCCAGAGGCAGACGGAGTCCCGGCGTCCACCGTCCCGTCGTCGTTGTGGCCCGCCTCACGCACCGCGCCTTCGTTCTGGCCTGTCGCCGTCGTGATCACCGGCTTATCGTTCGTGCCCGTCACGGTGACCGTGATGACCTGGGTCGCGGTCGCGCCCTTATCGTCCGTCACCGTCGCCGTGAACATCTCGGTCTTGATCTCGCCTTCGGCAAGGCGGTCCGCCGCGCTGTTGTTGCTGTTATCGAGCGTGTAGATCCACTTGCCCGTCGCATCGATTGCAAACGAGCCATAGGTGCCAACCGCCGAGCCGCTCCAGGTCGCCGTCGCGTTGTGATCCACATCCGACGAGCTCAGCTGGCCAGAGGCCGTCGCCGTTCCAATCACCATGGTGCCGTCGTCGAGGTTTCCAGCCTCGCTTACTGCACCCTGAGCCTGACCCGCTGCCGTCGCGATCACCGGGGCGTCATTGGTGCCCGTGACCGTCACCGTCAGGCGCGCCTGGCCGCTCGCTCCTTTATCGTCACTCACCACATAGGTGAAAACGTCACTGGCGCTCTCGCCCTGCGCTAGGTGATCGGCAGCGCTGCCGGTCGTATTGTTGAGTGTATAGGTGTAGCTCCCATCAGACTTGATAACGAGCGTTCCGTAATTTCCTACGAGCGTAACAGAGGAGCCTGCAGTGACCTGAGATGTCGCAGCATTGCCCGCGCCGGCTGCCGAGACAGCCATCTTTGCCGATGAATCAAAATCGAAGTCGTTGGCAAGGACATTGCCTGTCGATGGGCCACTGCCTGAGACATCGTCCCCAGCCTCGACGGCGGTGGTATCGTCACCCTTCGTGGCTATAGTCGCGTTGCCATACGCGTCCTTGACCACGACCTTCTCGATCGCGGAGACCTGAAGGTTCAAAGTTTTAAACGTATAAACTGCTTGGTCTGCTTGCCCGGTTTGAGCATTAAGGTGCGCCGGAACCCACTGGTTCTTGTAATACGCGATCTCCGCTTGAACGGCCGGATCACTTAGTTGCTGGGCACTGAGCCAAATCTCCAGCGTATCAGCATCCAGCGTAGTATTGACCTTGGACGAGCCCGAGCCGACAGCACCATTCCCACCATCGTAGACGTCGTAACCGGAAAAGCTCGTAGCACCGACTGTCGTGCCGCTTGAAGGTTGGTCCCAGGCGATTGTACCGGTCGAGGTCAAAGTGAATGTCTGGTCATTGCCGGTATAAACCTCTCCATCGATGAGCCACTGATTTTCATATGCCTTATAGATCAGGGTATCGGCTCCAGAGCCGCCGAGGACCGTGTCGAGTCCGCTGCCACCATTAAGGGTATCGGCGCCAGACCCTCCATTCAAGGAGTCTGTGCCTGCTCCGCCGCTGAGACTGTCGGCACCGGAGCCACCAATCATCTTGTCATTGCCGTCCGTGGCAGTGGTCGTGGTTGCCATATCAAGTCTCCTCCGCTGCGCACGGCGCAGCCAGTTTTGTCTCGGCGGGCTCAGTCCCGCCATGTAGTTTCAGGTTGTTCTGGAAGCTCAGCGCGAAATGTTGCTGCTCTGACTGATGGTCAAACCGAGCAGTGTCGCTGTAAAAGGCGCCCCGGCAACGTCGAACATCAGACCTAGTCTTCATGTGTCAGGAATTTTACTGGAGATCTATATGCCAGAAGATATAGATCGGCAGCCGATCTCTGCGGCACCGGATCAGTGGAGCGGCCTCACGACTCTTTCGTCGCGCTCCGCTGGAAACATTGGCAATGGGGCAGGGCTTCAGCCCCACATGAACCGTCGATATCGCAGCCATTCAGGCCCTCATGTGGAATCAGTCGCGGAGATTGTCTCCCGCGCGCGTGAGTTTCCGATTGGTGAAAATTGAGGTGGCTTTCGCCAAGGTCGCTCGACCAGAGGGAAGGACTCTCGTCCTGTCCCCGGACGCGTGACACGCCCTGCCTTTTTTGCATAAGCCGCTGGAGAGCGGGCCTGACAGTTAGCAATGTAAGTTCAAGCTTATCATCCGTGGAGAGGAAAGATGTCTATACCTCTCCGGGGGTAGTCTATCTTCAGGAAATGGCGGGGACGGCACCGACAGGTGCGGCGGATCGCCCCAAGAGTATCTCCAGATAGAGGGTCGGATCCGTCGCCAACTTAAGCAGGCAAGTGTTCGCCTTAACATACCGCAAGCTCTTCACCTCGGACGGCATTAGACCGCCATACCTCTGCTTTCTCCGATAGAAGACTGGCTTAAAAACCTTTCATCCTGCGGCAGATCTCCGGCACGGATATGCCGATCTCGACCTGGTGCGGGCCAAGTTGGTCATAGGTACAATAGTAGGCAGGGCATCACAGCCAGAGACCCGTTCAACGGTCTCCGATACACGGAACCTCGGATCAGCTCTCATCCGGGCCCGATTTGGCGGGTCAGAAGGGAATCGTCCTGTCTCTCGGGGGTGGGACACAATGCGCAAAAAGCTTTGTCGTCTCCGCAGATAAGCAGGAGTCCCACTTTCGAGTAAGTGACTGATTTTTCTTGTTTATCGCACTCCGCCCCTAGGCACCACTCCAATTCATTGAAATCTAAGAAGATTTCCGCAGGCGCCCTAATCGGGGAGTTTCGTGTTTTTGGAACTGGGGACGCACTGGGGACGCAAACTCGAGCGGTAGCTTGCCAGCCGTGGAAGAGGTTTGCTTCACTCCTGTCATGCGCCGGCTTGTCAGATCTTTTCGCGAATCCCTTGCTCGTTTCCTTGGCGCCGGACAGGCGGTGACAACCTCACGGCGGTTGAGTACGAGGCTGTCTGCCTTATAGCCTACGAGGGCAGGGACGCTTATGCCCGTGCCCGCCAGCAGGCCTTCTATTGCCGCGCCAGAGGGAGCGAGCAGGGCTTCCGGTTCTGGTCGGACGTGGCCGCCGAAGTTGACCGGAGAGCCGGGGCGTGCGCGGGGAGGGCCAAGGAGCGTCCCAGGTAACTGCCTCACACAGCGAAGACAGAGGAGAACCCTTACGAGTTGCTGCCGCCTCTTGTCGGCAGATCCCTTCATTTGAAACGCGAAGAATTGAACCAAGGGATGTCAGGCCTGCGGTGGGCGGGATCGATAAGGCCGACGTCGAGTGTTCACCAGGTGCCGCCGCTCGCTCATCCGGCTCGGATCGCCGCTTGCAGGCTCCGCGGCTTTTCTGTCGTCGACGCCCGCTGCGGGCCCCTCCCGATTGACAGTCGCGCAAGTGGAGGATCACCATTCGGGAGTGGGCGCGCCACAGTGATGGCCGCCATGGACAGTTTCGACCACATTCTGAACTGGAAGCTGAAACACGGCTCGCACGTATTCCCCGGCCGGGACGGCGGAACCTGCCTCAACGAAGCGGCCGTGGTCGCGGCCGGCTTCCCCTACCGGCCGGTGCGCACCGTCGGTGACATGCCGGGCTGCTTCTCGCGCCCGATCTGCCATTTGGCGATGCACTTGAACGACGAAGCCAGTGACGAGGAGCGGCAATTGCTGCTGCCCTTCGTGACCCGCTTGGCCTGTGCCGACACGGCAGAGGTCGAACGCAGGCGGCAGGCGTATATCGACTCGCTGATGCCATACCGTCTCTCGTTCCGGGAGCATCTTGAGATCCTTGAGGGCGCGCTGGCGATCGGGCGGCAGGCTGACCCGTTCCCGTCGGAAGAAGTGATGACCCGGTTAGGGGCAGTCCAACAGGCGGCGACCATGGCCACCTCGGTTGCGGACTATGCCGTGTTCTCGCAGACCAAGACTTGGTTTGGTCCTTTTCATCAGGATTAGGATCTGGCGTGGCCAGCACGCAAGCGGAGGCCGCGGGAAATCCGGGGCCTTTTTCATAGATCTGGTGGATCCGGTTCTGTTGGTCGACGGGCCTTGCCGGTCGGCGCTACCGTCTGGTCTTCAGCAGCGTAATCCGGATGCCAAGCCCGCCATTGAACTATGCCGTGGAAGCATAACAATCATTGACAGATCGTTAATCGATGTGCAGGACGCATAGAATGCCTGCGGTCTTTGCGCTTCTCATGGCAGCCAAACTCTGGCTGATAGAGCAGGCAATTGTGAGACGAGTCCGCCCCGTCGAGCGGACGGATTGCTGAGAACCCCATGGCCAGTACTGCTGTCGTCGCGCCGGCTTTGCCCGAGTTGGCGCCCTCTCGCTTAGCCCTTCCCGCGCAAATCCCGCTGCGCGGCATCGGGCTGATCCTGGCCTCGACCGTCCTCTTCTCGTGCGGGGATATTGCCGGAAAGGCGCTGACGCGTTCGTTGCCGGCCATCGAGGTGGCGTGGCTGCGCTACGCCGTCTTCTGCCTCATCCTGCTGCCGCTGGTCTGGCGCAGTTCCGGCCGGGCAGGGCTGCACTCGCACCGGCCCGGCCTGCAGGTGCTGCGCGGCCTCGGCATGGTCGGCTCGGCCCTGTTCTTCTACATGGCGCTGCCGGTGCTGCCGGTGGCCGACGCGACCGCCATCTTCTTCATCTCCCCCGTCCTGATCACGGCCCTCGCGGTTCTGTTCCTGAAGGAAGAAGTCGGCTGGCGGCGCTGGACGGCGGCTCTCGTTGGCCTTGCGGGTGTCCTGGTGATCATCCGTCCCGGCACCGGGGCATTCCAGATGGCCTCGCTGCTACCGCTGCTGGGCGCTGCCTGCTGGGCAGGCGCAGCGATCGTCACAAAGCTGATCAGCGGGTCCGACCGGCCGACGACCACCCTCGCTTACTCGGCGCTGGTCGGGCTGGGCCTGCTCAGTGCCGTCGTGCCGTTCGTGTGGGTCACGCCGTCATGGTCTGAACTCGGGCTGGCGCTGGTGATGGGTACGTTCTCCACGGCTGGCCACGGGCTGGTCGTGCTGGCCTACCGCCATGCCAGTGCATCCCTGATGGCGCCGTTCTCCTATGCGCAGCTGATCTGGGCCGGAGCGCTCGGGTTTGCGGTCTTCGGTGCGCTGCCTGACGCCTGGACCATCACAGGGGCCGGCATCATTGCGGCCAGCGGCCTCTACACCGCCTACCGCGAGCGGGTTCGGGCTGTGGGCCGGCGGTAGCGCTCATCGGCTGAGCAATCATACCCTTTGGTGCATATCACTGAGGGATGCCTTGATCCGGGCCAAGCTCTCGCCGGCGATCTTCTCCCCCTGACGAGGTGCGCGCGAAATCGCAACATAGCGGGCTGCAGCCGGCAGAGGGCGCGATAGTCGCCTGTGGCCTCCAGTATTCGGGCGGCCAACTCATCATCGTGAGCTTTGAATGGTTCGCTTCGGTGCTTGGCCTTGAAGACGATCTCGTCCGCCGGCCTCTGGATCGGTGCATCGTAGTCCGAGAAAAGATCAGCCTGACCTCGCATCCCTCACCGTCCGCCCGTTAATGTGACAGGCTCACGCGTGAGCCCGGTAGGGGAGACTAGCGGGTGCGGGTCATCGGATTAATACGCGTAAGATATCTGATGCGGAGCTAACCCCTGGGCTGAGCAACCGCTACGGGAATATAGGTTTTGCGTATCCGGGCTGATCGCACCGCAGCTTCTCAGCCCAACGCTGGTCTCGCCAGATGTTCGAGGGATGGCGCGCAAGACGCACATCCTCCAGGCGAAGGGTGCAGAACTGAGTAGACTGGGTCAGCAGCGTCTTATCAGCCAGGAGTGATCCAGCACGGGCGTATAGAAGCTCGGATCGCCAGCAGCTTTCCGAATGGTGTCGACCGTAAGTCCCGTCAGATCGAATAAACTGGTCAATATGATCTTATTCGCAGCGATTAGGATGGCTTCAGGTTCGTGGAAGAGCAAAAATTTGATCATCTATACATTGCTCACGCAGGTGCCGGATACTTGACTATTACGTTGTTGATGCAACAGCGCCTCTAGACCTTCAGAAATTCCCTTGGACCTGCTCCATCATGCCCTCTCGGGTCGAGATGATACTTAGCCATACTCTATCATACCAAAGGATATATTGAGTTGCTTGACCCGGATGGCCTGTAGGCGTTATCCACATATGAAATAGAAGTTTACATATAAAAACTGGGAGGCCCTAATGAAGGAACGACTTGGCCGTTCTGGCGGCCTGCTTCTCCTTGTTCATGCCTATGAAGCGCTGCTGGTGCTGTTGCTCGGCATCATCGCGGCCCTAATCGCTACAGCGGTGTTCTTCCGCTATGTCCTTGGTGAGCCGATCCTCTACTCCTACGAACTCTCCTCGCTCCTGTTCGTCTGGCTCGTGTTTCTGTCCTTGCCCGCCGGAGCCGCGAGAGCCGCTCATCTCGGGGCCGATATTCTGACCCCGTATCTGGGTGAAAAGCTCCTGCTGGTGCTGCAGGCCGTAGCTCATGTGCTGTCGATCGCGGTTCTCGGCTACATTGCCTGGTATGCGTATGTCCTTGCAGGGCGAACCAGAGTGGAGATGCCAACGATCGGCATCTCGATGGCTTGGATGTATGCCGCAGTTCCTGTGGGCTGCGGCCTTTATATTGGGTGGATCCTCTGGGATCTTGCGCACATGGCGACTGCCCCTCGCCGCCAACTGGCTGAGGTTTGATCGATGGGAGCTACAGGACTTTTAACCGTCTTCACTGGCCTCATGATCACGGGCATGCCCATTGCCCTAGTAATCCTGGGCGCAACGATTCTGTTCGTCCTCTCCGAACCGGGTCTTATGCCGCTCAGTGTCGTGCAGGCGCTCGTCAACGCAACGCAACCGTTTCCCCTGATCACCATCCCTTTGTTCCTGCTGGCTGGCGAACTGATGAACGTCAGTGGCATTTCCCGTCGGCTCATGGATTTTGCCACTGCGCTTACGGGTCACCTGCCGGGTGGCCTCGCTCAGGTCAATGTGGTCGTGAGCACCTTGAAGGGCGGGATGAGCGGCTCGGCGAATGCCGATGCGGCTATGGACGCGAAGATGCTCGTGCCGGAAATGACCCGACGGGGCTATGATGTCGCGTTCTCGTCCGCAGTCACTGCCACATCGGCCTTTACCGCTGCCATGCTCCCCCCGTCCATCAGCCTTCTGATGTTCGGATTCGTGACGGATACGTCCATCGGAGCGCTGTTCCTGGCAGGCATCATTCCATCCATTCTGCTCACGCTGGCCTTCATGATTGCAACACACATCACGGCCAAGCGTCGCGGTTATGGCGGCGATACGGCTTGGCCTGGATGGGGTGTGGTCAGCAGCATGTTCCTCGGATCTCTGCCGGCATTGCTGTTGCCGCTGCTCGTCACGTTCGGCATTCGACTGGGCGTCTTTACTCCGTCAGAGGCTGGCGCAGTCGCTGTCATCTACGCTCTAGTCTTCTGCGCCATCACGCGGGAAGCAAGTTGGGCGGAAATCTACGAGGCCTTGCGCACCACGGCGGCCACCACGGGAGCGATCCTGCTCGTCCTGTCAGCCACTGGTGCACTTGGGTTTGTGCTGACATTCGAGCGCATTCCGCAGGCCGTGGCGGAGAGCTTGATCTCGGTCACAGCCGAACCGCATCTGCTGCTGATGCTGATCTGCCTTCTAGTATTCATCGTCGGGATCTTCATCGAGGGCTTGCCGATGATCCTCATCCTGGCGCCGATGTTTCTGCCGGCGGTGACGGCGGTGGGGATCGACCCGGTGCACTACGGTGTGGTTTTCGTGCTGGTGTCTCTGCTCGGCGGCATCACGCCGCCAGTCGGCACCCTGATGGCAACCACGTGTGCGATCACCAAAGTGCCGATGGGACCCTTCTTTCGCGAGTGCCTGCCGTTCCTGCTCGCAATCGCCGCAACGGGACTGTTGATCATCTTCGTGCCGCAAACGGCAACCTGGCTCGCCTACATGTAACCTCTACCTTGCAACCTCAACAACGAGGCTCGGATGCACCGAGTCCACCTACCAACGGGAGACTAAACGCCATGAAGACTTTTCTGAAGACTATGACTGCCGCTGCGCTGGGAGCCCTTGCGGTGTCACCAGCCATCGCCCAGAACGCACAATTGCGGTTCGCGCACATGAACGGGCCTCAACACACCGTCAACCTGGGTGCTTTGAAATTCAAGGAGGCGGTGGAGAGCCGCACCAAGGGGCAGGTTCAGGTCGGCGTCTTTCCAAGCGGCCAGCTTGGAGAGAACACCGCCGTTGGCGAGCAGATCAGCCTCGGCGGAGCGCTGATCGGCCAGATCGGCGTGGGTGTGCTCGCCGACTACGTCCCGGACTATTCGGTAGTCGTTTATCCGTTCTTGTTCAAGGACTTCAATCAGGTCAAGACCTTCCTCTCAACGCCCCTGCCGCAGCAATGGGCGAAGGCGCTGGAGAAGCATAACATCAAGGTGCTTTGTCACATCAATTTTGGAACCCGGGATCTTTATACCCGCAACAAGATGGTGAAGAGCCCCTCCGATATGGCTGGGCTGAAGTTCCGGGTTCAGCCGGTAACCATCTACACCGAGATGGTAAAGTCGATGGGGGCAACGCCAACCCCCATGCCGTGGCCTGAGGTCTACAGCGCGCTCAGCCAGGGCGTGATCGATGCTGCGGAGGCGCCGCCCAATGCGGTCGTCGACCAGAAGCATTACGAGCACGCCAAGATGTACATCAAGACCAACCACATCACGGATATCTCGCCGATCGTCATGAGCCTTTCGGCGTTCAATGGCCTCTCCAAAGAGAACCAAGCTGTCGTCTTGGAGGAAAGCCAAAGAGCATGCGACTGGATCAGTGAAGAAACGTCGAAGGCTTACGACGACAATGTGAAGATCCTCAAGGATAAAGGTATGACGATCGTCGAAGATGTCGACCGCGCGGCATTCGCCAAGCGCGCCGAAGCAATCGAGAAGGCCTTCCCGAAGTGGACGCCGAATCTCGTGAGCCAAGTGCGCTCTGCGATTGCTGGCCAGTGAGAACGGCTGTGCTCCCGGCTGACAAAGAGCGGAACGGCGCACCGCGTTACGCCGTTCCCGCCCTCGAAAAAGGCCTCGACGTGCTCGAGCTTCTCGCCCGATCACCCGATAGCCTCAGCATGAGCGCCGTTGCGGCGGCGCTCGAACGCACTGTCAGCGAAATCTATCGTGTCATGCAGTGCCTCGAGAGCAGGGCCTATGTGGAACGTGACCCGGAGAGCGATCGCTATCGCCTGTCGATGAAGCTGTTCGGGCTTGCTCATTCCCGTCCGCCGACCAAGGCCCTGGTTTCAGCGGCAGCTCCAGTCATGGACCGCATTGCTGCAGCAACCATGCAGTCCTGTCATCTCGCCGTGGTCGACGACCTGCAAATTCTGGTCGTCGCTCAAGTCAACTCTCCATCGCCGATGCACTACGCCGTCCGGCTCGGGGCGCAATTTCCCGTTTGGGAGACGAGTTCCGGCCTCGTCTTGCTTGCCTACCAGCCGGATGCGGTGCGCCAGGATATGATCAACCGGATCATGGCAGTCCAATCTGACGTGAGCCGGCGCGAACTAGACGCAAGGTGCGCCGCCATTGTGCGCAACGGCAGCGAGGTGCGCGCCAGCGCCATCGTCAGTGGCGTGACCAACATTACTCATCCGATCTTCAACCACCAGGGCAAGGTTGTGGCCGTTCTGACCACACCTTTCCTGCCGCAGGTCCATCTCGATATCTCCGTTGAGGAAGCAACGATCGAGATCAAGAAAGCCGCGGCCGAAATCTCCAATACGCTGGGTTATCGCCCCAGTTGATCGACCGAGCATATAGATAGGGAACACAATGCCAAGCCCACGCATCATCCGCGGCATCACCTGGGATCATCCTCGCGGCTTCGACTGCCTTGCAGCGAACGTCCCAGCATTCCATACGGTGAATCCAGACATCCAGGTTGTTTGGGAGCGTCGCAGCCTGAAGCAGTTCGGAGAGCAGCCGATCGACGCCCTCGCGGAGCGCTACGACCTCATCGTGGTTGATCACCCGTTCGTCGGCCATGGTGCGGCTTCGGGATGCCTCGTCGACGTGACGGCCATCGTCGGCAAACAGACTATCGATGCCATGCTCTCCGATAGTGTGGGACGAAGCAGCGAATCCTACCACTGGAACGGTGCGGTTTATGGTCTGCCTACGGATGCCGCGTCTCAAGTCGCATCATACCGTCCGGATCTTCTGACCGCCCTGGACCGAGAGGTGCCCCAAAGCTTTGAGGATGTCTTGGCCCTCGCCGGCGCCGCTCGCAAGGCCGGCAAAACCATCGCAACCCCGGCTTGCCCCACCGATGCCATGTCTCTGATCCTGTCCTTCACCGCCAATTTGGGTCATCCGCTGGATCCTCAGCCAGGGCGGTTCTGGGACAAGCAGGCCCTTGCGGAAGCATTGGCCTATGTCGAGGAACTTGTTGGTGCCAGCCATCCATCGTCGGTCGACTGGAATCCGATCCAGACCTACGAGGTTATGTCCCGCAGTGACGACATCGTCTATGTCCCATTTGCCTTTGGCTACTCGAATTACGCTCGTGCCGGAGCAGTGAAACCCATCCTCTTCACGAATGTTGCCGGGCCTGGAACGGACCCGACGGCGGGAGCGCTTCTGGGGGGAGCAGGCTGCGCCGTAACCAAGTCCGCAACCGATCTGGAGGCTATCGGCCGGTATCTCCGCTTCGTTCATGATCCGGCGCATCAACGGGGGGCTTATTTCGAAGCCGGCGGCCAGCCTGGCAGCCGCGCAGCGTGGCTCGACGAGCACGTGAATGCGGCGTCTAACAACTTCTTCCGTTCGACGCTGGAAACACTGGACAAGTCTTACCTTCGTCCGCGGTTCGACGGCTTTGTGCCGTTCTTCGAAGAGGGGGGTGCCGTCATCAATGCCCGCCTGCGCGGCGCCATCAGTCGGGAAGCCGCCATAGAGCAGCTGCAGTACCTCTATGGACATGCAACGCTCACCGATGCGGCATAATCTGATGGGCGCTCTCAGTCACATCAAGGTGCTCGATTTCACCCATCTGCTGGCGGGCCCGCTGGCCACTCAGATGATGGGGGACATGGGAGCGGACATCATTAAGATCGAGCGGCCGGGCGAGGGCGATCTGTACCGGCGTCTGCCGCCGTTCCTCAACACCCGCATCAATGGCGAGAGTCCGCACTTCCTGGCTTGGAACCGCAACAAGCGTTCTCTGGCTGTCGACCTCAAGGCTCCAGAGGCACGATCAATTCTGCTGGACATGGCGAAGACAATTGACGTGGTCGTCGAGAACTTCCGGCCCGGTGTGATGGAAAGGCTTGGCCTTGGATACGATGACTTTGCAGGCGTCAACCCCGGAATTATCTTCTGCTCGAGTTCGGGCTATGGTGAGACTGGCCCTATCGCTGACCGCCCTGGGCAGGATCTCCTTCTGCAGGGAGTCAGCGGCTTTCTGAGCATGACGGGGACGAAGGGGGAGAGACCGACGCCGCTTGGGATTTCGCTCGCTGACCAACTCTGCTCGTATCATATCGTTTACGCTGTGCTGGCAGCCGTCATCCATCGGATGAACACCGGCCGTGGCCAGTATATCGAAGTTGACATGCTGCGCTCCTGTCTTGCTCATCAGGGACAGGAACTCCTCTACACCATGACCTTGGGTGCGGATTTCGAACGGCCCGCCTCGGGGATTGGTCATCCTGGCATGCCAGCGCCGTTTGGTGTGTACAAGACAGCGGATGGCTGGATCACGATTTCCATGAATCCCATTGTCCGGCTCGCCGATGTCCTCGGCTTACCGGAATTGGCTCACAGCGATGATAACACCTTATGGACGGATCGCGATCGCATCCACGCTTTGATTGAGGAACGCACCATTGCTGCACCCACGGCAGAGTGGATCAAGGCCCTGCTTGGTGCCGGATTGTGGGCGGGTGAGGTGAATTCCCTCGGAGATGTGGTGGAGCTTCCTCAAGCTCGGCATCTCAATGCCTTCTCATCTTATGAGCATCCTGTTGCCGGTACCGTGCACGTCGTCAATGTTCCGGTCACACTGTCGGAAACACCCGGCGAGATCACGCGCCCGGCGCCTCGCGTCGGAGAGCACAGCCGGGAAATTCTGCGTGGTTTTGGACATAGTGACGAGGTGATTCAGGCGTGGATCGAAGCCGGTGTGATTGGAGAGCTCGAAGAAACTGTTCCAGCACAGACAGCTTCATGCGCCCAAGCGTGACAATTTGATTGAACACCAGGAGAAATGTCGGCGCCCCGTGCTCTGCATGGCCGAGTGTGTTCAAGTGTCGTTTAGCCCATGGGTACGGACATCCGCAGATGCCATCACTCATCGACAGCTACGCCGCGGCTCCTCAGTCGAGTTTAAGACTGCCAGCGACTGAGTAGCTCATCCCAGGCGACACGGTTTTGATCGAAATGATCAATTTGGCCGATCGGACGCTTTCAACTTGATCAGCATCGGTCCGATTATAAGATCTGATGGAAGTCAGTTAGCCGTGGAACTCGATCGAGATGATCAAAGATGATCGACATGCTCGTATCGTATCGATGCTGGAAGAGTGCGAAGAGTTGTCCATTCATGACCTCGCGCGCCGCCTTGGTCGGGTCTCCAGCGTGACTGTGCGTCGTGATGTGTCAGAGTTGGCCGCCAAAGGCCTTCTCCAAAGGACGCATGGACGCGTCTGTCGCCCAGGTAGAGTAGAGAGTACTCAGTTTGAGGGCGGCCACTCGATCCATGATCAAGTGGGCGATGTCGACGCGATTGTGCTGCCTCCGATCGAGGGACGTGGCGCGGAGACATTGCGCGGCATGGCACGGCGGCGACAGATTCCATTCTTGGCGGAGTCATCACCGCAAGACGGCGGCGTGTACATTGGCCCTGACAACTTCACGGTCGGCCGGGAGCTTGGCAACCGGGCGGGTCGTGCACTGAGTGGAAAGATCGAGGCGGCGTGCGTTCTCCTGGTGTCCCTTGAGCGCCTTCCCAACACCCGCAGCCGTTGCGATGGCTTCATCAAGGGCTTCAGTGAAACCTTCAAGGGGTCTGTCCGCAGCTGGCGCGTGGATGGTCGTGGCAGCTTCCGGATCGCTTTGAGTGCTTGTCTTGACGCCTTTGCTGCCCATCCAGACATCAACGTGGCCTTTGGGGTCAATGACCACTCCATTCTCGCTGCACTTGAGGCGTCCGAAACTCGGGGGATCGACGACGTTCAAGGCTTTGTTGTCGGTGGCGAGGGCGGGTCACTGTTCGACGTCTTGCAGACTAATGGCAAGCTCCGTGCCTGCGCGGCCCTTTTCCCCGAAATTGTCGGCATCCTCGCCGTTGATGTGCTCGCGGCCGCGTTGCGCGGGCAGGCAATGCCCCGGGAGGTCCGGACTCCGCATGCGGTCCTCACGCCAGAGAACCTGAACGAGTATTACCGTCGGGAACCGAGCGGGTGGACACTCATGTCCGAAACCGAAAGGCGGCTTCTCCCAAGCTGGCATGTTATGCCGGAGGCTGGGCCGAAGCGGGTTATTGGGTTCGTGCCGCATTATCCAGCTCACGACTGGTACCGGAACATGATCCGGGCAATGCGCATGAGAACGGAGGCCCTTGGTTATGAACTCCGGATTGCTGCCCCTCAGGCCGGCATCGCGCGAGAACTCCAATCGCTTCGCCGCTTGATCGCGCGAGCTGCCGCGGCCCGCATCCAGCCTGGGGAAACGATCCTCCTGAATGCCGGTGAAATCAGTCTCATGCTCGCTGACGAACTGTCAGTCATCCATGATGTCACAGTCGTGACGAACGCACTGGATGTGATGGAGCGCCTGCAGGGCAGGGCAGACCTCAAGGTTATTCTGACCAGCGGCGAGTATCAGGCCAAGCAGCACTGTTTGGTGGGACCGAGCGTCGGCGCCCTGTTTGAGACATTGAGGGTCGACAAAGCCTTCCTCTCCGTCGATGGCATAACGGCCCGCTTCGGTCTCTCTTCCACTGATGAGCGGCTTGCGTTGGCTGCGCGGCGCTTCGTTGATGCATCGCGCGAGACGCTGGTTCTGGCCGATCATTCCGTCATGGGTATCGATGCCAACCACCGCATTGTGCCGACACGCGCAGTGGCAGAAGTCATAACAGACTCCGGCTCGTTGCCGGCAGATCGGCACGCACTCACGGCCACTGGCACGCGGGTGACCGTTGCAGACGAGGAGGAGAGTGGCAGGGACTTCTCGTCAACATGGCTGGCGGGAACTCCGCCCTAAGCCGTCATCTCTGCCGTCATAATACATCAGCAATGGGAGGAAAAGATGCGTTTTACCACACTGCTTGTCGCGACGGCGCTCGCAACAATGACGGGCCCGGCCCTCGCCCAAGAAAAAATCACACTGAAATTTTGGGATAATCAGCAGACCGAGTCAGGCCTGAGCCAGTATCAGCAAGAAGCCGTCAAACGCTTTGAAGCCGAAAATCCCAATATCAAGGTCGAAGTCACCACCATTCCCTATCCCGAGTACCAACAGCGCCTTCTGACGGCGGTGCAGGGCGGCAATGCGCCCGATGTCTCGACCCTCGACCAGATCTGGATCGCAGCATTTGCCGAGGCCGGCGCCATCATCCCGCTGGACGAGCAAGCGAAAACTGCCGGGATCAAGGCCGATGCCTTTTTCAAAGGAGCCTGGGACTCGGCGAACTACGGCGGCAAGCTCTGGGGCATTCCCTTCAATGTCGACGTCTGGTCCTTCTCGTTCGTGAATAACGCTCTCCTTAAAGAAGCCGGCGTCGACCCTGCATCCATGGTGTCTTTCAACGGACTCAGGGCTGCGGCTCAGAAGCTGACCGATCCGGCGAAGGGCCGTTATGGCGTCGGCCTCTTCGCACACAAGGGTGAAGATACCGTCGTCGTGCTCGACAGCTTTATCTTCTCAAACGGCGGCAAGGTCCTGGATGAGGCCGGCAAGTGCGCACTCACCAGCGATGCGGCGGTCGGCGCGCTTGCGTTCCTGCAGTCGCTTGTTCCGTATGCTCCAAAAGGCATCTTGAATGCGTCGTCGGGCGATATGCGCGAGCTGTTCCTGAACAAATCGCTTGCTGTGGAGTTCTGGCCTGCACTGGAGCAGCCGACCTTGCAGAAGTCCTCGCTCGATTGGGATTTCGTGGTCGGTCACGCCCCGGAGGGCAAGAAGCCGATCGGGACATTCGGGGGATGGAACCTCGCCGTCTATAATTCTTCGCCGCACAAGGAGGCAGCCTGGAAGTTCGTGCAGTTCCTGACGCGTGAGGACGTCAACGGAGCTGTCGTGGATCTGATTCCGGCCAATGTGAAGGCAGCGAAGGCGTTCGTCCAGGCCAACCGCAAAGGAGGAGACCGGATCATCGCGCACCTGGAGAATGCCGCGCCGCGGCCGCTCTCCCCACGGTACCTTGAGATTTCGGAAATCCAGGTGCAGTTGGCCCAGAACGTCTACTCGGGCATGGATCCCAAGAAGGCAGCTGCGACGGCCTGTGCCGCCATTGACGCCTTGAAGTGAGCCCGAGCGTCGAGGTGATTACCTCGTCGACCGCTCGAGAAAGGCGCCGTCCCGGGACGGCGCCGCCCATCCTACTGCAGGATGTCCCTGATGACCTATCGTGATCGCTGGCTAACGTGGCTCTTCGTAGCGCCAGCCCTGCTGCTCGTCTCGGTGCTGATGTACTATCCGATGCTCGGCACGGTCGTGGAGAGCTTCTATTCGACCTCCTTCATCAATCCGACGCCGAAGTTCGTCGGCCTGACGGCATATGAGAAGATCGTCGGGAGCGCCGAGTTCACACGAGTTGTCTGGAACTCCTTCATTTGGACCTTCTTTGTTGTGGTCTTGCAGAACGTGCTCGGCTTTGCCGCCGCTCTTCTGCTGAACCAGCATCTGCCCGGCCAAGGCTTGATGCGGGCTTTGGTATTGCTGCCTTGGGTGTTGCCCGGCGTTGTCGCAGCTGTCCTATGGCGCTTCATGTACGACCCGCAACTTGGTCTGATCAACTCGGTGCTGATGAGCCTCGGCTTGATCGACCACGGTATCGCTTGGCTGGCCGAGCCAACGATCGCGATGGGATCCGCCATCATCGCTGCGGTATGGAAGGGATTTCCTTTCTCCTGCGTGGTCTATCTCGCTGCTTTGCAGGCCATTGACCGCGAACAGATCGAAGCAGCGATCGTCGACGGTGCTGGTCCGGTCAGGCGGCTCCTCGATGTAATCCTCCCCGGTATGCGGGAGGTGATCGTCATCAACTTTCTCCTGACCACGATCCTGACCTTCAACTACTTCGATATGATCTGGGTGCTGACGCGCGGTGGCCCGCAGAACGCCACACACATCTTTCCGACCAAGATCTACGAGCTTGGATTCGGCCAGTTCCGTTTCGGCGAAGCCGCGGTGTACGGCGTGTTCTCGATTTTGGCGCTCGCGCTGATGATCACGCTTTATTTCGGGGTTCAGTCCAACGGATCGCGGAGGAAGTCGTCATGAAAGCCCGTCGCCGCCGCGCCCGCCGCGTCACCCTTATGCTGCTCAACCTGATCCTCGGCCTGATCATTCTCCTGCCGTTCTTCTGGATGGTGTCGGTTTCGTTAAAGCCGGCAGTGGAGCCTTTCGCTATTCCTGCCCGCCTCTGGCCGGAGAATCCGACCCTCGAAAACTATGTCACGGCCTTTCGGCCTGAGTTCCGCGTCTACTTCCTGAACTCTATAATTGTGTCTGTCTCCACGGTTGTGATCACAGTCACCCTCGCGCTCCTTGCCGCCTATGCCTTCACGCGGGCGCAGTTTCGGGTCCTGTCTGTGATCATGACGCTCGTGATCGTGGCCCAGATGTTTCCCGCGAGTGCGATCATCATCCCGATCTACAAGATGGTGAAATCCGCCAACCTCCTGAACACGTACGTCTCGCTTGTGCTGGCCTATGTGACGGTGACACTGCCCGTTGCCATCTGGATGCTGCGCGGCTTTATGGCAAGCCTCCCGCTCACTCTGGAAGAGGCGGCGGCGATCGATGGCGCAGGCCCTCTGCGCACATTCTTCGAAATCATCGTCCCGCTTTGCCGCCCTGGCATCGTCGCAACGGCGGTCTTCGTGCTGATCGTGACATGGCAGGAGTTCCTGTTCGCACTTTCGTTCACCTCCACGAAGGACATGCGAACGCTTCCGGTAGGGGTCAACGACTTCATCGGACAGTATGGGATCCGCTACGGCGAGCTGATGGCCAGCTCGGTTCTCATCTCGCTCCCGGTAATCCTGATCTTCTTCCTTCTTCAACGCCAGTTCGTCGCTGGGCTGACGGCTGGCGCAGTGAAAGGCTAACCATGACTGACGAGATCCTCCTTCGCACGACGCTCGAGCCCGGCATCGTCGGACTCACTTTCAATCGACCGGACAAACTGAATGCGCTCTCGACGCCTTTGGTCCGAACGCTGGAGGCGGAGCTCGATGCCATCGCCTCGGATGCTTCTGTGAGGGTCGTCATCCTGATGGGGGCGGGTGAGCGCGCCTTCGTCGCGGGTGCGGACATTGCGGAGTATCGCGGCAACCGGGCGGCCGCTTTCGCGGCCTATCAATTCGAGAGCCGACGGGTGTTCGATAAGCTCGAGGCTTTGCCGAAGCCGACGATCGCGGCAATCCGCGGCTACGCACTTGGCGGGGGCTTCGAAGTCGCACTCTGCTGCGACCTAATCATCTGCAGCCACTCGGCCCGGCTCGGCCTGCCGGAAGGTCTGCTTGGGCTGTCGCCAGGCGGAGGTGGCACACAGCGCCTGACCCGCGCCATCGGGCGCCCGATGGCATCCGACATTATGCTAGCCGCGCGTCGGATCACTGGAGAGCGTGCATACCAAGTCGGTCTGGCCGTGGAACTCACTTCCGACGACAGGCTGCTCGGGGCCGCGCTGGAGCGGGCTCGTGCGATGCTCAAGCTCGCCCCGGGTGCCCAAGCCGAGATGAAGCGCCTGATCCGGCAGGGCTTCGATGCCCCCCTGCCGGTCGCCCAATCCCTAGAGCAGGAGGTTCTGAATAGACTCTATTCGACGCACGACGGGCAGGAGGGCATCGAAGCCTTCCTCGACAAACGCCAACCCGAGTTCAGAGGAGAATAAGAATGCCTGATTACGAGCTGGAAGGCCGGGTCGCTGTGGTCACCGGCGGCGCCATGGGAATCGGCAAGGCCTGTGCCGAGGCTTTCGCCAAGGGAGGCGCGTCCGTGGTGGTGGCGGATGTGAACCGCGAGGTTGGCGCGGAGACTGTTGCCGCCATCACAGCTGCCGGCGGCACAGCTGTTTTCGTAGCAACTGACGTTTCGATCATGGCGAATATGGAGGCAATGGTGGCTGCCGCCGTGGCCGCGTTTGGTGGCATAGACATCCTCGTCAACAACGCCGCACGCGCCATTGGCGGCAGGGTTGACCAAATCGATGAGGAATCCTGGAACACAGTGATGTCCACCAATCTCACCAGTGCTTGGCGCGGGATGCGGGTCTGTGTACCGGAGATGATCAAGCGCGGTGGCGGAGCGGTGGTGAACATATCCTCGGTCCAGTCGCTCACAGGCTTCAAGGGGTGGGCTGCCTACGCAGCCGCCAAGGGCGGCATCAATGCGTTGACCCAGCAAACGGCGATCGACCTCGCCCCGCTTGGCATCAGGGTCAATGCGGTCGCACCTGGCACCATCATGACCCCGCTGAACCAGAGGATTTTCGAGACTGTCGACGATCCTCAGTCTTTGATTGATACGTGGAACAAGGCCCACCCTATAGGCCGTTTCGGCGAGGCGCATGAAGTCGCGGATGCCGTGGTCTTCCTGGCCAGCAACAAGGCCTCGTTCATCACGGGCGAAATTCTTCGGGTCGATGGCGGCCTCGTCATTCGCGGAGAGTGATCGTGAGTCCGGGGATCCAGTGCTCTCTTACCGCCCTCGGAATCTTGGTCGAGGTCGATCTTGCAGTTGGACATCTCACTCGATTTGAAGTCGAGCGCGATGGGCGCCGCGCCGCGCCGTTTCACCGTGCGCCGTGGGCGAATGATCCAGAGCCGATCGACGGCACGGAAGGAGAACCCTACCTCAGCCATCTTTCCGGCGACTTCTTCTGTGCGCCTTTTGCCGCGGCAGACGTCGAAGCCGCCCCAGCGCACGGCTGGACGGCCAGCGCCACATGGGCTCCCATTGCCGTCCGGACACTGGCAGAGGGTGGCATGTCAGCGACGTTCGTGCTCGAGCGCCGTGTCATGGGAGCACGGGTGCTGAAAGAGTTGCAGCTCCGGGATAATCATCCCTTTCTTTACCAGCGCCACGTCTTCGAAGGCGGTACGGGGGCATTGCCGGTGGCCCATCATACCATGGTGCGGCTGCCCAACGCAGGGCAGGTCTCGTTCTCTCCCAAGCGCTGGGCCGAGACGCCTGCGATGCCGCTGGAGAGCGATCCGACGCGAGGGCGCTCCATCCTGGCGTATCCGGCCCGCTCGAGCGACCTCGGGCGTTTCCCACGGGCTGATGGAGGCACGGCGGATCTCAGGGTCTACCCGATTGACGAGAGTCACGAGGACTTCGCCATGCTGCTGGAGGCCGCCGGCTCCGAGTTGGGCTGGTCCGCGGTGGTCCGCACTGCGGAGCGCGACATGGCTCTGGTGCTCAAAAACCCGGCGCAGCTTCCGGTTACGATGCTCTGGTACTCGAATGGCGGACGGACCTATGCGCCGTGGAGTGGCAGGCACCGTGGCGTGCTTGGGATCGAAGATGGTTGCTCCTGGTCGCTCAACGGACATGCAGCGTCGATTGCGACCAATCCGCTGACCGAAATTGGAGTGCCTACTTCGGTGAGCCTTGATCCCGCAGGCCGCATCGAGGTGAGACAGATTATCGGAGCGATCCCGACGCCGCCGGGCTGGGAGGCCGTCCACGACCTCACCATGCAGACTGATGCCCTGACCATCACTGATGCATCCGGTCATCAGATCTCGCTCCCCTTCGACAGCCGTTTTCTCAGGGAGGTATCCTGACGTGGCTACAGTCGCCCTCGACCATATCGTCAAGCGCTTTGGCGCACTCACGGTTGTCCATGATCTGTCACTGGAGATTGCTGACCGTGAGTTCCTTGTGCTGCTCGGACCTTCCGGTTGCGGCAAGACCACGACCATGCGGATGATTGCCGGTCTGGACGAACCCACCTCTGGCGAGATTCGGATTGGCGACGAACGGGTCAACGAAAGAGCTGCACGGGATCGCGATCTCGCAATGGTCTTTCAGAACTATGGCCTATACCCGCACATGACGGTGGCCGAGAACATCGGCTATCCGCTGAAGGTGCGTCGCGTGCCGCGGGCCGAGCGCGATGTTCGTGTGCGCACAGCGGCCGAGCGCGTCGAGTTGGCCGGGCTACTGCATCGACGACCTGCCGAACTCTCCGGAGGGCAACGGCAGCGCGTCGCACTCGCCCGCGCCATTGTCCGAACGCCGCGGTTGTTCCTGATGGATGAACCACTCTCAAACCTCGACGCCCAACTGCGCACGGTCATGCGTGCCCAGCTCAAGCACCTGCAACGGGACCTCGCGACGACCACTATTTACGTCACCCACGACCAGATCGAGGCGATGACGCTGGCCGACCGCATCGTGATCATGAAGGGCGGGCGCATCCAGCAGTCGGGCACACCGGCCGAAATCTACGCACGTCCCGCGAATACGTTCGTGGCGGCTTTCATCGGATCTCCTCCGATGAACCTGATGAGCGGCACTGGGTCCGAAGGCGTGTTTGTTCATCCGGCAGGACAAGTGGAGATCCCGAGCGTTCCACGAGGCCAAGTGACGCTTGGTGTGCGATCCGAGGACATCAGGATCGTCGGACCAGGGCAGGGGCATATGACTGGAGTTGTCTTCTCCTCTGAGCTTCTGGGCGACACCACGCTGATCGGTGTCACCGTGGGACCGGATCTCGTCAATGTCAAAGTCGGCCCCGAAGGCGGAATGAGAATCGGAGAGCCCGTCAGTCTCCTGTTCGATTCAAAATCCCTGCATGTGTTTGATGCCGAAGGGCAGCGTCTATCAGGAGGCCGGCCATGAGCATGATGCGCTTCGCAACCGCTGACACCCCAATCCTGCCGGTCCAGCGTGCGCGTGTTCTGTTCGATGGGGTATTTTCGGAACCACGGCTGCAACATCCTGAAGGCGTTGCCGTCGGCCCGGACGGCTGGATCTGGTGCGGCTCCGAAAACGGCCAGATTCTCAGAATTGCGCCCGATGGTTCCCAGATCGAGGAAGTGGCTTCAACGGCAGGCTTTGTGCTCGGCTTGGCGTTTGATGGTGACCGAGCGCTCTTCGCCTGTGATCTGAAACATTCCGCGGTGTTCCGGCTCGATCTCGCCACGCGGCAACTGCAGCGGTTTACGCCGCCTGGTATTCGGATCCCAAACTATCCCGTCGTTGATGCAAGCCGAGGTCGGCTCCTCGTCTCCGACAGTCATGCGTTCGGGACTCCAGGCCCTGGCGTCTGGGCCTTTGACCTCAGGACCGGGAACGGTGAATTATGGTATGCCGAAGCACTGGTCTTCGCCAACGGCATGGCCATGGAGCCAGAAGGCAATGCGGTGCTCGTGTGCGAGACCTTCGCGCAGCGGATCATGTCCATCCCGATCAATCCTAACGGCACGGCCGGCCGTGCAAACCCTTACTCTGTCGACCTGCCCGGACTGCCGGACGGCATCGCATTCGACAGCACCGGCGCTCTGTTCGTTGGCTGTTACGAGCCATCGCGGATTCTGCGGATCCCGCCCGGTGGTGGACGGGCGGATGTGTACATCGAAGACCCGACGGCCCATCTGTTCGCGCACCCGACCAACATCGCCTTCGATGGCTCGATCCTCTATGCAGCCAATCTGGGGCGATGGCATATCACCCGTATCGAGACTGACACCGTCGCCACCGCTCTTCACGCACAACGAGGGCTGGAGGCGAGATCATGAGGCACAATTCCTTTCTCGGCCTCACCTGGGATCATCCGAGGGGCTATCGCGCTCTCGAGGCGGCGGCCGCTCTGGACAAAGAACAAGTGATATCCTGGACGCGCCAGCCGTTGGAGGGATTTGAAAGCCATCCAATCGCCGATCTCGCGTCCCGCCATGATCTACTCGTCTTCGATCATCCGCATGTTGGTGAGGCCCTTGCGGAGAACTGTCTGCAACCGATCGATGATTGGTTCGGGAAGGAGGAGATCAAGGCGTGGGCGGATCGCACGATTGGTCGCGCGCTCGACAGTTATTGCTGGGAAAGACGCTGCTATGGTCTGCCGCTCGACGTTGCGACGCAGGTCATGGCGCGCAATCCGGACATTCTACCGGATACTGTTCCAGACACCTGGGACGATGTTCTGCGTCTGTCTGAGACCCATCCGGTCGTTCTCTCTCTCGCCGGACCGCATGCGATCTTAACGTTCTTCTCGCTGTGCCTCGCATTGGGTGAAGAACCGGGGAGCGAGCATCTGATCAGCGATGCGACCGGACGCGAAGCGCTCGATCGCATGCGCCGCCTTGCCGAGAACGCGCCTGCCGGCACCGAAAGCCTCAATCCCATCGGCCTGCTCGAGGCGCTGGCGAGCCGGTCTGGGATCGCCCTCGTGCCGCTCGTCTACGGCTATGTGAACTATGCAGTCGCACGGCCAGGACGCGGCAGGGTCGCGTTTTCGGAGGCACCGCGGGTTGCTGCCGGCGGTTGCCGCGGCAGCGTTCTCGGCGGCACAGGTATCGGCATCACCCGCAGAGCCGAGCCAACGGCCGATCTGCTCGAGCGCCTGCGTTGGCTCATTTCAGAGGATGCCCAGGTCCGCTTCATTCCCGACCACGACGGTCAGCCATCGGCTCGATCCGCGTGGTGCAGCGCAGCGGTCAATGATGCGCGGGGTGGATTTTATCAGGCCACAATCGAGACCACGGAGCACGCATGGGTGCGTCCACGGTTCGACGGCTACATCGCCTTCCAGAAGGCGGCCTCCGCCACGCTACGTGACGCGCTGATCGCAGGCCACCCGTCGCCAGAAATCCTCGCCCAGATCCGAACGCTCTGGCGCGCAGCGTTGAGCGCAGCGCGTCGCCCACTATTGTCGAACATTGGATTAACAACATGACTCCCAAAGCTCTCGCCGACGTCACGGTCCTTGATTTCAGCCACCTGCTGCAAGGTCCGTTCTGCACGCAACTCCTCGCCGACATGGGCGCCAACATCATCAAGGTTGAGCGGCCCGGCCAGGGGGACCTCTTCCGGACGATGACGTTCAACAACCGATGGGTCGGTGGCTCGGAAAGCCCGAACTTCCTCGCCTGGAACCGCAACAAGCGCTCGCTCGCCATTGACCTCAAGGCACCCGAGGCCAAGGAAATTCTGTACAAGATTGCCGAGAAGGCGGATGTCGTCGTTCAGAACTTCCGCCCTGGGGTCTTGGCCAAGCTCGGCTTCGGCTATGATGATTTCAGGAAAATCAATCCGCGGATTATCTACTGTTCGGGATCCGGCTATGGCGAGAGCGGTCCTTACCTGTCCCGGCCTGGGCAGGACATGCTAATCCAGGGCCTGACTGGCCTCGCGGCCGCGACTGGACGCGGCGATGGTCCGCCGGTCCCGGTCGGTTCGGGCTTTGCTGACCAAATCGGGGCCATGAACATGGTTTATGGCATCCTGACATCGCTGTACTGGCGCGAGCGCTCGGGCGTGGGCCAAGAAATCAAGGTCGATCTCATGTCGGGACTGCTGGCTCACCAGGGCCAGGAAATGCTGATGGCGATGAATTTCGGCGAGGATTTCAAGCGTCCGAACTCCGGCATCGGCCATCCCGGAATGGAAGCTCCGTTCGGCGTCTATCCGACTTCCGACGGTTGGGTAACAATCGCGATGAGCCCGTTCACCAAGCTCGTTGGCGTGCTCGGCGACGATACGCTCCTGACCTACAACGATCCGACGTTGCTGTTCGAAAAACGGGACGAGATCTGGGAGAAGCTTGCTGCCCTGACGCGCACATGGACGACGGCGGCACTGATGGAGGCCATGCTGGCGGTCGATATCTGGTGCGGCGAGGTGAAAACCCACACGCAGGTGGTTGACGATCCGCAGGTCAAACACATGGGAATGATCACGAGCTACGACCATCCTGTGGCGGGCACCGTCAAGGTCGTCGCTCCTGCTGTAAAGCTTTCAGCCACCCCTGCTGCAGTGGAGCGGCCGGCTCCCCTGGTTGGGCAGCATACAAGAGAGATTCTGCGAGAGGCGGGCTACAGCGAGGATGAAGTGGCTGGCTACTTGCAGCGCGGGACTGTGGCCGAGCAGAAAAGTGCGAACCCATAGATGATCAGTATTCAGGAGGAAGCGATGGTGTCCCTCGCGGATCGACTGCAGCAGTGCTATTCGGGTGCCGTCTACGATGTCATGCGGGACCTCGGCCTCGTGCCACGGGTGCTTCCACGCACCATTCTCGGCCTGACAAAGACCATGAAAGCGGCCGGTCCGGTCTTTACCGTGCGCGGCCGCCCGGACCCGGACGTGAGTGCGCACGAGTCCCTACTAGCCTGGACAGGGCTCTTGTCGAAGGCGCCAGCGGGGCATGTTGTCGTATGTCAACCGCAGGACGATGTTCGGGCTCTCATGGGCGAGCTTTCGGCCGAGACGCTGAAGCTACGTGGCGTGCGTGGCTATATTGTCGATGGAGGGTGCCGGGATACTGGCTTCATCGAGGCCGCGGGTTATCCGGTTTTCTGCCGCTATACGACGCCAATCGACATTGTGGCGGGTTGGGTTCCAGAGGCGTTCGACGAACCGATCACCATCGGCAATGTCGTGATCAGTCCGGGCGACTACATTCTGGCGGACCGTGATGGAATCGTGGTGATCCCCAAGGACGAGGCGGAGCGCGTCGTCGCCAGGACGGAGGAGGTGATGCGAACAGAATCTGCTCTGCGCCAAGCCATTCGCAACGGGCAGGATCCACAGGAGGCGTACCTTCAATACGGGAAATTCTGAGCGCATCAGAAAACAGCGCGCCCGATGGAAGATGACGCTCACCGTCTACTGCAACCAACTCAGGGGGGCCGGTGGTGGAGGTTGGCACAGAGGACGTCCTGAAGGTTCTAGTGCCCGCGGTTTGAGTCTTGTATCCACCACCTCGGCCAGAGTTGCCGTTGCAGCTTGGGGACAAAACCGGTAGACATGATGGCGCCGGACAGGTCATTGAGCTTTATAAAATCAATGACTTAGTGAAAGGAGTGGGCGGTCCGCCCTTGGGCACCATCTATCTCCTAAAAACGATGACGAATTTTTAGAGGCGCCCGAGGGCGCTTTTGTTTTGTTAGGCTTGGGGCGCGCTGGGGGGCACAAACGTAGCCGGTGCCTTGCCAAATGCAGGCGGACTTTGCTTCACTCTCTGTATGCGTAGTCTCCTTAACCGCCTCCGCGACTCTCTTAGGGGCCGAATCAGGCCTAAGACTCGCCGCGAGGGTCTTATAGCAGTCGAATATGAAGCTGTGTGCCTGATCACCTATGAGGGGCGCGCGGCGTATAGCCGAGCCCGTCAGCAGGCTTTCTATTGTCGCGCTAGAGGAAGCGAGCAGGGTGAGCGGTTCTGGGCAGACGTTGCAGTTGAAGTTGGTCGGAGAACCGGGGCGAGCACGGGCAGAGCTAAGGAGCGGCCACGGTGAGCGCACATTCGGTACATGAAATCGAAGCTGATCTTTGGGCGTGGTGTGGCAGAGGCTCGCAAGGGCAGGGCGGGCGAAGGACCGCCCTTCCCGCGACTTGCTGTCTCTACTGATCCCGCGACCACTTCTGAACCATTCCTTTTGACCGATAGTAACATTGATTGGTAGGCGCGGCGGTCGAGGTGGCGCGACGTGGGTTTTGCGCCCTTGCCGCCGGCCACCCCGCCGCCTTCGCTAGCATCTCCGCCTCGACGGCCAGGAGCGCACAACGAGAGGCTGGCGCTCGGACTGATCAGCTTCGCGCGGAGGCAGCGTGCCCCCTGGAGTAACTTCCCACATGAGATCGGGATCCTACCCAAGAGGTGGCAGTCTTGGCTGTGACCCGGAATTGACCGGGAGCAGGGCTTCCGGCGCTTCGACAGTCTCATAATTGAGCGCGACCTGTCGGGACCGTGCGCCTGGTGCGCACCTGGGGGCGGATCGGCACCGACGGCCAGGAGAAGGTTGAGGTCTTCGACTGCGAGGAGGAGGCCGGGGAGGCGCTGGAAGCCGGCGCCCGTGCAAAGCGGCGGCAGGCATTCGGAAGCTATGGGAGACGAAGTTTGAAAAGCGCTCACCTCGGTACGCGACGCGGGTGAGCGATCTTCCCCAAGTGGCCTAAAAGAAGGTCTAAAAGAAAAGCGCCGCAAGGGCACTTTTAAGTGCACGGCCGTAGGGGCAAATCTCGACCGTGCAGTGATATTACGGCATGAGCAACAGGCTTGCATAGGTTCTTTTACCTGCTACTTCAGAGGTAGAGGCCGGTCACTTGTCGTACCTCGCAGGAATAAAAGTACTATTCAACCAACTGTAGGGGCATTACAGTGGAAGGGCCGCTGACCAGAGCCAATTGAGTTCAGGCGCGGCCCTTCTTTTCAGCAGACGGCGCGCGCTACCTGCCGCTCCGTGCCGCCTGCAGCCCTGCATCGTCGCCTTGATCTCCTCGGCAGCCATCAACCCTCGGATGCCGAACACGCCACGGTCAACGGTCTTTCCGTTCTCGTCCTTGCGGCCGTTGAAGAACCCATCCCTCCGTACTTTGGACATCTTCAGGATGGCGCGGGCTTCGGTCTCGATCCGCCATTCCTCGAACCAAGTGTTCACGGGCTGGCCGGTGAGTTCGGAGATGGCAGTGGTGTCGCGGGAGTAGGTCATGCCGAGGGGTGTGGCATGGACAGGTGAAGAGAGCCTTATCGCAGCCTGTTAGCAGCGGGTTAGGCCCCACGGCTTTCAAGATACGTTCGCGCCGCCTTGATGGTGTTCTCGCACTGGGGTGTTGTGCGGAACACATCCTCGGGCGCTGCCCTGCCAGTCCAGACGTCGAGAACGGTTGTCACCCCCAAACAGGCTCCGCCATGGCTTGCTCAGCCAGCCTTGGCAGCGCATCCTCGGCACAGGCCCTCATCTCCGCGATGATCGCCTGAGGCGCCCGGACTTGGGCGAGCCGTTTGGCCATCTCGTCGTGAAGCGGGTCGACAATCAGGAGGTTGATGAAGAAAGCAAAAATGTCCTGGACCATGTCCACCTCCGGTGCCGGCAGTCAGATCGGTGAGGATCCGACATCACGTAAGCGCCAGCAGGCTCACGTCAGAGGGGCCCGGATCTGGGTCTTCCTTGAGGTAAGCATGGGCGCTCAGGGTTCAAGGGCCATGGCGGAAGGCAGCCGGCCAAGCGCTGGAGATGCTGACGCAAGCCAGGCGGCGGGGGTATCGGAAGTTATAGCAATAAATGTGGTAATAGTGCCTTGATCAGGAAGTGGACCGGAATGGCGCATATGCGATGGACGTATGTTCCACCCTCACTTTACTTGGCATTCGCCCTGTATGTCTGGATCGACTTCACCCGCACGGCGCACGATGGCTTGGCCAATCTTGGGCTGCTCCTGGCGACCTTGCCCGTGACCGCAGTGGGGCTGCTTCTCACCTCGGCTCTGGGTAAGACCAGCTTTGTGCTTATTCCGAGCGGATTAGGCTACTACACTGCCCACGCGATTTATTTTTGGCCATCTGCTCTCCTGATAGCGGCTCTGCTCTATGGCATCTGCTCAACCCTGGACCGGCTTTGGCGGCGCGCGCTGCGCAGTGCGCAACTGGGGCCAGATCGGCACGAAGAGGCGGGAGAAGGTTGAGGGTAGGCGCCGCGCCTCCCTCTCTCGCTTGGGATTTATACCGCACCCGGAATCAAGGGCGAGCGGCTGCCCCTTTCACTTGCGAAGCCATCCCGCACCGCTCTATCTCGAAACCCAGCTTCATTCAGGAGAGATTTATGAATATCCCGAAGGATCGTTTCGGCCAGAATATTATCTGTGATTGGATCAAGGCTGGCTCCTTGGACCGTGTATGGCTGACTGAGCCGGCCGGTGGAGGACCGCTCAGCACTTGGGCAGTTCTCATCAACACTGGCAATGGCGTTCCGCAATACACCTTTCATGGAGTTGCCCCTGACACGGCTCCCTTCACCGGCCAAACTGGGACAGAAGCCGATTTGTTAAACAGCATCGTAATAGCGAGCTGAGGAAGCGTTCCGCGGCTGCCAGTTCAATAGGCCTTAGTGCAGACCCATTTTCGCCCTCAGCCCTTCACGCAGGCGGACCGCGTGAGGGGCTTTTATTTGGCCAAGCTGAAACGCCCCCCGTGCGATCTGCTCCTCCGTGAGATAGAGCGGCATGTCCCCGGCTTACCCTTGAGCATGTGCTCCTCCAGGAATGCTCCACGCTACGAGGGGCGTCGAGTACGACAGCATCAAGGGGTGGCGCGGGTGCCCATCCTGAGCTGCCGTCAGGCACATAAGCCGGCAGCCGACCTGATCAGCTATGGCGACCACTTCACGCCAGCGATCGCGGAGGTGAGGCGGTAACTTAGCCAATGGTCCCCAAGCCACGATGTGAAGATCAGCGTCCCTCATGATCTGTTCGAGATGCCGGTCATTCTCTGGACCTACTGGATACGCGGCTGTGCGGAGCGCCTTGATATCGGTCGCACGAAAGGCAAACAGGTTCCCGACCACAAATCGTCCGGCACCGTTCCGGATCACGAAGCCTTCGACCTTACGGATTGTCGGGTCATCCACGACCGCATCCGCAGTTGACGGATTGACCATGATGAAGGCAGCTGTCTTGCCGGTCACATCATGAGCAATGGTGAGACGATCGAGTCGATAGCGATAGGTCCCGCAGTCGGAGATGAGTGCTGAACGATCACAGTCAATCATGAACGCGTCTCCACATCATGCGTTGCGCGCATGCGGCCACTGACGAAATGGAATTTCAAATAGAAGCTGAAAGACATTAGGTTTGTTTCAGGTTGGTATCTCCCATGTCCGACCCGTTCTCTGAGAGACACATGTTGCCTCGACTTCCAGGTCGCTGCTCCCCTAACCAGCGGCCTTTTTCTTTGGGTGAGCTCCCAGAGCGGCGGGCTAGGAGGCAAAACGGAACAATTGCTTACCTGTCCCATGATTTACCCCTGATCCCCAATGGTTGCGGTCAACCGCCTGCAATGCATCCGCTGCAACCCAGCTTGGCTTTCGTGGATGTAACTGGCGCTTAGCTGGATCCCCACTTTATGGGAGACACGAGATTTCCTCCATCTCGTTTCGTTCCCTCTGAAAGGACTTAGGTCCCAACTTCGGGCCACCGACAACGGTGGCCTTTTTCTTTGGGTCGTTACTAGATTCGTGGGCGGGGCAACTCGCTGCAGAGCGGTAAGAATTGGGAAACCATAGTCATTCACCATGTCTTGAGTGCCGCCGAATTTGCGTGTGTGCAGCGAGGACACCCAAATGACTCTCGTCTTGGTGCTGATGGCTGTCGCTTCCTTGTGTTGTCTGCTTATACCGCCTCTGGGTTGGTCGCTGATCTCCCCACAAGGGTCGAGAAACAGGCCCAAGCCCCGGAGCATCACTCTCGTGACCAAGCGCCGAGCGTAAGATCTCTGGCCTGACCAACTGCTCATCCTCGCTTCTCCTGAGAGTGCGTTATGAATGCCCCTCTGGGTGTCTGCGATATCCGCCGATTCCTTCAATCGTTGTGGACTTGCAGGCACCATCGAGTGCTATCGTAGCAGTCATTGGAGGTCTAACGCTCCGGCATCTTTAGGAACGGCGATGATCGAGAGACGCTTACAGCTGATGCAGCGGTCTCTTGCCGGGTTTATCGCGCTTACCTAGTCAATGCTAAAGGTCACTTCCTAAACGTCCGCGAACTCTTTTGCCGGAACGAGGAACAGGCCATCAAGCAAGCTCGCCGCCTTGCCGGTCGATACGCTATTGAACTCTGGGAGAAGGATTGCAAGATAGCCGTCATCCCAGCATCCTAGTGCCTCAACAACCCCAGCCTCTCAGGCAGTTCTCCTCAAGATGCTCGCCGAGAACTGTGAAGGCCATTAATCGATTATTCACTCGGTGAGGTGTCTTTGCCCGCGGGGGCTAAAACAAAGACAAGGATCACCTATGACTCTCGGTAAAATCGGTCTCGCTGCCATTGCCCTGTCGGCATATGTTGGCCTAGGCGGTACGGCTTCTCAGGCGGCACCATTCTCACCGAACAGTGCGCTTGTGAGAGAGACCGGGATTGTTCAGGTCCAATATTATGATCACGGACGCCGCTTCGGGACTCCTCGCCGCATTTGCAAGACGGAGCTTGTTCGCCACTGGGTGAAAGGCCGCCGTGTTGTGGAGCGAGTGCAACGCTGCCGGACGGTTCGTTGATTGCAAACACGGGGGCTCTTTGGAGCCCTCTTTCTTTTGCCTCTCGGGGGAGCTCATCTCTATAGCCCCAGCCTCGCAGCCAGACACTCTTCAACGTACTGATTGGGCGCATTCGCGATCATCCTATCCCTCTATACGGTGGGCGTCAGACTAGGCCAGGCGTTCTAGGACAATTGGCCAGCTAGGACGCCTAACACGAGCTTGCTAATCACTATCGGCAGCTATCGTCCAGCGTGCTCTTGATCAGCTGCGAATGGGTAACCGCTGCAGCGCAAGAAGATTAGCTCTTGATGAGCTTGAAGAAACCGTTTCAGGGGGTGGACGTTGGCGGACCAATACGTTGCACAAGGCACATCTCTTGCAGCATCTGGCAGGCGCTCAAGGCCGCCCGCGATGTTTTGGAGAGAACTCCAGCAAGAGATGACCGATGACAGGATCCTCTATGGCGTTGTCGGCGTATATCTTCTTGTGGCGGCTTGCCTCACAATTGCCCTTGGGTACCCTGAACGGCTGGTCGCATTCATCTATCTACCCCATTGGCTTCACGGTCTCGTGGTCACCATTACTCTCTATTCAGTGGTTTGGGGTATTCGATCTGATCCGCGCCGACCACTGACAGCTGTTTATCGAGGTCTGTCAACACTCCCCTTGCCGCGTCTTGTCGCGGGAGGTGTTCTCTTCTGCTCTGTGGCAGTGTTCTCGGGAACCTTCACGTCCATAAAGACAATGCTACCAGACTTTGTACCGTTTTGGGCGGATCTGTCGCTCGCGGACCTTGACGCTGCATTGCATGGCGGTGTTGCGCCCTGGTTCGTTCTGCAGCCTATCCTGGGCTATCCGGCGGTGACACGGGTAATCGAGTATGCTTATGGCCCAGCCTGTGCTTTCACTGCCTATGGTTTCACAGCTTTCGTCGCCATACACCCGGCAGCGAGTCACTTAAGAACGCGCTTCTTCTTAGCGTTCTTTGGGGCTTGGATCCTGCTCGGCAACATCTTAGCGGCGACTGGGATGTCAGTAGGGCCGGCCTACTACGATCTTATTACTGGAGACATCGAGCGGTTTCATGGATTGGTTCAATACCTCTCTTTCAGCGAGGGATTGCCATTCTCCGCTTGGAGCTATCAGAAGTATCTCTGGACCAATCATGTGGCTGGCACAGTCGAGTTAGGAACTGGTATATCCGCATTTCCAAGCCTACATGTTGCAATGTCGACTCTATTTGCCCTTGCCGCTTGGCGGATCAACCGTTGGGTCGGTGTGGTCCTCACATTGTTCTGGGGAGTTGTTCTTGTTGGCTCCGTTCACCTCGGATGGCACTACGCACTAGACGGGTATGTGTCGACCGCCTGCATGCTTGCCATATGGTTTGGTGCCGGGCGGCTTCATCGCTTGCTCCAAAGTCCTGCTCTTCCTTGATCTGAGCTACCAGGCCGCCACTCAGGCGAGGAGTCGAGCGGTAGGTGCACCCATAAAACCAGACAAAGGGATACCGACGCTCAAGTCCTTGTTCAGGACCGGAATGGGAAGTGGCAGACAGAATGGACCTACGGGCACGATCCATATTCGCCGAATGGCTGCCGCTATCTCAACGGCCCCAGCCTCTCACCCCGTCTTTGTAGTCTAGGGGGTTGGGCAGTCAGCGCATGATGACGTACGGCCTTAGGGATAGTATAGCCACTGGAAAGTGGAAAGATCGCTGGGGGTGAGCATGACAAAGGGTGATGCGTTGGCCGCTTACTTGAAGGAATTCGCAGGCAATCAAATTCTCGATTTCACCAAAGAGGCCTCTGGACGGGTGGAACAGCCCACAGCTCAGATTATTCCATTCCGCCGTTCGGCCCGAGATAGCGTGGGCGAGCAATCAACCTGCCTAGCCGACACCGCGTCCCGGCAAGCTGCTCGCGATCGCTCACGCCAGCCTGATTGAGCGGGCGATGATGAGCATCTGGTCCCTCAGCATCTCGGACAGCTGAAGCTCTGTTTAGTTTTCTCCGAGTGTTAGGGCGAGGAAGTGGTAAAGGATGTCCATAGGCAGGCTCATTAGCGCTTGATGACGATCTTCTTAGCCAGGCTCAACGGCCTGGGAGTCTTGCCTCTGAGGTCGTTTCGGTTAAATACCGCGACACTGCTGGTTTTGAGCAGACCCTCGCACCTGAGAATTCTCAGGTGCGAGGGTCTGATGATCCAACGCGTAGCATCAGTCGGGGCACAGGATGTCATATGAAAACGCCCCAGCCGTGGGGCCTCTGTGAGACCTCCGGACTGGGGCGCTGCGGCCCAGATCTTTCAGCAAAGGACCATGGGCTACCCAATCGAAGGTAACCGATGTCTGCCTTGCTGCAATCTCTCTAAAGGGGAAAGACTGCCTCACTCGAGCGTGCCTAAGAGGTACCCACATATGGGCGCTGTCTTCATGTCGTGTCCGTCAAAGGGCGCCTGAACGCCCTTCGCAGGACAACTCAAAGACCGCAACATGCGAGACGCAGCGAGAAGATCTGCGATGATCTGATCGAGGAAACGGCCATCATGGCGTTGCTCGCTTCGCATCGGGTGTTCGGGGTGTGAAGCCCAGTCTGCGAGCTCTGTGGCCACCATACGATATCAGCACCGGCTTTTATCGGTGCCGATATCTCGCAGCATATGTGCGCTCAGCTTGTTCCGCAGTGCCTCTTCGAGTTCGAAGGTTACGACTGGCGGCTTGCGATCGTTCGCAGGCCTGCGTGGAACGCGGATAAATTCACAGCGGAATGCAAACCCTACAAAGGGCAGGGGGAATACGGTCGGTTTCATCAAAGCCTACAGCAGCAAGAGGAGCAACGAGGAGGGTGCGCGATTGCGTGCAAAGTCGTTCGGACATGTGACGCCTCCTCTGGCTGTGCGTATGAAACGGACGGTCGACCGCAGGGCAGCCCAAGTAGCTGATTCTTGGCTGTAAGACCAGATGCCTGAAGAGGTGCCCTAACCGAGGGGTTCTTGCGGGACCTCCGGCTCAGGGCACCTGATGCCTCAGTTTCGGGGATCGGGTTTACCCTCAACCGTGACGAGTGCGGCTAGGGGGAAGCCGCACCACGAAGCTTAGCCGCTCAACCGTGGCCATATTATGGACTCCTGAAATGCCCAGCACAGGGCAGCTTCGCGATCGTGTGATCTTCCAGCGCTACGGCGAGACGCTAAGGAACATCAGTCGGAGTGCGTGATAGTCAAATGAAGATCTCCGATAGCCAGCACGCGCCAGCAGCCCAGTTCATTTGGTCTAGGTGCATGACCGAACCGGCGCCATATAACCGAAGCCATGGGATCCTCTGAACTCCCTGCATCTGTCATTCCCCCATACAGATGCTGACTTATGCGCCTGTTAGCGCTCCCGCCTTTGTGGCGGGGCCATTTTTCATTCGCAAGACCGATACTAATTTCCCTCAGCCTTTCGTCTCGTCATCGCGAGTAATCACGACGCGGATAATCACTTCAGTATCTGGATTTCTCAGCGGCTTCACCATGGGTGCTTTTCCGAGAGTGATCAGGGCAGTGATAGTGAAGGCAATATGCAGTTTTGATGAAAGCATGGGGGCACCTGGTACGCGAAAACAGGTGCGGGATTTGCTCCCCAGACTCTGAATCAAACCTTTCTGCCAGAACGAAAAAAGAGCTGTCTACGCAGGGAACGTTTAGCGCCTCTCGCGAACGCTTAGGGAGCATCTGAGCTTCCCCCAATCTTATCCACATCCCCTTTTCTGGGGACGACTTTCAGGCGTGTATTCGATGCCTACAGCAGGCCAGTTCCGCGACCGCATGACCTTCCAGAAACGTCGGGTGCTCGATGACGGATACGGCAATGAGGTCTCCGGCCCTTGGGAGGATCAGTTCACCGTTGCCGCCAACATCGCGCCGGCGCGGGGCAGGGAAGATGTTCTAGCCGCCCGTCCCCAAGGCGTGCGCCCAGTTGAAATCACGGTTCGTCAATCAAGCCAGAGACGTTTCATCACCCCAAGCTGGCGGGCGATCAACGCTCGGGATCCGCGCCAGATCATGAACATTCACGACATCCGCGACCCCGACGGGAAGCGGGCTTGGAACGTCCTGACCTGCACCCTCGGCGTTGCTTCTAAATAGAGAAAGCCATGGCTCAGAGAGTGAAGTTTACAAAGGATTTCGACTATCGGGCCAACGCTCGTGTCGAGATTGCCGATAAGTGCGGTCACGAGGCTCTCATTGATCCACCCCCATTGAATTGGTCCACCTTGAAGTATGTCTTAAGGCAAGCAGGAGAACCAAAATGCCCAGGAAGCGTCATAAGCCGGAAGAGATCGTCGCCAAGTTACGCCAGGTCGATGTCATGGTCTCACAGGGCCAATCCGTTGGGGATGCCGTTCGCGCGATTGGCGTGACGGAGGTGACCTATTATCGATGGCGATCCGAGTTCGGCGGGCTCAAATCAGATCAGGTCAAGCGCCTGAAGGATCTGGAAGCGGAGAATGCCCGCCTCCGACGCGCAGTGGCTGACCTGACGTTGGATAAGCTGATCTTGAAAGAAGCCGCCTCGGGAAACTTCTGAGCCCCGCCCGTCGCCGCGCCTGCATTGATCACGTCCGATCCCGACTCAAGCTGTCTGAGCGGCGGGTCTGCCGCGTGCTCGGTCAGCATCGTTCGACACAAAGGCGTGTTCCGCGAGGGCGGGACGATGAGGAACGGCTCACCGCCGACATCATCGCGCTTGCCCGTCAGTATGGACGCTACGGCTACCGGAAGATTGCAGAACTCCTGCGCTCGACCGCCGGCTGGGTTGTTAATGATAAGCGGGTCGAGCGGATCTGGCGACGGGAGGGGCTCAAGGTGCCGAGTATGCAACCGAAGAAAGGTCGGCTCTGGCTCAACGATGGTTCGTGCATCCGGCTGCGAGCGGAAAGGCTCAACCATGTCTGGAGCTACGATTTTGTGGAGGTTCGCACCCATGATGGGAGAAAGTACCGGATGTTGAACCTGATCGACGAGTTCACGCACGAGTGCCGGGCCATTCGGATTCAGAGGCAGCTCACGGCCGCCGATGCAATCGATGTTCTATCGGATCTGTTCATCCTGCGCGGCGTGCCCGAGCACATTCGGTCAGACAATGGCGCAGAGTTTGTCGCGAAGGCCGTCCAGGACTGGATTGCGGCTGTGGGGGCGAAGACGGCTTACATCGCGCCAGGCAGCCCCTGGGAGAACGGGTTCATCGAGAGCTTCAACGCGCGGCTTCGGGACGAGCTGCTCGATGGTGAAATCTTCTACTCGCTGAAAGAGGCGAAGATCGTGATCGAAAGCTGGCGCCGCCACTACAACGCCCTGAGACCCCACGGACCCCTCGGGTACAAACCACCAGCGCCGGAGGTCTTCGTGCCCGCCATGTCCGCGCGGGCGGCTCAGCAATCCCAACCAGCACCGCCGCCCGCGCTGGCGTCGAGGCCATCACTCCATTAACATTCCAACCGGACCACTCGACGGGGGCCGGTCAAATGCTCCCTTTTTTGTCAATAGGTTGTGTTTAGGCGAAACGATACCTCGATTATAGCAGTAGGGGGCATGATCATGGTCCGCTCATTCACATGGCTGGGACTCGCTGTTGTGATGCTGCTGCCAACAGAGGGGTACGCGAACCATGACAGCCTGCCTGACCCACCGCCGCAGTCCATAAGCCAGAAGCTGTCTTCGCTATCACACCCGGACCGGACGGCAGTCACCGTATCAGGTCTATCCTCTGGAGGGTTCTTCGCTCATCAGTTTCACGTCGCCTTCTCCAGCCTTGTCAAAGGCGCAGGTATCATTGCGGGTGGGCCATATGGCTGTGTTGAGCACATCCCTGACCCTTGGTCGCCCGTCTGGTCGATTCCCCTGGATCGGGTCTCGGCGGCGGTGGTAGTCTGCACGCACTACTACGGTGACCTCTACTATGGGCTGCGGCCCGATCCGCCCAAGGCTGAGGATTCCCTCAACCTCATCAGAGAGGCTGCCAGCCAGGGGCAGATCGACCATCCGTCCAATCTCGTGGCCAGCCGGGTTTGGCTGTTCCATGGCAAGGACGACGCCATCGTTCCGCTCCCGGTGATGGAGACCCTCAGACGGCTGTATGATCGGCTCGGTGTTCACGAGCCGAACCTCCAGTTTGACCGGAACCAGAACGAGACAGCGGCTAATCACGGGATGCCAGTCAATCGGTTCACCGGAGAGAGCAAGTTTCCTCTACGAAGCTGCGGTCAACACGAGCCACCGTTTGTGATCCAGTGCGGCTATGAGGCGGCTGAGATGCTCTTGCGTCACCTATACCCGGAGCGCTTCAAACCAGCCTCGGGTGATCCGCATCGGGATGGGACACTGCTCGCTTTCGATCAGTCGGAATTCTTCGACCCTGCCGATGAGAGCGTCAGCCTCCACGGTGTCGGCTACCTGTACGTCCCAACCTCATGTGCCGCTGAGCAATGCCGCGTGCATGTGGCCTTACACGGCTGTAACCAGAACGTGGACAGCGTCTACGACGACTTCATCCGAGATGTGGGCTACAATCGCTGGGCTGCGAACAACAACATTGTCGTTCTGTACCCCCAGACGAAGGCTTCTGCGGCGAATCCGAACCGCTGCTGGGATTTCTGGGGCTACAGCGGATCGAACTACTATACCCGAAATGGACCACAGATGCGGGCGGTCAAAGCCATGACAGACCGCCTGATTGGCCAATCCCGACAATGATAAAACTGCCGATAGAGGCTTCATCCCGCTAAGGCGAAGTGGGGCTGGCAGAGGTGAGAGATTATACGGGCACGAGACCGTAGCGGAGCATGATCTCCTTGATGTTCCCGAGATTGGGTTGGCCCGGCACATTGACCTCCTGGGCCATCTCCTCGAAATAGCGCCTTCCAATGGAGCCGGGCGTGAGCACGATCAGCGCCCGAGCCGTCTCAGAGTGCAGGTTCTCGTGTTGATGCACGCTTCCACGGGGCAGCAGGAGGCTGTCGCCTTCCCGAATCTCATGCTTTTGACCATCACGGGTGGTCGTGAGGGTTCCCTCCAGCCCATAGACCACCTCATCTACTTCCCGGTGATAGTGAGGGGCTGGCACCCGAGCATTGGGTGGCACCACGAACTCGAACATCACGAGGTTTCCAGAGCCTTGGGTCTCATCGACCAGGAAGCGGAGTTCCAGGCTGCCAATCCGGATGAGATTATCGCTTTGGCCTTCCATGGCGGGCCTCCATTAAATCAAAGCATTTCGTACGAATACGGATCAGTTCCGGTGCAGGTGGGCGCGGACGGTCACGGAAGTGTTCGAGGGCGGGTTCTATGAGAAGGTGTAGCGCTTTCCCACAGCCGAGGGCGCAATCACTGGTTCCCCGAACGCCTGTGTCAGAGCCAGAACCGCCCGCCACCCGGTGCAATGGGCGGCTGCTATCGTTTTGAGCCCAAACGCCTTCATCCCTTCGACGGTCTCAGGGATTACTTTCTCGTTCCCGCCCGACAGGTGAAATCCACCCACGACCGCGTGGAGCGGCACGCCCGCAAAGCAGTCTTGGGCATGCTTGAGGACATTGACCACCCCGGCATGGGAGCAGGCCGTGAACACGACAAGGCCCTTGTCCTTCACGTTCACAGCCAACCAACGCTCATCCATTAGAAGGACATCAGGCTCCCACTCTCCATCATCTGTCTGGCGGTACTGTCCAGGAAAGCCGTGCTCGTAAGAGGTCACGCGCGGGATTTCTCCGCTCACATAGAACATCCCCTCTGAAAGCGTCTGAGGCTCGGTCGTGTTGATCACCTTGGCTCCGTGAGCGGTCAGCGCCGTAACACTGGGGATTTCTTCCATCAGCCGCATGCTGCCATCCGGTTGCTTCATGGCGCGGGCCGCGTACATGCCAGGATGAGCATAGAAGGGAACCTCCCGTCCGCCATTGCGCTCCCGGATGAGGTCGAGAGCCCGCAGCATTCCACCCGCATGGTCCCAATGACCGTGTGAGAGCACAATCCCCTCAATTGTGCCGAGATCGACCCCAAGGCGCGAGACGTTGCGCTCGAAAGTCTCCTCCTCTGGCCCTGTGTCGAAGAGGATCGTGTGCGTGATCTCCCCACGAAATGCCGTAATGAGACACGACAGACCATGGGCGGCACAGCAGATGCACCGGCCCGACAGCCGTTTCATTCCATTCCGCCACAGGTAGCTCCACTCGTTCTCAACATGGCTCGGGACGGTCGAAAGACTGTCGGTCACATTGTCCACGAGGATGTGGACCTCAACCCGGTCAACAGGGTGGAAATTCGCCATGATGCTCTCCCTCGCCCTTTGAAGAAACCATTGCGCTCAGACCTGTGCCAACCGAAACGAATGGCCGATCGCGCAGGATTGGCCTGGAGCTACTTGTTGGTGTTCCAGATATCGGTAGCGAGTTTCCAGTCGGCTCCAACCTTCTCCCAGACGACCATATACTTGCCGGTGACCTCCTGGGGTTGCGATCCTTTGATCCGGAGAGAGAAGGTGCCGATCTCGCGGGCTGCGCTGTTTCCAAGTGGCTTCACATCCACCGCCGTCAGCTTGATGTCCCCAATCTGTTCGGAGGCAGCTTTCCAGAAGGTCAGGATCGCGTTCCGGCCCGTCACCATCTCGGCTCCTGGCGGCAGAACGACAGCATCCTCCGTGTAGTGGGCCGCGACTGCCGCGATGTCGCCGGTATTAAAGGCTCTCGCGAACTGATCATTTAGGCTTTGAATGGTTGCCCTGTCCTGAGCCATGGCGGAAACCGGCAGGCACAGACAGGTGGCAGCGAGAAGGACGCAGGCGCGCATGATCTATCTCTCCGTGCGATCAGGAGCAGGATCATCTTATCACTGCTGGCCCGCGCTTCCATCGAAGCCCGAACTACCCATTCGGGATGAGGTGTTTCCATTCGGTTTGATATGGTTTCATGTTGCGGTCGCTGCAAAGGGAGGAACCAGATGGCTGGTAAGGCTCGCATGAGACCGTCATTCAAGAAGCACACCCGTCACTAAAGGAGGTGATCGCTCCTGCCGAAGCACTCGAAGGGCAGAAGAACCTCACCAAAAAGCGCCGCTACCCAACCGCCACCGATAGATCGGACGAAAGAGCCGTCCGAAAACGGCTCCCAACCGAATTGCACTCGTCAGTGCCTCCCGCCGCCCTGAACCTCGGTAGGATGGGACGGAAACCATTGAGCAATCTCTCGTCCTTGACGAACCCGTTCCGCGCCACCGCGGTCACAAATTGCTTTTCGGTCAAATCACGCACTTCAATTCAGCCTGCTGAGGCAATCTTTGGGGTGCCGCCGCATTGGGAAATCACCTTGGGCGCAGCGAGCCGAGCGGTATGTCTGAGACGAAGAAAGGACGCAAGGCCCCGACGAGCCGGTGGAATGATACTATTTGGGCAGGGGCATGAACCCAGAACCAGCAGCGCCGTTCCCCCGAAGGATGTAAAGACCGTGGAGGTATCCATGGCAGGCACAAAGCAGCCCAACCAAGATGCCGGGTTGGAAAACCTGAGCGTCAACAGCCGCCGCCGTAGTGGTGCGGAGGAAAATGGGACTGGCAACCCGGCCCACCAGAACGGGAAGCACGATCCAACCGAGAGTGCGAAGGTGCCGGATCAGCAAATCCCAGTCGAGCAGTCGCCGGGGATCGACGACACGGAAGGTCACCCGACCTGATCAGGCTGTTGCCGCTGCAAAACAGGGAAGAGGTCAGGATTGCTCTGGTCCGATCTAGCTCTTTAGGTGCACTCCCTTTGGGCCCGATACGCCTTTGGGCTCTTGGATTAAATTGCCATGAGGCCACGGTATTCCTCGCTCATAGGAGGCAAGGGATGGCAGTTCCACAGGCAGTCAGCTTTCATAGCCGCCCGCGAGGAGTTGCTTGGACCGGCGCGGCAGTCCTTGTGGGGTCTGTTTTCCTGGCCATCGCTCTCCTGGCAGTCGTCTGACGAGGCTGGCAGACGAGGCGTCAGGCCCCAAGCCGTTGCCCCTGGTACACGGCACGACGCTGCTCGCGTTCGATGCGCGACAGAGCGACCTCGATGTTGCGGGGCAGGGGTTGCTTGATCACATCGGCATAGAGGGAGCGCATGTCCTGCGCAATTCGGCGCAAGAGTTCCGCGTCGGGAACACTCGGATGCCGCTTGCCAAGGCCGATCTCACTCTCCATCGCCGCCTCCCAACCCGCTGCGTCTCCCGATTGGACGCAGCGATTCGGCTAAGAAAGAGGCGGTTAAGCAGCCGTTAACCATAATCTTCTTGGCCTGTTGATTGCGGGTACAACTGACTTTCTACACGTTATCGACGCTTGCTGGTCTAAGGTCTCAACTGGAGCCTGATTCCGCTAAGCCCGACGATGCGCGGACCAACTACAGGGTGGGCTCACAATTCGCAGAGACTGTTGGGAATCCTGACCTTCACAGGCCCACTAAAAGAACGCCCGCCACCATTCAAGTATGAAGCGGCAAGGCTGTTGCGGCTGGTTTGTGGGTAACAGCCACATCTGTCAGAGAGAAAGCATGAGACTGCCATTCCCTTGCTCCTCACCGCCTTCCACCCTGAATGGCTCTGACCTTCCACAGCATCGGTGAAGGGGCTGGGGAGGGCGGCTGGTTGTCTCTACGTCCGTGAACCGAGCCTTGTTTGGACGCCGCTACAGCGCAGTGCCGCTGATCAGCTTCCCGTCAGATCGTCAGCGCACCATCACCTTGTTTCGAAACTCCAGTGGGTGAGCAATATTGTCTAAGGTCGCGATGCCTTCGCCCGTGCCCCGGACCGTGATCGACCCATAGCCGAATAAGCGTCCGGGGATGGATTGGTCCACATCCACACTCTCCACCTTGTCCAAGTTGACCTCGGTGGTGTGGCGCTGGACCAAGCCGCGCTTGGCGATAATGCGCCGGTCCGTCACGGCGATCTCGGTCCCCAGCCGCTTGAGCCAAGCTGGGATGGCAAGCACGACGGCTACGATCCCGAACAGAATGCCTCCATAGAGCAGAAGGACATTCATGCTCGGGTCCGCGTAATACGAAATCAGAAGGGCCAGGGCGATCACCAGGGCCACAATGGCATAGAGATAGATCAACCAGTGAAGATGGGTCTGAAACCGCAGGGTCTCCCCCGGTTGGAGTACCTGCTGGACGTAGCTCATGGTTCTTTCCGTGCCTGACTTCTACAGAGACAAGGATAGACAAAGATCGGATCGCTTGAAACGAGGGCGCCAGGCGGATCGAGCCCAATCAGTGCCACTTCCAGAGCCATGTGGGATCAGTTCTCTCGTGGTACAGACGGAGCGCTTCCGGTGAGAGCGTCAGAGGAGCCTTGGAGGCACTCGGCTGCACGAGCCTGAGCCATGCTGTTCCTGGCGCTTGTACGCCCGCAACGCCTCTGAGGAGAGCTTGGGCAGTCCCTCTGTGGCAATCCGCTGCCGCACACCTGCAAGGTGTTTTCGGGGTCTTAGAGCATGGCTAAATTCCGCAGCCAGAATCCTCTATGTGCCAAGCAGCGCCGCTGGATCAGGCATGGTTCACCTCCCTGACGTAGCACAAGCCTGTTCGTAAGCAGGATGATCTGAGGGTGTTACCGCACAGGCCGCCGCAGCTATGAGGGCCTTCTGCCTCACACCTGGACACCGCGCTGGTTGCAGGCTGCGCGGAGGAAATTGGGGCTTAAACGTGGCAGTAATAAGCCAAGAATATGACTGTATTCACTAACATATGTTAGTAAAATTGGCCGCTCTGTTGGATTCCCGACAGACGAATCACGCCTGCCCAAGCATTCTCTTCTGCAATGAAGCAACAACAAAGAAAGGGTGACTATGGCTGAGAACGGGCCGCACCCCTCTCCATCTTTCCAACAGGCCGCGCTGCCAAGAATATACTCTTCTGATCTTCAGTCTTTGCTCCAGTCGCTCCTGGGGACTTTGGCCGACATCGACTTCGAGTACGAGCGCGAATGCGACAACATCAATTGCCGTACGATGGATGTGAACCTCAAGATACGCCTGCTGGAGAAGCTCAAGCAGCACCATCGCCAGCGGCGCGAGCCTTACCTTCAGCAACTCGCCATCCTGCAAGAGCGCATCCGGCGCGTGTGCTGATCGGCTCCCTCTGTCCTCGCGAGTGAAGCCAATGAACCGACGAAGAAATCGAAGTAGTTGCCAAGGAGCTTGCCGAGAGTGGTGGCCTATCCTGGTATTCAAGGCGGGTGCAAGGACCCTTCATTCGGCCTGTGACGGACGATTATCGTGAACAAGCCCGTGCGGTTCTTGCAACCCTGAGTTATCTCAGGACCGGTGATGACTCCTCGTGGCCTCCTGACCTTCGAAGGGACGGACCGCCAAACTGGAAAACCTAAGTGGGGTACGGATGTCTGCGCAGATACTAACGCTCACTCACAACCGCTCATATCAGCCCGAATACTCGTCCAGTAGTCTTACTCCACCGATCCCAACGGCTCTGATCTGTGACAACGTCTTTCTACGCTCAGGGCTTCAACAGATTTTGTCGGGAAGCCCCTTCGTCATTGCCGAAGCAGCTTCTGTTGCAGCTCCAAGACGCTTCCAAAGGTTAAGTCCGAAGGCTGCCTTGGTCGTCATCGAGGCCAGCCCGAACACCGGTCGCTTGCTTGAGATCGTCAAGCAGGTGAGAGAGCAGTTGCCGGAGGCTCGGATCGTTGTTCTGGCGGATCAGTTCGACCTCAGCTTCGTGAGGCTCGGGCACGCGGCTGGCGTGGACGGCTTCTGTTTAGCAGCCAGTGCTCCCGAGGTTCTGGTCAAATCGTTTGAACTCGTCATGCTCGGCGAGACTGTGGTGCCCTCGGCAATCCTTCGCTCTATCGCGATTGGCCCTACCCCGGATCAGGATCAGCCACTCCACGACGACACGGGAGGCCCAAGCCTGTCCGATCCGAAGGCGTACAAGCTCTCGGCGCGGGAGACGGAAATCCTGGGCTGCTTGAAGGAAGGAGCGTCCAACAAGCTCATCGCCCGTAAGCTCGATATCACCGAAGCCACGATCAAGGTCCATGTCAAAGCCATCCTGCGCAAGATCGGGGCGTCTAATCGCACTCAGGCTGCCATGTGGGCGTCGCAACACCTGCCAAGAACAGGAGTGTCTACTCTGAATGTCTGAGAAATTGCTGATGCAGATTGCAGTTGGGGATGAGGTTCGCGTTCACTTCCACCCTCCCGTTCCAATGAAAAGCTTCGTTGAAGGAGCGGTGAGTCGGATCGACGAAACAGTTTCGCAGGGACCCATGATCGTGGTGGACGTGACCCATCAGGTCATCCTCGACAGAGAGGCTCCTATCAGGCGTGGGCACCAGGACTACATCTTGTACGAGCGCTGGAATGATTTTCCGGAGCAGATTGAGGTGTTGTCCACGAGGAAGGAGGTGGATAGGGCGTCCACACCCGATCAAACTCCCCAGAGCAAGTCAGATGAGCCGAATGAAGCGGTACTGCGCGAACCGGAGAATGCCTCTGAACGGCTTCAAGTCCAGGTCGAGCGCCAGGACGTTCCCAGGCGCGGTGGCCTCATCGCCGCGATCTTTGGGCGGCAGAGATAGTTGGCATCAATCGGTGTGCTTTGGGCAATCGAAGGCTCATTTCAAATGGCTCAAGACAATCTGACACGCATCATGCAACATCACTCTTCGCGACAGGCGCTAATTGTGTGTCCGAAGTTCATCGAGATTTCTGCCGAACTTGTGTCGGCTTACGTCAGCAACAACTCCGTTGCTGCTATGCGCTCGGGCGCAGCGAGAGATTATCCTTTCGTATTATCCTGAGGGTGCTATGATTCGGGCTTCCCAGAATGGGAGGGTCACCCGATGCCGCGTAGCTCTGCCGCGTTACGACCTCTTGTGCCTGCGACACAAACCTCCTGCTACCCTGACGACCTTCTGGATGAGCTTCAGGGCGCGCTGGCTGCACTGGCGGACTTGGAGGTCCAGTACGAGACCGACCGGGAGCGGCTTCAGGCGTGGGCCGGTCCTGACGCGATCAAACGGAAGTTGGCCGCCCAGCTTGAGGAGCGCCATCAGCGGGAGCGAGAGCCCTATGTGCAGCGGCTGGCCGATCTCCAGATTTGGATGATGCGGATCATGACCTTCGAGGACATTTGCTCCAATCCTTGAGGCTCAGAGCGGTTATTCCGTTCAGAAAGCCGACCAAGCAGGTGAAGACTGCTCTCGACGAGAGATCGTCGAGCAGACCCGGTCGGGCTCTCACGCGATGAGTTTCGGTGCTCTCCGCACATGGAGCGGCACGACTGCCGCATGCCTTTTCATGAACGCTTTAATGCGCGGAGCGATCTCGCTGCGGAAGCGCGAGCCATTGAAGACGCCATAATGCCCAACACCGGCTTGCAGATAGCGCTCCTTCTGCGCATCCGGCAGGTTCGGTGTGAGGTCGAGGGCTGCGAAGGTCTGACCGCGTCCGATGATATCGTCCTTCTCGCCCTCAACGGTCATCAGAGCACAGCGGCGTATCTCGCGCAGGTCCACGGGTCTGCCCTGGTGCAGCATCAGCCCCTCGGGCAGCAAATGGTCGATGAACACCGTCTCCAGGGTATGGAGGTAGTATTCAGCCGTGAGGTCCATGACCGCCAGATACTCGTCATAGAACTCCCGGTGCTTTTCTGCTGAATCGCCGTCGCCCTCGACGAGGTGCTTGAACATCTCCCAATGCGCCGAGATATGGCGGTCTGGGTTCATTGCCATGAACCCACACAGTTGCATGAAGCCTGGATAGACCATGCGTCCTCGTCCCCGATACCGTTCATGCACAGGATGGACACAGTGGCGCTTGAACCAACGGATATCCCGCCGTTGCGCAAAACTGTTGACCACAGTTGGGGTAAACCGCGTGTCTATAGGACCACCCAGGAGCGTCGCTGAAGATGGTACCAGCGGATGGTCCTCGGCCTCCATCAGCGCAATCGCCGCCAGCACCGGAACGGCAGGCTGGCAGACTGCCATCACGTGCAGATCTGGTCCCAGCGCTGCGAACATGCTGAGGCAATAATCGACGTAGTCTGAGAGATCGAATGTCCCTTCCGCGAGGGATACGTCCTTGGCATCGCTCCAGTCGGTGATGAACACCTGATGGCTGTCGAGAAAAGCCGCTACCGTGCCGCGCAGCAGGGTTGCATAATGGCCCGACATCGGAGCGACGATCAACAGCTTCGGCTTGTTCGTCGGCTCTCCAAAAGCGATCACCCGGCAGAAGGGCCGCTGCCACGCCACTCGTTCCGATGCAGGGAGATTGAAAGCTGGTTTGGCATAGGGACGCGTGGTTCGCCCGAACATCTCGCAAGAGGCGGAAAGAGCACGTCCTCCTGGAGTATAAGCAACCGGATTGAGCGGATTGGTACAGGCAAACCTTGTGAGATCAGCAACCAACCGGGCGGGAGAGAGCATCAACTGTGACGCCTCATGCAACAGGTACAACATGTGACCGGTCCTTACGGTCTGTCCGCGCCCCACGTTGTTCTGAGCCGCTGGTCTTTGCCTCACCGCTGCGGATGCGAAGGGTTCGGCCCAGCCTTCACCGAATATAACCAGGCAGGACTTAACATCGTCTGTACAGGCGAGACTACCCTCACAGGCGATGTACCAACTGCGGGTTTTGGCTCTAAGTCGGCAAACCAAAAATTCTATCAGTGCTCAATTTATAAACTCTTCGCAAAGGGACATGGTTCGTAGCGCCAGCAAATCTCCTGAAGAAATAACATAGATTAAAATCAGTTTCTTGGACGACGAAATTCCTCGTAACATAAGTTATATTTGCGCCAGAATGGCAAAAAATTCTACAAAGTATCGAACATTATTGACTACGCGGAGTTGTGTTGCCTGTGAAAGCGCAGAGATCGGCATCTCCAGCGGTTTGCATTTGTGCGTTCCTCCCGACTTGCAGGAGACCGTCAAGCGGTCTCCTGCTTTTTTGCGGAATACAAGGATGCCGATCCGACAGTGACCCGTTCTATGTGAGCGGGATTGGGTTGGTGGTCATGAGGACGGCTCAACGAAGCAGATCAGCTTAGACACCCGAGAAAAGGAAGTTCAGCCAGACAGCTTGCTCTCACTCAGTTCTCATCCGCTTCCGGCAGGGACTCGATATCACCAATGCTCCAGGCGCGGTAACCAACCTGCCGTTCTAGGACCTCGACCAGCCGTAAGAGTTGTGTGGCGAGTGTTGCTTCCCGTTGGAAACCCTCATCTCCGGGTTCGCTCCCCAGACGCAGGTGCATGTCACGCGCTCTCGCCTCCAGAGCACGTCTCAGGACCCTCAACTGCTCATCATTGAGTTCAAGCAACATCGTGGGTGAAGCCCGCTATGGGCAGATGCCTGACACCTCGTCCGTACATTTGCCACAAAACCCCGCTGCCTTGCTCCTAAGCGACCCTAAACACGGCAAGGACATAGGGGTATTCAGAGGCGAATTCGTGCCGCCAGCGAGAGTGTTCTAATGCAGGCCCCGCTCCCGAGTGATACCCCAACAGTTAGGTTGTCTCTCTCATCTCACCTTCCAGTGGACCAGTCGCTGAATCCCCATGATCTTCAGACGCTCGGAGAGCGGCTGCGAGCCGCCTACGCTCCGGTCGAGGACGCCCTCCCGGCGCGGTCGACAGAGCTTGTGGAGGGCTCGCAAGACGGGAGCAGGCCAAGGGCTAGGCGAGCGGCTGATCAGTTTCTCGGATCTATTCGAGCTCTGTGGTCTCCTGCATCAGACAGGGGCAGGGATAGGCCCTATGGCTCGTAAAGCGCACATGCGACGCCATTCATACCCGCCGCTACGAGGACATGATTATCCCGGCCAAGGTGCTCGATAGGCAGAAGAGCCTTGCCAAGAAACGCCGTCACCCGGACCGCCACGGTTAGCCGCACATCATACCCTGGAGGCTTTTGAGGGCTTTCTCACATTGCTCGATGTGGTCGCTGCCCCGTCGCTGCATCTCCACGGTGTCGTGACAAGGCTCATCCACGTTCTTTTGGCAGAATAGACAGAGCATGAGCGTGATCTCGCCATCAGCCGAAAGGGGTAAGCCAACGGTAGTGCGGGGTCGAAGTTCCCTATGTTCCGTCGTCGCCTTCCACCTTGGATCATCGCAAGCTTCCGCATCGTCGGCGGAAGGTCTGGAGGAGGGCGGCTGGTCGCCTCTAGGTCGCCAAACCGGGCTCTGCACCTTGGAACATATTGGCCTGAAGGTCGCTCGCACGGGAGAGATTTCCTTGGACAGTCGAAGGCGATCTGGTCGATCAAATCACATGGCTGGGTGTCAGCCCCGTACTTCTCGGCCAGCCGAGCCAACCGATACTGTCCCTTGAGGTGGGGCAGAGGGGACAACCAACCCGGACGATTATCCATGGGAAATCACACAGTCGCTCGACCATGGGGCCGTAGATAGAGCGACTTCATCGAGAACAAGATAGGAACATTTCTGGAAGACTCCTGCTGACGATCAGAACGGAGTTGGTAACGAAGCATGTTGCTCCTTTGTTGTATTTCTCAAGCCAACGACAAAGCTTGGCGTGGGGAACCTGACACGGGAGAATACGGGCTTTGACGGGAGGTTTCGGGTTCCTCTCTTTTGGATAAGCAGTTGGAAATACTTAGAGATCGGAACTCCGCCCCTGGACACCATCTTCATTTGAAAATGAAAGCACCGCGATAGCGGTGCTTTTTGATTTTCCACGCACAACTTGCATCCCTCCGCAGGGCAGATGTGATTGAACCGCTGAAGGCTGTTGTCCCATCATGATCGGGATCGATAATGAGGGCGATCTCAACCATGTTGAAGCTTGTTTTCCTTCACTTGATGGCATCGAAGATCGGTCCCGAACACTGGACGACCAAGATCAGCAGCAGGATGCCGATGAACCAGAGAAGCGAGCCGGATTTCTGCGGCTTCGAGGGGGCTGCAACGGTGGAAGATGCTTGAGGCTTGAAGACGGATACAGGCGGGGCGGGGAGACGCTCGATGAGTTCGGCTGCTTCCGCCTGAACGCGGCCTGCCGTGCCGATGAAACGGAAATGCACGGGGATGCCGCCGATGAAGCCGACTTCCGCCGGCTGGATCTCGGAATCGTGGCGGACCCACCAATATTCCGTGCGTTCGTTCATGCTGCAGCCTCTCACAAATGGCAGGGTACTCAGCCTGTTTTGCCAGCAGGTTGCGCTGGAAATCCAGAGTCATTCGGGCGACGATGACGAAAATGGCAGTTCGAGGAGAGCCCGTGAACGTTCTGGTGACTGGAGGCGCCGGCTATATCGGCGGCCACATGGTGCTGGCCCTGCGGGACGCCGGGCTGAAACCCGTGGTTTTCGACAATCTCTCGACCGGGTTCCGCTGGTCGGTGCCTGAGGATGTGCCCCTCGTCGTCGGCGATGTGGGCGATTATGAGCTGGTCCTGCAGACCCTGAAAGCCCATTCCATCGACGCCATCGTGCATTTTGCCGCCAAGCTCGTCGTGCCGGAATCGGTGCGGGATCCCCTCGGCTATTACCTGAACAACACTGTCAAAAGCCGGTCTCTCCTGGCAGCGGCGGTGGCGGCGGGCATCAAGACCTTCGTTTTTTCCTCGACCGCTGCGGTCTATGGCAACGCGTCCGACAAGCCGCTCGCAGAGGACGCGCCGCTTGCGCCGCTATCGCCCTATGGTAGCTCCAAGCAGCTCACGGAAGTGATGCTGCGCGACGTGGCGGCGGTGCACGACATGCGCTTTGTGGCCATCCGCTATTTCAACGTGGCCGGAGCCGATCCCGCCATGCGTCATGGCCAGTCGACGGCAAATGCGACCCACCTCATCAAGGTGGCGGTCCAGACGGCGCTCGGCATGCGTCCCTCCATGGACATCTACGGCACGGATTATCCGACCCCGGATGGCACCTGCATCCGCGACTACATTCACGTGACCGATCTGATCGCCGCCCACATGCAGGCGCTGGATTATCTGCGGAAGGGCGGCGAGAGCATCGTGGTGAATTGCGGGTACGGGCACGGCTATTCCGTCTCCGAGGTGATCGACACCGTGCGCAAGGTCTCCGGGAGGCCGATCGAGGCCCGGATTGCGCCGCGCCGTGCCGGAGATCCGGCCACCATCGTGGCGGATTCAGCCCGCATCCGCGCGCGGCTCGAGTGGCAGCCCCGGTATGACGATCTTGCCACCATCGTCGATCATACCCTGCGCTGGGAGGGCATGCTGCGCGAGCGGAACCTGAAGCTCTGACCGGCGCTCTCAGGCACCGTGGACAAGTCGGCCACGCTAAGAACAGGTTAAGAACCTCTGCCTCTAATACACGGCGGCGGCCCCGATTCCGGCCGCAGCCGAAGAGGAGAGGGGCTTGGTCATGAATGCGGGCACGACGAACGGAATACTGCTCCTGAACCGCCTGTTGCTCGCCGGCTGCTTCCTGCCGCCCGCCATTGCCCGGCTCACCAACATCTCGGGCTTTGCGGCCGCGCTGACCATGAAGGGCATCCCCTACGGAGATATCGTGGCCACCATCATCGTAGTGGCCGAGATCGTGGCTCCGCTCGCCCTGATCCTCGGCATCGCGCCGCGCGTGAGCGCCTCCGCCCTGATTGCCGGGCTCGTGATCACCACCGGAGCCCTGCACCGGTTCTGGGACTACGGCGGCCTGACCCGCCAAGGAGAGCAGGCGATATTCCTCGCCAATCTCGGGGTTCTGTCCGGGCTTTTGTTCTACATGCTTGTGGGCCCCGGCGCCTGGAGCTGGCAGAGTTGGTGGGGCGCTATGGGTGCTAAGAAACCCGCCAAGAAGAAGCGCCAGTCCCGCCCGCGCGCGGCAAAGCCGAAGCCCCCTTCGACCCGCCCCATGCCCGTGGACGACGAGGACGAGTACGCCGACGCGGCCTGATCCGTGCCGATGGAGCCGTGCACAGTCCCGATTAGTCCCTGGACGCGACTCGCTTTCGCCTGCAGGCTCCTGCCTTCATTCAGCCTCTAATCGAAGCGATAAGGCGTGACCCGCACGGTACGCAGGTTTCCGCCATGCGGCCGTTCCTTGTTTTTCGGGTTTGCAGTCGAGTCATGCTCAAGAAGTTCTTGCGTTGCTTTATCGGTCTCGCCGTCGTGGCCGCGTGTGCGTCTCCTGCCGCTGCTCAGCAACGCACGCCCGATCCGCTGACCCGTTTTCTGGACGGCATCTTCAAGCCCGATCAGGGGCAGGGGTCAGCGACAGCCGAGCCTCAGACCACACCTGCCCCGCGGGCGGAGCAGCCTGCACCTGCGGCCACAGCCCCGGCCCAGGCCCAAGTTCCGACCAAGCCGAAAGCCAAGACCGCTGCGCCTAAGCCGAAGACCCCCTCGAAACAGCAGGCCGCACAGCCCAGGCCTCAAGCTCAGCCTCAGTCGCAGCCGGTCGCCGCAGCGCCTGCAGCCGCTCCCAAACCGGCTCCTGCCGAGCCCGAGGTGAAGCAGGCGGCGCCTGCCGCGACCGAGCCTCCGGCGCAGGCCGCCGAGAAGCCGAAGGCTCCTGAGTCCGCCCCGGTCAAGGTCGCCGAGCCGCCGAAGCCCGCGCGCTCAACGCCCGCTCAGGCTGCTCCGACGCCGACCCCGGTTGCCGCAGCGGCTACGCCTGCGACGCCCGTGTCGCCGCCGAACCCGACCTCGCCCGCGGCCGCGCTGGAGCGGGTGAACGCCTATTTCAACAACATGGAGACGCTGTCCGCCTACTTCGTGCAGAAGAATCCGAATGGCCAGCAGGTGGAGGGCACGCTCTCCGTCCGGCGTCCGGGGCAACTGCACTTCGCCTATGCGCCGCCGAGCACGCTCGAGATCGTCTCCGACGGGCGCAACGTGGCGATCCGGGACAAGAAGCTCGGCACCAACGACGTCTATCCCGTCAGCCAGACGCCCCTGAAGTTCCTGTTGCAGGACAATGTGGACCTGGCGCGGGATACCAAGGTCCGCGACGTGCAGATCGCCCGCGACGGGGTGATCACCGTGACCTTCGACGACAGCGCCACATTGGGCGGCACGTCCAAGATTACACTTCGTTTCGACAGCCGCGCCAATGCCCTGAAGCAATGGACGGTCGTGGACAGCCAGGGCTACGAGACCACCGTGGCTCTCTCCGGCCTCAACGTGGTGCAGCGCCGGAACGCCAGCGCAGGCAACTGATCCCGCGGAGAGGCTTGACTTTCTGAGCTTTAGGTCTAGCCAGCCGGTCAATTCAGTCTAGAACTCGGCGGACGAGAACTCCGAACAGCCGTGGCAGGTGAGCATGGTCGATCAAGCAGCCCTTCGGGCCTATTCCGGTTACGTCCTCGATGATGCGACGATCCCGGAATTGCCGAACCATTACCGGGGCAAGGTGCGCGACAACTACGACCTGCCGGACGGGTGGCGCATCATCATCGCCTCCGACCGCATCAGCGCCTTCGACATCAATCTCGCGTCCATTCCGCTGAAAGGGCAGGTGCTGACACAGACCGCCCGCTTCTGGTTCGAGAAGACGGCGGAGATCTGCCCCAACCACATCATCGAATATCCCGATCCCAATGTGGCGGTGTGCAAGAAGCTCACCATCCTGCCCGTGGAGATCGTGGTTCGGGATTATCTCGCCGGCACCACGGGCACCTCGATCCTTTCGCTCTACAAGCAGGGGCAGCGGGAGATGTACGGCATCACACTGCCGGACGGCATGCGCGACAACCAGAAGCTCCCGCAGACCATCATCACGCCCACCACGAAAGCCTTCCATGGCGGCCACGACGAGCCGCTGACCGCGAGTGAGATCGTGGAGCGCAATCTCCTGAGCGCCGAGCAGTGGAAGACCGTTTCCGACTATGCCCTCGCGCTCTTCGCCAAGGGCCGCGAGATGGCAGCCGCACGCGGTCTCATCCTCGTCGACACGAAATACGAATTCGGCATCGACGAGACCGGCAAGATCATGATTGCCGACGAGATCCACACGCCCGACAGCAGCCGCTACTGGTTCGCGGAGAGCTATTCTCAGCGATTCGAGGCAGGCGAGCGCCCTGAGAGCTTCGACAAGGATTTCGTCCGCAGCTGGGTCGTCGCGCGTTGCGATCCTTACAAGGATCCGATCCCCGAAATCCCCGCCGACGTGATCCTCGAAACCTCGCGGGTCTATATCGACGCCTACGAGCGCATCACCGGTCAGACCTTCGCCCTGCCGGATGTCAGCGTGCCCGTGCTGGAGCGCATCCGGACGAATTTGGCGCGTTATTTTTGAGCTGGATGCCGCCGCCGGCGCATGAAAGTGTTGTCTCTCGGCGGTTGTGGCGGAGGATGACGGATGCAGGTGTTCACGGATGCACGGCCGAGCACGCTCTCGCCCTTGATTGAGGCTTGCCGCCCGAAGGGCAAGACGCCGCTTCAGCATCTGCTCTCCATCTGTCGAGTTGGATCCCGGAGGGATGGCGCAGCGTTTGTAAAGCACCCGGGATCTACGTTCGGCTAACTCAATGAGTGAAACAACTCCTTCGCGTCGCTCACGAATCAAAGACATTGACCTCGAACTCGACTGCTTCGAGAGGCTGGCGGCCCGGTGAGGGCGCTGCGGGGAGGTCTTTGATGGAACAGCGATCCAATAAACGGCAGCGCACCATTCTTGAAGGGCGGATCGTATTCAATAATCGGTTCTCGCTTATCGAATGTCGCGTCAGAGATCTCTCGGACACGGGAGCTCGGATTATGTTCGAGCACCCAGTGACCATACCGCCGGAGTTCGAATTCGAAATCCCATCGAGAGAGCTTTCCGTCTGGGCGCGGGTCATGTGGTCAAACGGAAGAGAGCACGGAATCAGGTTCACTGAAGGTCCTCAAGCTAACCTATCCAGCGGAGTTTCGACTTCAGTTGAGACAGAGCAGCCACAAGACACGAGCGTGCCGGAGAAAACCCTGGCGGACTATGCAAAGCTCCAGGAAATCCTCGATGAAGCGCAACGCCGAATAGCGCAGATAACGGGCGTTCCTGCGGATAACATTCGATTGAAGTTGGACGTTGACGTGGCGGGAACCGGCACGACAAAGAAATAGCCCTGTTCTCATATCTTCGAGCGCAAAACGGCTTAAACGGGCCTACGTGAGATCAGGCTACGGCGGGATTGATCTACACTCCCGCCGTAGCCTGTCGATCACCACAAAAACGCCTTCACCACCTTCGCGACATCTCGCGCCCGCTCGATGGGCAGCATGTGCGTTTCGCCATCGAAGAGCTTCAGCTGCGTCCAAGGGATCAGGTGAGCTGCTTCCTTCATCGCGTTCACATCAAAGAAGGGATCGTGCGTTCCGCCGATGATCAGCGTGCGGGCCTGGATGCGCTGCAGCCATGACGGATCCTTGCCGACATTCTCGTCTGCGACTGCGTGAAGGCCGCGAACGATCGTCGCCGGATCGCTCATCTTTTCATGCAGCTTGTCCCACTCCTGCCAAAGGCGCAGGCGCAACAGCCAGTTGAGCCAGGGGCGGCGGAAGGCGAGGCCGAACTCGTTCAGAAGGCCATGGAAGTCTCCCTGCCAGGCGCATTCGATCTGGCGCTCGATGCTGCGCTGGCCTTCCGGAGAGAAACGGTGGGCGCTCACCATCACGATCAGATCCTTCACGAGATCGGGATGGTCGGCAGCCAGTCGGGTCGCCACGAAGCCGCCGAACGAGATGCCCATGACCGTCGAAGGCCCGATCTCGTCGCGCAGGATCGTCGCCATGTCCTGAACGATCATGTCGACGCTATAGCCTGCGGGCGGCGCTGCATCGTAGCCCATGACGTAGATCTGACGGTCAGAGGGCAGGAGGCGCGCAATGCGCTTGGCGTCCCTTTCGGTTCGCGCTGGCGTCGGTCGCCTGACGAAGGCTTGACCTCCGTTGAAGACCACAATGGGATTGGGGCCTGAACCGATTTTCACGAAGGGAATCCTGCTCAGGAAGATGCCTGTCTCGAAAGTCATCATGGTCGACAATCATCGCTGCAAGCAGCCCATCGCGGCATGCGCCGATTGGGCTTGAAGGGGGCTGCTTAGAATTGGGAGAGAAACCTGCCGAAGAGGATCGCGATCTGATGTGCGCAATCGCACGTCATCCATGGGGATGAAGCGGAGAAATCAAGCAGATTGTGGAGCCGACGGACGCTGGAAGGGCGGCGGCGGCTGGCGGGCCGGTCGTTCCAGCTAAGGCGTGTTGCCGATGCAGTCAACGAATTGCCGAAGGCACGAGGACTTTTTGCCCATGCTGGTGGCGCAGATGCAACAATCCGTCCGGGCGGTGGGTTCGGAGGGTTTGCGGTTAAAGCGACGGGCTGTTAGCGCGTGATGCTGGAGGTCTTCTTGGACCGCAGAAGAGATACGGGGGCTGACTGCAAATGGACGCAATGTCCGTCGAGCAGTTTCATTCTTGATCCGGGATATGTTCCGGTAAAGACCGGATCGTCTCCTTTTTTTCACGCGCTTTGTATCGCTCCCATGGCCAGTGCCCCTCGATCTCAACCTCCAGCGAGCAGCTTAAAAATGTGCGGATGAGCACGATGCCGCCGAGAATGAGAACGCTTTGAAGGGATGGTTCGATGGCGACTGTGTTGATGATATCGGCGGCCACGAGGAGTTCGAGGCCCAGCAGAATGGCCCGTCCCAGATTGGATCGGTAGAGGCTGTAAGCGTTATCGGCGGAGAGGCCCTGCAGCATCTGCCGCAGAAAAGTGATCGTCGCGCTCAGGGTTCCGAGCACGATAATGGCGACGCCGCCCAATTCGACCAAACGTGTCGTGAGCCTCAAGGCTTGAGGGAACCATTCGTCCATGAACAATCCTTCGCGAGGGCCATGGACATTGATTCATAGGACAGAGAGCGGAAGCCTCCAGGGGGAGGAGAGGACGCTTTCAGGTGAAACCAGGCTTGCTGGGAAGCCCGAGCCGCTTGAACATCATCACGACAGGGCAGAGGCCTGTGAACGATGCCTGGACAAGATGGGCCCCCAGGATTCCGGTCAGCCAGAGCCAGTTGATATTGACGTAAACCGCGAGCAGGACGCTGATGATGATCAGTCCGCCGACGGTCAGAAGGATGGCGCGTTCTACGGTCATGGCCGTGCCTCCACCAGGATGCACCGATCATACATCAGGCCAGGCAGGACGACAAAAAAGAAGGGCCGGCCATCATCGGCCAGCCCTTTCACCATCGCCGATCTTGCATACGCTCAGTAGAAGGACACGCGCTGTTCGTCCTGTTCGACATCGTTGAAGGGGCTGCGCCCTCTCAGTACCACCACCGGCGAACCCACCGGCACGCGGTTGTAGAGGTCGATCACGTCCTGGTTGAACATACGGATACAGCCGCTCGACACCGACTGGCCGATGGACCAGGGCTCGGTCGTGCCATGGATGCGGTACATGGTATCGACACCGTTGTTGTAGAGGTAGAGCGCACGGGCACCGAGCGGGTTCTCGACGCCGCCCGGCATGCCGCTGGCCCAGGGGCGGTTGCGTTCGGGCTCGCGCTTGATCATCGCGGCGGTCGGGGTCCAGCGCGGCCACTGCGCCTTGCGTCCGACCTGGGCACGGCCAGACCACGCCAAGCCTTCCTTGCCGACGCCGATGCCATAGCGGATGGCGCGTCCGCCCTCGCGGACGAGGTAAAGATAACGGGCCGAGGTATCGACCACTACCGTCCCGGGCTCTTCACGGCCGTAATAGGCCACCTCCCGGCGCAGGAAGCGCGGGTCGACTTCGGAAATGTCGGTGGCGGGCAGCGAATGCGCTTCGTCAGGACGGGCACCGTACATGGCCATGTACGCTGGATCGATATGGCGGATCGCCTGCTGCGGAGGAGACGAGGAGGATACACAGGCGGCCAGCGCCAGCGGGAGGACCAACACGCAGAAGCGGATTGCATTCTGCAACGAGGACAAGCGGAAGGCCGTGAAAGCAGACATCAGTGGGGGAAGCTCGCAGTTTCTGGTTTTTCGCTTATGCCGCCAACGCGAACGGCGGCGGTACCTTGAAAGGGAGTTCATAAACCCGGTGATGACCACAAGGTGTTAACGAAATGGCAGAAATGTGGCCAAGCCGAGCTGTGATCAAAAGGACACAATCATTTGATGGGCTTGAACTTATTCCCTCTGCATGGGTACAACCTACGAACATAACAGGGAGGATCATGCAGCCTCCGCTTTCGATGGGTTTTTCAATGCAGTCGCTCTCGATCTCCATGCTCACCATCTGTGGCATTTCCGAATTGCCGGAGCAGAAGGAGAGGGCAGTCACTCATGTGCTCTCTATTCTGGACCCGGATCATCCCGATCCAGAGGCGTTCCAGGCATACGATCCGCATCACCGCACGATCCTTCGCTTCCACGATATCATCAATCCGATCGAGGGGATGATCCTGCCGCAGCCGGAGCATGTGGAAGCCGTGCTGCGCTTCGGCGAGGAGGTTGCGGCAGGCAGCATCGAGCGCACACGAGGGCATCTTCTCGTGCATTGCCACATGGGCATTTCCCGCTCGACGGCCGCGATGCTGACACTCCTGGCGCAGACACACCCTGACGAGAAGGAGGATAGGCTTTTCGAGCGACTGACGCTGATCAGGCCCCAGGCTTGGCCGAACTCGCGCATGATCGCCTATGCGGACGATCTGTTGTCCCACAACGGACGCCTCGTCGACGGCTTACGCCGCCATTACGGGCGCCAGATTCAGCGGCAGCCTCAATTCGCGCAGTGGATGCACGATCTCGGCCGCGGTTGCGAAGTCGAGATGGCGGCTTGAAGGCGCTGGGTGCTGCCTTGACCTGATCTCTTGGCCGGCTATGCTCGGCGTGTCGGAAAAGGCGGACCGGTTTGGTTAGCCCGGTCGCTTCCTGCGGGAAGTTCTGGCTGGTGCAGATGCACCAAGTCCCATGACGGAAGCCCTGGCGCATGGTGCTCCAGGGCAACGTAGGGATGTGACCCAATGCAACATCAAATTTCCGTTGTGACACTCGGCGTGCGCGATCTTGCACGTTCGCGGCGCTTCTATGCCGAAGGCTTCGGCTGGCATCCTGTCTTCGAGAACGAAGAGATCATTTTCTACCAGATGAACGGTTTCGTGCTCGGCACTTGGTTGCAGGAGGCTCTTGCCGAGGACATGCAGCGCAACGGCCTTGCCGGGCCCGGGGCTTATTCTCTCGCCCATAACGTTGCCTCGCGTGAGGATGTGCAGGCGACGATCAATCACCTCTTAGGCTTCGGCGGTCGGATTTTGCGGCTTGCCGACGAGCCGCCGCATGGAGGCATGCGCGGGTATGTGGCTGATCCTGATGAGCATGCATGGGAGATCGCGTGGAACCCTGCCTGGTCGATCGACGCCCAGGGGCACGTGACATTCGGCTTGTAAGACACTTCGCGTCCGCTGTTGCCGAGCAGCGGACGCTCGACTCTCTTTATTCCCCTAAGCCTTACCCAGCGCACCGAACTTCGCATCCGTCTTGACGTGAACGGGCAGGGGATCTTCGCTCGCAAGTTCCTCAAGGATCGGGCAGTGGGGACGCGAATCTCCGTGACAATGGTCTGCCAGGTGCTTGAGGGTCAAGGCCATTTCCTGCAGCTCACGGATCTTGCGCTCGAGCACGTGCACATGGTCGAGCGCAATCGCCTTCACGTCCTTGCTGGCGCGCTCGCGATCGCGCCAGAGTGAGACGAGATCGGCGATCTGCTCGACCGAGAATCCGAGATCTCGTGCACGTCGAATGAAGCGCAACGTGTGCACGTCGTGGTGCGAATAGACTCGGTATCCGGATTCCGTACGCACGGTCTTCGGGATGAGCCCGATGGACTCGTAGTAGCGGATCATCTTGGCGGAAACGCCGGAGGCGGAAGCGGCCTGTCCGATATTCATGCCACACCTTCCACGGTTAGGGCGGCAGGAGCAATCTCCTGCCGTGCCTCGATGGGAGCCTCGAAGCGGCGAAGACGAAGCGCGTTGCCGACGACGAACACGCTGGAGAGCGCCATTGCCGCTGCTGCCACGATGGGTGAGAGCAGGGTGCCGTTGACAGGATAGAGCGCACCCGCTGCGACCGGGATCAGCACTACGTTATAGGCGAAGGCCCAGAACAGGTTCTCACCGATATTGCGGATCGTTGCCTTCGACAGGCCAATCGCATTCACCACACCGCGCACGTCGCCGGACATGAGCACCACATCGGCGCTTTCGATCGCAATGTCCGTGCCCGTTCCGATGGCGATGCCGATATCGGCTTCAGCGAGTGCAGGTGCATCGTTGATGCCGTCGCCGACGAAGGCGATACGGCCATGGGTTTGGCGCAGGCGCTTCACCACCTCGACCTTGCCTTCGGGCAGCACTTCCGCGACCACCTCGTCGATGCCGATGCGCCGCGCGATGGCTTCCGCCGTCTTGCGGTTGTCGCCGGTGATCATCGCCACTTTCAGGCCCAGAGCATGCAGGGCAGCAATCGCTTCCGGCGTCGAATCCTTGATCGGGTCGGCAACGGCGATGATGGCGGCGAGCCTGCCGTCAATCGCTGCGTAAAGCGGGCTCTTGCCTTCGGAGCCGAGGCGGGCCGCCGTATCGGCGAACACGGCCACGTCGAGCCCGAGCTTCTGCATGAAGCGGTCCGCACCCACATCGACCTTTCGCCCTTTGACCGTGGCGGAGACGCCGAAGCCTGGCACGGCTTCGAAGCTGTCGGTCGCAGGCAGAGTGATGCTCTGGCGCTCCGCTGCCGCGACGATGGCCTGCGCAATTGGATGTTCCGAGCGCGCCTCGACGGCCGCGACGAGCCTCAGGGCGTCAGTCTCGATGAAACCGTTCGCGGTGACGAAGTCGGTGAGATCCGGGCGGCCCTTGGTAAGCGTGCCGGTCTTGTCGAGCGCGACGACGCCGATCTCCTTCAGGCTTTGCAGCGCTTCGCCCTGGCGGAATAGCACGCCGAGTTCCGCTGCGCGTCCGGTCCCGACCATGATCGATGTCGGCGTCGCCAATCCCATGGCGCAGGGGCAGGCGATGATGAGCACGGCCACCGCATTCACAAGCGCGAAGGTCATTGCAGGATCGGGGCCGAAGATCAGCCAGATCAGGAAGGTCAGCGCCGCTGCCGCCATCACGGCTGGCACGAACCATGCGGTGATCCTGTCGACCATGGCCTGGATCGGAAGCTTCGAACCCTGCGCCTGTTCGACCATGCGGATGATCTGAGCCAGAACCGTGTCGGCGCCGATCCGGGTTGCGCGGAAGGTGAAGCCGCCTGTCTTGTTGATCGTGCCGCCGACAACCTCCGAACCTTGAGCCTTCTGCACGGGCACAGGCTCGCCCGTGATCATGGATTCGTCGACGAAGGAAGAGCCCTCGACCACCTCGCCATCGACCGGCACCTTCTCGCCGGGACGGACCTGCACGATGTCGCCGATCAGCACCTGATCGAGCGGGATCTCCCGTGCCTCGCCGTTGCGGATCACCCGCGCGGTTTTCGGGGCGAGGCCGATAAGACGCTTGATCGCTTCCGATGTGCGGCCCTTGGCCTTCGCCTCGAGAAAGCGGCCGAGCAGGATCAGCGTCACGATCACGGCGGCCGCCTCGTAATAGACATTGGCCATTTCGGCAGGCAGCACCCCCGGCAGGAAGGTCGCCACGACAGAATAGGCATAGGCCGCGCTCGTGCCGAGCACCACGAGGGAATTCATGTCGGGGGCCCAGCGCAAAAGGGCTGGAACACCCTTCCTGAAGAAGCGCAGGCCGGGCCCGAACAGCACGAGCGAAGTCAGGGCGAATTGCAGATACCAGCTGGTCTGATGGCCGAGGATGCTCATCACCCAATCATGGATCGCGGGGATGAAGTGAGAGCCCATCTCGACCACGAAGACGGGCAGGGTGAGGATGGCGGCCACCGTGAGCGAGCGCCTCAAGGCTGCAATCTCGGCCTCGCGGGCAGCGCGCTCCCGATCTGTCTGATCGGCATCCTGGCGGATTTCCTTCGCCTCATAGCCGGTGGCATTGACGGCCGCGATCATCCGACCGATGACGTCCGCGCCGCCAAGGTACCGCACGGAGGCGCGCTCGGTGGCGAGGTTCACATGGGCCTCGACAACGCCTGGCACGCGCTCGAGCGCCTTCTCCACCCGCGCTACGCAGGAGGCGCAGGTCATACCCTCGATCTTCAGGTCCACATGGCTCTCGGAAGGTTCATAGCCCGCCGCCCGGATGGCCTCGGCGACCGCCTGGGGATTGGCCTTCTCAGGGGCGAAGGACACATGCGCCCGCTCCGTCGCCAGGTTCACATTGGCGGCGGTGACGCCCTCGACCGACTTGATTGCCTTTTCGACGCGCCCGACGCAGGAGGCGCAGCTCATCCCCTGGACCGGAATGTCGAAGCTCTCCGCTGCAGCGGAACGGTTGGTGGCAGCCATCTTGAATCTCCTGATTCATCATATGGGGTCAGGGTGTAAACCTTCCAATCATGGGAGGGTCAAGACGCCTTTTACGGTTGCGTTTGTCCGGAACTCTGATCGATGATGGGTCATTGATCCGACACGTTTGCACCATAGGTCGCGAATCGAGACGTCACCGCATGCTGCGTTTGAAGCCCATGCATGTTCATTGTCACCATTCTTGGAGCCGGTACTGACCTTTGACGCACAGCGATAAACACGGGCGCCCTTTTCGGATCCTCACCTATAACGTTCACCGCTGGCTGGGCACCGACCGAAAAATCTCGCCGACACGGATCGCCGAGGTCATTGCGGCCTGCGAGGCCGATATCGTCGCGCTCCAGGAGGTGCGGGTCGGGCGCGCCCAGACTGGGGAGATCGATCAAGCCGCAACTGTCGCGGACACACTCGGCATGGACCTCCATTTCCAGCCCACGATCCGTATCTTAGGCGAGCAATACGGCATTGCAGTTCTCACCAAGCATCCCGCCTATCTCGTAAAATCGGGCCGCCTGCCGACGCAATCGACGAAGCCGTCCTTCGAGAAACGCAGCGCTCTTTGGGTGTGTACGGAGATTGATGGGCACAAGGTGAATGTCATCAACGCCCACCTGTCGCTTCGCTCTGGCGAACGACGGGCGCAGGCCTCAGCGCTCGTGGGGCCTGACTGGATGGGCCACCCGGAATGCGCCGACCCCGCGATTCTGCTCGGTGATTTCAACGCGCCGCCTTATTCGCGCTCCTACCGCATGATCGCCAATCGCTTAAGGGATGCGCAGCTCTCCAACTCCCATGGCGAGCCTCAGCCGACCTTCCATACGCGTGCGCCAGTGCTGCGCCTCGACCACGTGTTCGTCACCAGGTCGGTAGAGGTGATGAATGCCGCGCCGGTGCGGAACACGCTGACGCGCGTGGCGTCCGATCACTTCCCGCTGCTCGCCGAGCTGCGCGTGCGCAGCCATGCGAAAGCCACGGGCTCAGTCCATCGGCATGCGCCCGAGGGTGAACTCCTCTCTTCAGGCCAAAATCCGATACCGGATTGAGCCGATACCCGAAGATTGGCGGTCACGCCTTGAAGTTCGGCTCATCTGATGCACTATCATGACATTGCATTGAGTTTGATATTCGATTTCCCGCTGGGGCCGGGAATGAAGGATTTCGATGGTGAAGCTCTATCACAGCCCTAGCGCATGCTCGCTTGCGCCTCACATCGTGGCCTATGAAGCTGGTCTTGAGATCGAGTTCGATCGGGTTGATCTAAACACGCAGACGACCGCCTCAGGGGGCGCTTCGGCAGAATCAATCCTAAAGGCGGCGTACCTGCGCTCGCCCTGCAGGATGGAGAGGTGCTGACGGAGGTTTCCGCCATTCTGGAACACCTCGCCGAATGTGCACCGGATCGTCGCCTCTTACCGAAAACGGGTTCGATGGAGCGCTACCGGGTTCAGGAATGGGTGGGCTTCATCGGCACCGAGCTCCACAAGTGGTTCGATCCCTTGTCGGACGGCCTCATGCCCGATGCTGCCCGCCGCCTTGCCGTCCAATATCTTCGGCGCCGGCTCTCCTATCTCGTGGGCGATGAATCCACGGTAGCGGATGCCTATTGTTTCACCATCCTGAACTGGGCTCGATTCCACAGAATCGACCTGTCGGAATACGGCGCCGTTCAGGCTTTCATGCAGAATGTTTCGAACCGTCCCATGGTCCACAAGGCAATGAAGGCGGAGGGGTTGAGGCACGCAGCTTGAAATCAAAGGGGACGGGTAAGGCCAGGGTTAAGGGCTTGGCCCTCTTGTTCCCCTTGATGAGGAGGCTGAAGCATCGGACGAGAAAAGTGGACTTGCACCTTTGGGTCCGATGCTCCCTTCTTAAAGAAGCGCCTCGTCTAGAGCGGAGAGCCGGGTCCACTTTTCCGCACGATGCGCTAAGTCCCATTGTTATGGTTCCAATCTCCGTCTTCATCATTGCCAAGGACGAGGCCGACCGGATCGGAGCGACTATCCAGGCCGTTCGAGACCTGACGGATGATCTGATCGTTATCGATTCAGGCTCGACAGACGGCACCCAAGCCGTAGCAGAGGAACTCGGCGCTCGTGTGATCTTCAATCCGTGGTCCGGGTACGGCCCGCAGAAGCGCTTCGGCGAGGATCAGTGCCGTCACGAATGGCTTCTCAATCTCGATGCGGACGAGGAGCTTTCGCCCGCCCTACACGAGGAAGTCAAAGCGCTTTTTGCCCACGGGGAACCGCCATGCCAAGCCTACGGCGTTCGGATCGCGGAGACCTACCCCGGCGAGGCGGAGCCGCACCTTTTTGCCTATCGCATCGGACCGGTACGGCTTTATCGCAGGGATGCCGGCCGCTATTCGTCCTCCTTGGTCCATGACCGGGTGGATTTGAAGCCGGGGACGAAGGTTGGAAAGCTCAAGGGGCTGGTTCACCATCGGTCGATCCGGTCGCTCGGCGACCAAATCGCGAAGCTGAACGCGTATACCGATCAGCTGGCCATCGATCTTGAGGTGAGGGGGGTCTCCATTCCGATTTGGCGGGTCTATGCCGAGTTCCCTGCAGCCTTCATCAAAGCCTATTTCGGGCGCCTTCACTTCCTGCGGGGCACCTATGGCTTTCTCATCGCCATGAACTACGCCATCTGGCGCCACCTTCGTCTGGCGAAACACTATGAGAGAAAGCGTCTGAACGCCCAGGCCAAGGCGAACAAGGTCGAACCGGCCTGAGCGCCCCTGCGGTGGCTCAAAGCGCAGCGATGACCTGGATCTCCAGGGCATAATCCGGATCAGCAAGACGAGCCTGGACACAGGCCCGCGCAGGTGTGTGTCCCGGAGCCACCCAGGCATCCCAGACCGAATTCATCTCGTCGTAAGAGGCCATATCGGTCAGCCAGATCGTGGCCTGCAGGAGCTTGGTCTTGTCGCTGCCGATCTCGGTCAGCGACTGCTCGATCTGCGCCAGAACGTCTCGGGTTTGCTCGGTCACCGACCGCCCCAGGCTCTCCTCGGGCACATAGCCGGAGAAATAGGCTGTGTTGCCGTGAATCACGAGATCGCTGTAACGGGCGGCAACGCCAACTCGCTTGATGTCTGCCACTTGGGGCTCCTCTCTTGTTGTCTGTGCCACCTCGTATCACAGGGGACGGCTGAGGACCCAGTTTCAAGATCGGTTTTGCACGGCCTTGGGACGCTTTTGGCCTTGACGAAGGGCGGCTGTTCGCGTCTATTGCGCCACCTGTGCGAAGCAGGGTTACCACCCCGCAGATCGCGAACGGAGACGTGGCCGAGAGGCTGAAGGCACTCGTTTGCTAAATGAGCATACCCCAAAAGGGTATCGAGGGTTCGAATCCCTCCGTCTCCGCCATTCTCTTTTTGTCAAGAGTATCAAGGGTTTAGCCTGGCATTTGTCAGGGCTTTTGCAGCAGCTTATCTGCGGATAACGCTGACCAGCTTAGGACGGCGCTTGTGGGACAATAGGTCGAACTTCATTTCTACCGTATTGTTGAGGCGCGTCAGAGCATGGGAACAGACAATAAGCCGGAGCCGTCATCCGAGGGCGGAGCTAATCCAGGCATTAACATCGATGTTTCCAGAGAAAGCGTCGATACGGTCGTCGACGCGATCGTGGACGTGTTCTCACCCGTCCGAGAGGCTGCCTTGCTCTTACAGATTGAGTTCGATTGTATCGCATGAAGTCTGCAGTTAAGGCGCTGACCCATGCGAAAGAGATAGCAGCCGCCGAAGGTCTGACGCTTGAGCAGCGGCACTCAAGTTGCGAATTCACGCTTTCCGGATCGGCTGATTTTCCTCCTTGGTGTCACGCAGGACACGAGCCCACTCCGTCAAAGCGAGGAAAATCGGCTTGAGCGCGATGGCGTTGTCGGTAAGCGCATACTCCACCCGAGGCGGTATCTCCGCATAAGCCGTTCGGCTGACCAGGCGATCAGCTTCAAGCGCTCGAAGCTGTGCCGTGAGCATGTGTTGAGTGATGCCCGGTAGCGCCTTGCGCAACTCGCCAAAGCGCATGGGCCCGCCCAACAGCACCCACAGGATATCTATCTTCCACCTTCCGATGATCATGTTTACGGCGCGGCGGAACTCGTTGAGTTCGACCGCCGTGGGCGCGCACGGCTCCAGTGCCGAGGTCTCATCAGTATGATCATCCATACTAGTCTGATTTTTCATCCTACTTGCTCAGTCCAATATTACTGGCGATTTTCATACCATGAACACGCCAAACAACAATCCTTCGAAGACAATTGTCGTCCTTGGTGCCACCGGACAGCAGGGCGGCGCAGTAGTCCGCGCGCTCGTCGCGGATGGCCGATGGAAGCTCAAGGTCCCCTCCCGAAATCCTGCCTCGGATGCAGCCAGCCGCCTGGCCGCCAAAGGCTTTGAAGTCGTCGCAGCCGATATGGACGATCCGGCTTCCATGCGGGCAGCCTTCAAGGGTGCCCATGGCGTCTTTTCGGTCCAGAGCGCTGACATGGCGGGAAGCTCGAGACACGCCGCGGCATTGCCGTCGCGGATGCCGCGCTCACAGCCGGTGTTGATCATTTCATCTATGCATCCGTGGGTGGCGCGGACCGGCGATCCGCCGTGCCTCACTTTGAGAGCAAATGGCGTATCGAAGAGCATATCCGCAGCATCGGTCTGCCCTCGACCATCGTTCGGTCGGTCTTCTTCATGGACAACTTCGTGAAGCCCGTGATGCGGGTCGTGCTGATGGCGTTGATGCGCAGCTATGTGCCCAGGGGAAAACCGCTTCAGATGATCGCCGTTGAGGACATCGGCAAGTGGGTGGCGCGCGCCTTTGCCGATCCCGCGACCTTCATGGGAAAGGCCGAGGAGATCGCCGGCGAGAGCTGACCCGCGCAGAAATCGTCGCCGCCTTGAAGCGCCACGGATGGTCGGCCGGCCTTCCGGTTCCGGTTCCGAGGCTGCTGCTGCGCCCGCTCCCCTATGACGTGCGCAGAATGTTCGAATGGTTCGGCGCCGACGGCTATGCCGCCGACATCCCGGCTTTGAGGGCGCGGCAGCCCGGCATCATGACGTTTGAAGACTGGCTCGCCAAACAGCCGGGTCCGTGACCTTCACTCCCTCCTGGAAGTGGAACCTGGGGCCGAAGAGCCCGAAAAACCGAAGGAGTCTATTGGATGCACAAGAATGTGTTTACCCCGGAAAACGCCGCGATGCTGCTGATCGACCATCAAACCGGCACGACATCCTGGACGCATTCGCATGATGTCGAAGAGGTGAAAAAGAATGCCCTGCAACTGGCGAAGATCGCCACGGCCGTCGACATGCCACTGGTGCTGACGTCGAGCATGGAGGATCAGGCCCAGGGACCGCTGCTGCCCGAGTTCGAGACAATCGCACCAAAGGCGTTCGCTGACCGGATCAAGCGCGCCGGGATCGTCAACGCGATGCACGACGAGAATTTCAACGGCGCGGTCAAGGCCACCGGTCGGAGGAAGGTGGTGGTCGCCGGGATCACGACCGAGGTTTGCGTTGTGTTCCCGGTCCTCCAGTTGCCGGACGAGGGCTATGAGGTGCAGGTCGTCACCGATGCCTCGGCATCGTTCACGAAGATGGGCGACGACGCCGCGCTGCGCCGCATGGAGCAGGCCGGCGCGGTGATCACGTCGACGCCACAGATCATCTCTGAACTTGCGGCCGACTGGACGACGCCAAGGGGGCATGCCCTGGCCAGTCTGATGGGGCTCGGCGGCTAAGTTGGGTCACGAGCGGGTGGTCATGCAGATCCTTCGTGCCCACCAAAGCCCAACTCATGGGAATGATGACTTGCGCGTCCGCCGCGTGCGCCCGGGTGTCATTGCCGAACCATTCGCCGATCCCGCCTTCGGCCCTCTCAGCGCGATTGATCATGCCCACCTCAGCATCGGCATGGTTGTGGAGATGCACGAGCACAAGAACGATGGAATTCACAGCTACGTGTTGCGTGGGACCTCGGTGCATGAAGACAGCGTCGGCCATCGCGCTGCCGTTTCGGCCGACGAGCTGATGATGAATGCGGGCGAAAGCTTCCGGCACGACGAGTCGGCCGACGACGAACCAGTTGAGGGGTTGCAGATTTTTGCCCGGCCGCGCGAGGCTGATCTTCCTGTGGCCGTGTCGTTTTTTGACTGCGCCGATGGTCCTTCCGAGGGAATTTGGAGCTTGGTCGCCGGGCGAGGACAGCGATGCGCTGTTGAAGTTCCGCAACGTCGTCTGGCTCTCGTTGTCGCCGCGTGGCTGAGAGGCGCGCGGCTCACCGACCAGCGCCCTTTGCGCCATATTCGTCACGGGCCTCGCAGATTGCACGGTGATTTGCGTTTGCCCACGCGATGAGATTCTTCATCGGCACCAGAAACGAGCGGCCGAGGTCCGTCAGCTCGTATTCGACGCGCGGCGGTACTTCCGGATAGAGGGTGCGCCGCACGAAGCCGTCCTCCTCGAGGCGCCGCAGCGTCTTGGACAGCATCTGCTTGGAGATGTCGCCGATCGCTCGCTCGATCTCGCTGAAGCGCATGGTTCCATGCGCGAGCACTTCGAGAATGAGCAGACTCCATTGGTCCCCGATCCGGTCGAGAACGTCTCTGATCGGACAAGGCTGTTCGAACACGAATGGAATAGGGACGAGGTCGCCTTGGTTCATCCTGCGCTCCATGACGCTGTGGTCACGCCGGGCTGACCTGATCACCTGACGATGACGTCTTGCGGGGGCTGTCCGCATACCATAGACCGAGGCTCTCGGTCTAGTTTGCAGACCTGATCATCAGTTCGAACCAAAAGGAATGGTATGGCACGTATCGCGCTCATCGGCGCGTCCGGCAATGTCGGCTCGCGCATTCTCACGGAACTATCCGATCGAGGACATCAGGTTACGGCGATCGCACGCAACCCCGACAAAATCCCCTCGTTGCCGGGTGTTACGGCCGTCATGGGTGACGTCAAGGACCGGTCTGGCCCTGCCGCGCTTCTTGCGGGCCACGATGCGGTGGTCAGCTCGGTCAGGTTCCTCGACGCGGATTTCGACGTGCTGGTCGATGCCGTGCGCGCCTCGGGCATGAAGCGCTTCCTCGTCGTCGGCGGCGCAGGCAGCCTGGAGGTCGCGCCAGGGGAGCGCCTCGTCGATCAGGTCGATTTCCCGGCCCAGTACAAGCCGGAGGCGTTGCGCGGCGCGGAATTTCTCGACCTGCTCAAAACCGTCAACGACCTCGACTGGACCTTTCTGTCGCCTTCGGCCCGATTCCTGCCGGGTCAGCGCACGGGCAAGTTCCGCCTCGGCAAGGACCAGCTCCTGACCACCGACAACGGCAGCAGCATTTCCTCTGATGATTATGCAATCGCTATGGTGGACGAGATCGAAGACCCGAAGCATCCGCGCCAGCGCTTCACGGTGGGATATTGAGATGCGCCGGCTCACCTACCTGTTCGATCCTCTCTGCGGCTGGTGCTACGGCGCGTCACCCACGTTGGAAAAACTCGGGGCGCAAGAGGACTTCAAGATCGATCTTGTACCGACCGGGCTCTTTGCCGACGAGGGCGCATTCCCCATGAACGCCGGTTTCGCTGCCCATGCCTGGGAAGCCGACCAGCGGATCGCCCAACTCTCGGGCCAGCGCTTCACCGAAGACTATCGCGTCAACGTGCTGGAGAGCCGCACGTCGAGAGTCGATTCCGGGCCAGCGACGCTTGCGCTCACCGCCGTCCGTCTGACAGCTCCGGACAAGGAGTTCGAAGCGCTCAAGGCCATCCAGCATGTACGGTATGTGGATGGGCACGACAACGGCGATCCGGCCGTGATAGCCGATGTCCTCACCAGCCTTGGACTGGAGGATGCCGCCGCGCGCTTTCATGCGGCGAATGAGGAGTTGCTCTCCGCCAACCGCGCCCGCATTGCGGAAGGCCGCGCCGAAATGCGCCGCTTCGGCGTACGGGGCGTGCCGACCCTGATCGCCGACACCGCCCAGGGCAGGGGGATTGTCAACTCGAGCATGCTCTACGGCGACCCGGATGCCCTGGCTGTGGCATTACGCGCCGCCTGAAACCGGCTTAACCAATCAAGTGCGGCAGAAATCGGTCTTCCCATCGCAGGCTCTCTGGCACGCAGATCCCATACCCGAGGTCCAAACCTCGCAGCCTGCGCGATCTAGGATCCGTTGAGGTATGAAACGAACCATTGCCCGGCCGGTCCGAGAGGCTCATCCGTCGGGTGGATGGCGTACATCGGCATGATGATGTCACCGGGAGAAGCTTCTTGCGCCGTGACCGGGACGAGACTCCCACGGGCAAGATCCTCCGCCACCATCCATGCCGGCATGAGCCCCCACCCCAGACCCGCCCGCAGGAACGCGAGCTTCGCGCCGAGATCGGCGAGACGCCACGTCTGCTGGGCGATCACGCCGTAGTCGCGGCCCTGCGTGAGAGTTGACCGGTCGGTCAGGACGAGTTGAACGTGCCGGGCCAGTTCCGAGCTGGGGATTGGCTCAGTCGCGCCGGCAAGCGGATGCGAGGGAGCGGCGACAATCACCAGTTTCACGCCGGGCAAGGGCTGCCGGGTGCAATCCGGCGGAACGACGGGCAGGGTGCCCATGATGCCGAACTGACAGACCCGACTCTGGACATGCTGCACCACGGCTCCCAAAGCCTCGACGTGAAGCCGCAATGGTGTCGACGGAAACGCATCGCGGAAGGCCGTCACCGTCTCGGTCAACGTCGCGATGGGATACATGACGTCGACCACGATCGAGAGCTCCGGCTCAAGGCCCCGGGCAAGCCCCTTGGCCTTCGCCTTCAAGGCATCAATGCCGGCAACCACGGCCCGGGCATCGGCCAGCAAGGCATGTCCCTGCGGCGTCAACTGCGGATGCCGCCCCGTTCGGTCGAACAGCTTGACGCCAAGCTGGGCCTCGAGCGTCGCGACGGTCTGGCTGACGACGGATTGTGCCCGCCTCAGCTTTCGTCCCGCCGCCGAGAAGCTGCCCTGGTCGGCCGCGGCGATGAAGATTCTGATCTGATCGAGGGAGAACCCGTCCAGCATCTATCGTTCCTGCCGATACATTTCATCTGAAATTATAGGCTTCTGCGATGCATGTGGCCAGCGTATCTCCAGATCGGGCCACACCTGCCTCACGCCATTGAAGGAGCCTTCCGATGTCAATATCCGCAACAGCGTTGCCCTTGCCAAGCAAAGTGCAAGACTGGGCTGCGTGGGCGCTGCAACTCTTGCTGGCCGCAGCCTTCCTCGCTGCTGGCGGCGCCAAACTCTCTGGCGCGGACCAGATGGTCCAGGTGTTCGAAGCGATCGGCGTCGGGGAGTGGTTTCGCTATGTCACCGGCCTCATCGAGGTGATCGGAGCGATGGCGCTTCTCATCCCTGGCTCTGCGGCTTTCGGGGCGGCCGTTCTGGCCTGCACGATGGTCGGAGCGGTCTTCACGCACCAGTTCGTCATTGGCGGCAGTGCCGTTCCAGCGATCGCTCTGCTGGTGCTTGCCCTCAGCGTGGTCTGGTTGCGCCGTCGCCAGATCCTGGCACTCGTGGGCCGCTGAGATGGGGCTGCGCATGGAAACGGCCCGCTATCCAGGCCGACAGGCATCGCGGCGCCATCAAGGCTGCCTGGTTCTGATTTCTCACTCGGCGTCGTTGGGCTCGCCGGATGCCATAGGAGTGAGCTCGGTCGCGCCATCGGGTTCCCCCGCCCGCCCTCGCCGGTCACGGACCAGGATTTTGGGGACACCAGAGGGTTCCAGCCGATCGAGGTTCCCGACGGCCAGCCACTGAGACTTCCTCCATCGATCCCAGGCGGGTCACGCTGAGCGCAACGGAGAAGGAGAATTACCGATGTCGGCAACAGCTATTCGAGAAGCAGCCCCGCCAACCCTCGCCCCGTCCTCCCGCAAGATGGTCCACCGGACCCGCGGTCGCGGCCACGGTCCCATCGTGCGCCTGATGAGCCCGTCGGACCTGGGCGAGCATCTGAAGCCGTTCGTGTTCCTCGACCTGTTCGAGGCCGACATGCGCGCCATGAGCAGGGGCATGTCGATCCATCCCCATTCGGGCATCGCCACCGTCACGGTGTTCACCGACGGCGATGTCACCTTCGACGATCCCGAGGCCGGGCATGGCACGATCGGCTATGGCGGTGTCGAGTGGATGCGGGCCGGCGGCGGCGTCTGGCACGGCCAGGAGCTTTCGGCCGGTGCATCCGCCACGGTCCAGGGGTTCCAGCTTTGGGTCGCGCTGCCCCCCGAACTCGAGAACGGGGAGCCGGAGAGCCAGTACATTGAGGCCGACGCCATGGCGCGTGCCGGTCCCGCGCACGTCATCGTTGGCGCCTATGGCGGGACGGCCAGCCCCGTGCGGGCACCGGGCGGGATCAACTACCTGCTCGTGACCTTGAAGCCCGGTGAACGCTGGACCTATGAGCCGCCTGCGGGCCATTCGGTCGCCTGGGTGGCGGTGGCAAAGGGCGGTCTGCTGGCCAGCGAGCAACTCTCCAAGGGCGACATGGCGATCTTCGAGGCGGGTGAGGCCCCCATCATGCTTCAGGGGGGCGAAGGCTCTGGCACAACCTTCGTGCTCGGATCGGCCGTCCCGCATCCACATGATCTCCACCTCGGCTACTACTCGGTCCATACGTCGGCGCAGGCCCTGGCGGCGGGTGAGCGTCGCATCGAGGAACTGGGCGAGCGACTGAGGGCAGCCGGCAATCGGCGCACCGCATCAGGATCAACTCCTGTGTTCCGCTAGGGGCCCGAAGCGGGCTCAAAACTTCCATCAAATCTGGCAACCCGAGAACCGAACCAGTTCCGCAACCACAGGAAATTCTTCATGGCAATCCCCAAGATCGCGATCATCATCGGCAGCACCCGTGACGTGCGCTACGGCATCAAGCCCGCCCAGTGGATCTATGATACCGCTTCCAAGCGGTCCGACATGGACGTCGAGCTTGTCGACCTGCGGGACTTCCCGTTGCCTTTCTTCAATGAAAAAGCCTCGAATGCCTGGGTGCCGACGGAGGACGAGGTCGGGCAGCGGTGGCAGAAGAAGGTGGCCGAGTTCGATGGCTACATCTTCGTCACCCCCGAGTACAACCGTTCGATCAATGCTTCGCTGAAGAACGCCCTCGACTTCTCGTATCCCGAATGGAACCGCAAACCCGCTGCTGTTGTCGGCTACGGTAGCGTTGGGGCGGCGCGTGCCGTCGAGCACCTGCGCACCATAGCGATTGAGCTACAGATGGCTCCGACCCGCACGGGCGTGCACATTCAGGGTGCAGATTTCATCGCCACATTCCAGCAGGGCAAGAGCCTCACCGAGCTTGCACACCTTGAGCCGAATGTCAAAGCCATGCTCGACGAACTCGTCTGGTGGGCGAACGCCCTGAAGATGGCGCGTGCGGCCTGAGCCTCAGCAAACATCGTGCGGCCGGAACAATGTCCGTCCAACCGGGAGATTGTGCACCGACCCTGGGATCCCGCCGGTCCAACATATGCCTGCTCCGAAGTCAGTGGGTTCCGGCAAGGTGCCTCGTAGTTGCCGGGCAGAGCACGACCTCTGCCCGCGCAGCGTAGTTCGGTAGTGTTGATAAGGTCCAAAATGTGGCTGAGGCGATCAATTGCTAGCGTCAGCCAAGCGGGTCAGACCCAGCATTCAGAATGTCACTCGACCAAGTCCATTGCAGAGTACCGAATTGTGAATGGTCAGGCATAAGGCTGACGCGTGTCCGGTGCCGAAGATCGAGAGTGATACCGCTTTTAATTGTGGGGTGACCTCCGCCGCAGCTGGCTGTTTCTACGCTCCTCAATCCTGAACTTTCTGGCAAACTCTACATCTCTTTAACAGGGACGTGGTGGAGTTCTCGGGTGCCCCATAACATCTAAAAGGCTGAGAGCCTGCGCTGGAGCGTCCGAGGACTTCTTAGCAACGCTGTCTTGGAAGAGTGGTCGACAGGCTCAGCCTCAGGAAGTGACATCCTGAAGTTGCCGCTTAGGCGCGTCGATCTCATTTGCGGCAGATTCATGAATGCAGTTTCGGCCTGCTGCCTTGGCTTCGTAGAGAGCTCTATCTGATGCCTCTTGCAGATATGAGCCATTGCTTCCTCGTGAAGGCTTGGCCGAGGCGACCCCGATACTGACTGTCACGAGCTGGTATGGGCTGCCCTCATGAACAATGCCAAGTGCCAGGATGGCCTTGCGGATGTTCTCGGCAATCATCCGGGCGCCCTCCAAATCGGTCTCAGGGAGGACGACGGCGAATTCTTCACCGCCGTGACGGGCGGCGACATCCCGCGGACGACGAATATTGGCATCGAGCGTACCGGCAATCGTGCGGAGCACTTCGTCGCCCCTTCCGTGACCATACCGGTCATTGAAGCTTTTGAACCAGTCGACATCGACATACAGCAACGAGAGCGATGAGCCCGCGCGAATCGCCTGACGCCACTCGCGCTCGAACGCCTCCCGAAAGCCGCGGCGGTTCGGCAGCCCCGATAGATCGTCTGTTCTGGCTATTCTTCTGAGCTTGGTCTCGGCCCTCGTGCGGCGTCGCAACTCGCTCTGGAAGAGAAATGTCAGCCCCACGACAGCAGAGCAAAGCGCTGCCGTGATAAGGCCCAGAACGAGGGCCTTTCGTCTCCAGGTCGCAAAGATCTCGTCCACGGATAAGGCGACCGTCAGAACGAGAGGATACCTGTCCAGCCGCTCAAAAGAGATGATGCGGCGCACGCCATCGATGGGGGAGATGGAATCGAAGGTTCCAGATTTCCCCTGCAAGAGGCGCTGCACATGCGGGGAGCCGCCAAAATCCTGATTGACCTGGCTTGCATCAAAGGGGTGCCGGGTCAGCAGGATGCCGTCGCTGCGAAAGAGATTGATGGTCCCCTCCTGGCCGAGGCTCAGGTCTCTGAACAGCTGATCGATGTCGGACAGGGGCATCGACCCCATCACCACGCCTTCAAAGCTGCCATCGGGGTGAGAGAGCCGGCGACTGATGCCGATGCTGAAATCGTCCTTTCGGATTTTGCTCTTGAAGGGGCGGCTGACGTACAGGCCGATGTGATTGTTCTCTTTGTGAATCTTGAAATAGTCGCGGTCGGCGACGTTCAGATTACGAGGTGCAATAACCGGACCTGCATCCGCCAAGAGACCACCGGCCGCGTTGACAACCAGGAGGGATCCCATGAAGGTTGCCGAGGCTGCACGATCGAACAGCAGCCGGTACTGAATATCGGGCGCAAGTTTCTGGAAGTCGACGGTGCGCCGCGCCTCCATGACCCCCTTCAATGACAGATCCAGCAGCTCGAGGTCACTGGTGAGGTCGCGCGCGATGGCGGTCAGCACGTTGCGGGATGACCGTTCCGCTTCCTGCCATGTGTCCAAGCGGTCGATCCACAGAGTGTAGGCTGAAATTGCAAGGATGCTCAACGCGATGATGCCTGCAACTATGTTCAGAAATATTTCTGAGAACAGACGTTTCATCGAGTAGCGCCACGCAACCTTAACTGAACTTAATTCTATAGGCGGAACGTACCGAGATAGACAATAGAATAAGGAATTATTCCGCAGATTTTACATCTCGCTGACAGTTGTTTGAGGATTCTTTGTCGGCAGGAATGCTCTGTTAGACTGAATACAGTGCATTTAAATGTCATATCATTCAAGCTTGTGTTCGACTGTCGGGGGTCCAAAGCCTTTCGCTTGTGTCACGTTGGACAGAAAAATAGCACCGATTGCTTTTATGTCAGAGAGCTGTCTTAATAGCCGCGCGGAGGGATTTCGTGAGCCAGCACGTGAAGCAGCGCCTGGAAGAGAGCCTGAATACGGCGACCGCGTCCGGCAGGGCGGTGGCCAGCTACATGCTTGCGAACCTGAACGATCTCCCCTTTGAAACCTCGGCCTCGATCGCCCACAAGATCGGTGTCAGCGAGCTGACCGTGGGGCGTTTCTGCCGCTCCATCGGCTATCGACATCTGAAGGATCTCAAGGATCATCTGCGGACGGATCTGGGGGGAAGCCCCTGGCTCATCGGGGATCGGCTGAAAGAGTTCCAGAAGCGCAGCCGGCAGGACATGGGGGAGCTCACCAAGAGCTTCGAGCTGGAGGTCGGCGCCCTCGTCCGGGTTTACGAATATGCTCAGTCGGCCGCCTTTCAGACAGTCAGCCGGCGTTTGGCGACAGTCCCTCGGGTCTATGTCGCCGGTTTTCAGACGGAGAGGGGGCTCGCTGCCTCCCTTGCCCACAATCTCCAATACCTGCGCGATGGGGTGCAATTGCTGGACGGGGCCTCCGGCCATTTCGGTGACGCGATCCTCGGCGGCGATGGCGGGTCCGCCCTCGTGATGTTCGAGGCGCGCCGCTACTCGCGGCAGGCCAAGCTGTTGGCGCGCAAGGCGCATGAACGCGGCATCCCGGTCACCCTGGTGACGGACGCCTATTGCAACTGGGCGGACGATTGCACCAGCGAGGTGTTCCGCATTCCCACGGACCTGAACCTGTTCTGGGAGTCGACGGCGCCGATGCTCTCCCTGGTGCATCTTTTGCTGAACGCGATATTCAATGAGCTCGGCCCGAAGGTCGAGGAGCGGCTGAATGCCACGGCCGCGCTTTATCACGAATTCGTCGGCTATACGGAGCATCCGTAAGGGCTGGCGTGGAGAGGACCTGACAGGTCGAAACAACAGAGGGTACAAGAATGTACAAGACGCTTCTTGCAGCAGGCATCTGCATCCTGAGCATGACGTCCCTGGCGTCCGCCCAGGAGAAGAAGGAAATCGTGATCGCCTCGGAAGGCGCCTATCCACCCTTCAACTTCATGGATTCCAACAACAAGCTCCAGGGCTTCGACATCGATATCGCCAATGCTCTCTGCGAGAAGATGCAGGTGAAGTGCACCATCGTCGCCCAGGATTGGGACGGCATCATTCCGGCACTGCTCGCCAAGAAATATGACGCCATCGTCGCTTCGATGACGATCACGGAAGAGCGCAAGAAGCAGATCGACTTCACCGACCGCTATTACCGCACGCCGCTCTCCGTCGCCGTGCCGAAGGATTCGCCGATCAAGGACACGACGGCCGCCTCCATGAAGGGCAAGAGCGTCGGCGCCCAGTCCTCCACTACCCAGGCCATCTATGCCGAGGAAACCTACGGCAAGGCCGGTGCTTCCGCGAAGCTCTATCCGACGCAGGATGAGGCCAATGCCGATCTCGCGAACGGCCGCCTGGACGCTTCCGTGGCCGACAAGTTCGTGCTCGTCGAATGGCTGAAGAACGCCGGCAAGGATTGCTGCAAGCTGCTCGGGGACATCGAGGGAACGACCTCCGAAGCCGGCATTGCTATCCGCAAGGAAGACAAGGAGCTGAAGGAAAAGTTCAACAAGGCGATCAAGGACATCGTCGCCGACGGCACCTACAAGAAGATTCAGGCCAAGTACTTCGAGTTCGACATCTACTAAGACGCTCGAACCGTTGGTATGACACCGGAAGGCGCCCGCTCGTTCATGCTGGCGCCTTCCGTAAACCCTGCTTAAAGGTCGGTCCATTGCAGGATATATTTTCACTTCTTTCCTTTTCCGAAGGCGGCTGGGGCAGCGCGCTCGCGGCGGGAACGCTCGTGACGCTGACGCTTGCTCTCACCACGCTTCCCGTTGGCATTTTTCTCGGCCTCGCCGTCGCGCTGATGGCGCGCTCCCGCAGCCCCCGCGTGCGGGCCGCTGCCACGGTCTTTACCACGATCTTCCGTGGACTGCCGGAACTGCTGACCCTTCTCATCGTCTATTACGGCGGGCAGATCCTCATCCAACGCCTGATGGCGGCGATGGGCTATGAAGGCCAGATTCAGATCAATGCTTTTCTCGCCGGCGTGATTGCCTTCGGCCTCGTTCTTGCGGCCTTTTCCAGCGAGGTCTGGATGGGTGCGCTCAACACGATTCAGAGAGGACAGTACGAAGCCGCAAGCGCGCTGGGCCTCTCCAAATGGCTCTCCTTCCGCCTTGTTGTCTTTCCGCAGCTCATGCGCGCGGCTCTGCCGGGCCTGTCCAACAACTGGCTGACGCTGCTCAAAGATACCTCGCTGATCTCGACGATCTCGCTTGTCGACATCATGCGCCAGACGAACCTTGCAGTGGGTGCCACGAAGCAGCCGATGGTGTTCTATCTGACGGCCTGCTTCATCTACCTTTTGCTGTCGGCGGGATCGGGTCTTGCCTTCACGTTCCTGGAGCGCCGCGCCAATCGCGGCCATGTGAGGGGCTAGAAGAATGTTCCGCGATCTTCTGGGCCTTGTCATCGACCTCGATCTCCTCGACCGCTATGGCTGGCGCTTCCTTGAAGGCGTTGGTGTCACTGCGCAGCTGGTCGCGATCTCGTTCACGCTCGGCAGCATCCTCGGGCTTCTGCTGGGACTCGCGCGTCTCTCGAACAGGCGTGCTCTGCGATGGCTCTCGGGCGCATATGTCTATTTCTTCCGCGGTTCGCCGCTGCTCGCGCAGCTGTTCCTGCTCTATTACGGCCTCGGATCGCTACGCACCTTGTGGACGGATCTTGGTCTCTGGTGGTTCTTCCGTGAGGCTTGGTACTGCGCGCTGCTCGCCTTCACCCTGAACACGGCCGCCTACCAGGCGGAAATTTTCCGCGGCGGCATTCAGGCCGTGCCGAGAGGTCAGAGGGAGGCGGCCGCAGCCCTCGGAATGCATAAGGTCGTCACCTTTGTGAAGGTCATTTTCCCTCAAGCCATGATCGTGGCTTTGCGTCCGCTCGGGAACGAGCTGATCCTCATGGTCAAGGCCAGCGCCATCGCTTCTCTCGTCACGATCTACGACCTCATGGGCGTGACGAAGCTCGCCTTCTCGCGCTCGTACAATTTCGAGCTCTATCTGTGGGCGGCGGTGCTCTACCTCCTGATTGTCGAGTGTATCCGGCGGCTCTGGGCTGTGCTCGAGAGACGGCTGACACGGCATCTGAGGGCAGGGGAATTGCAGCCTGTTCAAACGACTTGGCTGAGTCGCATGACGAAATCCGTTCTCAATCCCAACGCTCAGTAGAGATCACCCATCATGCGTTATGACGTCATCGTGCTCGGCGCAGGGATCGTCGGGGTCTCTGCCGCGCTTCACCTGCAATCGCGCGGCCGCTCCGTCTGCCTCGTCGACCGCCGCTCGCCCGGCGAGGAAACGAGCTACGGCAATGCCGGACTCATCGAGCGCGCGAGCGTTATCCCTTACGCGATGCCGCGTCAGTTCTCGGCGCTGCTGCGCTACAGCCTGAATCGTTCGCCGGAGGTTCGCTATCGCCTCGCGCATCTGCCCAGGATGAGCACGTGGCTCTTCCAATACTGGTTGCACTCCTCGCCGCAGCGTTTGCTGGAGGCCGCCAATGCCATGTTGCCGCTCATCGAGCATTGCGTGGCGGAGCACGATGAGCTGATCGACAAGGCAGGCTTGACGCATCTCCTGCGCCGCAGCGGCTGGATCGAGACGTTCCGCACGCTTGAAGGCAGGAAGAAGGCTCTCGCTGCAGCGAAGGACGTGGAGCAATACGGGCTTCGCTACGATGTGCTTGACCCGGCAGAGTTGAAGGCGCGTGAGCCTCATCTGCTGGATGCGCCCATCGGTGCCGTTCACTGGCGCGATCCTACGACGGTGTCGGATCCTGAGGCGCTCACCAAAGGCTATGCCGCGCTGCTCACGCAGCAAGGCGGGCGCTTTGCCTCCGGCGATGCGCGCACTCTCGCGCAGAGCGGGAGCGACTGGGTTGTGATGACGGAGGAGGGGGCCATCGCTGCGGGTCAGGTGGTCGTTGCTCTCGGCCCATGGTCCGACCAGATCTTCAAACCGCTCGGCTATCGCATCCCGCTCGGCGTGAAGCGTGGCTATCACATGCATTTTGGCTCCCGGGGTGAGGCCAGGCTCAACCAGCCGGTTCTCGATTTCGAGGGTGGCTATGTGCTGACGCCAATGACCAAGGGCATCCGGCTCACCACAGGTATCGAGCTTGCGGCATTCGATGCGCCGGAGGATGCCCGCCAACTCGATCAGGCCGAGGCTCTCGCCCGCAACCTGTTCCCCTTGGGTGAGCGGGTCGAACCGAAGCCGTGGCTCGGGCGCAGGCCCTGCCTGCCCGACATGCGGCCCGTGATCGGCGCAGCACCCCGCCACCAGGGCCTGTGGTTCTGCTTCGGCCATGCCCATCACGGGCTGACGCTCGGGCCCGTCTCAGGCCGTCTGCTCGCCGAGATGATGACGGGCGAGGCGCCGTTCTGCGATCCGTCGCCTTATCGCGCGGATCGGTTCTGAAATGAAAAGGGCCTGATCGTCGATCAGGCCCTTTCTCTTCAAGCGGCGGTCGGAGCTGCGACCGCCGCGCGAAGCAGCATGCCGAAGAGATCGCGCGGATCGTCCGGATCCGCGAGGAGATCGAGCTCCTCGTAAAGACCGGTCTGCTCGATCTGCCGCTTCACGTAGCGCAGAGCCGAGAAGTCCTCGATGGCGAAGCCCACGGAGTCGAACAGCGTGATCTGCCTCTCGTTCGCGCGGCCTGTCTCCTGGCCTGCGATCACGCGCCACAACTCCATGACGGGGTGGTCGGGCGCGAGCTGCTGGATCTCGCCTTCGATGCGCGTCTGCGGCGGATATTCCACGAAGATATCGGAGCGCTTCAGGATGTCGGCGTGGAGCTCCGTTTTGCCCGGGCAGTCGCCGCCGACCGCGTTGATGTGCAGGCCTGAGCCGACCATGTTGTCGGTGAGGATCGTGGCATTCTGCTTGTCGGCGGTGACGGTCGTGACGATCTCGGCGCCCTCCATCGCTTCCTCGATGGTGCTGCAGATCGTCATGTCGAAGCCGTGGCCTGCGAGATTGCGCACGCATTTCGTGCTCGCCGTCCGGTCGATATCGTAGAGCCGCAGCTTGTCGATGCCGAGAAGTGCCTTGAAGGCCATGGCCTGGAACTCTGCCTGCGCGCCATTGCCGATGATGGCCATGGTGCGCGCATTCTTCGGCGCGAGGTACTTGGCGGCCACAGCCGAGGTCGCGGCGGTGCGAAGCGCCGTAAGGATGGTCATCTCCGTGAGCAGCACGGGATAGCCTGTTCCCACATCTGCCAGCACGCCGAAGGCCGTTACGGTCTGGCGTCCCTCGCGCGTGTTCTTCGGATGCCCGTTCACATACTTGAAGCCATAAACCTCGCCGTCGCTGGTGGGCATCAGCTCGATCACGCCCTCGCGGCTGTGCGAGGCCACGCGCGGGGTCTTGTCGAACAGCTCCCAGCGGCGGAAATCGGTTTCGATGGACTCGGCCAGTTCGATCAGGAAGCGCTCCACGCCGACGGCGAGAACGAGCTTCATCATGTGATCGACACTGACGAAGGGGACGATGTTGAGTTTCGGAATCATGACGTCACTTTGGGAGTGTGGCGGTAGCTCTGGGTCGGGCGGTCGAGGACGCGGCGGCCCATGAGGCTCGAGGCGAGATCGACCATGAGCAGAGCCGTGCGGCCGCGCTCATCCAGGAAGGGGTTGAGTTCGACGAGATCGAGGCTTCTCACGAGGCCACTGTCGTGCAGCATCTCCATGATGAGGTGCGCCTCGCGGAAGGTGGCGCCGCCGGGCACCGTCGTGCCGACGCCCGGCGCGATGCCAGGATCGAGGAAGTCCACGTCGAGGCTCACGTGAAGAATGCCGTCGGCCTCCGCGACGCGCTTGAGAAACGCATCGAGCAGGGGCGCAACGCCATTCTCGTCGATGGCGCGCATGTCGTGGATCGTCACGCCTGCTGTCGCGAGCGCCTTGCGCTCGGCCGGATCGACACTGCGGATGCCCATCATGCAGACATTTTCAGGCCTGATCGGTGCGTGAATTTTGGGGAAGTAGCCTTCGAAGCCGTCACGCCCTGTGGCATAGGCCATGGGCACGCCATGCAGGTTGCCGCTGGTCGTCGTCTCGAGGGTGTGGAAGTCCGGGTGCGAGTCGAGCCACAGCACGAAGAACTCGCGGCCTTCCTCCGCCGCGCGGCGGGCAAGGCCTGTCATCGAGCCGGCGGAGAGGCTGTGGTCGCCCCCTAGGAAGATCGGCATGCCTTCACCGCTCACCCTGTAGGCTGCCTCGGCAATGGCCTCGGTCCATGCGACTGTCTCCGACAGCGCCTTGATGGCCCCGTTCTCATGGCGCAGCTCACGCAGCGGCGCGGGCACGACATTGCCGCGGTCTTCGACCGCGTAGCCCAGATTGATCAGCTCCGTCGCCAGACCAGCCGTGCGAAAGGCGCTAGGGCCCATATCGCAGCCAAGCCGGCCGGCGCCTTCCTGAACGGGCACTCCAAAGAGAATGCAGGGCTTCTGCGTCATTCGTTATCTCCAGATCAGGAGTACCAAGCTAGGCGAGGGCCTTGGCGATTTGAACAGTATAGTTTGACAAATAGAGCAAGATGATTGACCACTTTGGTTCATCTGCCGTTCCAAAGTGAGAATTATGGACGATCTCGACCAGCGCCTCGTTACGCTTTTGCGCCACAATGGGCGTCGTAGTGTGTCCGACCTCGCCCTTGAACTGGATGTCTCCCGCGCCACGGTGCGTTCGCGGATGGAACGCCTGGAGCGTTCGGGTGATATCGTGGGCTATACGGTGATCCTGAGGGCGGATGCGGTTTCGCTGCCCGTGCGCGGCATCATGCTGATCGAGGTGGAGGGGCGTGCCGCAGATCGGGTGGTCGATGCTTTGGGCGGTTTTCCAGAGGTCAGCGCCATTCACACCACGAACGGGAAATGGGATCTCATCGTCGAACTCGGCGCGGCCAATCTGTCCGATTTCGATGGCATCTTGAGACGCATTCGCCTGATTCCCGGCGTGATAGCCTCGGAAACCAATCTGCTCTTGGCGACCCCGCGTAGCACCCGTGCTCGGCTGTGACCACGAGCTTTGCAAGAAGACAGCTTCCGGCGGGAATGAGCCCTCACGCCGGAAGCTACTTGGTTTGCGCCTTAATTCTTGTCCCGCGCGCTGAATTGTTGAACGTCACCCTGGGGGGTCAGGTATTCGATCGAAACCCAATCCGTGCAGGCCCGCAGGATGGGAGCCAAATAGGCACGGCTGCCTTCGATCTCTACGACGCGGCACGGATAGGCCCGACGGTCACCCGGAGGGCGATAAACCACCGTGCTGCCCGGCCTGATCTCGTCATTGGAGCCCGCATAAGGCGTATGGGGCTCGCGGTGGCCGTTATCCTGAACAAGGGAGGCCTTTTTGCTGGCCCGGTAGCGGTCGAGCGCCTCGATGGCCACACGGGCCCGATCCCGATAGCGGTCGGAGACCACCCGCATCAGGGTTCCCTTCTCGCGTCCCGGATACCAGGAGACGCCACCGATTTTCGCAAGTTCTTCCGCGACGATCTCAATTTCTTCTTCGGTCATTGGCTCATTCCCTCAAGGAGGTCGGAAAACAGGCTCAGATCTGTGGGTGGAATGCCCATGACCCGATGCTTTACTTTTAGCCCCGAAGAGTCGCTTTCGTTATGAAATTATGAATTCTGACTCTGTACTTGTATTCATTTAGTCGTATTGCTCGCCGTTCTTACCTGGGTGATATCATGCGCTCCTGCAGAATAGCCAATTGCTGAATATAGGGTGTCCGCCGTTCCTGATGTTGCGCCTTCAGCTTCTCAAGAACTCGGATCTTCAGGTTTAGATCCGGCGAACTCTTGCTGATCTTGTCCTTGGCTTGCTCGTATTCGAAGTCGATATCGGCCAGGGTCGATAGGAGGGACTGAAGTAAAGGCTTGGTGTTAGGAGAGTACATTTGGGCGGATTTCAAATCGCCCGGAGGTTTATCGTTATGGAATTCAGTATCATCCATTCGCGGCCTCGCATTAACTTTGCGTTAACACCTCCGACGATAATGACCTAGGGTTACTCCGTCTGTTGGGTATCCGACAAAGCTGCAAAAAGATTTTGCATTCCTCTCACATTGGCGGCTCGAATTTTGAATTCCTGCTTTCCTGGAGAGCGCCAGGCCGAAGAAGGCTTGTTAGTCTCTATCGTAAGTGGCGGGGAGAAGCCGTTCGAAACTTCTGCGAATCGCTCTGTAGCATTCGCACGACATCTCTTCGAGGCCAGCGCGGTCGGTGATCGTGATGACGCCTCGGCCCTGATTGATCAGACCGGCAATCTGCAGAACACGAGTCACGCTGCTGACCGTGGAACGTTGCACGCCCAGCATCTCGGCGAGAGTTTCATGCGTGAGGGGCAGCGCATCGCGATCAACACGATCACGCGTGCTCAGGATCCAGCGGCAACAGCGAGCTTCCACGCTATGTACGGCGTTGCAGGCAACCGTCTGTAGGGTCTGTGCCATCAACGCTTCCGTAAACCTCAAAATTATCTGGCGGATATTTGGGCGCTGGCCGGCCGCTTCATTCAATTTCTCGACTGGTATTCGCGAGGCCGTGCCCGAGAATTGCGTAACATAACGCCCGAATGATTGCCGCGTGACGAGCGCGCTGACGAAGCCGAACATGGATTCGCGCCCGAACACCGCCATCTCGACCGAGCCGCCATTCTCCAGGACGGTAGTGAGCGACACGATGGTGTTGTGCGGAAAGTAAGTAAAGCGAACGGCCTCGCCGACCTCGTAAACGACTTTGCCTCTCGGCAATTCGACGACTTCAAGATCAGGCTCCAAGACGCTGAAATCTTCAAGCTCCAGTGCGGCCAGGAGCCGGTTCTTCCGATGGGTGATCGCCTTAAAACCATGCTGCATGGCAAGGTGTACCGATCCGCGCAGATGTCCAAACCCGATCAGGCCCTGATCTATGTACAAGATGGCCGTGCAACTTCAGGTGGTCAACGTGTATCATGACCGTTGTAAACAGCCTTTCAGCTTCAATCTGTGTGTAAAAACACTCACGCGTGAAAGAGGTTGACAACTTTCCTCGTTCGAGAGTGGTCCGAAAGAGGTATCGGCTGCTATCGGATAGCTCACGGTGCCGGTGAGCTGACACTATGAGCTGGCTTTGGGACTACCCCTGTTTACGTAACGAAGGGGATAGCGCAGCATGGTCCAAAGCGAATCCATGTTGCATCGGGGCCATTCAGGTGAGCGCACAACCATCCCCTCAATTGCCGGCGGATCTGGCCGATTGGTCGGCTTCGGACCTGCTGGAGGCTTATTCCCGCAGGACAGTCTCGCCGGTCGATGTCACGAAGGCTGTCATTGCACGCATCGAAGCTTATGAGCCACGCTTGCAGGCGCTTTATGCCTACGATCCTGATGCTGCGATCACGAGCGCTCGAGAATCCGAACAGCGTTGGATGAAAGGCGGGGGGAGGGCGCTCGACGGAATCCCCGCAACCATCAAGGAAAACATCGCGACCAAGGGCACACCCGTGCCGCTTGGTACGGCGGCGCGCCCGCTGACGCCAGCGACCGAAGATGCGCCGCCCGCCGCGCGCCTGCGCGAGGACGGTGTCGTCATTCTCGCCAAGACCACGATGCCGGATTACGGCATGCTCTCATCCGGCCTGTCGAGCTTCCATCCGCTCGCTCGCAATCCGTGGGATCTGTCCAAGAATCCAGGCGGTAGCTCGGCGGGGGCGGGTGCTGCGGCAGCCGCCGGTTATGGTCCCTTCCATATCGGCACGGATATCGGCGGCTCCATTCGATTGCCGGCTGCGTGGTGTGGCGTGTTCGGATTGAAACCGAGCTTCGGCCGCATTCCCATCGACCCGACTTATTACGGACGCGTGGCAGGCCCGATGACGCGCAGCGTGCGCGATGCCGCGCTGATGATGATGAGCCTGACGCGGCCTGATGCGCGTGATCCGATGAGTCTGCCATATGGGGATTGGCCCTGGCTCGACCTCGACATCGACATCAGGGGGCTCAAGATCGGTGTCATGATGGAGGCGGGCGTTGGGTCGCCTCTCGATCCTGAAATTCGCGCAGCCGTGGAGAAAGCCGCGAAAATCTTTGAGCATGCGGGGGCAGCGATCGAGGAGGTGAAGCCCTTCATCACCCGCGAAATGCTGGACGGTCTCGACGACTTCTGGCGCCAGCGTGCGTGGATGGATATAGGCGGCTTGAGTGAAGAGGAGCGCGCGCGGGTGTTGCCGTACATCCTGCAATGGGCCGAGGGCGGAAAGAACCTCTCGGGGGCTCAGGTGTATAGCGGCATGAACCAGATGATGGTGATGCGCCACGCGGCGGTTGCCGCCACTCACCGCTTCGATTTCGTGCTCTCGCCGGTCGCTCCCAATGTGGCCTATGAGGCGGAGCTTGCTTCACCGATCCATGATCCCGAAAAGCCGTTCGAGCATATCGGCTATACCGTGGCCTTCAACATGTCCGACCAGCCGGCAGCCTCGGTGAATGCAGGCTTCACGAAAGCGGGACTGCCGATTGGGCTGCAGATCATCGGCCGGCGCTTCGATGACCTTGGCGTGCTGCGGCTCTCCCATGCCTGGGAGAAGAAGTGCCCCGACAGGCGGCCCTGGCCGAAGCTCTAGAAACGACGCGATGTAACCTCTCACGTCATCCCCGGCCTTGTGTCGGTGATCCACGTCTTTCTGGCGCGGCGCTTCCAAGACGTGGATGGCCGGGACTGATCCTCGGATCGAGTCCGGGGACGGCCATGACGGAAGAGGAGAGAGCGACACCAAGCACCGTTGGAGCGGGTTTTCCAAATAGCCGCCTGCTGGTAGAGAATGGCCATGACGTACAAAGTTGCCGCTCTCTATCAGTTCGTTTCGCTTCCCGACTTCCGGGACATCCGCGATCCGCTCCATGCTGTCTGCGCCGATCTCGGGATCAGGGGCACGCTCCTGCTCGCTGAAGAAGGGATCAACGGCACCGTGGCCGGAACGGAAGAGGGCGTCGATGCCCTCGTGGTCGAGCTGCAGCAAGGCCCGCTCTTCCATGGCCGCCTCGACAATCTGGAGCTCAAGTTCTCGACAGCCTCCGACATGCCGTTCGGCAAGATGAAGGTGCGCCTGAAGAAGGAGATCGTGACGCTGGGCGATCCGCAGACGGACCCGACGAGGCAGGTCGGCACCTATGTGTCGCCTGCGGAGTGGAACAAGCTCATCGAGAGCCCGGACGTCATCCTGCTCGACACCCGCAATAATTTCGAGGTCGAGATGGGCACCTTCGCCGGGGCCGTCGATCCGCGCATCAGGAAATTCAGCGAGTTCAAGGATTTCGTGAAGAAGGAGCTCGACCCGTCCAAGCACAAGAAGGTCGCCATGTTCTGCACCGGCGGCATCCGCTGCGAGAAGGCCAGCTCCTACATGCTGGGCCAGGGCTTCGAGGAGGTCTACCACTTGAAGGGCGGCATCCTGCAATATCTGGAGGATGTGCCCGAAGCAGAGAGCCGGTGGAACGGCGGCTGCTTCGTGTTCGACGAACGCGTGTCTCTTGGCCATGGGTTGGTCGAACGCCCGGAGGACAGGAGCCCGGCCGATGAGTGACGTTGAGGGCATCAACGCTCGTTTGGAGGCCCTGGAGGTGCGCGTTGCCTATCAGGATCAGGTCATCGAAGACCTGAACCAGACCGTCATCGACCAATGGAAGAAGATCGACGCGCTCAAGCGCCAGCTCGCCGAATTGCTAGACCGCGTCCAGGAGGTCGAGGACAGCTCGACCGGACCCCGCGCACCTGAGCCCCCGCCGCCGCATTACTGAGGCCTCTGGCCGATTATTCAACCAATCGGTTGACTATTCAAAAGTGTGCGCCTATATTCAACCATATGGTTGAATTACAGACATCTCGGCTGGACTCCGTCTTTCACGCTCTCGGCGATGCCACGCGCCGGCGGATGCTTCGCGAACTGGCCGGGGGAGAGCGAACAGTCAGTCAGCTTGCAGAACCCTTTGAGATTTCGCTCGCGGCCGCCTCGAAGCACATCAAGGCGCTGGAAAATGCAGGGCTGATCCGTCGCGAGGTGCGCGGCCGCACCCACGTGTGCCGCCTCGCCCCTGGGCCGCTTGCGAGCGCCCATGAATGGCTGAGCTTCTACGAACGCTTCTGGACCGAGCGTCTGGACGTGCTGGAGCGGCTCCTCCGTGAGGAGGATGCCCGCAAAACCCCACCCCCGAGAGGAGACGACCCATGACTGATCTTGCGACCTTGGACGCCTATGGTGTGCTGACAGAGCCCGCGACATTGACGATCCAGCGCCTGCTGCCGGGCCCTATCGAGCGCGTCTGGGCCTATCTCACGGAGAGCGAATTGCGCCGGCAGTGGCTGGCAGCTGGCCATATGGAGATGACGTTGGGTGCACCCTTTGAATTCGTCTGGCGAAATGACGAACTCAGCAACCCGCCTGGCCAGCGCCCTGCCGGCTTCGCGGAGGAGCACCGAATGGAGAGCCGGATCACCGAACTCGATCCGCCTCGCAAGCTCGCCATCACCTGGGGAAGCACCGGTGGCGTTTCGTTCGAGCTGGAGCCTCAGGGCGGCGAGGTGCTGCTTACCGTGATCCACCGCCGCCTGCCGGATCGCGCAACGATGCTGAACGTCAGCGCCGGCTGGCACATGCACCTCGATATTCTGGCGGCGCGCATGGCGGGCGAGGAACCGGAGGCGTTCTGGGACGGCTGGGCTCGCCTGAAGAGCGAATACGACCGGCGGCTGCCGGCCTGACCGAAATCGCGGTGAAGCTCCGCCGCATGATCGAGAAATATCCGCTTTTCCACGTCATGGCCGCAACAGGTGCGGCCATGACGAACCAGTTCTAAACCTTCTTCACGAAGCAGGTCTTGAGCACGAGACCTTTGATCTGAGCCGATCGGCACTCGATCTCTTCCGCATCGTCCGTCAGGTGGATGTTCTTGAACACGGTTCCCCGTTTCAGCGTCGTGGAGGAGCCCTTCACCTTCAGGTCCTTGATGACCTGCACGGAATCGCCCTCGTTGAGCTGGGCCCCGTTGCTGTCCCTGACAACCAAATCGCTCATATCGGTCTCCTTGGGCGCGCCTCGCGCCCCGCTGAAGAGGCCATAGCCCCCGGCCTGATCCCTTGTCCATCAGAGCTCTTACCGACCAGCTTGGCACTCGTGAACTCTAACTGCCAAAAAATTTTACCCGCCCCTCTTGAACGGTGAAGCTTGCTCAACCAAATTTTCGATCGCGGAGGCCCGGAGGGGCTCCGCACATGACAGTTAACGCACTGAAAACATTGGAGGAAGCTTCATGAAGTTCCGTCCTTTGCATGACCGTATTCTGGTCAAGCGCATCGATGCGGAAGAGAAGACGGCGGGTGGCATCATCATCCCGGACACCGCCAAGGAAAAGCCCCAGCAGGGCGAGGTCATCGCCGTCGGGCCTGGCGCCCGCAACGAGGCTGGTCAGCTCGTCGCCCTCGACGTGAAGGTCGGCGACCGCGTGCTCTTCGGCAAATGGTCCGGCACGGAAGTGAAGATCGATGGCGAGGATCTCCTCATCATGAAGGAGAGCGACATCATGGGCGTGCTGGAAGAGACCGCCGCTCAGAAGAAGGCCGCTTAAGGCCAAGCAATCAGAGTCACATATCGTTACGTCTCGAAGGAGTGACGAACAATGGCTGCTAAGGAAGTCAAATTCTCATCGGACGCGCGCGAGAAGATGCTGCGCGGCGTCGACATCCTCGCCGATGCGGTGAAGGTGACCCTCGGCCCGAAGGGCCGCAACGTGGTGATCGAAAAGTCCTTCGGCGCTCCGCGCATCACCAAGGACGGCGTCACCGTCGCCAAGGAGATCGAACTCGGCGACAAGTTCGAGAACATGGGCGCGCAGATGGTCCGCGAGGTCGCCTCGAAGCAGAACGACCGCGCCGGCGACGGCACGACGACGGCGACGGTGCTCGCCCAGGCCATCGTGAAGGAAGGCGCCAAGGCGGTGGCTGCCGGCATGAATCCGATGGATCTCAAGCGCGGCATCGACATGGCTGTCGAGGCTGTCGTGGCGGACCTCAAGAACAACGCCAAGAAGGTCACGTCCAACGACGAGATCGCCCAGGTCGGCACCATCTCGGCCAATGGTGATGCCGAGGTCGGCCGCATGCTGGCCGAGGCCATGCAGAAGGTCGGCAACGAGGGCGTGATCACCGTCGAGGAAGCGAAGTCTCTCGCCACCGAGCTCGATGTGGTCGAGGGCATGCAGTTCGACCGCGGCTATCTCTCGCCGTACTTCATCACCAATGCCGAGAAGATGCGCGTGGAGCTTGAGGACCCCTACATCCTCATCCACGAGAAGAAGCTCTCCGGTCTCCAGGCGATGCTGCCTGTTCTCGAGGCCGTGGTGCAGACCGGCAAGCCGCTGCTCATCATTGCCGAGGATGTTGAGGGCGAGGCCTTAGCGACTCTGGTGGTCAACAAGCTGCGGGGCGGCCTGAAGATCGCCGCCGTGAAGGCGCCGGGCTTTGGCGACCGCCGCAAGGCCATGCTCGAGGACATCGCCGTTCTCACGAAGGGTCAGGTCATCTCCGAGGACCTCGGCATCAAGCTCGAGAACGTCACTCTCCCGATGCTCGGCCGTGCCAAGAAGGTGGTGATCGAGAAGGAGAACACCACCATCGTCGATGGCGCGGGCGACAAGAAGGACATCGAGGCGCGCGTGGCGCAGATCAAGGCGCAGATCGAGGAGACCACTTCGGACTACGACCGTGAGAAGCTGCAGGAGCGTCTGGCCAAGCTGGCCGGCGGCGTCGCGGTGATCCGCGTCGGCGGCGCGACCGAGGTCGAGGTGAAGGAGAAGAAGGACCGCGTGGACGATGCCATGCATGCCACCAAGGCAGCAGTCGAGGAGGGCATCCTGCCCGGCGGCGGCGTCGCACTGCTTCGTGCGCTGAAGGCGCTCGACGGCGTGAAGCCCGTCAACGACGACCAGAGAACCGGTATCGAGATCGTGCGTCGCGCGCTCCAGGCTCCGGCTCGCCAGATCGCTCTGAATGCAGGCGAGGACGGCTCGGTGATCGTCGGCAAAGTGGCCGAGGCAGAGGACTACTCCGCTGGCTGGAACGCCCAGACCGGCGAGTTCGGCGACCTCTACAAATTCGGCATCATCGACCCGGCCAAGGTCGTGCGCGTGGCTCTCGAGGACGCAGCCTCCGTGGCCGGCCTCCTCATCACCACCGAGGCCATGATCGCCGAGAAGCCGAAGAAGGAAGCTGCGGCTCCGGCCATGCCCGGCGGCATGGACTTCTAAGCATCTTACTTCTGCCAGAACAGGAAGGCGCCGTCATTACCGGCGCCTTTTTCTTTGGGATGATGGGCTTCTGTAGCCGAGAACCTTCTGGTCTATGCTGCCATCCAACAGGCGGATAGCAGGTGCAGAATGCCGGCCAAGCCGAAATCCTTTGTCGATTGGACAACATCGGATGACGAGAGTCTTGTGAGCCTCGCTCTGGCAGGCGCGCCTCAGGCCTTCCGGGCTCCCATAAACATCATAACCGGCATCTCTGCAGGGTCGCGCGTGGAATTGTCGGGAACGACACGGATGCAGAGGATGTTCTCCAGGAGGCTTATGTGCGCGCCTTTGCTCACCTCGGCGAGTTCAGAGGCGATTCGCCCATCTTCCGGACGGTCTTCATCATGCGCGAAGTCGAGGAGATGAGTGTCGAGGAGACGGCAGCGCAGCTCGGGATCAACGCGGCGACAGTCAGGACGAGACTGCACAGAGCCCGTCGATTGTTGCGCAAGGCTTTGGACGAGCGCCTCGTCTCGGCCATGAAGGATGCCTTTCCCTTCGATGGCCTGCGCTGTGCCCGCATTATGGACCGCGTGATGCAGAGAGTGCTCGAACTCCAGCGAGTACGGGAACCTCATCCTGCCTGGTGACATCTCATGGAGCAGGCATGGGTTCTGCGCTGCAAACTGGCTTGGATCGCATGCCCAGTTGTCACAGGAGATCCATATGTCCAGGCTTCACATTGCGCTCTTGGGCGCCAGCCTCTGTCTTGCTTCGCAAGGCGCCTTTGCTCAAACCCCCGCCAAACCGACCGATCCTCAGATCGCGCACATTGCGTATACGGCGGGTCAAATCGACGTCACGGTTGCCGAACTGGCCTTGAAACAGTCCAAGAACAAAGATGTGCGGGCTTTCGCAAACGACATGATCCGCGATCATAAGGCGGTGAATGAAAAGGCTTTGGCACTCGTCAAGAAGCTAAACGTCAAACCTGAGGATAATGATACGAGTCGCGCGCTCGCGCAGCAGGCGCAAGCCAAACAGAAAGAGCTGAGCTCTTTGAAAGGCGCTGCTTTCGACAAGGCTTATGTGCAAAACGAGGTCGCCTATCATCAGCAGGTCAATGCCGCTCTTCAGAATACGCTGATCCCGTCAGCGACAAATGGCGAGTTGAAAGATCTGCTCTCGACGGGTCTCAGGATCTTCCAAGGTCACCAGCAGCATGCGGAGCAGCTTGCAGGTCAGCTCCCGAGCCGCGCCTCGGCCGTGAGATGATCATGTTGGCTCGGGGTCTCCAAATCGGGACACGGGTCGTGGCTATGCTGGGCTTGACACTTGCGGCCGCTTCCTCCGCCGACAGCCCGCACCGTGCCGTCATGAAGGCTGCCGACTACGCGCCCAAGCAGGTCAGAGTACAGGTGGGCGACGTTGTCGAATGGGTGAACCAGGACATCGTTGCTCATACGGCGACGGCGTCAGACAAAAGCTGGGATATCAGCGTCACGCCGGGGCGGAGCGGACGCATAACCATGCAGGTTCCGGGCACGTTCGGCTATTTCTGCCGTTATCATCCCAATATGAAAGGTGAGATCGTCGTCGAGCGGTAGAACATTGATCCATAGGACCATGCCGTTTCAGGCCGCGTGGTCCTATTTACGCTTGCCCTGGAACAAGTAAGAGCATGCAGTCATTGCACGGGTTGGTGTTTGGCCCTGCGTGGGATTCATACCAGAAGGTCAATGCAGATGGCGGCAGAAACATCGTTCCCGTCCGCGGCAAAGGGCGGTATCTCCAGCCCATCAACGGTTTGGTGGCAGTGTCTTCCTGGATCACTCGGGGGAAACCGCGATGACGCGCTAAACATTGAAGGAGCGGCTGCGCCTTTGGTCTAACTTTACTCAGCGTAGCTCATCCCTGTTAGCGAGGGTTCCGAATAATTTACACGCCCCCAAATTGGAGGAAGCTTTTCATGAAACGCCGCAATTTTCTCGCCACGGCCGGTGTAGGCATTGCCGCAGGCGCTGTCGCCAAGCCGGCGATCGCTCAGTCGAATCCTGAAATCCGCTGGCGTCTGACCTCCGGTTTCCCGAAGTCGCTCGATACGATCTATGGCGGCGCGGACTTCCTGGCGAAGTACGTCTCCGAAGCGACCGAAGGCAAGTTCCAGATCCAGCCTTTCGCCGCTGGTGAAATCGTCGGTACCTTCCAGGCGGCCGACGCGGTCTCTGCCGGAACGGTCGAGATGGCTCATACGGCTGCCTACTACTACGTTGGTAAGGATCCGACCTTTGCTGCGGCTGCGGCGGTACCATTCACGCTCAACGCCCGCCAGCTCAATGCCTGGCAGTATCACGGCGGCGGCATCGGCCTCGTGAACGAATTCATGGCCAAGCACAACCTCTATGCTCTTCCGGGCGGCAACACCGGCACCCAGATGGGCGGCTGGTTCCGTAAGGAGATCAAGACCGTTCAAGACCTGCAGGGCTTGAAGATGCGCATTGCGGGCATCGCCGGTCAGGTCATGGCGAAGCTTGGCGTCATCCCCCAGCAGGTGGCGGGCGGCGACATCTATCCGTCGCTCGAGCGCGGCACCATCGACGCCGCCGAGTGGATCGGCCCCTATGACGACGAGAAGCTCGGCTTCCAGAAGGTCGCGCCGTTCTACTACTATCCGGGCTTCTGGGAAGGCGGCCTGACGCTCCACTTCATGTTCAACAAGGCGAAGTGGGAATCGCTGCCGAAGAACTACCAGGCCATCCTGGAGGCAGCCTGCATGGCCGCCAATCAGGACATGCTAGCCAAGTACGACGCCAAGAACCCGGCGGCTCTCCGCAGCCTCGTCGGTGCTGGCGCGCAGCTGCGTCCGTTCTCGGCGGAGATCCTCGATGCCGCCTTCAAGGCCACAAACGAGGTTTATGCGGAAATCTCCGCCCAGAACGCGGACTTCAAGAAGGTCATCGATTCGATCCGTGCCTTCCGAAACGAGGAATATCTCTGGTTCCAAGTGGCCGAGTACGCCTTCGACAGCTACATGATCCGGGCCCGCACCCGCGGCTGAGCCTAGAGCAGTCGAAGACCTCGAAACCCGGCGCCGAAAGCGCCGGGTTTCTCTTATGCAAGGCTGCTGCGCCTTGGGCGAGGAGCTTCGGGGGTTGTATCAAGAGCGCAGAGTGCTGATCTGAAGACTTCCTGTCGCCCAGCCTCGTTTGAGAGATCCTTGCCCATGCCGCCGCTTTCCATCCTCGACCTCGCACATATCACGGAAGGCTCCACGGCTTCCGATGCTTTGCGCAACTCGCTCGATCTGGCACAGAATGCAGAGCGCTGGGGCTATAACCGCTATTGGCTCGCCGAGCATCACAACATGATCGGGATTGCGAGCGCTGCGACGAGCATCGCGATCGCGCATGTGGCCGGCGGAACCAAGACGATCCGCGTGGGCGCAGGCGGCATCATGCTGCCGAACCATGCGCCGCTGATCATCGCCGAGCAGTTCGGGACCCTCGATGCGCTGTTCCCCGGTCGTATCGATCTCGGGGTCGGCCGTGCTCCCGGCACCGACCAGCGCACCATGCGCGCGTTGCGCCGCGATCCGACGAGCGCCGATACCTTCCCGCAGGATGTGCTGGAGCTGCAGGCTCTGCTCGGGCCGCTGCAGCCGGGCCAGGCGATCCAGGCGGTGCCGGGCACCGACAGCAATGTGCCGATCTGGATTCTCGGCTCCAGCCTCTTCGGCGCGCAGCTAGCAGCCATGTTGGGGCTGCCTTATGCCTTTGCTTCGCATTTCGCGCCAAATGCCCTGTTCCAGGCGCTGCAGGTTTATCGCGAGCGCTTCCAGCCCTCGACCCAGCTCGACAAGCCCTATGCGATGGTGGGCGTGAACGTGATCGCCGCCGATACGGACGAGGAGGCGAAGTACCTCTTCACCTCGGCGCAGCAGGCCTTCACCAACATGTTCCGCGGCACGCGCGGCAAGCTCCAGCCGCCTATCGACGATATCGAGACCTATTGGACGCCAGCCGAGAAGGTGCAAGCCTCCAACATGCTGGCCTGCTCCTTCGTCGGCTCGGCGCAGACCGTGCGCGAGGGTCTTGAAGGCTTCATCGAGCAGACGGGCGCGGACGAACTGATCGTGGCCTCGGCCATCTACGATCACGGCAAGCGCCTGCGTTCCTACGAGATCCTGGCAGACGTGCAGAAGGCGACGAGCAAAGTCACCTAAAGGATCGGACGAGAAAAGTGGTTTCCACTTTTGGGTCCGATGTCCCTTTCTTGAAGAGCACATCGTGCGGAAAACCGGGTCCACTTTTCCGCACGATGCGTTAGGCCGAAGCGCCACGGCCCTTCAGCGTGGGGTCCAGCGCATCACGCAATCCATCGCCTAAGAGATTCAAGCCCAGTACCGAGAGCGCAATCGCGATGCCCGGCGCGATGGCAAGATGAGGAGCTTGCGAGAGATAGGTCTGCGCATCGCTGAGCATGCGGCCCCAGCTCGGGTTCGGCGGGCGAACGCCCAAGCCGAGATAGCTCAAGCCCGCTTCGGTGAGGATCGCGAGTGCGAGCTGGATCGTGACCTGCACGATGAGCGCACCTGCGATGTTGGGCAACACATCCTCCCAGGTAATGCGCAGGGGATGCTTGCCGATGGCGCGAGCGGCGGCAATGTAGTCGAGGGTCCAGATCTGGAGCGCCACGCCACGCGTGACGCGCGCGAAGACGGGCACGTTGAACACGGCAATCGCCAGAATAGCCGAGAAGGGGCCAGAGCCGACGAGAGCGCCGATCATGATGGCCGAGAGAACGGCGGGAAAGGCGAAGACCACGTCTGACACGCGCATGGCGATTTCGTCGGCGATGCCTTTCCATGCGGCGGCCGCCGTACCGATGGCGGTGCCGATGGCGGCTCCGAGAAGAACCGCAGGCCATGCAATGGCGAGCGAGTTCCAGGCTCCCACCATAAGAAGTGACAGGACATCGCGCCCGAAATGATCCGTGCCGAGCAGGCCGGCTTCCAGCGGTGCTTTGAGGCGCATGGCGACGCGCACGCGGGTCGGCACCTCCGGGGTCCAGACGAGCGAGAGGAGAGCGGTGGCGATCAGCAGGGCTGTGAGGATGCCGCCGATCACGAGGGCGGCGTTCAGGCGGATGGAGGAGCGCTTCGTCATGTCCGACTCCTCAGGCGCGGATCGAGGATCGTGTAGCCGATATCGACGAGGAAGTTCACGACGATCACGAGGCCGGAAAAGATCAGCACGATATCCTTGATCACCACGAGATCGCGCTGGTTCAGCGCCTGATAGGCGAGCCGCCCCAGACCTGGCAGGTTGAACACGTTCTCGACCAGGATCGCACCGCCGAAGAAGAAGGAAAGCTGCAGGCCAAGGATCGTGGTGACGGGAATGAGCGCATTCGGCACCACATGGCGGCGCAACGTGGCGCGTTTGTCCACGCCCTTCGCCCGCGCGGTGCGCACGAAATCCGCGCCGATCACTTCCAATGTGGCCGAGCGCGTGACCCGGGTCAGCACGGCGGCTTGGGGCAGAGCGAGGGCGACAGAAGGCAGCAGAAGCGCTTGAAATGCTGGCCATAGTCCCGCGCCCCATCCGGGAAAGCCGCCGGCTGGGAACCAGCCGAGGCGGGTGGAGAAGAAGAGAATGAACAGGAGGCCGATCCAGAAATTCGGCACGGCCACGCCCATCTGGCTGAACACCAGCACGGCCCGATCCACCGGACCGTCGCGCCGCGCAGCTGCGGCGATGCCCAGGGGCAGGGCGAGGGCGGTCGAAATCAGAATAGCGAGAAGGCTCAGCGGCAGCGTCACGCTCATGCGCTCGGCCACCAGTGTCGAGACCGGCATCTTGTAGGTGATCGACAGCCCAAGATCGCCGTGCAAAATCCCGCCGATCCAATCCAGGTAGCGAAGCAGAGCCGGTTGATCGAGCCCGAGTTCCTGCCGCAACGCCGCCAGCGTATCCTCCCGAGCGGCAGTCCCCAGCATGATCGCCGCCGGATCGCCCGGCAGCACTTCCAATATCAGGAAGATCGCCAGCGAGACGAAGAGCAGGGTGATGGCGAGCGAAGCCAGCCGGGAGATGACGAGGCGCAACACGGGTGAGGGCTGCCTATCCTTTGGATTGGATCCTGATCACAAGCAAACAGCATTCTCATGGCCGGCGTAAAGCCGAACGAGCCACGGAATGCTGTTTTTCTTGAGCCGATTAGTCAGTCCACGACACTTCCGTCACGTCGTTCGACGGGATCGGCGAGTTCTCCCACAGGCCTTGCAGCTTGGCATTCCACACGCCGAGCTTCGGCAGCTGGAAGAGGAAGAGGGCAGGCACGTCCTCGGCCAGGATCTTCTGCGCTTCCGCATATTTGGCAAAGCGCGCCTTCTCGTCCGTGGTCTTGCCGGCTTCCGCGATCAGCGCTTTGAACTTGTCGTTCTTGTAATTGAAGTAATAGTTGTCGCGGGCGAAGATCTCGATATCGAGTGGCTCCGTATGGGAGACGATGGTGACGTCGTAATCCTTGGCCTTGAATACCTCCTCGATCCACTTGGCCGGGAACTCGGTGGGGATGATCTTCATGTCGACGCCCACTTCCGCGAACATGGCGGAGAGCAGCTCCGCCGAGCGGCTCGCATAGGCCATCTGCGGCGTCTTGATCGTGATCGACAGGCCATTGCCGTAGCCAGCTTCCGTCAGCAGCGCTTTCGCCTTTGCCGGATCGTAGGGAATGACATTGGTCATATCCACGAAGGCGGGATGGTTCGGCGAGAAAAAGCTGCCGATGGGTTGGCCGAAGCCGGAATAGGCGCCCTCGATCAGCGCCTTGCGATCCACCGCGTGCATCAGGGCGCGGCGCACCCGCACATCGTCGAATGGCTTCTTGGCGCTGTTGAGGCCGGCGACCGTTTCGCCTTCCGTGTTGCCGGCCACCGCCTTGAAGCGGGAATCCTTCTGAAATTCGGCGAAGAGTTCGGGCGCGCTGATGGTCGGGAAAGCGTCCACGTCCCCGGAGCGCAGGGCCGCGACCTGCGCTTGTGCGTCGCTGATGAAGCGGAAGGTGACGCTTTCGAGCTTCACCTTGTCCTTCTGCCAATAATCGGGATTCTTGACGAGCTCGACCTTGTCGCCACGCGTCCAGGACTTGAACTTGAACGGTCCCGTGCCGACCGGGTTGGCTTTGTTGTTCTCGGCCGTTTCAGGCGCCACGATCACGGCATCGCCCCAGCCGAGATAGTAGAGGAAGTTGCCCGAGGTCTCCTTCAGCTTGATCACCACGGTTGCCGCATCGGGCGTCTCAATGGAGGCGATGGGCGCGAAGATCTGCTTCTGAGCATTGGTGGATTTCGGATCGCGGGCACGATCGAAAGCGAATTTCACGTCGGCCGAGTCGAAGGAGGTGCCGTCATGGAACTTCACACCTTCCTGCAAGCGGAAGGTGTAGGTGAGGCCATCGGGTGAGATCTCCCAGCTTTTCGCCAGCAGCGGCTGCACCTTGCCGCTCCGATCGATGCGCACAAGGCCCTCGTAGAGATTGACCCAGGTGACCTCTCGGATCGCGACGGGCGCGGCAACCGTCGGGTCGAGGCCCGGAGGCTCGATGGGCATGCCGACGACGAGGGACGTCTTGGCGGCAAAGGCCGGAAGGGCGCTGACGGAGAGGAGCAGGGCGGCGGCCAGGAAACGCTTCGACATGGGGCGGATCTCCATCCGGTGTAAGGGGCGAAGGGTCGCGGTTGCCATTAGCTTACGCAGAGTGACGCCGGAGGGAAGATGTTCCTTACCGATTTTTAACGTGCCGGCGGGGTTTCAAACGCATAAATCTCTGGAAATGAACCTCTCGTAGGGAGAGGCTGCACGAAAGGCTCAAGATGGCTCGTGAGACAGCCCAGGTGCCGACCGGCAACGGCGCCCGCTACCTTCAGCAACTCTGCAAGCATTGGAGCCATAAGCTCGATGTGCAGTCGAGCGATAACGAGGGCATCGTCCGCTTCCCGAACGCCATCGCCACCATGAAGGCGGATGACGACAAACTCACGGTAACGGTCGAAGCGGAGGACGGCGAGACCCTGGAGCGGATGAAAGGCGTCGTCGCCTCTCATCTCGACCGCTTTGCGTTCCGCGAGGCTCCACTCCTGTTCCAATGGGTGAAGGGCTGAGGGGCAGGTTATTCCCTTAGGCGCGAAAGCACCTGAAGGGCGGCTTCCACCCGTGCTTCATTCGGATAGGCCTTGTTCGCCAGCATGACGATGCCGACCTTCTTCTCCGGAACGAAGGCCACATAGGCTCCGAAACCGTTGGTCGAACCAGTCTTGTTGAGGATCATATCCTCTCTCGGTGCCATGGGCGGATCAATTGCGGTTGCCGGCATTGCCTTCATGTTCATCGAGTTGCCGGCAACGATTTTTTCCAGCTCGACCGGATAGGGATATTGCTCCCAGACGAGATCCTGGATCAGCTCGCCCGAGCGGAAGTAGCCGGTATGTGTCGCCTTGAGGGCGCGGGCGACTCTCGTCGGAACCGTGCCGATCCCCATGTTCACTTCCAGAAAGCGGATCATGTCGACGGCGTTCGATTTCACCCCATAGGCTTCGTTCGCGAGGAGAGCTCGGGAGACCCGGACGGGTCTGCCGTCGCGATTGTACCCCCAGGCATATGACTTCATTTCCGCTGCAGGAACGTTGACATAGGTGCGCCGCAGCCCGAGTTCGGAGAACAGACGCTCCGCCAGGGTCTCGAAGCTCGCCTCCATAGTCTTTGCGGCGATCACGCCCAGAAGGCCGATGCTCGGGTTGGCGTAGCTGCGATGCGTGCCGGGAGAGAACCGGGGTTTCCACGCGCGATAATAGGCAATGAGCTGTTGTTGATCTTTCACGTTGTCGGGCAGCTGGAGCGGAAAACCGCCAGCCGTATGCGTAGCGAGATCCAGCAATCGCACATCGTCCAGGGCGCTCCCCTTCAGCTCGGGCATGTGCTTGCTGACGGGATCGTTGAGCGACAGCTTTCCTTCACCCTCGGCGTAGGTCGCCAAGGTCGCGGTAAACGTCTTGCTGATCGATCCCAGTTCGAAGAGCGTGTCGCGCGTGACGGAAACCCGAGGGTCGTTCGAGGCGAGGCCGTATTCGATGAAATGGCGCGTCCCGCCGACCGTCACGGCGACGGCCAGTCCGGGGATTCCATATTGTTGGATGACCGGCTTCATCGCATCATCGACAACCTGCCGTACCTTGGCGTCCTGATCGGAGCCCGCGCCAAATGCGGTGGACAGGCTGCCGAGCGCATAGGCGAGGAGAGCGGCTGCGAGGCTGGGAGAGAGTCGCGAGTGCAAAGGCATTGCCTCTTGGTTCGGAATGCGCGCTGCAAGCAGGAGCGGATCCCGGGCGTTCCCGAGATCCGCAGAACGAGGGCTCAGGCTGTCGCGCCGATCAGATGCAGCGCCCGCCATCGACCTCCAGCACCACGCCGGTGATCATGCTGGCGTCGTCGGAAGCCAAATAAAGCGCCGCATTGGCGATGTCCTGCGGCGTGGAGAAACGGCCGAGCGGGATCGAGTTGACGAATTGCTGACGTCTTTCGGGCGTGTCCTCACCCATGAACGTCGCGAGCAGCGGCGTCTCGCCTGCCACCGGCGCGAGAGCGCAGACGCGGATCCTCTGAGGCGCCAACTCCACCGCCATGGATTTGGTCATGGTGTGCACCGCACCCTTGGTGCTGTTGTACCAGGTGAGGCCCGGACGCGGACGCAATCCTGCCGTGGAGCCCACATTGATGATGACGCCGCCTTGGTCCTGCATGAGCGGAATGGCGGCCTTGGCGAAGAGATAGATAGACTTCACGTTAACCGCGAAGATGCGGTCGAACTCGTCTTCCTCCACTTCCAGCATGGACCGGTTGCGGTGAGTGATGCCCGCATTGTTGACCACAATGTCGAGCTTGCCGAAGGCCGTGAGAGTTTTGGCCACCGCCGTGTTCACATCGAGGGCCTTCGAGACATCGGCGCCCACACCAATGGCCGAAGCTCCGATCTTTTCCGCAGCAGCCTTGGCAGCGGCTTCATTGATGTCGATGATGGCGACCTTTGCACCTTCGCGGGCGAATGTTTCCGCAATACCCAGACCGAAGCCCGATCCGGCGCCCGTGATCAGCGCCACCTTGCCTTCGAGGCGTTTCATGGTTTTTCCTCGTTAGTTTTGTCAGTCTTATCCGTGAGCCATGACGAGGGTCTTGGTGGTCGTGAACTCGATCAGGCCCTCGAAGCCTTTCTCGCGGCCATGGCCTGATCGACCGAAGCCACCGAAGGGCAGCTCGATACCGCCTCCCGCGCCGTAGCAGTTCACGAATACCTGGCCAGCTCGCATGGAGCGGGCCACGCGCGTGGAGCGCATGGCGTCGCGGGTCCACACGCCGGCCGCAAGACCATAAGGCGTGCCGTTCGCTAACCGGATCGCCTCCGCCTCGTCCTCGAATGGAGTAGCCACGAGAACCGGGCCGAACACTTCTTCCTGGGACAGCATGCTCTGGTGCGGCACGGGCGCGAAGAAGACCGGCGGGACATAGAAGCCTTCAGCGGGCGCATCGATGGCTACCACGCCTTCGCCCATGACGGTGAGGCCCTCGTTGCGCGCGCGATCCAGATAGCCGAGAACGCGGCGCTGCTGGGCCTGGTTGATCATGGGGCCGAGATCGGGCTCGCGCTCCGGATGGCCTGCCCGCAGCGCCCGGAAGCGCTCGGCAACCGCATTCACCACATCCTCGAAGATGCCGCGCTGAATCAGCAGGCGGCTGCCCGCCGAGCAGGTCTGGCCGCCGTTCTGGATGATGGCGTTGACGAGGCTGGGGAGGGCGCGCTCGATATCCGCATCGTCGAAGACAATCTGCGCCGACTTTCCGCCGAGCTCAAGGGTTACGCCCACATGATTCTTGGCCGCAGCCGTCTGCACGGCCGTGCCGGTCTCAGGGCTTCCCGTGAAGGACAGGAAGTCGATGCCGGGATGGGCAGCAAGCGCCGCACCCGCGGTGCGGCCAAGACCCGTCACGAGGTTGATCGCCCCATCAGGAAAGCCAACTTCACGGGCGAGGGCGGAGACGCGCAGAATGGTGAGCGATGCATCTTCCGCAGGCTTCACGACGGTGGCGTTGCCGGCAGCAAGCGCTGCGCCTACGGAACGGCCGAAGATCTGAAGCGGATAGTTCCAGGGCACGATATGCCCCGTGACTCCATGCGGCACGCGCTCGACGCCGATGAAATGCGTGTTGAGATAAGGAATGACATCGCCGTGCAGCTTGTCGGCGGCGCTGCCGTAATATTCGAAATAGCGGGCAAGCGCGACGGCATCCGCGTGGGATTGACGCAGGGGCTTACCGTTGTCGCGGCTCTCAAGGGCTGTCAGCTCATCGGCATGCGCCTCGACGATGGCGGCGAGCTTCATCAGCAAACGTCCGCGCTCAGTCGCCGTCAGCCTGCCCCAGGCTCCCTCGAAGGCGTTGCGCGCGGCCTTGACCGCTGCATCGACGTCCTGCGCCGTGCCGGAAGCGATTTTGGCGAAGAGCACGCCATCGACCGGCGAGACGACGTCGAGCAGCATCCCGTCAGAGGCTGGGACGTCCTTGCCGCCGATGAGATTCTTGAAAACCATGTTCGGTGCGATGTTCGAGCTGATCTGGTCGTTCACCGGTTCTGCACTCCCTGAAATATTCTTGCCTTTCCCGGCACGGCGGCCAGAAGCTGACGCGTATAGGCGTCGCGCGGATCGGCGAAGAGTTGCGCAGTTTGGGCCATTTCGACAATTCGACCTTTTTGCATGACAGCCACGCGATCACAGATCTGGGCAGCGACGCGAAGATCGTGGGTGATGAAGAGAATGGAGAGGCCTAGCTCGTTCTGCAAGCCTTTGAGCAGCTTCAGGACGTCAGCCTGCACGGAGACATCAAGGGCCGAAACGGCCTCGTCCGCGACCAGCACGTCAGGCTTCATTGCGAGCGCCCGGGCGATGCCGATGCGCTGGCGCTGGCCGCCGGAGAATTCGTGCGGGTAGCGCTCGGCGGATTGGGAGGGCAGGCCCACTTTCTCAAGCAGGTTGCGGGCTTCTTCGAAAGCCTTGACGGGATCGACGCCTTGCGTGATCGGGCCCTCCGCAATGATGTAGCCTACCTTGCGCCTCGGATTCAAGGAGGCGAAGGGGTCCTGAAACACGATCTGGATCTTGCGCCTGTGAGGACGCAGGTCAGCTTGCGAGAGAGCGCTGAAGGGCAGGCTTCCGATCTCGATTGTGCCGCCATCCGGCTCGATCAGCCGCAGAACGCAGCGCCCGACGGTGGATTTGCCCGAGCCTGACTCGCCCACAAGTCCAAGGGTTTCGCCGCGGCGGATGTCGAAGCTCACCGCATTGGCCGCCTGGACCTCGCGACTTTTCCTGAAAAGGCCATGTCCACCATAAGATTTAGTAAGGGCATCGACCTTCAGGATGGTCGGCTCGTTCTGCAATTCCTTCGGCGGAGGAGGCGTGAGCGACGGAACGGCGGCCAGAAGTCGCTCGGTATAGGGGTGCTGCGGATTGTGAAGCACCTCATCCGCCGTTCCCTGTTCCACCAGCTCGCCGTTCTGGAGAACGGCGACGCGGTCGGCGATCTCGGCCACGACGCCGAAATCGTGCGTGATGAAGAGAACTGCCGTGCCTTTCTTGCGGCGCAGGTTGTCGATGAGCTTCAGCACCTGCGCCTGTGTGGTGACGTCGAGTGCTGTCGTCGGCTCGTCGGCGATGAGGAGCTTGGGCTCGAGCGCCAGGGCCATGGCGATCATCACGCGCTGCCTTTGGCCGCCCGAGAGCTCGTGCGGATAGGCACGGGCGATGAGCTCCGGGTTCGGCAGGTTCACTTCGGTGAGCAATTCGACGGCGCGCCTGTACCGCTCGGCCGGGCCTAGGAGGCGATGCGCCTGGAAGGTTTCGGAGATCTGGTCCGCCACGCGCATGACCGGGTTGAGCGAGGTCATGGGCTCCTGGAACACCATGCCGATGTCCCGCCCGCGAACGTCGCACCATCCTTCTTCATCGAGGGAGAGCAGGTCGAACCCACCGAGTTTGATGGCGCCGGAACGTACCGTGACCGAAGGCGGCAGAAGGCCGATGGCAGCCATCGCCGTCATGGACTTGCCGGAGCCCGATTCCCCGACGACGCAGAGCGTCTCGCCCGGCTGGATCGTGAGGGAGAGATCCTTGATTGCGTGCTGCCGGTCGGCTAGGGCAGGCAGACCGATGGAGAGGTTTTCAATCGACAGCACGGGGGAGGGGCCGGTCACACACGTTCTCCTGCTACGGACTTCCGGAGTCAGACGGAGAAGGGAGCATCTTCGCCCGGTAGCCCATTCGTCAATCCATTTGGGCTCTTTGGCGTTTGAAAACCCGCCTGCCCGCTTGGTTGGGAACAGCCGCATCAATGGCGCAGGCATGATGAAGCCGCCTTACGGCAGCCGCATGGAGCGCATGCTGTCCCTTCTCTTACGGACATTGATTATCCGGGCAGCGGAACGGAGATGTCATAGGAAACACCCGTCACGGCGAAATTGAGCGCCATGCAGCCGTCCAGCTCTCCCTCGATGCTTCGGCGGATCAGGCGCGATCCGAAGCCCTGGCGCTTGGGCGGTTGCACGGGGGGCCCGCCTGTTTCGGTCCAGCGGATGCGCAATTGTGACGGTCGGTCCTTGGCGGGGGTCACCGTCCACGAGAGGTTGAGCCGACCTGTGGGTACAGAAAGAGCGCCGTATTTGGCTGCGTTTGTCACCAGCTCATGCAGAACAAGGCCAAGATTGATGGCATAACGGGGCGGCAGATTCACCCTCGGCCCGTCGATCACGACCCGTTCATCGGATTCGCGCTTATAAGGGGCCAGTTCCTGCTCGGCGATATCGTGCAGATCCGCCTCGCGCCAGGATTTCAGCGTCAACAGGTTATGGGTCATGGAAAGGGCGAGCAGCCGTCCCTCGAACGCTTCCTTAAACTGCGCGGTGCTCTCAGCGGAGCGCAGGGTCTGCGCAGCAATGGATTGCACAGTGGCAAGGGTATTTTTCACGCGGTGATTCAGTTCATCGAGAAAGAAGCGCTGCTGCTCGTCCACCTGTCTGCGCTCGGTGATGTCCTGGATGATGCCGACAAGGAATGTCGGCTTCTTGTTGGCGTCATAGGATACCTTGCCTTTGGAGCTGATCCAGCGCACCCGTCCGTCCGGGCGTCGCACTCTGTACTCGTCCTCGTATTCGCCGTTGCCGAGGACAGCCGCTTTCAGTTTCTCAACGGCGCTGAGCTCATCCTCAGGATGGATCAGAGATCTCCATTCCTGCGGGTCAACCGTGGTTTCCAGAGCAGGGAAGCCGAGGAGCAGGGCTGCCTGACTCGACCAGCCGCCAATCCGTTTCCGGTGGTCATACCACCACGTTCCCATGTGGCCCGCCTCCAGCGCCAGCCGGGCCCGCTCTTCGCTGGCTTTCAGCGCTTCCTGACGCTCGGCGACATCGTCCATGAGATCGTTGAAGGCTTTTGCGAGAATGCCGAACTCACCCGATTTCTTGGGAAGATTGATGCGGGCCTGATAATCGCCGCGCCGCCAATCCTTTACGGCATTCGTCATGATCTCGAATGGTTTCGTGATGAAGGCGCGACTCGCGAGCCATGAGAGCGACAGCGCGAGGACGAGCGCAGCCGCGATCAGCATGAAGCCACGCTTGGCTGCCTGGTTGATCGACGCAAAGGCGGCCTTCGTCGACAGGCCGACATTGATGTAGATGTCTTTCGGTGGAAGTGCGAGCGGGATGTAGCCCACGACGCGCCTGACTCCGTCGACGCTGACGGTCTCGGCCGTTCCCACTTCGTTTGCCCTGGCTTGAGCTAAGTAATCCCATGGCAGCAGCTTTCCGACCAAGCCTTCCGGAGAAGGATCCTGTACGATGACGATTCCCCTCCGGTCCGCGATCGTGACCGAGCCGTTCGTCGGCACGGTCCGTTCCTTCAGTTTCTGGCTGAGCCACTTCAGATCGAGAGCCGCGGCCAACACACCCACCACATCGCCCCTATCGTTCCAGATCGGCACGGCGAGTGGCAGCACGGGATGGGGGCCGAGCGCGCCTTCGTCGAAGACCGGCGTATACTCGCCCACGACGAAGCCCTTCATGCCGAGTGCATTATGGAAATAGGGGCGATCGGCATAGTAGTGTTGCGTATCGACGGTGCCGGTCGGTCGGCAACGGATATGTCCGCTGATGTCCATAGCGACGAAGGACAGGACATACGGCACTTTTTCCTGAATTGCTTTCAGATACGGACTGCAGGCTGCGGTATCGAACGTGCGGATGGATGGGGTTTCATCCACAGCGAGCAGAAGGCCGTGGATCCCGTCAAAGATTCTCTCGAGTTCCGCACCCACCAGTTGGGCCTGCCGGACGGCAAGGTCGTTTACCTCTGCTTCCCGGGCCCGCCGCAGCGAAACCTCCGTAAACGCCCAGATGACGATCGCCGGCAGAACGGAGATCAACGCCAAAAGGAGCAAACGTCTCGTCAGAGTCATGCAGGAGTCCAGCCAGATGGGAGCAGGGGATCATAAAGATCGTTGAGCGTCCACCCCGTAACACCCACAGAGTGGTCTTGCATCCTCAGGCAAGAGGTGTCAGGTGAGCAGGAATGGCTCTTCCTCCTCTTCTTCTTCTCCAGGACATCGCGCTCACTTTCGGCGGAACGCCCCTGATCGAGAGCGCGGAACTTTCCGTCTCGCCCGGCGAGCGCGCCTGCCTCGTGGGCCGTAACGGCTCGGGCAAATCCACCCTGCTCAAGATTGCCGCAGGCATGATCGAGCCGGACAGCGGGAAGCGCTTCGTCCAGCCCGGCGCTACCGTGCGCTACCTGGCGCAGGAGCCGGATCTGAGCGCCTTTCCGAATACCCTGGCCTATGTGGAATCCGGCCTCGGCCCGGGCGATGATCCTTACCGGGCACGCTACCTGCTGGAGCAGCTCGGCATGACCGGCGAAGAGAAGCCTGCCGATCTCTCGGGCGGGGAGGCCCGCCGGGCGGCGCTCGCCCATGTGCTGGCTCCGGAGCCCGATATTCTGCTGCTGGACGAGCCGACCAACCATCTCGACCTCCCGGCCATCGAGTGGTTGGAAAGCGAGTTGGAGAGTTTGCGCTCCGCCCTCGTGCTCATCAGCCACGACCGGCGCTTCCTGGAAAGCCTGTCCCAGTCCACCATCTGGCTCGACCGGGGCCGCACCCGGCGCATGGACCAGGGCTTTGCCCATTTCGAGGAATGGCGCGATCAGGTGCTGGAACAGGAGGAGGCCGAGCACCACAAGCTCGGTCGCAAGCTCGTGGCCGAAGCCGATTGGCTGCGCTACGGCGTGACCGCAAGGCGCAAGCGGAATGTCCGACGTCTCGGCAACCTCCATGCCATGCGTCAGCAATACCGCGACCGCAAGCGCGCCGTCGGCATGGTCAATATGACCCTGGCCGAGGCCGAGCAGTCCGGCACCCTCGTGGTGGAGGCGGAGGGCATCTCGAAGGCTTACGGCGCGCGTCCCATCGTTTCGAACCTCTCCTTGCGCATCCTGCGCGGCGACCGGCTCGGCATCATCGGTCCGAACGGCGCGGGCAAGACCACGCTCATCAACCTGCTCACCGGCAATCTCGAGCCGGATTCGGGGCGGGTGCGCCTGGGCTCCAACCTGCAGATGGTCACCCTGGACCAGCGGCGCGCGAGCCTCGATCCCAACGCGACGGTGGTCGAGACGCTCACCGGCGGGCGAGGGGATAGCGTCACCATCGGCGGGCAGACGAAGCACGTGATCGGCTATATGAAGGACTTTCTGTTCTCGCCCGAGCAGGCCCGCACCCCCGTGGGCGTGCTCTCCGGCGGTGAGCGCAATCGTCTCATGCTGGCCCGCGCCCTGGCTCAGCCCTCGAATCTTCTCGTTCTCGACGAACCGACCAACGATCTCGATCTCGAAACCCTCGACCTGCTGCAGGAAATGATCACGGATTATTCCGGCACGGTCATCCTGGTCAGCCACGACCGCGACTTTCTCGATCGCACGGTGGGCTCCGTCCTCGTCTCGGAAAACGAGGGGCGCTGGATCGAGTATGCGGGCGGCTATTCCGACATGGTGGCCCAGCGCGGCCAGGGCGTGCAGGCCCGTACCGCCGAGAAGGACGTGAAGCCGAGGAGTGCCGAGAAACAAGCTGCTGCGCCTTCGGCTCAAGCCAAGCGGAAGCTCAGCTTCAACGAGCAGCACGACCTCAAGACTCTGCCCAAGCGCATGGAGGAGCTGGAGGCCAAGATCGCCAAGGTCCAGGAGATCCTCGCCGATCCGGAACTCTATTCCCGCGACCCCGCCCGGTTCCAGAAGGCAATGGACGCGCTCACGCAGCTGCAGGCGGATCTGCATGCGGCGGAAGAGCGGTGGCTGGAATTGGAGATGCTGCGTGAGGAGCTGGAGGGATAAGGTCGACCCGTCACCCCGGTCCGCACAATGAGCGTTCGGTATGACCTAACGGCATTGCTGAGGATGGGAACTCGACACTAAAGTGACATCACCCGCTCGCTAGAAGCGGATCGTCACCAAGGAGGAGTGTGATGAACTGCTTTTCACGATATTTCCTGACCGTATTTCTGACGATGCTCAGTGTCGGGGCGGTGCCCTCGGTCCTGCAGGCGGCCGATCTCGATCGGGATCTCTTGGCCGAACGGGTCACCAAGCTGTCTCGTGGCACGCAGTGGAGGCCGGTCTCGGCCGTTCCGATCAACTTCATGACCTATCATCCGCAGGGCATGGTGAGGATCGGCGATACGCTGTTCGTGTCGTCTGTGGAGATCAAGGAACCGACCAGGCGCTTTCCGCAGCCCGTGGATGGTTATGACCGGGACACGGGTGCGGGCGTGGGTCATCTCTTCAAGATCGACATGAAGGGCAACCTCATCTCGGAGATCACCCTCGGGGAAGGCTCGATCTATCATCCGGGCGGGATCGATTATGACGGGCGCTATATCTGGGTGCCGGTGGCGGAATATCGGCCGAACAGCCGCTCCATCGTCTACCGGGTCGATCCGGAGACAATGAAGGCGGAGGAGATGTTCCGCTTCGCGGACCATATCGGCGGCGTGGTTCACGATACCGACGACAATTCCCTGCATGGCGTGAGCTGGGGTTCGCGCCGGTTCTATCGCTGGACTCTCGATGCCGGCGGCAAGCCCACCAATGGGGATGAATCGCCTGAGAAGCTGAGGAAGCTGAACACGTCGCACTATCTCGACTATCAGGACTGCAAATACACTGGCAATCACCGCATGCTATGCTCCGGCGTCACGGAAATGCGGGTCACGCCCGATCAAGCTCCGTTCCGGCTCGGCGGGCTCGATCTGGTCGATCTCACCGATGGGCGCCCTCTCTTCCAGACGCCGGTGCTGCTCTGGACCGCTTCCGGGTTCGACATGACCCACAACCCGGTCTGGATGGAGACGAGCGAGGCGGGGATTCGCGGCTACTTCATGCCCGAGGACGACAAGTCCGTGCTCTACATCTACGAGGCCGAGGTGAAGTAGCGAATTGTCACCTGGTGGGCGACGATGTTTATGGGGGACATCGTCGCCCGTCTCGGCTGATCGCTCCGCTTAGACCTTTTGGATCTCTTGCGCGTTTTAGCTCGGTGACTTCGAGCCCTGCCGTTACCTGGGAGACAGCTATGGCCCATGCAAATCTGTTCACGCCCTTCCGGGTCGGAGAGCTTGAACTTCCCAATCGGATTGTGATCGCACCCATGTGCCAGTACTCGGCCGAGAACGGGTGCATGACCGACTGGCACGTGATTCATCTCGGTCAGCTGGCTCTCTCGGGTGCCGCGCTCCTGACTATCGAGGCGACCGCAGTCGTGCCGGAAGGGCGCATCACCTATGCCGACGTGGGCCTTTATTCGGATGAGTGCGAAGCCGCCATGGGGCGCGTTCTGGACAGCGTCCGACGCTGGTCCGACATGCCGTTTGCCATTCAATTGGCTCACGCCGGGCGCAAGGCTTCCACGGAGGTGCCCTGGAAAGGGGGGCATCAGATCTCACCGGATCACGCCAACGGCTGGCAGACGGAAGCGCCCTCGGCGCTTCCATTCGCTGCCGGTGATGTGCCTCCGACCGCGCTGGACCGGGATGGGCTGGCGCGCGTGCGTGATGCTTTCGCCGAAGCAGCCAGGCGGGCTTCGCGGCTAGGCATCGATGCGGTGCAGATCCATGCGGCTCACGGTTACCTGATCCACGAGTTCCTCTCGCCACTGTCCAACCAGCGAACGGACGATTACGGTGGTTCGGTGGAGAACCGGATGCGCTTTCCGCTCGAGGTGTTCGATGCCGTTCGCGCTGCCTTTCCGGCGGAGCGGCCCGTCACGGTGCGGGTCTCGGGAACCGACTGGGCCGAGGGCGGGTGGACGATCGAGGAGACCGTCGCCTTCGCACAGGCGCTCGAAGCGCGCGGATGCAGTGGGATGCACGTTTCGAGCGGCGGTCTTTCCTCGGCGCAGCAGATCCCCGTGGGGCCCAGCTATCAGGTGCCGCTTGCGCGCGCCATCAAGGCAGCCACCAGGATGCCGGTCATCGCGGTCGGTCTGATTACCGATTATGTGCAGGCGGAGGCCATTCTCGCCACCGGCGATGCCGACCTCATCGCCTTGGCCCGAGCCATTCTCTACGATCCGCGCTGGCCTTGGCACGCGGCCGCGTATTTCGGCGCCTCCGTCAAGGCGCCAAATCAGTACCTGCGCTCACAGCCCCATCAGTATCCCCGTCTCTTCGATGTTCGTGCGGACGACTGACTTCACGGGAGCGGCGCTGAGGGTTACTGGCTGCCTTCTTCAAGGGTGAAGCCTGCCTTCAGCACCACCTGATAATGGCGCACCTCGCCGTTCTCGACATGCCCACGGGTTTGCAGGACTTCGAACCAACGCAGGTTTCTCAATGTCTTGCCCGCGCGACTGATCGCCGTCTGAATGGCATCCTCGATGCTCTCCGTGGATGAGCCGACGAGTTCGACAACTTTGTAGACGTGATCGTCCATGGGGTGCTCCCTGCGTTGCTTGCACGCAGTGTTGTAGAGCGCTCCGGGCGGTCGCCTATGGGAGACGCATCAAGTCTCCTTCCGATAAGCCACAACCTCCTGCTCGATCGCGCCGAAGATCGAGTGGCCTTCCTTGTCCTTCATCTCGATGCGGACCGTATCGCCGAAGCGCATGAAGGGCGTGCGGGCCTCGCCGTGGAGGATGGTTTCCACCGTGCGCTGCTCCGCAAGGCAGGAATAGCCGAGGCCGCCATCGTCGATGGGTTTGCCCGGCCCTCCGCCTTCGTCCTTGTTAGAGACGGTGCCCGAGCCGATGATCGTGCCGGCTCCGAGCGGCCGGGTCTTGGCGGCATGCGCGATGAGCGTCGGGAAGTCGAAGGTCATGTCCACCCCGGCATTGGGCCTGCCGAAGGGCTTGTCGTTGAGGGTGGAGAGGAGGGGCAGGTGAACCTTGCCACCATCCCATGCATCATTCAGCTCGTCGGGCGTGACGGCCACGGGAGAGAAGGCTGAAGAGGGTTTCGACTGGAAGAAGCCGAAGCCCTTGGCGAGTTCGGCAGGGATCAGGTTTCTCAACGAAACGTCGTTGACGAGAACGACGAGGCGGATGGCATTTGCTGCTTCCTCCCGGGTCGCGCCCATGGGCACGTCATCCGTGATCACGGCGATTTCCGCCTCGAAATCAATGCCTTGCGCCTCGCTGACGGCGATGATCGGATCACGTGGCCCGAGGAATGAATCCGAGCCGCCCTGATACATGAGCGGATCGGTCCAGAAGGATTGGGGCATCTCGGCCCCCCGGGCTTTGCGTACCAGCTCTACGTGATTCACATAGGCCGATCCGTCCGCCCACTGGTAAGAGCGGGGCAGGGGCGAAGCGCAGTCATGCTCGTGAAAGCGGAAGGAGGGCACGGATCCGTGCTCCAGCTGTTCCGCGAGGTCACGCAGGCGAGGCTCGACTTTTTCCCAATCGTCGAGGGCTTGCTGTAGCGTCGGAACAATGAAAAATGCGTCCGTCGCGCGGGTCAGGTCCCTCGAGACGATTACGAGCCGGCCATCACGGCCCTGTTTGAGCGAGGAGAGCTTCATAGCCACCCACCTGGTTGTTGTGGTTTATTGAGCTTGCAACGAAAGAGTCCGCGGGGAAACGCCAATGACGACGATGAAGAGAAGAAACTTTCTGAAGGGGGCTGGCCTTGCGGCCGCAGCCACCACGGTGGCGGCCCCCGCCATCGCTCAGTCCAGCCCCGAAATCCGCTGGCGTCTGACCTCGAGCTTCCCCAAGTCGCTCGACACGATTTTCGGCACGGCCCAGACCTTCGCCAAGTACATGGCGGAAGCGACCGACAACAAATTCCAGATCCAGGTCTTCGCCCCGGGGGAGATCGTCGGCGGTCTCCAGGCCATGGACGCGGTCGAGAACGGCTCCGTCGAACTCGCCCATACCCCGACCTATTACTATATCGGCCGCGAGCCGGCTCTCGGCGTCGCCACCGGCCTGCCGTTCAGCCTCAATGCCCGTCAATCTCATTCCTGGTGGCACTTCGCCGGCGGCAAGGAGATCATCAACGAGGTGCTCGCGAAGTATAACTGCACCTCGCTGGTCTGCGGCAATTCCGGCGCGCAGATGGGCGGATTCTTCCGCAAGGAGATCAACACCGTCGATGATCTGAAGGGTCTCAAGTTCCGCATCGGCGGCCTCGGCGGCCAGGTCCTCGCCAAGCTCGGAGTCGTGCCGCAGCAGATCGCCCCGGGCGACGTGTATCCCGCTCTCGAGCGTGGCACGCTCGATGCGGCAGAGTTCGTCGGCCCCTATGACGACGAGAAGCTCGGCTTCCTGAAGGTCGCGAAGTACTACTACGCGCCCGGCTTCTGGGAGGGTGGTGCCATGCTGCACCTCGTCATCAACAAGGCGAAATGGGACGAGCTGCCCAAGCACTACCAAGCCATTATGTCCAACGCTGCCGAGGCTGCAAACAACTGGATGCTGGCAAAGTACGACGCCGTGAACGGCCAGGCGCTGCGCCGCATGGTGGGCGCGGGTGCCGAGCTGCGCACCTTCTCGCAGCCCATCATGGAGGCTTCGCTCAAGGCGGCCAACGAGCTTTACGACGAGCTCTCGGCCAAGAACGCGAACTTTAAGAAGGCCTATGACTCGATGGTGGCTTATCGCAACGATGTGCTGCCTTGGTGGCAGCTCAACGAATACGCCTTCGACACCTTCATGATCCGCACACGCGGACGGGCGTAGGCCTCGGAAGCCTTGAATGCCTAAGAGAGGCCGGTGCCCTGCGCCGGCCTTTTTCTCGTGCGTGTCGAATGTAGCCCTCACTTCGGCTCGCGCTTGTTGGGGTCGAAGTGCTTTTTCAGATCGCGCCAGCAATCGATGTAGTTGTCCTGAAGCGTCGGCAGTTCGGCCGCGTATTTCGTTACGCGCTGCGGGAAGCGCGTTTCGAACATGAAAGCCATGGTGCCGGTGAGCTTCACCGGCTTCAGCTCCACATTGCTCGCATGTTCGAAAGCCGTCGTGTCGGGACCATGTGGCAGCATCTGGTTGTGCAGCGACATGCCGCCCGGCACGAAGCCTTCGGGCTTCGCGTCATAGACGCCGTAGATCAGGCCCATGAATTCCGACATCAGGTTGCGGTGATACCAGGGCGGGCGGAAGGTGTTTTCCGCCACCAACCAGCGCTCTGGGAAGATCACGAAATCCACGTTCGCCGTGCCGGGCGTCTCGGAGGGTGCGGTGAGCACGGTGAAGATCGACGGGTCGGGATGATCGAACATGATCGCGCCGACCGGCGAGAAATGGCGAAGGTCGTACTTGCAAGGCGCGTAGTTGCCGTGCCACGCCACCACGTCGAGCGGCGACTGGTTGATCTCCGTGCGATAAAGCTCGCCACCCCACTTCACGAAGAGCAAGGAGAGGGCTTCCTTGTCTTCATAAGCTGCAACCGGCGTGAGGAAGTCGCGTGGGTTGGCTAGGCAGTTCGCACCGATGGGACCGCGATCAGGCAGGGTGAAGGAGCCGCCGTAGTTCTCGCACACATAGGCGCGCGCCGCGCCGTCGATGAGTTCGACCTTGAAGATCACGCCGCGCGGGATGATGCAGATCTCGCCGGGCTCGATGTCGATCACGCCGAACTCGGTGCGGAAGCGCAGCTTACCCTGCTGCGCCACGATGAGATACTCGCCGTCCGCATTGAAGAAATACTCGTTGTCCATGGACCGCGTGACGAGAAGCACATGCGCCGCCATGCCGGTCTGCGTGTCGGAATCGCCCGCCGTCGTGATGGTGCGAAGACCAGACACGAAGGTGAGTGCCTCATCCGGGATCGGTGTCGGATCCCAGCGCAACTGCCCGAGAGGGAGATCACTCTCTTCACGCGCCGCTGGCGCCGTGCGCATGTGGCCCTTGTCCACTTTCACGTAGCGACCGGAGTGCTTTACCGACGGACGAATGCGGTAAAGCCAGGAGCGCTGGTTGGTTGCTTGCGGGGCCGTAAAGGGTGAGCCGGAGAGCTGCTCGGCATAAAGGCCGTAATTGATCTTCTGCGGCGAGTTGCGCCCGATGGGCAGGGCCCCCTCCAGCGCCTCCGTCTCGAACGAATTGCCGAAGCCCGACATGTAGCCCGGCACGATAGCGCTTTTGCGTGGCTCATCGGATTGGAAACCGGAGACGTTCTGAACGTTCATAGGCGTTCTCCCTGGAACGGAGCCGATCGCAGTCTCGTTTGATATTGGCCGGACGGCTCGCAAATCTAGTTGCTAATGCAACGAATTTATCCTATTAGTTGCATCAGCAACAAAATTTTGTCAACCATGGCCCCACGTTCCGCAGCAAAGAAACAGGAGGCTCCCAGCCCTATGGTGGTCCTGGAGCATTTCCTGCCCTACCGCCTCAATGTGCTGGCGAGCCTGACCTCGAACGCGCTGGCGCAGATCTACGCCGAGAGGTTCGGCCTCTCGATTCCCGCTTGGCGGGTCATTGCGACGCTTGGCCAGTACGAATACCGCACGGCCCGGGACATCGCGGCTCACGGTGTCATGCACAAATCCACCGTCTCGCGGGCGGTCTCGGCCCTGGAGCAGCGCGGTTTGATCGCGCGCCGCCCAAACGAGGACGATCGGCGGGAGGAACTGCTGCAGCTGACGGAGGAAGGGCGGGAGATCTACGAGGCCTTGGCTCCCGAGGCGCTCGCCTTCGAGGAGCGCTTCATCTCCGTGCTGACCGAGGAGGAGCAGAGGGTTCTCGCCTCCCTCATCGATCGCCTGAGCGGCCACGCGCGCCAGATGGCACCTGAAGGGGAGGCGGAAGGGTGAAGCTCTACACTTATTTTCGCTCCTCGGCGGCCTACCGGGTCAGGATCGCTCTCAATCTCAAGGGCGTGCCATACGAATCCGTGGCCGTGAACCTTCTCAAGGGCGAGCAGCGGGGAGAAGCATATGGCGCCATCAACCCTCAGAAGCGCATTCCCGCTCTCGACATCGGCGGCACGATACTGATCCAGTCTCCCGCCATCCTCGAATATCTCGATGAGGTTTACCCGGAGCCGCCCCTGCTGCCCGTCGGTGCCGTGAATCGCGCGAAGGTACGCGCCATCGCGTCGATCATCGGCTGCGATGTTCATCCGCTCGACAATCTTGGGCCTCTCAATTATCTCAAGAAAAAGCTGGGGCATGATCAGGCGATAGTCGATGCTTGGTATGCCCATTGGGTCCGCGAAGGATTCGACGCTATCGAGGCACTTATCGAGCCCGGCCCCTATGTTTGCGGCTCGCGCGTGACGCTCGCTGACATTTACCTCGTGCCGCAGGTCTTCAATGCGCGGCGCTTCAACATCCCGCTTCATGCCTATCCGAAGATCGTCGCGGTGGATGCAGCCTGCGCTGAACTCCGCGCCTTTCAGGATGCCGCGCCGGAACGCCAGCCGGACGCGGTGTGAGAAGGGGCGCATCCCGTGTGAGGCATGCGCCGACGAAAAACCGGCAGGCCCTCAATGAGCCTGCATCCATGACAGGAGGAAAGCCATGGGACCGTTCCCGCACGACGCACCGCCACCGGCCATCAGCGAAGACAATCCGATGGGGACCGACGGTTTCGAGTTCGTGGAATTCTGCCACCCCGATCCGCAGGCGCTGGATGAGCTGTTCAAGACGATGGGGTTCTCCGTCGTCGCCAAGCACCGCTCGAAGAACGTGCTCCTCTACCGGCAGGGCGACATCAATTTCATCGTGAATGCACAACCCGGCTCCTTCGCCGAACGCTTCGCCAGCCAGCACGGCCCATCCGCTCCAGCCATGGCTTTCCGCGTGGTCGATGCGAAATATGCCTATGAGCGCGCGCTCTCCATGGGCGCCAAGCCGGCACAGACGCAGGTCGGTCCTAATGAACTCGAGATCCCGGCTATCGAAGGCATCGGTGGCCTGCAGATATATTTCGTCGACCGCTACGGTGCGAAGGGCTCCATCTATGATGTGGACTTCGAGTGGCTCGGTGAGAAAGATCCCAAGCCGCGCGGCGTCGGCCTCTATTATATCGACCACCTGACCCATAACGTTTATCGCGGCCGGCTGAACGAATGGGCGGGTTTTTATGAGCGTCTCTTCAACTTCCGGCAAATCCGCTACTTCGACATCGAGGGCAAGCTGACAGGCCTGCATTCCCGCGCGATGACGAGCCCCGACGGCAAGATCCGCATTCCGATCAACGAGGATGCCGGCGAGACCGGGCAGATCGAGGAGTATCTGCAGGAGTATAAAGGCGAGGGCATTCAACACGTCGCCCTGGGTTCGCAAGATCTCTATGAATCCATTGAGACGCTGATCGCAAGCGGGCTCGAATTCATGCCCGCGCCGAACGACATCTACTACTCGCGCATCGACAAGCGCCTCCCGAGCCACGGCGAGCCTCTCGATCGTCTACAGAAGAACGGCATCCTCATTGATGGCGAAGGCGTCGTGGAGGGCGGGTTCACGAAGGTGCTGCTCCAGCGTTTCGGCAAGACCGCCATCGGCCCAATCTTCTTCGAGTTCATTCAGCGCAAAGGCGATGAAGGATTCGGTGAGGGCAACTTCAAGGCGCTCTTCGAATCCATCGAGGAGGATCAGATTCGCCGTGGTGTCCTGAAGCCGAAGGTGGCTTGAGGCTCCCTTTGAGGCCACGATTCGACGAAGGCCGGGACCTGCCCGGCCTTCTTTTTTCGAGTTGCAGAGGCCCAGTCCTGCCCAATATGTGGACAAACTTATTCACAGGCTCACCCGTTCGTGATTCCTGAAATTGGGGATGAGGGACTATGTTCCGGGCGCCGCTCCTCAGATTGAAAGCCCTTGAAAATTAAGGGTTTGTTAGGAACCGACCTCAAAGTTTGACGGAAGGTAAACACCTTGGGATGAAAACGTTGCCTTTGTGCAACATGCCCCTGAAAAGCCCCCCTGACTGCCCATTTTGTGCCTTCATTCGGTTGCTTGCGGAACCGCTCTGGCTAATGTGACAGAAGCGACGGGGGCACCCCAGTCGTCATTTGGTGGGTTCAGCCGAAAGGCGGGCCGCCAGATCACTAGGGGAAAAGGGTGTGTTTGGAGCTTCATCGAAGCCTTCAGAGCACAAAAGCCCGACCCCCCAAGGGTCTCGAAACTTTGGAGGTTTAACCATGAAGCTCGTTAAGAGCCTTCTGCTCGGATCGGTTGCGGGTCTCGCCGCCGTTGCCGGCGCTCAGGCCGCTGATCTTCCCGCGAAGAAGGCCGCTGCCGTCGAATACGTCCGCGTCTGCTCCACCTACGGCGCAGGCTTCTTCTACATCCCCGGCACGGAAACCTGCCTCCGCGTCGGCGGCCGTGTCCGCGCCGAACTGCGTTACGTTGAGCCGGAAACCCGCGATCAGGACGCGATCGGCTTCCGCGCTCGTGGCCGCATCCAGCTCGACGCCCGTACCGCCACGGCCTACGGCCTGCTGCGCACGTTCGTCCGCTTCGAGATCACCCGCGACACCGGCGTGTACGGCGCTTTCGTCAACACCCCGAACGTCGACCAGGCCTTCATCCAGTTCGGCGGCCTGACCGCTGGTCGCGCCCTGTCGTTCTTCGACAACGGCGACCTGCCGACCGGCCACTTCGGCACACTCCGCTTCTCGGACGCTCCGAA
>NZ_LCYG01000031.1 GCF_001017175.1 Microvirga vignae | reverse complement strand
CGCCATCCAGACATGACGGTGCCGATCGACCATCAAATCGTCCCATTCCTGGTCATTGCTCGACATGCTGCAATCTCAGGAGATGTCATGCTGAAGCTGCTCATAGTCGGCCTTTTAGGAGTCACAGCCCTTAGTGCCGGAGGTCTGTACGCCAATGGCACTGCACAACCTGTCAATGAGGCCGAGATCCGGGCAACCGCCCCGATCATAGTGGCTCAGGCCGTCGAAGAGGATGATGAGGACGAGGACATTCAACCTGACGTCCAACCCGGCCCGGATGACCAAGATGACCAGGAGGACATTCAGGACGACGAGGAGGCTACCGCTTCGCACCCGGTGAGTGTCGGCCTCGGATAGCGACATTCCCGAGACCGTTCCGGCACCTGCCCCATGTTCGGGGCGAGCGATGCCTCGCTCTGCTCCGTCAGAAGGCCACTCGCCCTCTGACGGAGGACCAAAGGCGATCTCGTCTCGCCCTGTCCTTTAGGCAAGCGGCTACAGGTGGACCAGGGCTGGCGCAAACCAGCCGATCAGGGCAAAAGCCAGTCCAACCAGCCCGAGCCCGCCACCGATGCAGGCCAGCCATCCAATTCCGAGAACGACAGAGGCGGAGGCAAGAACAATAGCGATCTGCAGGGCCGTGGTGCTGAGGTCGAGCCTGTCATTGGCGGCCGGGGAATGGTCGCGCGACGCCTCAGCCGCCTGGGCACGCACGGTCAGTTCCTTGTGGCTCTCATTTGTGGACGGCTCCGACTCATAGCAGTCGATAGTGACGCGCCAGGCCTGCAATTGCTTCTGCGCCGCCTCGGCCCGTGCCGGAGGCATGCTCGTCATGTCGATCTGAAGACGCTCGGCCTCCGCGCAAGGTGGTCTGCCGGATCGCTTTGGCCTGGTAGAAGGACCAGAGACTGGCGGCGTCAGTATTGCTCTTGAGCGCCTCGAGCCTGGAATTGTCGCCCGTCATCTCGACAATGGCCAAGAGGGCGGTCAGCCCCGCAATGAGGAGCGCGATGTACTTGGTCCCGCCGCGCTCCCGGACCTCGTCGATGTGATCCTTGGCTTCTTCCGCGTGCATGCGATCTTCCCCTCGCTCATTTACTGTCGGCCCGCCAACTGCCCTTTCCCGAATTCTTGAGGAAAAGCAGCAGGACGGCCAGCTTCACTGCCACTTACCGCGGCAAGCGCGATCTGGCATCCAGTTGATGCCGAACATAAATTCCAATGTGGCGCATGTGCGGACGGATCCGCTTGTCCACTTCCGCTGCATAGGCCTGGATTCAGCAAAAGAGGGTCGTATGGTCCACTTGCACGCCGCGCTCAGAGAGCATGCGCTCGAGATCGCGATCGCTGATCGAGAACTGCAGGTCCCAGCGTAAGGCCATGACTTGGGCCACGGTGACCGACGTTGCAAACGGCTCCTGACTCGCCTATGCAGAGCAGGCCTTCCGACCTCAATTCGTCAACTCGACGACTCCAGCCAGAGTAACCAGGGGATGGAACTTGCTCCATCGATCATCACTCGACGAAGTAATCGGGGTAAGTTCTCGGATCCTGCCCCATCTTATACCCAAGATCAGCCAGTGACGCCCAGGTCATCCCATCGACATACCCGCGACCCTGATCCCGTGTCGAGCCGATGAGTTCGTTGAAAAACCACTTGCAAAACGGTCCGCCATTAGACGACCTATCGCATCCGTTTTGGCTGGGTGTGCAAGTCAGGTTTGCGTCAGATCGGATGTGTATGTTCGGCAGCCAGGGCGCGATCCCGTCCGTGCCCGCCTAGCAGACACAACACAGGAGAAAGACGTGGCACTAATCAGCGGCAGAGACTTCAAAGATCACTTGCATGGGACGCCCGATGGGGACTTGATCCGCGGCCAGGGCGGGAACGATCTGATCTACAGCGGCTCCGGACTCGACTGGCTCTCCGGTGGTCCGGGCAACGACACTCTCAACGGCGGCCCCGGGCCCGACACGATCATTGGTGGTCCGGGCGACGATGTTCTGTACGGCCATGAGGGCGATGATCTTCTGTTCGGCAATGTGGGCGCCGATCAACTGTTCGGCGGTGCGGGTGACGATGCTCTGTACGGCCATGACGGCAACGATCTTCTGTTCGGCGATGAGGGCGGCGATGAGCTGTTCGGCGGTGCTGGCAACGACGAACTGTGGGGCGGTGCGGGCGATGACATGTTCACCTTTACAAGCACAAGCAAGAGCGGCAAAGATACCGTGAAGGACTTCAAGGTGGGGCAGGACATCCTGGCGATCTCGAAAGGGATCAATGGCACTGATATTCAGACGGTTAAGGATCTTGCCAATCGCGTCCATCAGGTTGGCCGGGACGCGGTCGTTGACCTCGGACAGGGTAATACGATCACGCTCGTCAACGTCAGTGCTGACGCCGTTCACAAGCACCCGAACGATTATTTCTTAATCTAGCGTCGAGCGCTATGGCTCTCGGCCGTGGCACTCTTCCCGAGCCGTGCGCCCCTTGGTACAAGATCATCTCTCGGTGGCGCTCGAGACGCGGGCGGTTGAGATGGGGTTCTCAGTCCTGTACTACCGTTTTGATGAACTGATGACGGCGCTGAAGGTCGATGCCGGCCTGCCGCCCGCGCAGCTGAAACGGCGCCGCTACATGAACATGGCGCTGTTGATTGCGGACGAACTCGGCTTCGAGCCCATGACCCGGGAGGAGCGAGCTTGTTCTTCCGGCTGGTGACCTACCACTATGGCGCGCGGCGCGATCCTAATTACGACGAACAAGAGCATCCGGGAGTGGACCTAACTGCTCGCCCGCGATGAGGAGCTGGCCACAGCCATCCTCAATCGTCTGCTGCACCGGGCGCATGTTCTCAACATCAAGGGGCGCAGCTATCGCCTGCGGGATCTGGAGGAAGCACTCCAGCGGGCGCACGCCTGAGCGGTCGTATACCTGGATGTCGCTTTATCTCGTAAATCTGGGCATCGCTTGACGGCCGTGAAGCGGAACAGCCCGAAAGCACTCAACTAAAACCGGCCAAATAGAGAAACCTTTGTTCTGCCGATGCTCGATGCCCAAGCCCGTGTCGGGCGAGCCGCGCCGTACGACCCAAGCTTATCGGTGATCACAACGCGTGGGGCCATGGCATTCTTCTTCAAAACTCTGCGCAGCAGGCGCTGGGCAGCGGCTCGGCCGCGGCGGCTCTGGACCAGGACATCGAGAACAAAGCCGTCTTGATCCACAGCCCGCCAGAGTCAGAGCCTCTTTCCGGCAATGGCAATCACGACCTCATCGAGGTGCCATCGATCACTGGGTTCGAGGGGGGCGTCGGCGGCGGCAGTTGGCATACGCTCGACCAAACTTCTCGGCCCAGCGACATACCGTCTCGTAGCTGACCTCGATCCCGCGGGCAGCGAGCATTTCCTCGACCATTCGAAGGCTCAACGGAAGGCGGAAGTAGAGCCAGACCGCGAGACTGACTACTTCAGCAGGAAAACGGTGGCGGGTATAGAAAGACTGTGGGGGCTTCTTCATACCCTCTTATATGGCGACACCCGATCCATTTCATTAAGGTGATGATGCCATGACGTGAAGCGACAGTCGGCTCCATCTCCCCAGCTCTAATCAAGGTTTGCGACAGAACATTAGGCCCTCGTCCTATTGCGGCGAAAGCAGCTCTGCCTTATCGACCCGAGCATTCCGACGAGATAGCAAATTCGAGAAATGCTATCGACCGTGGACAATTGCGCGCTCTATTAAGACATCCACGACAGCTTCCGCAAGTTGCTCGGGCGTGTGACTCACGGTTTTGAGATGAATTTCAGGTGTTATCGGTGTTTCATAGGGCGCATCAATGCCGGTGAAGTTCCTGATCTTGCCGGACTTCACCTTCGAATAGAGACCCTTGGGATCGCGCCGCGCGCACTCCTCGATGGGCGTGTCGACGAAGACTTCGATGAACTCCTCCTTAGCAACCAGCTTGCGCACCATGTCTCGCTCGGCCCTGTAGGGTGAAATGAACGAGCAAATCACGATCAACCCACTGTCAACCATCAACTTGGCAAGCTCGCCGACGCGCCGAATATTCTCCACACGGTCGGCCTCGGCGAAGCCGAGGTCCCGATTTAATCCGTGTCGCACGTTGTCACCATCCAGCAGCGTGGCGTGGCATGACATTGCGAACAGCTTTTGATCGACGATGTTGGCAATCGTCGACTTGCCCGCGCCGGATAGGCCGGTGAACCAGACGATGCAAGGCTTCTGGTTCTTCTGCGCGGCGCGCTCAGTCTTGCCGATTGAAAGCGGTTGCCAAGCGATATTGGTAGCCCGTCGAAGTGGAAACGCGATCATACCGGCGCCGAGCGTGCGATTGGTATAGCGGTCGATGACGATGAATGATCCGGTCTTGCGATTGACCTCGTAAGGATCAAAAGCCGTGGGCAGTGCGGTCGCGAAATTGCAGAAGCCGATCTCATTGAGGCGAAGCGTCTTGGCTGCCAGATGCTCACGTGTGTTGACGTCGATCCGGTGCTTGACTGCGGTAATGCTACCGGGTACGGTCCGTGTTCCAATGCGCAGGATGTAATTGCGTCCAGCAACGAGCGGGTTGTGGTCTGTCCAGATCAGATAGGCGGCGAATTGGTCGGCGACCTCCGGCCGCTCGGTCGGACGCGCCAGAAGATCGCCACGACCAATATCGATCTCGCCTTCGAGAGTGATGGCTACGGCATCACCGGCCTCGGCGCGGGGAAGATCGCCGTCCTGGGTCACGATCCTCTTGACGCGCGCGGTCTGTCCAGACGTCGCGACGACGATTTCGTCTCCTGCTGAGATGCTCCCGGAAGTCACCAGCCCAGCGTAGCCGCGAAAGTCCAGGTTGGCCCGGTTCACCCACTGGACCGGGAAGCGGAAAGTCTGGCTCGCGGCTTCGGACTGAATATCGATGGTCTCCAAATAATGGAGAAGGCATGGCCCCTGATACCACTGTGTATTGCCGGAGCGGTTAATGATGTTGTCGCCATGACGTGCGGAGATCGGGATCGGAACGATCGACGTGAAGCCAAGACCAGCTGCAAAGGCCACGTAGTCGTCGACAATCCGATCAAAAGTTTCCTTCTTGTAGTTGACGAGGTCGATCTTGTTCACTGCCAGCACAACGTGGCGAATACCGAGGAGCGAGCAGATATAGGAGTGACGCTTGGTCTGGACCAGCACACCCTTGCGAGCATCTATCAGCACGATCGCAAGCTGGGCATTCGAAGCACCGGCCGCCATGTTGCGGGTGTACTGCTCGTGGCCGGGCGTGTCGGCGACCATGAACGAGCGGCGCATAGTGGAAAAAAAGCGGTAAGCCACATCGATCGTGATGGCTTGCTCCCGTTCCGCTTCAAGGCCATCGACTAGCAGCGCAAAATCGATGTCATTGTCGGACGCGCCGTGCTTGGCACTGTCTCGCGCCAATTCCGTGAGCTGATCCTCGTAGATGACCTTGCTATCATAAAGCAGCCGGCCGATCAGCGTCGACTTTCCGTCGTCAACCGAACCGCAGGTCATGAACCGCAGCTGGTCCTTCGTTCTGGCTTGGCCGGGCTTCGTTGTCGCTCTGGGATCCATCAGAAGTATCCTTCCCGCTTCTTCTTCTCCATCGAAGCGGCGTCATCGCTATCTATCAGGCGACCGTGGCGCTCCGATACCTTCGCGGTCTGCATTTCTGCGACGATGTCCTCGACGGTGGTCGCATCGGAGTCGACAGCGCCACTCAAGGGATAGCATCCCAACGTGCGGAAACGGATCATTCGCATCTCCGGCGTCTCGTTGGACCTTAGCGGCAAGCGGTTGTCGTCGACCATGATCATTGCGCCGCTTCGCCGGACTACGGGTCTTAGTTTTGCGAAGTAGAGCGGGACAACCGGGATCGTCTCGAGCATGATGTATTCCCAAATGTCGAGCTCGGTCCAGTTCGATAGCGCGAACACACGCATAGTTTCGCCCGGGCCGATCCGGGTATTGAAGAGGTTCCAGAACTCCGGTCGCTGGTTGCGGGGGTCCCACACGTGTCCGGCCGAACGGAAGGAGAAGATCCGTTCTTTCGCGCGGCTCTTTTCCTCATCACGTCGCGCTCCCCCGAGCGCGGCGTCGAATTGATATAGATCGAGCGCCTGCTTCAGCGCGTCAGTTTTCATCACCTGCGTATGAAGAACTGAGCCGGAATCGATCGGGTTGATCCCGCGCTCGATGCCTTCCTTGTTCACGTGCACGATCAGGGTGGCGCCGAGCCGCTTGGCTGTCTCATCCCGGAAAGTGATCATCTCGCGAAACTTCCACGTCGTGTCGACATGAAGCAGAGGGAAAGGTAACTTCGCGGGATAGAAGGCCTTGATTGCAATGTGCAGCATGACACTCGAGTCTTTGCCGACCGAATAGAGCATAACTGGCCGCTTGAACTCAGCGACTACGTCACGCATGATTTCGATAGATTCAGCTTCGAGGCGGCGCAGATGTTTCGGCAGCATATAGTTCTTCTTTGATACAGTAATCTCTATTCGTTAGATGTAGTCGGCAGAGCACCCCCCGGCCGTAGAATCGCGTTACGTGTCAGTACACTCGAGGTTACCACGGCTGCGGTTGAGAGGCTTTCGGCCGGTTCCGAGCGGAGCTATCGCGCGTGATCGCAGCAGGGAAAGGATTGTATGATCGGGGAGTGACATCGGTCCATCATCCACACACCTTGCTTATGCAAGCTCTCGAACAAACTGCGCAGGGCTACCCGATCTCTCAGATCGATGCTCTCATGCTCTGGAACTGCGGCGCCTGAACGGCCTCAGTTTGGCGCTCGAACTGAAGCTCGCTGCCCGGCGTTTATTCGTTGGACTACGCGAACTCGCATCGGCCTGCTCGATCAAGTCTCAAGGTCGCTGAGCGCTTCGACCATTTGTTGTGGTGGCGGCCAAGCCGATTACTTTGAACGCCGACGGGTGCTTGCGAATGGTGTATGACGCACGCTGTGCGGAATTCGTGCACGAGATATTAAGAGAATCGCCACGACAGCTAGCCAATCTTAGTAGTTGTTCTTGAGTTCCGTAGATAGCTTTGGTAGATTTTTCCCTCCATGCCTCCAACGCCGCAATTTTCAGTTCATGTTTGTCTAATTTCACGTTCCTGTTTCTCCAAGATAATTAGACCTGCGGCTCGCTCGACGTCCGAAGTGACGAGGATCTACTTGAGCGGGGCGACATCGCCCGCAACGTATCGATGGTCGCATCGCGAACACTAGTTGTGTCTTGCCGCGCGGGTCGATCGGCATTGGGAGCCGTGAGCACCTGCTCTAGCTGAGCCGCCACCGAATGCACCAGCCGCAGATTCTCCTCCATCTTAGGATCGGCTAGACGTTGCGCCTCCCGAACTATGGAGTGAAGGGAAGCAAAGGCGGAGTTTTCTTCAGCTTGCTGAACAACGCTATTTAGGTCGCCCCCGTCAGCGGAGATGCTGAACGATGCTCGTCCGGTGCCGCCGCGCAAGTCCGAGCAGGCTCGAAACAATTGACGATAACCTTCGGTTGTTGCACGGCCCCTATCCACGACCCCGGCTTGCTGGGCGTACCGAAGCTCCGCCTCATAACCGAGCTCCATCAAAAGCTCCGCGCCGATTAGATCCGTCACTACTTGCATCTCTTCGACACTCAGTTCGGTTTGCCAAGTTCGGACCGAGCATTCATCGATTTCCATTTTCTCTCGGATCTTCCGGTCCCCGAAGCTAGCCGAGCTGAGATAATCCGTTTGCTCCACCGTCGCCAGTGCGGTGCACGTGGGGTCGTAGCCGAGTCCGGCAATGATGCGCCGAATTTCCTCGTCGGGGCGCGCCACGAGCTGTTCGTAGTGAACGATTTGCGTATGACGGCGGCCGCAGTGTGCGGCAAGCATAGGCAGGCCAAGAACAAGGTCGGCAAAACAGGACGCGATGGCGGGCGTAGGCAGGCCCAAAAAAAGATCGGCGAGACACGACGCGATGGCGGACGGGCAGCTCGCCGACAGGAGAGGGATACCCCACGTTGATTTCATTGATGCAGCGATGGCATAGGGATTACGTATTAGAATGATTCGCGGCGCTTCTGGATAGAGGGAATCCAAAAAATTGAGCACCATCCAATATCGCGGAGTTTTGTCTATGAAGATGCGTTTGCCCGCAGCTGCCAAATATTGGCCGTAGACCGCATCGGCAAAGGCGCGGCTGACAATAGTGCGATCTATTCGGCTCAAGAATTCTGAGATCGCGGCCTGAATCAATGACGCCCCCGCTGGGTGGCGCTGATCCACCATGCCAAACGCCTCAAGCGCCAGCATTAACCATGGCTCGGGCGGGGCCACAATATCCGGATGCTGCTGGAGCAAATGCGTCAGAAGCGTCGTCCCCGACCGGGGAAGGCCAAGGAGAAAGCAGACCGCAGGCGAATGGCAAACATCCGGGCTCATGATTCAATGCCTTCATGCGATGACGGAGCGAGCTGCCTTAGAGTCGACAGCTGACTGGTCGTCCACGACGGGCACTTCATACCGGGCAGTCTCAGGTTTTGCATGTGGCAGCGCTTTATCCTTGTGCATCGCGTAGCATAGCTGGCGAAGGGCGAGCCTCGGGTTTGCCCTGTATGGCGCATGCCCCGGGATATCTCTCGTTGTAGCGAGCTTCCATAGACTGCTCGTTTGGTCAGGTTGAGGAACTGAGCGGGTTGCTTCGAGTGTATGTGCCATCAGCACCTGGTAACGAAAGACTTTGCCTTCGAATTCCATATAATCTGACTGCGATGAAGTTCTATCCATTTGCCGTATTTCAGGAGCATCTGCCGCCTGCAATCGGCAGCATCCAACTGCTCGCGAAGTTAAGGTGAGATTGAGTGTTAACACAATTGTACCGAGGTAAGCGGCCGATACAGAAAGGTTTAGGAATGCTATACGAGGGTTTATAGGTAGCAAGCGGCTATGCAGCGTGCGGGGACGTCTGCCGTGTCGAGCCGACGCGATATAGTTTGCGCGGGCCGGACAACATTGTCGCAATTGACATGCGCCTCGGTTGATGCTCGGCATACAGCTGGGAAGCTTTCTCCAGGGCAGGGTGAAGATCAATAGCCATTCTGGTATGCCCGAGTCCTATGTCTCAAATCTGGTGTTCACTATCGGTCGTTCGGAGAACAGGTAAAGTCGATTGTTTGGATGGCATTCATCTGCGCTATGGATACAATGCCAAACTGACCGAGAAGAGGAGGAACGCGAATGAGCAGTGCGGCGGCCGTGGCCACAATCCTGGATGAGCAGGTGGGGTACGTCAACTTGAGACTAGATGGACAAAGCTGCCGCTGACGCAGCCGCCAAGTCATTTATCGATCCGGCTTGGGTAATCTTGAAATCCATGGCTCACCGATCCAGTTTGGTGGGATGAGCCATATCGACATGCGCAAGCGGCCAGCAGCAGCACAAGCGGAGCGTCGGCGGCAAGTAGTCGGACTACGTGAGAGTGGCCTGACTTATGATGCCATTGCCGCGCAGGTGGGCTTGACCCGGACAGGCGTGTTCAATATCTGCCGCCATTTTGCCGAACAGGGGCGCACCGCTGGCACCGATCTGGCGCGTTGGGGCTTCACGGCCCAGAAGCCGCTCAGACGGGCCTACGAGCAGTCGCCGAAGGCAGTGCGGCGCTGGCTACGGCAGGACGACTCAGCCGTCGTGGCGCAAGCCAGAGGGGGGAAGCGCACGATCTTCTGGGGTGACGAGACCGGCTTGCGCTCCGCCGATGGGCGCGGCCGCAGCTTCGCCCCCAGAGGCGTGACACCTGTAATGCGCCCCTGCCACAAGCGCGCGAGGCTGGGTCTGATCTCGGCTCTGACCAACACGAGCGAATTGCGCTGGATGGTGCTCGAGGGTGCGCTCAAGGCCCCGCGCCTGATCCACTTTCCCGGCCGGCTCATCCAAGAGGCCAGCGGCAAGGTGTTCCTGCTCTGGGAGAACCTGCCCGTCCATCGGGCTCGGGCGGTGCGGGACTGGTTGGCCGAGCGCAAGGAGCCGATCGAGGTCTTCCACTTGCCTGCTTACAGCCCCGAGCTCAATCCGTACGAGGGTCTGAATGCCGACCTGAAGCACGCCGTAACCCGCAAGCCGCCGGCCCGCAGCAAGCCCGAACTCAAGCGCGCCGTCATCAGCCACATGCGCCGGATGACAAAGCTTCCCGAACGGATCCGGAGCTACTTCAGGCATCAGCCATTCCGCTATGCCGCGTAGTTCAAGATCTCCCAGGCCGGATCAATAAATCGCCAAGTTCGGTTAATAAGTTAGGGCAAATTTCAGCGCTTGTTCTCAGCCCGAAGGGACCGGGTATGCTCATCCGATCGACGATGCTAGACCTTTTGAAACGAGTTCTGTGTGTCGCAGTTTTCGTTCCCACCGGAATTCCTAGGGCGGCTGGCGCATTTCTGTTGCTGCCTTCGATACCGTATAGCTATACGATTCTCGATCAGGACCTCTCCGCCGCGCTGCAAGAATTCGGCAATAACCTCAATATTAAAGTCAACATCAGCGCCGAGGTGAAGGGGCGGATTCGCGGGCGCCTGCCTGATCTGCCGCCGCTCGAGTTCCTCAACCATTTAACCACCATCTATAATCTTCAATGGTACTATGATGGACTGGTGCTTTATGTATCGGCTGCTAAAGAAGCGCAAAGCCGCCTGCTTGCGTTGAGTCCGATCAGCTTCGATGCATTGAAGGCGGCCCTCGATGCACTCAACATCTCCGATGAGCGCTATATCGTGAGACCAACACCGGGCGATGATATCGTCCTGGTGTCCGGTCCACCACGCTTCATCGCACTCGTGGAGCAGACGCTCAACGGTCTGGTGGCGCAGGCGCAGCCACGCGCCATCAAGACACCACAGCGGGAACCGGTGCTGATGTTGTTTCGCGGTTCCTCGACGGTGGTCGTTCGCGATGGACGGCCGGAAGGGTCGCATTCTTCCGACGTGCCGCACCAGGACAGCGTCATACGCGAGCCTGGGCAAGGCGAGAACTGACATTGCGCTGGCGCCGTACGTCCCAGGCGTAATCATTGCGGTCTCCATTGGCTCATTGTGCATTCTCGTGACAACTGTCAGCTTCTCGACAGCTAGCCCTTCTAGCATGAGAGCGCGGTTGTCCGGACTGCGATGCCGCCTGTCGACCGTAACGGACATGCACGTCGGTAGGGCCGACGCGCGGAATAACCGCAAGTGTGGCGGCTGGCACTTCTGACGGGAAGACCAGCGGCGCTCGCGCTCCGTCAGCACGTCCGTCGCTTCTTGCGTATGGTTCGTCGTCAACACAGCGGCGCCACATGACGCACTTGCGGCGGTCTTCAGTCTCACATTCGAGGATGCACAATGTCGCTCAACAATCTTTCGCTATCTACGATCTTGAATCCACCTGGATCCGCGCTTGTTCTCGCGGCCGAGTCGGCGCTCGGACCTTCTGCACAGACGCGCGACCAGTCTTGGCAAAGAGCGTTTTCGGTCTTCGACGGGATGTTGTCCAGTTGCTCGTTGGGAGACAACAGCGCCCGCTCGATGGCAGGCAGCACCAGCGCCCCCTCTACGCCACAGGGTCTGCCGCTGGAACCGAAGGCATCGACGGAAGAATCTAGGCAGCACCCGCTGGATCTGCTGCCGCCTCATCTGAAGGCGGCAATCGAATCATTGGATCACGTCCCGCAGCCCTCCTGTACGACAGATCTGCCAGCTGTCGCACCGGCCCCCGTACCAAGCTCAAGGATCACGTGGAACGGCGGCACGCTTACCGACGCCGAGTTGCAGATCGTAGCAGTGCTGAACCGCCACAAGGACCAATGCCCGCTCAGTTGGGACTCGCTGGCAGCCAAGTTGGATGATCCCTCCACGCCTCCGGATCTGAGAGCCACGATCGAGGGATTGCAACAGGACCCGGAGCTCTTCTATGCGATCGGTTCCCAGGGGGACGGCCGCTGCGGCGGCAAGATCACGGCGAAAGATCTGTCCGGGTTCTCCGAACATCACTCACAAGTTGCCGCGTTCCAGGAGCGGCAGGCACAAAGCTACGTGCAGAACTACATTCCGTCCGATGGCACTGGAAATGGGCAGCCGTCGGCCATGACCTTGAGCGATGCATTGCGCGAGCTTTACCGGTACTCCGACTACCTGCCCAAGAACCTGAGCTTGGCTGACTTCAAGCAGATCATCGACGGCCAAGCGAAAACCGGCAAATGCCCGACCCAGGTCATTGCGGCGGCTCAATATTTCCTCAACCACCCGGATGACTGGACGCAGTTGTACGGTGGCGCGATCGATAAAGTTCACAAGGAGGACTTCCTGCAAGTCGCTTCATCGTCGATGAGCCTCACGCGAACCGAGTTGAATACGCTCGAGACAATTAACCGCAATCAGAGCACCTTCTTCGGGGACGGTGACCTGACCCGGGACAAGCTGGCGAGGATGGCCGGCGACAAGAGTCTCGATCCGAAGGTGCAACAGGCGGCGTCGCAGCTGCTCTCGGATCCTCTGTTGTTTGGGCTATTAAACAATTCGATCACGGGCTACAAGACCGATCACAGTTTCTTCGCCTTCGGCGGTGGCCATACAGTTGATTCGGGCAACATCAGCAACAGCGACTTCACGCACTTCTACAGAAACATGTCCACTGCGAACCGCACCGTTCAGCAGACGAAGACTTCTGTCGCCAAAACCGCCGCCGATCAGGACGCTGTTGCGGACATGATGATGGGGGCGGCGGACCAGCCCAGTATCAAATCTGCGAAAAAGAACGGCGGGGCCCTCATGCACGCGCTCGACGGCGTGCTCAAGGTGGGCTCGAATGTGCTTGACTGGGCTTCCACAGCGGTAGGCTTGCTCAGCTTCATTCCGGGCCTGGGCCAATTGGCTAGTCTCGGATCAGAGGTGCTCCAGCTTGGGGCGCAAGCGGCGAATCTTGTGCACACCGCCATCAGCGGAGGCAATATGAAGCAGGCGCTGAAGCTAGCAGGCCTCAATCTTGCGGCCCAGCTGGTGGGCAATATCGCCGGCCCCGAGGTCAAACTCGCGATACGCGAGGGGCTGGTGAAGAAGGTGATGGAGCACGCCGTAGAGGCCGCCGTAAACCTGCCGCTTTCGGAGGCACAACGCCATGTGGAAAACTACTTAAATCACCTGAAGGCACGCATTGAGGCCGAGCCGCAAGTCGCGGGCGTTCCCAGCTAGGTTGGCGGGACGCCGTTAGTTGAGAGCGTAGCCTGGTGGACGAGCTTGCGCGGCCGGCTGATTGGTGCCCATACCGCCAATCCGCAGGCCGCGCAAGAATTGCTGCCACATTCGGGTACGCTCTGCCATGAACCTCGCTAAACTGTTTCATCGCTCTCCCCTGGCCGTGATGGCAAATGTGCGATCCATTTATTGCTCGTTCGCACTCCACGACTTTACGCAGGATGTCGACCTCCATCGTCTTCTTTGCCCAACAACCATTGCAGCTCGCGCTCGTGCTTGAGCACCTCCCCCAACCCCGATGCCGGTGCCAGCTGCCCCTGGCGCTCACTCGTGAGAGCTCGCTGTCCTGATAGGGCTTCTCCCATGGAATAGGTGATTCTGATCTTCGCCATGCTGGCGCGCCACCATTGAGGCGTCTTGCCCGCCTCGAACCTCTCTCCACCATCGTCCGCTTTTCTTCGCCGATCCACTGACGCCGCACCTTCTGGGCAAATCAATGGGATCTTCAGGCGCTGATTGTGAATAGTTCTCGGTCTTGTCAGCTTACCGTAAGCCAACGCTCATAACATGGGAATGTGGATCTCTTGCCGGCACTGCCGCCTGTTACCTGTAGCGGACATAAACGTAGGACGCCCAATGGTCAGAGCAATTGAGGGTAGACTTACCAACCACGACCGATCCCGTGGCACAGACGGTCTTAAAGACCGGTCGCGCGGCACAGACGGTCGTGACGATGGTGCAACAAGTTCTAGGACTGAATCGCAGGCTGTAGCTCAACGCCAAGCCTTCGAAGCGGCTCTCTGTTCGGTCGCACTGCAAATTGCGAACGAGACCATGGCTGAGTTCGACGAGGCCATGGACGAAGCAGAGGGGGATGCCTGACGTCGAATGGTCCGACGTCAGGAAACAGAGGCCGTCAATGGCGGCAACATTCGAGCAGAAAGGTGATACGATATGGCTGCTAAAGTTGCTAACACTTCGACTGGTGGTTCAGCTGGTCAAGGCGTGGTGAATTCGGCCATTAACGGCGGTTCTCAGGCCGCTGGGCAGAAAGAGTTCCAGGATCAGCTTGAAGCCTTGGCGGCTACTAGCTTAGCAATGGCGCAGAGGAGCGTGGTGACGCGCACGGTTGTGACGGAGCTCCAGTCCGTTAAGAAGGTGGCTGACGAACGCGTGCAGTAATGCTGGGAGCGGGACGGGCCCACCGTCCCGCTTTTCGCGTCCTGGCGGCGGTGTGAATAGCGTGTGCGATTAAAATGAGCCGTACCACAACTTTTGTGCGGCCCTCTCCTTGTCCGAGGGATGATACGTGAATGAAGCCGTTTCATTAGATTTCGAGGTGCTCTCGGGCGTCTATTCCGGGCTAACCGGCAAAGCGGCTGACGGAACGAGCCTAGTCGGTAGTGGCCTCGATGCTGATATAATCTTCGTCGAACAAGGGCTCGAGCCGCATCACCTCTGTATTACCCTCCTCGGCAATGCGATCGAGATCGAGGCCCTTGCGGTCGGAATCAGCATAGAAGGCAACCGGGATATTGGCGCGGGCGAGCGCGTTGTTGTTTCTCTTCCTGTCATTGTCCATGCGGGCGCAATGTCCATTCTCTGGTCGGTGCGGGATTCAGCGGAAGCTGGTTCGATCGGCATGGCACGTGTTCCGATCTGGGCACGCGCCATCGTGTTGCTCGGCTCTCTTGGGATCGGTACACTCTCAACCATGTTCCTCTACCCCGCGAGCGTCGGTGTACCGAGCGCCGATCCGCCACCGGCCGTCAAACCTGTACGCAGGCTGACCAGCAACCACCCTGATGATCGGGCCGCCCACACAGCGGCTCAAGTACTGCAAGAGGAAGTTGATCGAGCAGGCCTGCCCACGATTACAGTCGGTTCCGGACCGGGTGTCGTGACCGCTGAGGGCAGCGTTACGCCTGCCTTAGTCGCCAGATGGCAGGAGGTCCAGCAATGGTTCGATCATCGGACGAATGGCGCGCTAACACTGGTGAACGGAGTGGCCGTCAGGGAGGAGAAGGCGCCACCCTCAATCGCCGTCGAAGCCGTTTGGCGCGGAACCCAGCCCTATCTCGTTGTCAGTGGTCAAAAGTATTTCGTCGGCGCCGTCTTGAATGACGGGTGGACGGTCGACCAGTTCCAGGACAGGCGTGTGCTGCTGAGCAGGAATGGCCGCCTTGCAGCCATCCCCTATTAGAGTTCCCAAGCTCATGAGGAAGATACGGAGAACGCCATGGTCAAGCTGCCCCGCTACCCAGTCCGGCCCAGCCCCTCTTGGCAGAGCTTCAACACCGACGACCGTGCACCAGTAATCGAGCCGGCCAACCGTCAAGCCAGTAACATGGGTATCGATGGTGCTCATGTAAATGGCGGCATGAGGCACACGTCGATCTTGCAGGAAATGCGCGCGCAGGATCTCCCGGTCAACGTCGAGGTCGAGGCTGTGCTGAAGGCCAACGATATTGATGCGGTCACGCGCGTCAGCCACGATGATATGCGTACCCGGCGCAATGAGATCGACCCACGCGCGGTAGTGGCCACACTTTATGACAGCAATCTCGCACACGGCCTACTCTCCTTCGTTGCGCCACGCCTGCGTCATCCGGACGTGCTGCACGCAGCGAGGCAGGGTGGTGTTCTGGAACGCTTAGTTGGCACGCTATCGACTGTGCTCGAGGATTCGATGCCGCGTGAAAGCATTGTCGTCCTGCAGCAGGAGTTGCAACGGCTAATTCTACTCCGGGAGAACCGGAACAGCTTGATCAAAGGCTAACAATGGTCGATCCGGACGGAGCGCAACTCTTCACTCATATCTCGCAGACAGACGTTTCCGGTACCAGTGATACCTTGCCTATTGCCGAGCAGGAGCGCGATTTGCTCTGCGCGCTTTCCTATGTCCATCTTGCATGCGGACAAAGCGCAAAAAGCTTAGCTCTATTGCGGCTCATCGTGCACGACAATTGTCAAGACGTCGGCCTGCTGCGCATTCTTGCCTATGCCTTCATCTCGGAGGGCCTCGGCGATGAAGCGCTGGCGATCCTAGATAGATTGGACACACTTGATGAGCACCCCTTCTCGCGTCTGCCCTTGACGCTTTTGCGTAGCCATGCCCTGCGGCGGGCCGGTCGCATGGACGAGGCCCGTGCCGTTTTCCAAAGCTATGTTCGGTTGCGTGGCGGAACAGTCCTTATCAACACGGCATCAAAAGGGTCTCCATGACTAACGTCCTGCGTAACATCATCACGCGCGTTCCGGCGCACCCGGATCTGATGGTCGCGTTGATGCTGCTTCTGGCGATCGGAATGATGATCATGCCGATCCCGATCTTGGCAATTGACACGCTCATCGGCTTCAATCTAGGCTTCTCCATACTGCTGCTGATGGTTGCGCTGTATATTAACACGCCGCTCGATCTCTCGTCCTTGCCAGGCGTCATCCTGATCTCCACGGTATTTCGGCTGGCCCTCACCATCGCGACCACGCGTCTGATCCTGGCTGAGGGGGATGCCGGCAGCATTATCCACACGTTCGGCGATTTCGTGGTGGCAGGAAATATCGCTGTCGGCATTGTCATTTTTCTGATCGTGACCATGGTGCAGTTCATCGTTCTCGCGAAGGGAGCCGAACGCGTTGCAGAGGTGGCGGCACGCTTCACCCTCGACGCTATGCCGGGCAAGCAGATGGCAATCGATGCGGACCTACGCAACGGCCATATTGATCAGAGCGGAGCCCGCAGCCGGCGGGCCGCATTGGAGAGAGAAAGCCAGCTTCGAGGGGCCATGGACGGCGCCATGAAATTCGTGAAGGGCGATGCCATCGCGGGGCTGGTGGTGATCTGCATTAACATGCTGGGCGGGATCACCATCGGGCTGCTCTCCAAGGGCATGTCCCTCGACGAAGCGCTGCATCAATATACGCTGCTGACGATCGGTGATGCCTTAATTTCGCAGATTCCGGCGCTACTGCTTTCGATTACAGCTGCGACCATCGTCACCCGTGTAGATGGGGCTACCAAGTTCAATCTTGGTACCGACATCGTTGACCAGCTCACGGCTAGTACGCACGCGTTACGATTGGCAGCCTGCGTTTTGCTTGTCATGGGGTTCATTCCCGGTTTTCCTCTGCCCGTCTTTCTCGTTTTGGCCGCAGTCTTCGCCGCGGCGAGCTTTGTGCAACGCGCTAAGAATGGCGCTGATGTAGCTGCTACGGCTCCAGCTCAGCCTCATAAGCAAACCGTGCCTGCGGAGGCACTTCCGTTCACATTGTTCCTTGCGCCAAGCTTGGCTCATGCGGTCGACCAGGACGAGTTGCAACAGCACATTGCACGCGTTTCCGGATTGGTCTCAGCTGATCTCGGCATCACGATTCCTCGTATCCCTATCCGGGTCGACCATCAGTTGCCTGAATCGCGGTTCAGGGTAGATGTCGAGGGCGTGCCGGTTGAACATGATTTAATTGACCCGACGCAGCTCGCGCTTGCCGACGACCGGGCGAACATCGAATTGAGCGGCATTCCGTTTCGGCGTGACCCCGAGACGGATCGGATCTGGATCCAACAAAGCCATGCACCGGCTCTCAAAGCCGCGGGCATTGGGCATCATTGTCCGAGTGAGGTTATCGCTCTGCGTGTCCATTCGTCATTGGTGCGCTATGCACAATGCTTGGTCGGTATCCAGGAGACGCGCGAATTGCTGAGTCGGATGGAGCAGGAATATGCCGATCTGGTCAAGGAGGTGCTACGTACGACGCCAATTCCGCGGATCGCAGATGTGCTGCGCCGCCTGGTGGATGAGGGCGTCCCAATCCGCAACACCCGTCTGGTCTTGGAAGCCTTAGCCAGATCGAGTGAACATGAGCAAAATGTTGTCCTGCTGACGGAGTATGTTCGCTCCGGTCTAAGGCGGCAGATCTGTCACCGCTATGCCAACGTGCACCGTGTTGTGCCCGCCTTTGTCATTGAACGTGAAACTGAGGATATTGTACGCAGTGCGATTCGCGATACAGCCGTCGGTCCCTACCTGGTTCTGGAGGACTACCAGAGCGAGATGCTACTGTCGCAGACGCGTCAGATCCATTCGAGTATGGCGCCTGGTCAGACCCATCCCGTCATTCTAGCTTCAATGGACGTTCGGCGCTTTGTCCGCGGCTTTCTCGCCCGCAACGAAATCGATCTCGCTGTACTGTCCTATCAGGACCTCGCCTCCGACTATACTATCCAGCCCGTTGGATCCATCAAGCTCGTATCTGAGGCAAATAATGGAGCGTCAGAGAAACATGGCAGTGTGTGCGTTGCGCCGGCTGATAGTGCGCAGCACTCGATTACAGCGTGAGATGGACAGTATGAATTCACATGATAATGCAATCCGACCGCAATCGTGTTCAACTCGTCCCACTACAGCTCTCCTCGCGGTACTCGCCATTCTGTTTCTCGGCGGCTGCACGAGCTGGGATAAACCCGTTTTCTCGGTGGAGACGACGCCCGGGCCAGATTTGCTCGGCGCCAAGGATATCGATCCATCCATGCGCGAACGTATTGCGCGCGCCATCGGTTGGAATACTGACGAGGAGTCCTTGCGAGATGAGCTGAAGCAGGAACCAAGCAATGTCGATGCGGCGATGCGTCTTACCAAAATCTTGCTGGCCCAGAAACGCTTGCATGAGGCGCTTGCGGTACTTGACAACTTGTTGGCTGCAGTCCCCGATGATCTGCGTGCGCTGAACGCTAAAGGTGTTGTCCTCGACAACGAGGGGCGTCATGACGAGGCACAAGCGCTATATCGGCAAGCTCTGGCAACAGAACCAGCCAATCAGATGTTGCGCAACAATCTCAACCTGTCGCTCGCGCTCGACAGCGAGGACGATGCCGCGAACGTCATCCAGCAACCTCTGTGGCGCGGGTCGCGTGCGTTGGCGCGGTCGCGATAGCGTGGCCTCCTGGCAGACAGTGGAGCGCAGACCCTTAACGCCTGCGCGTCAGCTTGTCGTCAGCTGGGGCCCCTATCAACCTCCGCTGGGTTTGATCATCCCGAACTAGATGTTTGATCCCAGGGTTTGATGGTGCATTCTTATTGCCTGAATGGAGGGATGCGCTATGGGCCAAGTTCTCCATGGGAGCGCCACAACGACTGAGGCGATCCGTCGAGCAATACAAAATAGTCAAGCGAGCCTGAGAACGCTGGCGAAGCGCTACGGGATCAACCCGAAGACGGTCGCCAAATGGAAGAAGCGAACGTCGGTGGCCGACCTGCCCACGGGCCCTAGGGATGTCAAGTCCACGGTCCTGTCAGTCGAGGAGGAAGCCATTATTATGGCGTTCCGACGCCATACGCTCCTACCGCTGGATGACTGCTTGTATGCCCTGCAGGCCACTATTCCACACCTGACCCGCTCATCGCTGCATCGGTGCCTGCAGCGGCATGGCATCAGCCGCTTGCCCGAGGTGACCGGCGACAAGCCGGCCAAGACGAAGTTCAAGGCGTATCCCGTCGGCTACTTCCACATCGACATTGCCGAAGTGCGCACTGAGGAGGGAAGGCTTTATCTGCTGGTCGCGATTGATCGCACAAGCAAGTTTGCCTTTGTGGAACTGCATGAGAAGGTGACCACCGGGATCGCCGGCGACTTCCTGCGCGCGTTGATCAAGGCCGTTCCTTACAAGGTGCGCACGGTCCTGACCGATCATGACATTCACTTCACTATACCCAGCAACACAGCTTCTGCAGCCCCGCTGATCAAGGAAGCCATGGAGCGAGGCGAGATCTTCAGAGCCCATGCCTTTGAGTATGCCTGTGATCAGAACGATGTGGACCATCGCCTGACCAGGCCCAGACATCCATGGACCAAGGGGCAAGTGGAGCGGATGAACCGCACCATCAAGGAAGCGACGGTCAAGCGCGACTACTACGAGAGCCATGATCAACTCCGCCAGCATCTGGCTGATTTTGTCAGCGGCTACAACCTCGCCCGAAGGCTCAAGACGCTACGCGGCCTCACTCCCTACGAGTACATCTGCAAGATCTGGACAACAGAGCCTCAACGCTTCAGGCTCAATCCGCTCCACCATATGCCGGGACCAAACATCTAGATGCCGTAACGGGCCTGCCGCTCACGCAGTAGCGGAACGGGGTGGCTGTCCCTCAGAGATCCTATGGGCGTGAATAGCGAGTTACCGTTTGCAGCTCGCGATGGAGCCAGAAGCCATCAAGCCCCGCTTCCTGGATGACGATCAGTGGAAACTGGTTGCCGGTCCTGGCGCGCGCTTTCGCCTGCAACGCAGCAAAGCATGCCAGCAACCCGCCGACATCACCGCCGCACACCTGGTGCTTCGACCTCTTCTCGGCTTTGCCAGGCGATAAGGATATGACAAGCCAAACCGAGCGGGAGAGTTCGAGCGAGACGACGATCGCTCCGAGGTCGGTGTGAACGGCAGCTTGTTGGAAATGAGTTGCAGTAAAGGGCGTGACTGTCTCCAGAGTGGGAGATAGCCGACCCACTCTGCCAGAGGGTGGCTCGCTATCCACGCCCATAGGATCTCTGAGGGACAGCCACCCCGTTCCGCTACTGCGTGAGCGGCAGGCCCGTTACGGCATCTAGTTGAGCCAGCGTTGATCGCCCTTGGCAGCGGCCAGCGCCACCTTCGCCTTGAAAGCCGGTGTGTGGTTCCCGCGTGCGCGTCTGCTCTTCGTCTCTTCTGGTTTCGCGGCCCAATCTTGCCAACCATCAGGCAGAAACTCCACCTATCGCACTGTTCAGATTTGCGGAGCCGGCTCTCATATCGACAGTTTCAGCGGCGCCTCGGCCGTGTCGCGCGCGTAGTCGACCGCCTCGGCGTTGCGCGATCCACCATGTGGCCAGTCAGGATCCGATCGAGGTAGGGGTTGCTGCCATGCACTCTTCTGTACGTCAGTGCGTCGTCAGCTCGCTCGCTTAAGCTGCTAACAGGTCTTGAGTAGACTGATCTAACTACGGCGCAACCATTTCGATAGGGGAGCGAACCGCGTGTATAGCAGAATCACTGGGTCAACTAGCCGATCTACAAGCGCGAGCCAATCCGATGAATCGGGGCAGGCAGCAGATGACCAGACGTTTACGGAAACGCTCGCAGAGGCGGCGCCTGCTTCGTCGTCGGCGACGCGACTGTATTCCCTCACCTCCGAACCTCCTATCTACGAGTTGGACAGGAAGACGCCCGAGGAAGAACTGAAGAGTTTCTACAGTGATGATGTCAAGCACATTGCCAATAATCCACAAGAGTATTCAGATTCCGTGTCCAATAAAGCCGCGTGCACCGCAATGGTCGCTAGAGTTGGTGCGAGCGTAGCTGATGAGCCGGGTTCGCAATACTTCAGCTACCAGTTGGGCGACAAGAGCGTCGGGCTCCTAAGAGTGGGTCCGGGATTCCGCATCAAAGGGAAAGACTGGCAGAAAGAGCACTTTCCAGAGCGAAAAAACATCTCATCGGTTGTGGCTATGCGAGTGACCCATCCGCTCGTCGAGAATGCGGGCGATGTTCTACTCGAACATCAACTTCGGCTCGACGGCAAGAAGCCCTTAATCATGCCGCGTCCTGCTAACGATAACCCGAAGCCCCGTCTGGAGCAGATGGGCTTTGTTGACGTGGGTGGAAACGAGTTCGTGCTTGATCCTAAACGGCATGGCGATAAGTGGACGCTGAACGATGACCGTGAATGGCAGCGGGCAGACAAGCCTCGACTGTATCTCCAAGCCGAGAGCGAGGATCCTGTTGAAGGAAGGAGCGACGAAAACGAAGGATATGTCGAGACAGATTCGTCCGGCGATGACCCTTCTTGGCACTTGGAGCGGGCGCTCAATTTCCGCGGAGGACCTGCCGACTGAGAGGCTCAGTAGACGGAATGGCATGAAGACTATCATGTCTCGTGTCCCGCGTGCCGGGCGCGAAGGGGATAGTGAAACGGGAGCGCGCTCCTCGATGCGCCCGCGATGCGCCCGCGATGCGGCTTTCCGCATATTGTGGAGGAATCGCTTTGATGACATATTCCGATGTTCGGAGATACGTGACGTTGGTGCATAAATCGGCCCGGAGTGCCGCGCCCGGCTGGCGGTGAGGTGTAGGGGCGGTGTTGCAGCCCCCGAATTGAACAGACAGGGCTTCCTACTTAGCTAAGTGGTAGGCTTACTGTTGTGACTATGACTAACACCAACCCTCCTATTGATGTCCTGAGCGGCCCGGAACGGCGCCGCCGCTGGACGGCTGCCGAGAGGGTGGCCATCGTCAACGAAACCTATGAGCCGGGCGTCACCGTCAGTCTGGTTGCCCGCCGGCACGGCATTGCCCCGAACCAGCTCATCCACTGGCGCAAGCTGGCCGCCCAGGGCGCCCTAGCGGCCGCCAGGCGCGGCGAGGAGGTCGTGCCAGCCTCCGACTACCGCGCCCTCCAGAACCAGGTGCGCGAGTTGCAGCGGCTTTTGGGCAAGAAGACGCTTGAGGCCGAGGTGCTCAGGGAAGCCCTGGAGGTGGTGGACGCAAAAAACGGCTGCTGCGGTCCGTCTCACTGCCGAAGGACGGTTCCCGATGAGTGTCGTCGCCGAGAACCTCGGGGTGGCCCGCTCCAACCTTGCCAAGCAGACAAAGCCGGGCGCCCGACGCCCACGAGGCCGGCCGCCCTTGCCGGATAGCGCTCTGGTCGAGGAGATCAAGGCCGCGATTGCCGCCATGCCCATCTATGGCTATCGGCGGGGCATGTCGCTCTGGCGCGCCGAGCGCACGAGCAGGGCTGAGCTCCGCCCAACCACAAGCGGGTCTATCGGGCGATGAAGGCGCATGGCCTGCTGCTGCGGCGGCATGCAGGCGGCGCTGAGACACGCCGGCACGACGGACGCGTCGCGGTCGCGCAGGCCAATCTGCGCTGGTGCTCAGACGGATTTGAGCTCGGTTGTGCCAATGGGCAGAAGGTGCGGGTGGCCTTTGCCCTCGACTGTTGTGACCGCGAGGCGCTGGGCTATGTCGCCACCACAGAGGGGATCAAGGGCGAGGATGTGCAGGATCTGATGATCGCCGCCGTCGAGCATCGCTTCGGGCCTGTGAACCGGCTGCCGCACACGATCGAGTGGCTGACCGACAACGGGAGCTGCTATGTGGCGGGGCCGACCCGGGCGTTTGCCCGGGAGCTTGGATTGGAGCCGCGCACCACACCCTTGGAGAGCCCGCAATCGAATGGCATGGCCGAAGCCTTCGTGTGCACGATTAAGCGTGATTACGCCCGCGTCAGTTCCTGCCCGGATGCCCGATCCGTGATGGCCGCGCTGCCGGGCTGGTTTGCTCATTATAACCAGCTTCACCCACACCGGACTCTCGGCTATCGTTCACCCCGCGAGTTCATCGCGGCCCGACAAACCCAGGAAGCCATGCCCGCTCTTTAAGGGGCAACAACAAGCTGCTCAGCGATGTGATCGAGGGCGTCAACACGACCCTTCAGCCCCTGATCGTCGAACTCGGGCGCCTCTATCTCGACCAGATCGCAGCCCTCGCCGGCAAGATCGCGGATCTCGAGAAGGTTTTGAAGCGCGAGGCCGCTCGCGGGGAGACGGCGTCACGCCTGCAGACCATGCCCGGGATCGGGCCGATCACCGCAATGGCGATCGAAACCTTCGCGCCGCCGATGGAGAGCTTCAGACGCGGACGCGACTTCGCTGCCTGGCCCGGGCTTGTCCCAATCCAGCACTCTACCGGCGGCAAGCAGGTGCTCGGGCGCACCTCGAAGATGGGTCAGCGCGATATCCGACGGCTGCTTATCATCGGCGCGATGGCTGTCGTAAAGACCACTGGGCGCAAGAACGCGCCGGAAGGCTCCTGGCTCGCCCGCATCCTGGCACGCAAGCCGAGGATGCTCGCCGCTATTGCGCTGGCAAACAAGATGGCGCGGTCCGCCTGGGCCATGCTGACGAAAGGTGAAGACTTCAGAGTTCCGGCAGCGATGGCGTCTTGATCGTAAGCGGTGTTTTCAGGCCACGGCCTTGAGGTCTTGCGCGACCGCATAGGACCAAGGCAGCAGGTCATCGAGGCGGCTGTTGGGATGTCCCTGGACAATGCGGATGATCAAGTCCGCCAGGTAGCCATAGGGCTCGACACCGATCAGCTTGCAGGTCTCGATCAGCGACGCGACCACCGCCCAATGCTCCGCACCGCCATCAGATCCGGCAAACAGAGCATTCTTCCGATTGAGAGCCAGCGGCCGGATCGAGCGTTCGACCACGTTGGAGTCGATCTCAATCCTCCCGTCGTCGACAAACCGCGTCAGGCCCTCCCAGCGCGAGAGCGCATAGCGGATCGCCTCAGCCAGTTTCGTCTTCTGGCTGATGAGGGAGAGCTTGGATCGCAGCCATGGCTCGAGTTCATCGAGCACGGGCCGACTGCGCATCTGGCGGGCAGCGCGGCGCTCCTCGGGCGAGTGCCCGCGGATCTCGCTCTCGATCGTGTAGAGTTCAGCAATGCGCGTGAGGGCTTCACTCGCAATCGGCGTCGGACCGGCCGCGGCCAGCTCGTAAAAGCGCCGGCGCACATGCGCCCAGCAGAGCGCAAGCCTCACATCCCCGCGTTCGGCCAGCACCTTGTAGCCGCCATAGCCGTCGACCTGCAGTACGCCCGCAAAGCCCGCCAGATGCCCGATCGGCCGCTCAGCCTTGCGATCCGGCGCATACACGTAGACGACTCCGTGATCTTCCCCCGATTGCGCGGAGACCGGGTTAGTTCATTTTCCGCTCGGCCTGTTCGGGGGTGAGATACCCGATAGCCGAGTGAATGCGCTGCCGATTGTAGTAGCTCTCGATATAAACGAACAGGTCCCGTCGTGCCTCCTCGCGCGTCGTCCAACGATGCTGATGGACCAACTCGACCTTCAAGGAATGGAAGAAGGATTCCATCGGGGCATTATCATAGCAGCAGCCCGTCCGGCTCATCGATGGCTTGGCGCCCATGAGAGCCAGTTGCTGGGCATACGCCTCAGCCGCATATTGGCTTCCACGATCCGAATGGTGAATAAGCCCAGGGCCTGGTCGTTGCCGCTGGGCCGCCATGATCAGAGCGCCAAGGGTCAGCTCCGTGCGCATGTGATCGCGCATCGCCCAACCCACCACCTTCCGGGTCGCCAAATCCAGCACCGCGGCGAGATACAGTCAGCCCTCGCCCGTGGGAATGTATGTCATGTCGGCCAGCCAGACCCGGTTCGGCTCGAAGACCGTGAACTTCTGCTGCAACAGGTTGGGCGAAATCGGCAGCTGATGACGACTGTCGGTCGTGGTCGGCCGGAAGCGGCCACGGGCCAGAGCACGAATGCCATGCCGGCGCATCAGCCGCTCGACCCGACCGCGGCTGACCCGGTAGCCTTCTGCTCTCAAGGCTGCGTGTATCCTCGGACTGCCAT